>DBFSET010000031.1:0-12682 GCA_048416615.1 Collinsella sp. | reverse complement strand
GGCCGCCATCTGCTCCATCGCAGCCCAGCGACGGCGGAACTTGGCCGTGCTCGCGCGCAGAGCGCTCTCGGCGTCGATTCCCTCCTTGCGCGCAACGTTGACCAAGGCAAAGAGCAGGTCGCCAAACTCCATCTCGCGCTCGGGCGAGCCGGGCTCCTCGGCCTCAAACTCGGCACGCTCCTCGGCAACCTCGTCCCACACGTCCTGGACCGTCTCCCACTCAAAGCCCACGGCAGCCGCCTTGCGCGACACCTTCTGAGCCTGCATCAGCGCCGGCAGGTGCGTGGGCACGCCGTCGAGCAGGCCCTCGGGCGCAGCCTCGCCCGCTGCCACGGCCCTGTCCTTGGCGGCCTTCTCAGCAAGCTTGACCTCGTCCCAGATCTTGAGCACCTCGTCGGAGTTATCGGCATCCGCATCGCCAAACACGTGTGGGTGGCGGCGGATGAGCTTGGCGTCGATATCGCGTGCCACATCGGCCAGCGTAAACTCACCGGCGTCCGCCGCAATCTGCGCATGCAGTACCACCTGCATGAGCACGTCGCCGAGCTCCTCACGCAGGTGCGCCGCGTCGTCCGCCTCGATGCAATCGAGCGCCTCGTAGGCTTCCTCGATCATGTTCTTGCCGATGCTCTGGTGCGTCTGCTCGCGGTCCCACGGGCAGCCGTCGGGCTGACGCAGGCGCCAGATGGTCTGCACCAGATGCTGCAGCTCGGCCGACGCGTCGACCAGCGTGGACAGATCGCGCGAGCCCTCGTCATTTTGCTGAGCCATGTGCTGCGCCATGGTTAGTCCTCCTCCATGATCACGTGACGGAACGCACCGCCCTCGTAGATGCCGTAGCTGTGCGTACCGTCTTTGGGAATGCTCACGCTGCCGGGATTGAAGAGCCACAGGCCCGGGTGCGCCTCGCTTGCCTCGTTAACCTTGATGTGCGTGTGGCCGTAGACGAGCGCGGAGCCCTCGGGCAGCGCGGGCGCGTGGTCGACGCTGTTGTGCATGCCGGCGCCAAAGACGTGGCCGTGTGTCAGGAACAGCTCGCGGCCGGTCTCGTCGAACAGCGTGGCGTAGTCGGCCATGACGGGGAAGTCGAGCACCATCTGGTCGACCTCGGCGTCGCAGTTGCCGCGCACCGCGATGATGCGGTCGGCCAGGGCGTTGAGCAGCGGAATCACACGCTTGGGGGCATAGTCGCGCGGCAGGTCGTTGCGCGGGCCGTGGTAGAGCAGGTCGCCCAGCAGCACGATGCGGTCGGGCTGCTCGGACTCGATGGCGGCGCAGAGGCGCTCGGTCCAGTATGCCGAGCCGTGAATGTCGGAAGCGATAAGGTATTTCATGGTGGTCCTTTCGGTGGGGTTAATTGAATTGGCGCGGCGCGTCACTCGCCCGCATCACTCAAATCGCAACGCCGCGCTCTGAGCCGCCTGCATCACGCGTTGGAGCGGCACGTTGTGCTCACGGGCAAGACGGGCGCAATCCTCGTACTCGGGAGCCGCGCGCTCGCTGCCGTCGGGCAGAGTCGCCACCTTAACGGATATCTCGCCCCAAGGCGTCGCCACCTGCTCAAAGCGGCGCGGCAAGCAGACGCGCTCCATCACCTGGCGCCGGATACCGTTGGTCGTGGTCTCCAAAAAGATAATCGTCTGCAGGCGCTCGATATCCTCATGGGTGCAGATTACCTGCAGCTGCCAGCCGGGGCGACCTTTTTTGCAGTAGAGGGGCAGCCAGTGCACCTCGCGGGCGCCCGCCTCGCGAAGGCGGTCGGCGGCATAGGCGAGTACCTCGGGCGACGCGTCGTCGATGTCGCATTCCAGCTTGACGATGGTTTCGGGCGCATCGGTCTCGCGAGACAGCGGGGATTTGCTATCGCATGGCATACGGTCCGGATCCTTTCCGCACGGGCTCGTTTTATTCACCCAAACGCTAGCACATCGGACGTGGCACAGGCGCGACTTTCGTCCGTCGCCGCCCTCGCCCCAATCCAAACATGTACATCAGCCTCCAAACATGTCATTATTTGCAGCTTTTGGAGGCTGACGTACATGTTTTGAGAGCGCAAGCGAGGCCGCGCCGCGCAGCCTTTCCGATCGATTTCGGCACCCCGCGCGTACGACGCGCCGAGGCTGCGCCATTACAATGGAGCGGATTCGCTTGACGCAAAGGAGCCGCCATGCCCGCTTGCCCGCTGGTCGATTGCCATACCCACACCTCGTTTTCGGACGGGCACGCCTCGTTTGAGGACAACGTTCGCGCCGCCGCTGCGGCCGGCTGCCGCGTCATGGTCTCGACCGACCACCTCACCCTGCCCGCCAGCATGGACGCCAACTGCGAGGTGCAGGTCGTCGAGGGCGACCTGCCGGCACATCGTCTGGCTTTTGAGGATGCCCGCAAGCTTGCCGCGCAGATCGCGCCGGAGCTCGAGCTTATCTATGGCTTTGAATGCGACTGGTACGAGGGCTGCGAGCCTTTGGTTGGGCGCTGGTCCGCGGGTGCCATAGTGCGCTTGGGCAGCGTGCATTGGATTGGCAACCCGGGAGATATTGCGGCCGGCGCTGCGGGAGCGGCGGGGACAGAAAACGTCGCTCGCCCCGATACGCCCGATTCCCTTTGCGGTTGGATCGACGACGACACCAACCTGCACGTTTGGGAAAACCTGGGCGTGCGCGGCGTGTGGGAGCGCTACGTCGACGACTGGTGTCGCGCCTGCGAAAGCCCGCTCAACTTTGACGTGATGGCCCACCCCGACCTGGTCATGCGCTTTTCGAAGGAGGGCTTTGCGCCCGATTTTGACCCCGCGCCGTTCTGGGGGCAGATGGCAGAATGCGCACACGACACGAATCGGCGCGTTGAGGTCTCGACTGCCGCGCCGCGCAAGGGGCTCGACGACTACTACCCCGCGACCGGCCTCTTGCGCTGCTTTGCCCATGCCGAGGTACCCATCACCTTTGGCTCGGACGCGCACCGCGCCTGCGATATCTGCTGGAATATCCGCGAGGCCCAGGCCCACGCCTACGACTGCGGTTATCGAACCTTCGACATCCCCCACCCCACCGGAGAATGGCAACCCACGCCCCTCGCCTAAAACTAGTGGCGGCGAGCGTTGAGTTCGCCGGCCAGTTCGTCGAGGGTGATACCGTAGCGTTCGAGCGTTACGAGCAGATGGTAAATCAGGTCGCCGGTCTCGTAGCGGATGTGGTCGTGATCGTTATCCTTGCAGGCCATGATGACCTCGCTCGCCTCCTCGGCAAGCTTCTTGAGCAGCTCGTCCTCGACATCGGTCAACAGACGAGCGGTGTAGCTCTCCTGTGGCGACGCATCGCGACGACCGTGAATCACCTCGGCCAGATCCGTCAGCGTCTCACCGATATTTCCATCCTGAACATTTGCGGTGCGCACACCCATAGTTCAATCCTTTCCGTTTTACCGAGCGCCCAACAGGGCGCCCGCCTTAGGCGAGTTTCTTAAAGAAGCAGGTACGGTTGCCGGTGTGGCAAGCCGGGCCCGGAGAGTCAACCTTGACCAACAGCGTATCGCTATCGCAGTCGGCCCAGAGTTCCTTGACCTCCTGCATGTTGCCGCTCGTCGCGCCCTTGTTCCAGAGCTCCTGGCGGCTGCGACTCCAAAACCACGTGGTCCCGGTCTTAAGCGTCAGCCCCACCGATTCCTCGTTCATCCAAGCAACCATAAGCACCTCACCGGTGTCATACTGCTGAACCACACAAGGAATCAGCCCCTTGGCGTCATATTTAAGATCCGCTGAAGTAGTAATTTCTTTCATTTCAATTCCCCAATTTAAACATCGCCGGTCGGCGAGGGTTGTCCAGGTGCCGCAGGTTGCCGCGAAAGAGGAGCGACGCGTACTTTGGTACGCGAGCGACGGTTTGAGCGGCAAGATGCGGTGCCTGGGCAAGCCGCAGCACTAGAAGTCCAACCTCACAGGAATACCTTGAGAGGCCATATACTCCTTCACTTCGCGAATGCTGAAGGTTCCAAAGTGAAAGACGCTGGCCGCCAGCACGGCGTCGGCCTCGCCCTCGATCACGCCCTCGGCAAAATGTTCGAGCGTGCCCACGCCGCCGCTCGCGATGACGGGAATCGGCACCGCGCGCGCCACGGCACGGGTGAGTGCCAAGTCGAAGCCCGCCTTGGTGCCGTCACGGTCCATACTGGTGAGCAGGATCTCGCCGGCGCCGCGACGAGCCGCCTCCTCGGCCCACGCTACCGCGTCAATGCCTGTGGCGTTGCGACCGCCCGCCGTGAAGACCTCCCACTTGTCGGCTCCGGATGCGCCGGGTAAGCCGACGCGTTTGGCATCAATCGCCACGACCACGGCCTGGCTGCCAAACGCCGCGGCGGCCTGGCTGATCAACGACGGATCGCGCACGGCGGCAGAGTTAAGCGACACCTTGTCGGCACCGGCAGCAACCATAGTCCGCATGCCCGCCAAGTCGCGAAAACCACCGCCCACGGTATAGGGAATAGCGAGCTCCTCGGCCGCGTGCGCCGCCATCTCGATGGTCGTCGCACGGTTGTCACTCGTCGCGGTAATGTCCAAAAATACGACCTCGTCCGCACCTTCGCGGTCGTAGGCGCGCGCCAGCTCCACCGGATCGCCCGCATCGCGTAAGCTCACAAAGTTGACGCCCTTGACCACACGGCCGTCCTTGACGTCCAGGCAGGGAATCACACGTTTGGTAAGCATGGGCTACTCCTCCCCTCGGGCGGCGGCCAGCGCCTGTACCAGCGTAAAGTTGCCTTCGTAGAGCGCACGACCGGTAATGGCGCCTTCAATCGCGACCTCGCCCACCGCGGCCAGTGCGCAGATGTCGTCGAGCGTCGAGATACCGCCCGAAGCCACGACGGGAAAGCCCGCGACCTCGGCCACATGGCGATACGCCGCCACATCGATGCCCGTCTGCATGCCATCGCGCGCGATGTCGGTATACACCAGATGCTTAAAGCCCAGCTCGGTAAGCTGCGCCACGGCATCGTCGAGCGCCACGCCCGCGCCGTCGCGCCAGCCGTTCACCTTAACCTGGCCGTCGCGCGCGGCAATGTCGGCGACCAGCAGCTCGCCAAAGCCTTGGGCTGCCACCTCGGCAAAACCTGGCTCGGTCACCAGCACGGTGCCCAGCGCAATGCGGCGAGCACCATAGCCGGTCAGCTCGTCGATGCGCGCGAGCGAGCGGACGCCGCCGCCCACGTCCACGGACAGACCGTCGACGCCGCAGATGGCCTTAATCGCCGCCGAGTTGGCAGCGCATGTGTCCTCGTCCTCGCCAAAGGCAGCGGACAGGTCGACGACATGCACCCAGTTCGCGCCCTGCTCGGCAAACGAGCGGGCGACGGCCACGGGGTCGTCGGAATATACCTTGCAGCGACTGCGGTCGCCGCGCTCCAGGCGCACGACCTTGCCGCCGATCAGATCGATTGCGGGAAACAGGATCATCGGCCAGCCTCCTCGACGATGTTGACGAAGTTCTTAAGGATGCGCTGACCCAGCGCGGAGGATTTCTCGGGATGGAACTGGCAGCCCCACACGTTGCCATGGCGCACGATGCACGGGAAGCTCCGCGTATAGTGCGTGCGCGCCAGCACATCGGCGGCATCGGCGTCGTCGGCCACCGCGTAGCTGTGGGTAAAGTACATGTTGGCACCCTCGGCAAAACCAGCAAGGAGCGGATCGGCCGCGCCGGCGGGCGTCATGTGCACCTGGTTCCAGCCCACGTGCGGCACCTTCAGGCGGCTCGACTCCAAGCGTGTGCACGAGCCGCGCATAATACCCAGGCCATCGACCCAGGGACCGCCAGCCTGCTCGGAGGTGTTGCCGTCGGCGACCGCGCCCTCGTCCGCCGGCACGCCCTCGTCGCCGCGCTCAAAAAACAGCTGAAGGCCTAGGCAGATGCCGAGCAGCGGAGTTCCGGCCGCAACGGCGTCGAGCACCGCGTCCGCCTCGCCGCTCTCGCGCATAAAGGCAATCGCATCGTAGAACGCACCCACGCCCGGGATGACCAGGCCGTCGGCGTTACGGATCTGCTCCGGGTCGTCCGACGTGCAGGCGGCGGCACCAGCGCGCGCAAGCCCGCGCACGACGCTCGACAAGTTGCCCTTGTGGTAGTCGACCACCACGATCTTCGGTTCGCCCACGCGACCCTCCCTTATCTCATTCAAAACCTGCCAAAAAGGGACAGGTTTATTTTGGTCGGTCAAACGTTCACCCACCGTATGAGACAGCATTTCCGCAGATAAAACCTGCCAAAATAAACCTGTCCCTTTTTGGCAGGTTACAGCAAGCCCTTGGTGCTGGGGATGCCCTGCACGCGGGGATCGAGCTCGCAGGCGCGGCGCATCGTGCGGCCCACAGCCTTAAAGGCGGCCTCGATAATGTGATGCGAGTTGCCGCCTGCCAGCTCGCGCACGTGCAGCGTGAGTTTGGCGTCGCGCGCGAAGGCATAGAAGAACTCGACGGCCAGCTCGGTATCGAAGGTACCCACGCGCTCGGTCGGCACGGGCAGCTCACAGTAGGCCTGCCCGCGACCCGAAATGTCCACGGCGGCCATCACGAGCGTCTCGTCCATGGCGATCGCCGCATCGGCAAAGCGCGTAATGCCCGCCTTGTCGCCCAGCGCCTGGCAAAACGCCTCGCCCAGCACAATGCCCGTGTCCTCGACGGTGTGGTGTGCGTCGACCTCCACATCGCCTACCGCATGCACCGTCAAATCAAACAGGCCATGGCGGCCAAAGGCGTTGAGCATGTGGTCGAAAAACGGCACGCCGGTCGAGATATCACACGTACCGGCTCCATCCAAGTCGAGCTTGACGACAATATCGGTCTCCCCCGTCTTACGGGTTACCTCGGCATAACGGCCCATCTACATCTCCTCCTTCACCAGCGCGGCAAACGCAGCCAGCACCTCGTCGTTTTCCCGCGGCGTACCCACGGTAATGCGCAGACAGTCCGCGAGCCCCGGCGCATAGCTAAAATCGCGCACCAAAATCGAATACTCGTCACGCAGACGCTCGCGCACGCGCGTGGCATGCGGCGTGCGCACGAGCACAAAGTTCGCCGCGCTCGGCCACGCCTCCACGGGCAGGCCCTCAGCAGCCATCGCGCGCAGGGCGCACAGCTCGCGCTCGCGCTCGGATGCGACCTGCGCCACCACGGGCGCATAGGCATCACGGGCACGCACGCAGGCAAGCGCGGCGGCCTGGCTCAGCACGTTGACCGAATAGATCTGGCGAATCGCCGCGAACACCTCGATAACCTCGGACGCCGCGATCACGTAACCCAAGCGTGCGCCGGCGGCGCCAAACGCCTTGGACAGCGTATGCAGAATCACCAGGTTGGGATGCTCGGCGATAAGGCCTTGCGCCGTGGTGGCCGCGCCAAACGAATCGTCGGCAAACTCAACGTAGGCCTCGTCGACCATTACCATGCCGGGGCACGCATCGCACAGGGCCGCGACAAAGTCGAGCGAAGCCACGTCGCCCGTGGGATTGTTGGGCGAGGTCACGATCGCCAGGCTGCACTCGGGCGCCGCCGCAAGCACGGCAGCCTGGTCGAGCTCAAAGGTCGCCGGGTCGCGCCACACGTCGCGCACCTCGGTCTGGCAGAGCGACGCAAAGAACGCATATTCGCTAAAGCACGGCGGGCAGTTGAGCAGGGTCCGTCCCGCGCCGCCAAACGCCAGCAGGTAGTTATAGAGCAGCTCGTCGCCGCCGTTTCCCACGCAGATATTCTCGCGCGTCACGCCATGCCAAGCAGCAAGCTCGTCGCGCAGGTCGTTCGACATGGGATCGGGATAGCGGTTGAGCGGCGTGGCAACCAGGGCCGCGCCGACCGCCTCGCGCACGCCGGTCGGCGCGGGATAGGTGTTCTCGTTGGCCGAAAGGTTGATGCGCGTAGGCGTAAAGTTGGGATCGTAGGGCTCGATACCGGCCAAGTAGGGCTGGACGAGCTCCTTCATGCGCGGCGTAAGTTCGGCCATATTAGGCCTCCCCGCCGGTCGTACCGGCGCCATCCGCGCCTGCAGCCGCCAGGTCCACGCCCTCGGCAATCGTCGCCACGGCGTCGCCCGGCCAGGCGACCTTGGTCAGGTCGGCCGCGGCCAGCGACGCGGCGCTCACGGCATCTTCGCCCTGCTCTAGCACACGGCGACGCAGAGCGGCGGAAAGCGCGTGCGCCCACAGGCCCTCGGCCTCGGCGAGGCGCTGCGTAGCGGGAGCGTCGGAGAGCAGGCCCTCGGGCGTATAGCAAATAACACTCGAGCGCTTGACGAACTCCTCGACCGAAAGCGGGTTTGAGAACATGGCCGTGCCGCCGGTCGGCAGCGTGTGGTTGGGGCCGGCAACATAATCGCCGAGCGGCTCGGAGCTCCAAGCGCCCACGAAGATGGCGCCGGCGTTGCGAATGCCGCCGAGCAGGCCCATCGCATCCTTGCAGTGCAGCTCAAGGTGCTCGGGCGCCACGGTGTTCACGGCCTCGACGGCGGCAGCCATGTCGGCGGCCACCACGATGGTGCCCTCGTTATCGAGCGAGGCGCGCGTGATCTCGGCGCGCGGGGACTGCGCCACCAGAATGTCGATTCCCGCCTCGACCTCGCGCGCAAACTGCTCGTCGCAGGTCACCAGATAGCAGGCCGCCAGCGGATCATGCTCGGCTTGGGCCATCAGGTCGGCCGCGACCACCATGGGCTTGGCCGCGGCGTCGGCCAGCACGCAGACCTCGGAGGGACCGGCGACCATGTCGATTCCCACGTCGCCCGAGACAATCTGCTTGGCAGCGGCGACAAAGGCGTTGCCCGGACCGGTGATCTTGTCGACGCGCGGAATGGTCTCGGTGCCGTACGCCAGCGCGGCCACGGCCTGAGCGCCGCCCACCATATAGATTTCCTCCACGCCGCCGAGTTTTGCCGCGGCGATCGTGTAGGGGCTGATCAGGCCGTCCTTTTGCGGCGGGGTCACCATGACCACGCGCTTAACGCCGGCAACCTTGGCGGGGATGGCGTTCATGAGCACCGTGGAGGGATACTGCGCGCGGCCGCCCGGCACATAGATGCCAGCCGCAGCAAGCGGGGTCACCTTAACGCCGAGCATCGTGCCGTCCGGGCGCGTGGTAAACCAGCTCTGCTCGACCTCGCGCTGGTGAAACTCGCGAATCTGGCGTGCAGCCTTTTCGAGCGCCGCGACAAAGGCCGGATCGAGGCCTTCGAGCGCGGCATCGATTTGCTCCTGCGGCAGGCGAAAACTCTGCAGCTCAACACCGTCAAAACGCCGACAGTAATCGCGCACCGCGGCATCGCCGTTAGCGCGCACGTTGGCCACGATATCGCGGGCGGCGTCGACGATGTTTTGCGGCAGCACACCCTTGCGGTTGAGCTGGTTGGTAACGAGGCGCTCACCGGGAGCAAGCTTGATGGTTTTCATATCGGTATCCCCTATCGGTCGAGGTTGTGTTCGAAAAACGAGAGGCCGGACGGCGGCGCCAATCGGCCCGCAGCCCGTACGTTGGGGCGCCCGTGCGCGCTCGCGCTATTGTGCCGAGCCCGCGACGGGCTCAAAATGCTTGTCCTTAACGGCCGCGGCCAGGCGATCTGCCAGATTGCGCACACGCGGATCCAGACGCGCGGCGCCCGGATTGACAAAGAAGCGCGCCGTGCAGTCCATGATGCGGCCGGTGATGACCAGGTCGTTGTCGCGCAGCGTGGCGCCCGTGGCGGTGATGTCCACGATGCGATCGGTCATGCCGACGATGGGGCCCAGCTCGATGTTACCGTGCAGAGAAACGATGTCGGCGTTCACGCCGCGCTCGGCATACCAGACACTCGCGATGCGCGGGTACTTGGTGGCCACGCGAAGCGACCCGCGGCGGGCATAGTTGCGCTCGGCCTGGCCGGCGCGCCATGCGGGCTCCGCCTCGATAAACGTGCACAGGCCATAACCCAGGTCGACCAGCTGCAGCAGGTTGAGGTCTGCCTCGATGAGCGAGTCCCAACCGCAGATGCCGCAATCGGCACCACCGCAGCCCACAAAGGCAGGCGCATCGCTGGGGCGCACGATGACAAACTCGATATCTCCGACCACGCCCCCGCCGGCACGCGTGTCACGACCGCGCACGATCAGGTGACGACCGGGGTCACGCAGCTCAGAGACATCCAGGCCCGCGGCCTCGAGCACGTCGAGCGTGTCGGCCTTGAGCGAGCCCTTGGGCACGGCGATGCGCAGCGGGCCCTCGGCGCCACGGCCCACGGCATGATCGCCGTCGGAAGCGGCGTCCTCGACCGAGGTGCGCGCAGCCTCCAAGCGCTCGAGCGAAAAGGCGAAGCCCGCCGCCGGCACCTCGATACCATCGCCAAATGCGCCGGTAAAGATGGAGTCATAGCGTCCGCCCGAGCCCACCGGATCGGGCAGGCCACCGGCATAGGCCTTAAAGACCAGGCCCGTGTAGTAATCAAAAGAGTTCATGATGGAGAAGTCGAAGGACAGCGCCTGGGCGTCCTCGGGAGCCAGGCCCTCGACCAGGGCACGCAGCTCGCGCGTGAGCGGCGCGACAATGCCCGCCGCCGCCAGAAGCGCATCGACGCGGTCGAGTACCTCGGCGCCGCCGTGCAGGCGCGGCAGCTCGCCAATGGCGGCCTTGACGGCATCGGACTCGGCGCTTGCCGCCACGCGGGCATCGAGGCCCACGAAGTCGTTGGCGTGCACGCAGCGCAGCGCCTCGGCAGCCAGTTCGCGATCTTCGCACGCCGCAAGCAGCTCCTTAAACGGACGCACGCTACCTGCGATAATGCGCGCATCGGACAGCGACAGCTTGCGCACCGCCTCGGCCACGAGCGAGACAATCTCGACGTCGCCCGCGGTATCGCCCGCACCGATAAGCTCAAAGCCCAGCTGTGTAAACTGGCGCGAGCCGCCGGCGTTGCGCTGGCACTCACGAACCACCGGCGCCTCGTAGCGAAGGCGCAGCGGCAGATCGGCCGCGCGCATGCGGGTCGAAACCAAGCGCACGATCGGCAGCGTGTTGTCGGGACGGACCACCAACAGGCGACCGTCATCATCGAAAAGCTTAAACGGCGTATCCGCAATGCGGCCGCCTTCCTCGAGCGAACCCTTGTCCTCGAGCAGCGGCGTCTCGACCGGCAGGTAATGATGCTTCCTGAAGCAGCCCTTCACCGTCAGCGCAATCTCCTCGCGCGCCTGAGCCTCCTCGGGCAATATGTCCCGGAATCCCCACGGTGTGGCCGTCATCTGGTGAGCCTCCTCATGTTGTGCTTCACATAGAACAGAAGACCAGCATAGCTCCGCCAGTCTTCTGGGTACTTTAGCATACTAGAGTGCTTGCGGGGAGAATCCGTCGCAACCGCTCACACCGTATTCATTTAGAAACATACGGAAAGTGCATCCCATTTCGAGCGGCCATTCCGGGACGTAGTTTCCGCTTGAAGCCTCAACGGGAAACGGCATCCCAGAATAGGCGCTCAGAACGGGACACGCTTTCCGAGACCCACCCCATCGGGAAAGCGCGTCCCAGTATTCAGCCGAAAACCGGGGCGCATTTTCCGCCAGAGGCCTCAACCGGAAAGCGCGTCCCGCTTCCAGCCACGGCTGAGACCCCGAACGACGTCCCGCTTCGCCCTAGGCGCCAATCGCGCGTCGATACACCGCCATGACCTGGGCATCGGCTGCCGCCGGATTGGCAAAGTACTGCTCGTCGTAGGTCTCAGCCGAAACCACTCCACGATATCCACGCGCCACCAGCCTATCCAGGTCGGCACGCATATCGCGGTCGCCGTCGCCCCAGGCAAGATGTGTGGTGCCATCTGCCGCAACATCGACAAAGTGCACGTGGGCAACATCATCGCCGAGCGCATCGAAGTAATCGTCGATGGTATCCCCCGCCACTGCCATGGCACCCATATCAAGGCACGCCTTGAGCGCCGGATGGTCAACCGCGTCAATCATGCGCTTCGTATCGGCCGCCGAATTCACGATCATCGACTCAACCGGCTGCAGGGCCTCAAGCACCAGCCGCACGCCGCGTTCGCCCGCATACTCGGCAATCAACCGCAGCATCGAGGCGCTACGCGCCCACGCGTCCTCGATCGGCTCATTCAAAAACGCCCAGCCGCTCGAAACCATGACCTGCTCGGCCCCAAGCTCCACCGCAATGTCGACGACGTTCTTAAAGTACGCGAGCGTACGGGCACGCGACTCCTCCCCGCGCGCCGCGATATTCCACGGCTTGGGATTGTTCTGCTCGGGGCAAATGCCGACAATCCGAACCCCATATCGCTGCGAAAGTTCCCTCGCCTGCTCGAGCGAATCATAGCCATGGCAATCGACATACAGATGCATCGCACCCGTCCAAAGCTCGCAGCACGTGTAGCCCGATGCCGCCGCCGAAGAAAAGAATTCCTCCAGGTCAAAATAACGATGGCTGATATTCATAACAGCAAGCAGGGGGTAGCTCATAATTTCTCTCCAACCCAAACTAGGTCCCGTTCCATATAGGAGCGGGACCCAATTACACAAACGTTATTTGCTCTTAGTAGTCGAACTGGTGATAGTAACGGCGATACTTGAGGTTGTGCTTGGTGACCGTCTCGTAGTAGCGGGCCAGGCGGTCGGTCACGAGCACCGTCAGGATCCACGGGGAGACGATGACGCGGAACTCGTCGTCAAGGCC
>DBFSET010000030.1:0-4531 GCA_048416615.1 Collinsella sp. | reverse complement strand
GCCCTGGCTCATAAAGGGCAGGGTGACGCCGGTCAGCGGGATCAGGCGGGTTACGCCGCCAACGATTAAGAATGCCTGGAAGCTGATGGCCGCCGTAAGGCCGGTCGCGCTAAAGGCGGCAAGGTCGGACTTGGCGCGGGCTGCCGTGGTGAGGCCACGCACGGCAAAAAGCATAAACAGGATGAGCACGGCGCCGCCGCCCAAAAGGCCCATTTCCTCGCCGATGGCCGAGAAGATGAAGTCGGACTCGACGACGGGGATGTTGTTTGCCATGCCGTTGCCAATGCCGACACCAACCAGGCCGCCGTCAGCCAGTGAGTAAAGTGACTGTACGATCTGGTAGCCCTGGCCCTGGGCATCCTTAAACGGATCGACCCAGACCTGAAAGCGCACCTGCACGTGAGACAGGAACTTGTAGGCGCCCACGGCTCCAACAGCCAGCAGCGCAAGGCCGATGATGACGTACGAAAAGCGTCCCGTGGCAACATAGAGCATCAGCAAAAAGATGGTGTAGAACAGGACGGCCGAGCCCAGGTCGCGTTCGAAGACGACGATGAGCAGGCACACGCCCCACACGGCAAACAGCGGCAGCAGCAGGCGGAAGCGCGGAATCTTGAGGCCCAAGATCTTGCGGTTGGAGATGGAGAGCAGCTCGCGGTTCTCGGCCAGATAGCCTGCCAGGAACAAGACGATGAAGACCTTGGCGAACTCGCCGGGCTGGATGGTGAAGCCCGCGATGCGAATCCACAGCTTGGAGCCCGAGATCGTGGTGCCGATAAAGATCGGCAGCATCAGCAGGATGATGCCGATAATGCCAAAGGTGTACTTGTAGCGCATGACCACGTCAAGGTTCTTGACCAGTGCGAGCGTTCCCACCATGAGCGCCACCGAGACAAACAAGATGATGAGCTGCGAGATGGCGAGGTCGGGGGCCAAGCGCGTCACGAATGTGATGCCGATGCCCGAGAGCACAAAGACGATGGGCAGGATGGCGGGGTCGGCGCCGGGCGCCAGGATGCGCACGGCGATATGCGCCGCGGCGAAGGCGGCGAACAGGCCGATCGGCACGGCGAGCGTCTCAAAGGAAATCGTGGCACCCGCGGTGAGCACGTACATCGCATAGAGCAGGATGACGGGGAACGCCGAGGCGATGAGCAAGAGCAGTTCGGTGTTGCGGCGACTCATAAGCGGCACTCCCTTTCTAATTCTTATCGGAGGCTTCGGCCTCGGCTGACTGTTCGGCGGTTTTCTCGGAATCTGACTCGGAGGTGGATTCCTGATCGGTGTTGTCGCGAATCGTTTGCGCGTCAATCACCTGACGGGTCTGCTCTTCGTCAATCTGATGGCGGTACTTGGAAATGGTGTCCTGCGCATCGTCGACACTCGTTTGCGGAATGCCTGCCTTCAGGCGGTTTTGCGTGTCTTCGGGCAGGTCGGACAGCTTGATGCTGGTTTCGCTCTCGAGCCAGTGGAGCTCGACCCCGAGCGTCTTGCCGGGCAGGCCGCGCCAGACGGCGACATTGCCGTGGGAGGTTCCCAAGTAATAGGAGCCGGTGATGCCCGTGTATGCCCAGATGCCTGCTACCAGCACAAAGACAAGGGCCAAGATGGCGGCGATGGTGACATTGCGGCGTCGGACGCGTTTTGCCTCGCGCATGACGCCGTCGTCGACCAGGTCGACGACCACCACGGTCACATTGTCGTGGCCGCCGGCGGCGAGTGCCGCGTCCACCAAGTTGTCGACACAGATCTGTGCGCTCGAGGACTGCGTTGCGATGTTCTCGATATCGCTATCGGGAATCATGCTCGAAAGACCGTCGGAGCACAGAATCAGGCGGTCGCCTTCCTCGATGTGCAGGGTAAAGTGGTCGGCATACATGGCGGGATCCGAGCCCAGCGCGCGGGTGATGACCGAGCGGTTGGGGTGGACGCGGGCCTCGTCGGCCGTAATCTCGCCGGCATCCACGAGCTCCTCCACGTAGGAGTGGTCGCGGGTCACGCGGATGAGCGTACCCTCGTGGAGCAGGTAGGCGCGCGAGTCGCCCACGTGGGCGATGGCGAGCGTGTCGTTTTCGATGTAGGCGCAGGTGGCCGTGCATCCCATGCCGGGTTTGCCCAGGCCGTTGAGGGCGGCCTCGATCACGGCGGCGTTGGCGGCCTCAACGGCTGCGGCCAGGCGCGCGGCGTCGGCGGACTGCGGCGCCGTCTTGGCGATGGTCTCGACGGCGATGGAGGATGCCACCTCGCCGGCGGCGTGTCCTCCCATGCCGTCGCACACGCAAAAGAGCGGCGACTGCACCAGATAGGAGTCCTCATTGTGCGGGCGTACGCATCCGACGTCGGAGCGGGCGCCCCACATAAGCTGCGTGGTGGTGCCGGCGTCGTAGGTCGAGTCGGTCTCGATGCGCTCGTCGGTCAGCGGCTCAAAGCTCATGGTCGAGCCGGGATCTTTGAGCTTTGCCTCCACGGCGGCGACATCGATCTCGGCGGTGTCGCCGGGGGAGACGGCGTCGGCATCGTTGCCCGACTCGGCGTCGGAGACGTCCGGAAGGTTGAGATCTTCGGTTATGCGGTCGGCGGGATCGCCGTCCTGCTGCGGCTCGACAGCCGTCGGCTCGGGCGTCGCAAAGTGCGACGGCGCGGGCGTGCTCTGGGGTTGAGCGGAGGGCTCGGGAGCTGCGGCGGGCGCGGCAACGGGCTGCTCGACTTCGGCGGGCGTTGCGGATGCGGGTGCCGCCTCGCTTGCCGGGGCGACGGGGAATACCGGCGCGGCAGGCTCGGGGGCTGCAAACACGGCAGCGCTCTCGTTAATCGCCTCGGCGACGGGCTCGGCAAAGTGAGCCGGTGCGGGCGTTGCCTCCGGTTCCGCGGGCTGCTCGGCAGCGTGCGCGCCGATGGGGGCGTCGAGCTGCTCGGTGGCGGCGTCCTCGTCATCGACGAGTGCCGGATATTCTTGAGTTACATGCGAAAGAGGCAGGGAGAACACGGTGTCCTCGGGCTCCACGGTCGCAGGGCGCGCCGGAGCGGCATGGGCCGGCGCAGCTGCGGGGGCAGTTGGCGTCTCGGGCATGGTTGCGGACTTGTTCTCCTCGTCGATCATCGACGGTTCACCTTCATGACCACGTCGCCAATCTGGACCTCATCACCCTCGCGCAGCGTTGCGGGCTCCACCAGCTGACGGCCGTTAACGAGCGTGCCGTTCAGCGAGTTGAGGTCTTCGATGATGAGTGCCGGGCCCTGCAGCGAAAAGCGTGCGTGCGAGGCCGAGACAAACGGTTCGTTGATGCAGATGTCCGAGGACGGCGAGCGGCCCACGATAACGGGGCCGAGCATGTCTACATGGATGCCACGGATGCCGCGCGGACCCTTGTCCACATCGATCGTCCAGATAGCGGAGTCGCGGCGCTGGCCGCGTACGAGTCCCACGCCGGTTTTCATGACGGCGAACAGGAAGATGTAGAGCAGGGCGACCAGGACGATGCGGCCTGCAAAAAGGACGATATCGATGTTCATAAGCGACTATCCCCTAAATTCAAAGGTGCTCAGGCCAAACGTCAGCAGGTCGCCGTTACGCAGCGGGCAGCGCGTGATGCGGCGGTTGTTGACGAGCGTGCCGTTGGTGGAATTGAGGTCCTCGATCGACCAGTCCGAACCGGTAAAGGTGAGCTGGGCGTGACGGCGAGACACGTTGGGGTCGCGCAGGGCGATGTCAGAAACCGAACGCTCGCGACCGATGGTCACCTGCGCGGAAGTGATGCTGTGGCTCTCGCCGCTCACGACGTCGACGAGCTGGGCGAGCGGGCGCTG
Organism: Collinsella sp.; assembly: GCA_048416615.1. Lineage (GTDB taxonomy): Bacteria > Actinomycetota > Coriobacteriia > Coriobacteriales > Coriobacteriaceae > Collinsella. The sequence continues at coordinate 724 of DBFSET010000030.1, read as the reverse complement.
CGGGGCGCGGGTGCTCGCCATGTTGGAGGCAATACCGGCCGCGGCGCCAAGGCCCACGGCGGCGCCGGTCGCGGCGGCTCCGCCCATACCGGCGAGGGCGTCACGAGAGACGGTCTGCGGCACGGGGATGGGCGCGGCGGCGGGGTCGGGGACGTTGGGCGCAAAGGGATCGGCCACGGCGAGCGGGTCGGGAGCGGTGGCACGGGGCGCCGGCTGCTGGGGCATGGCGGCGGGGCGCTGTTGCTGCGGAGCGGCGAATTGCTGCTTGCCGGCGCGGGGAGCGCTGGCGGCGCGGCTTGCGGCCGAGTTGTTCTGGCCCAGGCCATTCTGGTAGGCGCGCTCTTCCTCGTACAGACGACCGAGCGTGGGGGCGTCGACGTTCTCGGCAAAGACCGAGAACTTGCCGGCACGCAGCTGGGGGTCGATCATAAAGCGAACGAGGGGCTCGCCGACAAACACATAGCGGCGCTTTTCGGCCTGTGCCTTCACAAACTCGCGAACTTCGCGCGAAAGCTCGGGGTAGAACGGGGCGAGCATGGGATCGTCGTCGGCGGCGATCAGGATGGTATAGAGTGCCGGCGCGGTGTTGACGCCGTTGATCACCAGAGTCTGATCCTCCATGTCGCGAGCGGCCTGCTTGGCAAGCTTCTTAAAGGAGAACGGGGCACGGGTGGCACCGAAGATGCCGGCCACGTGGTCCTCGAAGATGTTCAGGAAGTTCACG
>DBFSET010000029.1:0-3072 GCA_048416615.1 Collinsella sp. | reverse complement strand
GTCGATGGCGGCATCGGCGTGAAAACCGCCCCGCTCGTGGCCGCCGCCGGCGCCGATGTGCTCGTGTGCGGCTCGGCCGTGTGCGGCGCCGATGATCCCGCGGCGGCCATCGCCCAGGTCACGCAGGCCGCTGAGGCGGCTCGTGCGGCTGCGCTGGCATCCAAGGAGGCGTAGGCGTCCCATGGTGGCGAAGGTCCCGGAAAACTACGTATACCTTGATTACGCGGCAACTGCCCCGCTTTGCGAGGAAGCTGCTCAGGCTATGGCGCCTTACATGGTGCCCGGCCGCGCCAACATCGCCTTCGGCGGCAACGCCAACAGCTTGCACGTCCCCGGTCGTGCGGCGTTCTCCGCGCTCGAGGATGCCCGTCGCGCCATCTCGCGCGCATTAGGCGCCACGCGTCCCGACGAGGTGGTCCTCACCAGCGGCGCCACCGAGGCCGACAACGCCGCCATCATCGGCCTGGCGCAGGCGGCGGCGCACGCCCGACGCCTCGGAGGGGCGGGCAGCGCCCAGCCGCACGTGGTGGTCAGCGCCATCGAGCACGATGCGGTCCTGGCCCCGGCCAAGCGCCTCGAGCAGATGGGCTTCTCGGTCGCGCGCGTGCAACCCGACCGTAACGGCTTCATAACCGCGGCCGCGCTCGAGCAGGTCATGCGCCCCGAAACGGTGCTCGTCAGCGTCATGGCGGCGAACTCCGAGGTAGGCTCGGTGCAACCCGTGGCCGAGCTTGCCCGCACGGCGCACGCCGCCGGCGCGCTGTTCCACACCGATGCCACGCAGGCGCTTGGCAAGGTGCCCGTCAACGTGGTCGATTGGGGCTGCGACGCCGCATCGTTTTCCGCTCACAAGGTGGGCGGCCCGAAGGGCGTCGGCGCGCTGTACGTGAAAAGCCGCACCCCCTTCGACGCATATATGCTCGGAGGCGGCCAGGAGGCGGGCCGTCGCAGCGGCACGCAGAACGTCTGCGGCGCGGCGGGTTTCGCCGCCGCCATCCAGGTCGCTCAGGAAAAGCAGGCCGATGAGCAGGCGCGTCTGGGTGCCCTTCGCGACAAGCTCTACGCCGCGCTTGCCGAAAAGCCCGGCGTCCGTCCCACGGTCCAGGTAGCGCCCGGCTCGCAGGACTACCTGCCCAACATCGTGCACGTGCTCGTCGATGCGCTGGAAAGCGAGACGCTCATCCTGCGCTTCGACATGCGCGGCTTCGGCGTCTCGGGCGGATCGGCGTGCAGCTCCCATTCGCTTGAGCCCAGCCACGTGCTGCGCGCTATCGGCATCGATGCGAACGCCGCGCACGGGGCGCTGCGCATCTCCATGGGCCGCTACACCACCGCCGAGGACGTGCAGGGACTCCTGGATGTCATTGACTCGGTTTTGAACTGGGAATAGGGAATCGATCGGGGCTGCCGGAAGGCGGCCCCGACTAGGTTTGCCCCGCCGTCGGTCTGCTGCGCGCAGCGGTTTTCACCGTCGCGCATCGCTTGCGGCATGAGACCGTCGCGGAAGCTTCGCCCTGCTTGGCGAACCTGCCGGCCCGAGCATCCGCCGCATCGCGTCGGCAGGTTTTGCATAACGAAAGGAGACCAGCTATATGAAGTCAAGGGCTAAACCGTAGGTTTTCGAGAACAGCAAATTATCCGAACGTTGCAGCTTGAGAACCGAATATCGAATGCTTTCGGGCATGGCGAAGCGGGCGGCGAGGCCGCCTGCGAAGAATCCGGCATGGACCGCCCTATTCCCTCCCCGGGTCGTACGGGACCTGGTCGCGCATCACCGCGAACACGATGTGGCACAGCTTCCTCGCCACGGCCGTGACGGCCACGCGGTGGGGCTTGCCCTCGGCGCGCTTCCTGTCGTAGAAGGCGCGCAGCCCCGGGTCGTACTGCCTGGCGCGGTTGGCCGCCAGCCACAAAGCGCGGCGAAGGTACGGCGAGCCGTGCTTGGTTATGGGGCCGCCGCCGCTGTCGAACTGCCCGGACTGGCTCACCGACGAGTTCAGCCCGGCGTAGCTCACCAGGGCGGGCGCGTTGCGGAAGCGCGACACGTCGCCTATCTCGGAGACTATCTGGGCGCCCGTGACGTAGGACACCCCGGGTATCGTCAGCACGAGCGGCTCGACCTCGTCGAGCAGGGACCTCAGCCTCGCCTCGACCCCGGCGCACTCGGAATCCGCGAACTCGATCTGCCTTATCAGGGACTTGACCTGGAACGAGGCCGCCTCCTGGCCGAGCCTCACGCCGATCGACGACTTGGCCGCGGCCTTGATCTTCGCGGCGTAGCCGGACGACTTGCCGCCGCGCCTGGACGCCTCGGCGATGTCGCGGGCGAGCGAGTCGGCGCGCCTGCGCGCCAGCTCGAAGGGCAGCGGGGACTTGGACAGCACCGCGCGGCTGCCGGCCCCGAACATGTCCGAGAATATCCCGGCGTACTCGGGGAAGTGGGCGTCCATCAGGCATATGCACTGGGTCTTGAGCTCCGCCACCATGCCGCGCAGCGACTGCAGGTAGCGCGACAGCGACCTCAGCGACGCCATCTCGTCGGTGGCGAGCCTGGTCTCGTCGTACTGGCCTATGCGCAGCGCCTCGGCTATGAGCCCGGCGTCGACGCGGTCGTTCTTGACCTTGTCGAGCCCCTTGAGCTTGCGCACCGCCTTGACCTGCATGGGGTTTATCACGGCGACCGAGTAGCCCCGGGCGACGAGGAACGAGTAGCACGCCATCCAGTAGTGGCCGGTGGCCTCCATGCCCACGACGACGTCGGACGGCGACCCCGCAAGGCCCTCGAGCCACGCGACGGCCCTCTCGAGCCCGGCCTCGGTGTTCTTGAACGGCATCGGCGGGCACATCTCCGCCCCGCGCTCGTCGACCGCCCCTATGACGTGGTCCGTCTTGGCGATGTCCACACCCGCGTAGATCATTCCCGGCTCCCTTCTGCGATGCGGCGGGGCCTGCCCGAGCGCCCGGGACCGCAACCTCCCAAAAGAGATCCGAGGTGGCGCGTCGCCCCTCATCCAGCTAATTCGCGGCCTTTCCCGAACGGGGCAGGATGCCACTCTCCTTTGCGAGGTCGCA
>DBFSET010000028.1:0-113508 GCA_048416615.1 Collinsella sp. | reverse complement strand
CGGAAGCTAAGCCCCATCGCGCCGAGAGTACTGCGGGGTCAGCCCGTGGGAGGCCAGGGCGCCGCTGACCGGTGGACGGCACCGAGCCGTCGCATGACTTGAAGAAGGGGGAGGCCTCGCGGCCTCCCCCTTCTTTGCGTTTAATAGAGGGTTGTAATACACGAACTCGCCTTCGTTTAGCTTCTCTTACTGTTTGGCTGTATTTTGAGTCCTTCTTTTGTATTTGCGCGATAATAACTCCCATTGGCGTTAGGGAGGACTTGATGTTTACCGTTTTTGTCTTGGGCAATATTGCTTCGGGTAAGTCGACTGCCTGCCGCTATCTCGAATCTCATGGCGCCATGCTTATCGATCTGGATGAGCTTGCCAAATCGCTGTATGTGCCAGGCTCCGATATCGTCAATGCCCTCGCGGAAGAATTCGGTTGGGACATTCTGGACGGGGAGGGCGGCATTCGCCGCAATGTCCTCGCTGCTCGAGCTTTCGCCTCTCCTGATACAGTCGCGCGGCTCAATGGCATCGTTCATCCGGTTCTCATCGAACAGCTGTCACTGAGGATTCTTGATCCGGTTTGCTGCACGGTTTCGTCCCCCCGTTATCCCTTTGCGGTTGTCGAGGTTTCTGCCCCGACTGGTTTTGAGGATGCTTTTGGCCTGGCTGATGAAATTCTGGTTATCAGCGCTCCTTTAGCAGTTCGTCGCGAGCGTGCCATTCATCGTGGTATGGAGTCCTCTGATTTTGATGCGCGCTCTGCATGCCAACCTGATGAGGCTTCGCTTTGCAATCTCGCTACGACGGTAATCGATAATGAGGCAGGCGATAACTCGCTCTTTGAACAACTGGACGCATGGCTTGCGCGTCATGGCTTCGGGGATGTAGTGGATAGGGAGGAGACCGATGCCTAAGACACGTTTCTTTACGTGGTATCGCGTGGCGCCACTTGCCGTTATGTTCGTCTTCGGCCTTATTTCGCTCGTCTACTCGTATGCTCCCGCCGCCTTCTTTAAGCCTTTGTATCCAATTGACTACGAGGCGTACGTAAAGCAATCGAGCATTTCGCACAATCTTGATCCGTATCTGGTGTGTGCCGTCATAAAGTCGGAATCGAATTGGGATCCCGAGGCCGAGTCGAATCAAGGCGCACAGGGCTTGATGCAGCTGATGCCCGAGACTGCCCAGGATATGATTGCCAAGGGTCTTGTCGATGGTAGCGAGTATTCAGCCGACAGCCTTAACGATCCCGCTACGAACATCGAGTTTGGCTGTGCGTATCTTTCGTATCTTCTAACGTATTTTAACGGGTCGACTGACAGTGCCATTGCCGCCTATAACGCCGGCATGGGCAATGTCGACGGATGGGCGCAGCAGAGCACGTCGCTTCATAATGCAATCACTTTTCCCGAGACGCAGGCGTATCTGATTCGTGTCAATAATGCCTGGGTTCGCTACAAGACCCTCTATCCCGATCGGTTCGTATAGGACTATGCCTGCCGCCTGCGTATACTGCAGATATATGAGTTAGGAGTATCCATGGCGGAATTTGAAGTTGAGCGTGTTGGAGGAGAGCTCAAACGTTTTGGCGTTGAGGGCTCTGAGGTGCCGTTTAAGGTCGTGTCTCCATACGAGCCCGCCGGTTCCCAGCCTAAGGCCATTGAGTCGCTTGTGCAGGGTGTGAGGGACGGAGATCGCTATCAGGTTTTGCTGGGCGTGACTGGTTCGGGCAAGACCTTCACGATGGCTAAGACTATTGAGGCCCTGGGGAAGCCGACGCTGGTCATGGCTCCCAATAAAACGCTTGCCGCTCAGCTCGCGAGCGAGCTCAAGGAATTCTTCCCTAACAACGCCGTGGTCTATTTTGTGTCGTACTACGATTACTATCAACCCGAAGCATATGTACCGCAGAGTGATACGTATATCGAGAAAGACTCCTCGATTAACGAAGAGGTCGAGATGCTGCGCCATCAGGCGACGGCATCGCTGCTATCTCGACGCGATGTGATCGTCGTCGCATCGGTCTCGTGTATCTATGGCATTGGCTCCCCCGAGGACTATGCGGGCCTAGCTCCGAACGTCGACAAGAAGGTGCCGCTCGAGCGTGATGACTTTATCCATGCGCTTATCGATATCCAGTACGATCGCAATGACTATGATTTGGCACGTGGCACCTTCCGCGTGCGCGGCGATGTCGTCGACGTGTATCCGCCCTATGCCGAGCATCCGTTGCGGTTTGAGTTCTTTGGCGACGAGGTCGAGCTGATTGCCGAGATCGACGAGGTCACCGGCGAGATGCTGCGTGAGTACGAGGCCATTCCCGTGTGGCCGGCCTCGCACTACGTGACTGAGAAGCCTAAGGCCAAAGCGGCTCTGAAATCAATCAGCGAAGAGTGCGAGAAGCGTGTGGCCGAGCTCAAGGCGACTGATAAGCTGCTCGAGGCGCAGCGTCTGCAGCAGCGCACCGACTATGATCTCGAGATGCTCGAGACCATGGGTTTCTGTAACGGTATCGAGAACTACTCGCGTCATCTGGACGGCCGAAAACCGGGCGAGCCGCCGTTTACCCTGATCGATTACTTTCCTAAGGATATGCTCTGCATCATCGACGAGAGCCATGTAACGGTGCCGCAGATCCGCGGCATGCACGAAGGCGACCGCTCGCGTAAGGTGACGCTGGTTGAGCATGGTTTTCGTCTGCCTTCGGCACTCGATAACCGCCCGCTTCGTTTCGATGAGTTTGAGGCGAGGATTCCCCAGTTCATCTACGTTTCGGCCACGCCGGGCGACTATGAGCTGCGGGTTAGCCAGAACGACGTTGAGCAGATTATTCGTCCGACCGGTCTGCTCGACCCCAAGATCGATGTGCGTCCGGTTCGTGGGCAGATTGACGATCTTGAGGACGAGATTCGCGAGCGCGTTGCCCGCAAGGAGCGCGTGCTGGTGACCACGCTCACCAAGCGCATGGCCGAGGACCTGACCGACCATCTGCTTGATGCCGGCATTAAGGTCAACTACATGCATTCCGATACGGCGACGATGGACCGTGTCGAGATCTTGCGAACGCTGCGCGAGGGAAAGATCGATGTTCTCGTTGGCATTAACCTGCTTCGCGAGGGTCTTGACCTTCCCGAGGTCTCGCTGGTGGCAATTCTCGACGCTGACAAGGAAGGTTTCTTGCGCAACCGCCGTTCGTTGATTCAGACGATTGGCCGTGCGGCCCGTAATGCCGACGGCGAGGTCATCATGTATGCAGACGTTGTGACCGATTCGATGAAAGAAGCCATCGAGGAGACGCAGCGCCGTCGCGAGATTCAGATGGCATATAACGAAGAGCATGGCATTGTGCCCAAGACGGTCCGCAAGGCCATTAACGACATCTCGAGCTTTATTACCGAGGCCGAAAAGACTGTGGGCTCGAAGGGGCGCTCGAGAGGCGATTCGCTGGGTCACGGTGCGTTCTATACGCCCGACGAAAACGGCGAGGGCGCCGCGCCGGAGACGGTGGCGCCCGAGCAGACGCTCGCCGAGCAGCTGGAAGGGCTGCCGCATGACGAGCTCGTGCGGATCGTCGAGACCATGGAGGAAGACATGCGCAACGCTTCCGCCGCCATGGACTTTGAGGAGGCGGCGCGTCTGCGCGATGCCGTCGTTCAGATTCGGGCGATGCTTGAGGGCGCATCTGAGGACGAAACGATCGAGCGTTTGCGTTCGCAGGCTCGCAAGGGTTCTACCTTTGCTTCGGGCAGAAAACGCCAGGGTGCAAGATTCAGGAAGTAGCGAACAGGCCCCGAGTTCCCTGTGGAGCTCGGGGCCTGTGTCGTTTGGACGCGGGAGTTCGTGCACTAGAGGTCTGCTATCAGCGCCTCAGCGCAACGGATGCCGTCGGTGGCGGCACTCATGATGCCGCCGGCATATCCGGCACCCTCGCCGCAAGGGTAAAGGCCCGGAGTCGACACGGCGTGGCATGTTCGATCGCGGGTGACGGTGACCGGGGAGCTCGAACGCGTCTCCACGCCAGTGAGGACCGCATCGGGGCGGTCATAGCCACGCAGTTTCTTACCGAGCAGGGGGATTCCCAAACGAAGCGATTCGACGATATGCTGCGGGAGGGCATCGTCGATCGCCGTCCAGGTCACGCCAAGTGGATAGGTCGGTTTTACCTTTCCAGGTGCCGTGCTGGCGCGTCTAGCAAGGAAATCTCCGACGAGCTGTGCCGGCGCGTTCCAGTTGGAGCCGCCCAGGCGATAAGCGGCTCGCTCGCAGGCGCGCTGGAGCTCAATGCCTGCGAGCGGATCATCGCCGGGAAGGTCGTCAGGTGTGACGTTAACGAGTAAGGCGGCATTCGCGTTGCGCCCGTCGCGGGCATTGAGGCTGGCGCCGTTGACGCACAGATGGCCTTGCTCGGAAGAGGCCGCGACAACCTGTCCTCCGGGGCACATGCAAAACGAGAACACACTGCGGCCGTTGGGGAGATGGGCGACAAGCTTGTAGGGGGCTGCTCCGAGTGCCGGGTGCCCCGCCGAAGGGCCATATTGGGCACGGTCGATGTCGCGCTGTGGATGCTCGATGCGCACACCCATGGCAAAGGTCTTTTGCGCGAGGGCAACGTCATGTTCTTTGAGAAGCTCGAATACGTCGCGGGCGGAATGGCCGCAGGCGAGAATGAGGTGCTTTGTGGCGATTGTCTCGCTTGTGGTTTCTTGGGGCGGTTGGACATCGACGCCGGTGATGGCGCCAGATCCATCGGTTCGAATATTGACGAGCCTTGTTCGATAGCGGACGGTTCCACCGAGCTGCTCGATACGCTGGGAAATGTTGGTGACGACGGTGGGGAGGATGTCGGAGCCAATGTGCGGCTTGGCGTCCCACAGGATGTCGCGAGGTGAGCCAGCTTCGACGAAGGTCTCAAGAATCAGCCGATGGGCAGGATTCTTGGTTCCCGTGTTGAGCTTGCCGTCCGAGAAGGTCCCTGCGCCGCCCAGGCCAAATTGGATATTGCTGTCGGGGTCGAGGATACGCTCCTTAAGAAAGAGATCAATCGCTTCCGAGCGGCGAAGCGCGGGGTCGCCGCGCTCGATGAGCAGGGGTTTAAGGCCCGCTTCGGCAAGGGTCAGGGCGGCGAAGAGACCGGCGCAACCGGCGCCGACAACGACGGGACGCCCCTTGGGTGCATTTGGGACAGGGTTGGGGAATGAAGGAGCCTCGCCGTCTACCATGCGGATGCGCGAGCGGTCGCACTCGGCGACGCGGTCGACCGCCTCCTGCTCGAGTCGGGAGCTTGTCAGCTCGACTCGAAAGCTCAAAATAAAATGGACATCTCGCTTTTTACGGGCGTCGATTGACTTGCGATGGAGCTCAATGGCTTTAATCTGGGAATCCTCGCATCGCAGGGCTCGTTTGACGGCGCGTCTACCAATAGCAAGGCAGGCGGTTTCGTCGCCGGCCTCATCGAGTGACGCGTGGACTTGGGTGATTTCGATCATCGAGGTCTCCTTAGATGCAAGAAAGAGGCCGCCCGGTGTCCCAGACGGCCCGAATGCGTTTTGATTATAGACTGCGCGGCTATAGGCTGCTTGCAGCGCGAATACCCGAGATCCAAGCCCATGCAAGGTTGAAACCGCCGCAATCGGCATCGATGTCGAGCGCCTCGCCACAGATGTAAAGTGGGGCGTCTGCCGCGTTGCTCATGCAGAGGTTGGGAGCTGAGACGCTCTCGATGGGCACGCCGCCGCGCGTGACCTGGGCCGAACGCTCCTCTGTCGTTCCCTCGACGAGCAGCTTAAAGTGCTTGAGGATTGAGACCAGATGGATGATGTCGTGCGACCCGGGGTGGCACTGTTCGAATGCGGTGCAGACAACGTGAGAGAACTGCGGGGCAAGCATACCGTCGAGCCAGCGGGGGTCGCGGGGTGAAAAGCCGCCGAGCAACGCAACTCGCTGATTGAGCATATCGAGTAACTCGTCTTTGGAGAGGTCGGGGAAAACGTCGAGCAGAATCGTGTCGCCGCGCTGGACGCGACGGGAGAGGTTAAAGGCGGCAACGCCCGAGATGCCAAAGGTTCGGAAGAGCACTTCGCCGTCTTCGCGCCAGAGTTCCTCGTGATTGCGGGTGAGCGTCAAACGGGCGCGGACGCGCAGGCCATCCAGCGTCTTGAGCGCAGTCTGGTCGCCGAAGACCGATGCCGACACGGGGCAGAGGACGGGGCGCTGCGGTGTGAGGGAAAGATTGAACGTCTTCGCGATGTCGGCGGGGTTGCCGCCCGTAGCGATAATTACGGCCTTTGCCTGCAGCGTCTCGTTCGTGCGAGGGGTGTCGGCGAGCGCCTTCCGAAGCGAGCGGACCTCCGATTTTCGGTCGTCGTGCTTTTTTGCCTTGAGTGCTCGCGCGGGACGGTCTATTTGGAGTGCCCAGCCCTCGGGGGCTTTGAATGCCGAGGCAACGTTTGCTCCACAGATCAAGGTGATACCCAGGTGATTGCAAGCGTTGAGAAGCGCATCGCGCACCGATTCGGCACGAAGGGAGCGCGGATACAGCCGGCCCTCCTCGGAGGTCGTCATGATGCCCAGCGAGGAGAAGAAACTGCCGAGCTCTTGCTCGGGCTGGGGACCCATGACGGATTCGACGAATGCGGGGCGGTTGTACCGCTGGAAATCAATTGATTCGTTGGAAAGGTTGCAGCGGCCGTTGCCGGTCGCAAGGAGTTTAAGGCCGCAGGCAACATCGCGCTCAACGATGCAGGCGCTTTTGCCTGCGCGTGCGGCCGTAATGGCGGCGGCGAGACCCGAGGCCCCGCCGCCGATTACCAAGACGTCATAGGAGGCGTTTGCGTTCACTTAGGCCTCGGCGGTCTCGTGCGGGGCAATGGCCTCGACGGCAGAGACGGCTTGGGGCAGCATACCGTCGGGCAGTGCGGTCTCAACCTCGCCCTTGTCGCAAGCCTCGGCGAGTGCCGGATTGATGGGAAGCTGCCCTAGGATCTCGAGGTTGTAACGCTCGGCGACCTCGGGGAGCTTGCTCTTGCCAAAGACTTCGATCTTCTTGCCGCAATCGGGGCACTCGATATAGCTCATGTTTTCGACGATTCCCAAAATGGGCACGTTCATCTTCTCGGCCATGTTGACCGCCTTGGCGACAATCATCGAGACCAGATCCTGCGGGCTCGTGACGATGACGATGCCATCGACGGGCAGCGACTGGAAGACGGTGAGGGCGACGTCGCCCGTTCCCGGAGGCATGTCGACCATCAGGTAGTCGATGGGGCCCCATGAGGTTTCGCTCCAGAACTGCCTGATGGCGCCCGCGATAACCGGACCGCGCCAGAGGACGGGGTCGGTTTCGTTTTGGAGCAGCAGGTTAGAGCTCATAACCTTGACGCCGTGCTCGGAGATTTCGGGCAGCATAAGGTTGCCGAGGGCATGGACGTGACGTCCGCTCATACCGAACATCTTAGGGATAGAGGGGCCGGTAATATCGGCATCGAGGACGCCGACCTTGTGACCGTGGCGGGAAAGCTCCGTGGCAATGGCGCCGGTGACGAATGACTTGCCGACGCCGCCCTTGCCGGAAAGCACGGCGATAACGCGCTTGACTTCGGACAGCGTATTCTCCTCAAATTGCGACGGCGACGTTTGCCCGCCGGCTGCCTGTGCGTGCTCGCAACCCATGTATGACTCCTTTGTATATGTTGGGGCCGGAGCCCCGCGGTGTGACACGAGCGTCATTGTACCCTCGTTTGCGAGCGGGAGTCATTCATGATGCGTGGTAGGCGATCGGCAGTATTCGAAAGGACGGACCGAGCGTGCAGTCTGCGGCGTCAGACAACGCAAAAGGTCTGCGAATCTTGTATTACGAACATCTGTGCGCGTCGAGTGCGTTAAACTCATCGTCAGTGTGATTTGAAGCTGTAGGAGGCAAGGAGCTTCCATGTCTGATTCTTCTATCGTTATTCGCGGCGCGCGCGAGCATAACCTGCGCGATATCGATGTTTCCATTCCGCGTGACCAGCTCGTGGTCATAACCGGTCTTTCCGGATCGGGCAAGAGCTCACTGGCGTTCGATACCATCTATGCCGAGGGCCAGCGCCGTTACGTCGAGAGCCTTTCGAGCTATGCGCGTCAGTTTTTGGGCCAGATGGACAAGCCCGATCTGGACTCGATTGACGGCCTGTCGCCGGCCGTGTCGATCGACCAGAAGACGACGTCCAAAAACCCACGCTCGACGGTGGGCACCGTAACCGAGATTTACGACTATCTGCGTCTGCTGTTTGCTCGCGTGGGAACGCCGCACTGTCCTGAGTGCGGTCGTGTCATTGAGCGTCAGACGACCGATCAGGTCGCCGATAAGGTGCTGGCGGCGGGGGAGGGCCGTCGCGCGTTTGTGTTGGCGCCGGTGGTTCGTGGACGCAAGGGCGAATATGCCAAGCTGTTTGAGGACCTGCGTGCGGAGGGCTTTAGCCGTGTGCGCGTCGACGGCGAGGTGCGCTCGCTTGACGACCCTATCGACCTGGACAAGAAGTTCAAACACGACATTGAGGTCGTGGTCGACCGTATCGTGATTCGAGAGAACTCCCTGGGTCGCATTGCCGAGTCCGTTGAGCAGGCGACGGCACTGGCGCACGGTAACGTGAACGTGTACATGCTGCCCGACCGCGACGCTCCCGAGGGAACCGAGGGCGAGCTGCTGGAGTATTCGCTGGCACTGGCGTGCCCGGAACATGGGCATTCCATCGACGACCTGCAGCCGCGCGATTTCTCGTTCAACGCGCCCTATGGTGCATGTCCCGAGTGCGATGGCTTGGGCTTTAAAAAGACGGTCGATGCCGAGGCGCTGATTGAAGACCCCTCAAAGTCGATTGCCGATGGAGTCTTTGGCAGCCTGTTCGGCAATTCCAACTATTATCCGCAGATTTTTGCTGCGGTCTGCAAACACTTTAAGGTGAGTGCCGATACGCCATGGGAGGACCTGCCCCCGCGGGTGCGTCGTGCGTTTTTGGATGGCATGGGCGACACGAAGATTTCGGTCGACTATCAAAAGCTCGATGGGCGTCGCAGCCAGTGGGACACTAAGTTCTCGGGCGTGCGCAACATTCTGTACGAGCGCTACAGCGAGACGACGAACGAGAACACCAGGGCTCGCTTGGAGAAATACATTCGCGAAGAGCCATGCTCGAGCTGTCACGGTGCTCGCCTGCGTCCCGAGATGCTTGCCGTCACCGTGGGCGGCAAGTCCATTTACGATGTCTGCTGCCTGTCGTGTCGCGAGTCGCTCGAGTTTTTTGAGGGCCTGGAGCTTACCGAGCGTCAGCAGTTTATCGGCGGGCGCATCGTCAAGGAAATCCTGGAGCGCCTGCGTTTTCTGGTCGATGTCGGACTCGACTATCTGACGCTTGATCGCGCCTCGGCGACGCTTTCCGGCGGCGAGGCCCAGCGTATTCGCCTGGCAACGCAGATCGGCGCCGGCCTCATGGGCGTTCTGTACATTCTGGACGAGCCGTCGATCGGCCTTCACCAACGCGATAACGAGCGCCTGATCAAGACGCTCGAGCGCTTGCGCGATATCGGTAATACCGTTATCGTCGTCGAGCACGACGAAGATACAATTCGCGCTGCCGACTACGTGATCGATATGGGTCCCGGTGCGGGCGTTAACGGCGGACACGTGGTCGCTGCAGGAACGCCTGCCGATATCATGGCGTGTCCCGATTCCATGACGGGTGCTTATTTGACCGGCAAGCGGATGATCCGCGTGCCCGATGAGCGCCGCAAGCCCGGCCGCGGCTGTCTTAAGATCACGGGCGCCCGCGCTAACAACCTCAAAAACGTTACCGCCAAGATTGAGTTCGGTACGCTCACAGTCGTTACCGGTGTTTCGGGATCGGGCAAGAGCTCCCTGGTCACCGATACGATTGCGCCCGCGCTTACGAATGCCATCCATCGTTCGACGCGTCCCGTGGGGCTGTACAAGAAGATTGAGGGCATCGAGTGCATCGATAAGGTAATCGATATCGACCAGTCGCCGATCGGTCGTACGCCGCGTTCGAACCCTGCGACCTATATTGGCCTGTGGGATGATCTGCGTGCGCTATTTGCAAGCACGCCGGAGTCGAAGGCGCGCGGCTACTCGCCGGGACGTTTCTCCTTTAACGTAAGCGGCGGTCGCTGCGAGGCGTGCAAGGGCGATGGCCAGATCAAGATCGAGATGCACTTCCTTCCCGATATCTATGTCCCCTGTGAGGTATGTGGCGGCAAGCGTTATAACCGCGAGACACTCGAGGTTACCTACCGCGGCAAGACAATCTCGGACGTGCTCGACATGAGTGTCACCGAAGCACTGGCTTTCTTTGGGAATATCCCGCAGATTAAGCGCAAACTGCAGACCCTATATGACGTGGGTCTGGGCTACGTGAGCTTGGGCCAGCCCGCTACGACGCTTTCGGGCGGCGAGGCACAGCGCGTGAAGCTCGCCAAGGAGCTTCATCGTCGTCAGACAGGCAAGACGTTCTATATTTTGGACGAGCCCACAACCGGCCTTCATTTTGAGGATGTTCGCCAGCTGCTCGACGTGTTGCAGCGCCTGGTCGATGCGGGCAACACGGTTCTGGTGATCGAGCACAACCTTGATGTCATCAAGGTTGCCGACCGCCTGATCGATATGGGCCCCGAGGGCGGCAATGGCGGCGGAACCGTCGTGGTCTCAGGCACGCCCGAGCAGGTCGCGGCATGTTCGCAGAGCTACACGGGCAAGTTCTTGGCGCCGCTGCTCAAGCGTGACCGTGAGCGTCAGGCGCAGCTCGACGCGCAGTAAAGAGACGTTGTAGTACCGACGCGCCACCGATTCCTTTTGATTCGGTGGCGCTTCTGTGTGTCGAGATGGCATATGCGGCGGAATTGGCCCTATACTTAATCCTTGCGTCGCTCTGCGAGGGAAAGGATGTGCCATGGCAAAGGCTGTTAAGACGCCAAAAACCAATGCGATGCGCGAGCTGGAAAGCGCCGGCATCTCCTATGTTCTCCATACGTACGAAGACGATGGCGATGAATCGTCAGGTCTGGGCGTCGCGATTTCCGAGCAGCTCGGCGAGGAGCCCGGTCAGGGATTTAAGACCCTGGTCTGCACGACGCCGTCCAACGACCATGTCGTGTGCTGCATTCCCGTTGCCGACGAGCTCGACCTCAAGGCCGCCGCGCGCGCCGCAGGCGAAAAGTCGCTGACCATGATGCATGTCAAAGATTTGCTTGCCGCGACGGGGTATGTCCGCGGCGGTTGCAGCCCGGTCGGTATGAAAAAGCGCTTCCGGACGCTGATCGATGAGACATGCGTCCTTTGGGATACCATTTTTATCTCGGGTGGCAAGCGCGGCTATCAGCTTGAGCTTGCTCCCGATGACTTAGTTGCATTTTGCGGGGCGACAGTTGCCCCGATCACGAGAGAGGACTGAGCGATGCCACAGGAAGAATCAAAGCGCGGAGCTCACTTTGCAAAAGGGTCGGCTCCTCAGACGCCCGCGCCCGAGGCCGCTTCGTTCGATAACGAGATTCGAAACGCCTGGTCCGCTGCCGCTGACCCGGGCGAGACGGCCGTGTACTTGCGTGCCGCCGGTGCCGGCACGGCGCTTCCCCGTACGGTTCTTTCTTCGGCTCGTCCCGATGAGACGGCTGTCTTTTTGGCCGCCGCTCAATCGAGCGCCAGCGTGACGCCGGTCGCCTCCGAGGCTCCTCGTGTGCCGCGTCCCGATGAGACGGCGGTGTTTTTGATGGCAGCCCAGGGAAAGAGCGCGCCGCAGAGCGCTCCTGTCGCTCGTTCCGCCAAGCCCGCGGCTCATGATGATGACGAGCCGCTTCTTTCGGATGACGAATGGTCGCCGCTTGGTTCGACCGATCCCGTCGAGGGCGTGGCCATCGACGGTGATGACGACTGGGACCCTCTGTCGTTTTCTGCCCGAACCGTCGCCGCCAAAGAAGTTGACACGGTGTTTGGCGACCATGCCATATTCGATGATGATGCCGTATCCGGTAACAACATGCCGAACAGCGATGACGCCGCACCTGCTGATGACGCCGTTTTGGTTGACGATCCCTTTGCGATGACCGGCTCCTTTGCCGTCGTGGACGATTTGCCGCCACAAGATGAGGTTCATGAGGACTCTCAGGACGACGTAGACGATATGGGTTCGTCGGACTACTCCACGGTTGGTCGTTCTGCTGGCCTCATGACCGTGCTGACCATCGTGTCGCGCGTCACCGGGTTTATCCGCACGTGGGCCATGGCGGCCGCCATCGGCATGTCGCTGCTCTCGTCCTCCTATCAGGTTGCCAACAACCTGCCCAACATGCTCTACGAGCTCGTGATGGGCGGCATGCTCGTTACGGCGTTTTTGCCGGTGTATATGGGTGTGAGGCGCGAGCAGGGCCGCGAGGCATCGAACGAGTATGTCGGCAACCTGCTCGGTATTCTGCTTCTGGTGCTGGGCGGCATCTCGCTGCTGGGCACCGTGTTTGCTCCCGGCTTTATTTGGACGCAGTCGTTCCTTTCGGGTAATGGCGACAGCATGGATACCGCTGCGTTCATGTTCCGCTTCTTTGCTATCCAAATTTTATTTTATGGCTTGGGCTCGGTGTTCTCGGGTGTTCTCAACGCACACCGCGACTACTTCTGGTCGACGTTTGCCCCGGTTCTCAACAATGTCATCGTCATCGCCAGCTTTATGGGCTTTGCTCCCGTGTCTGCACAATTTGGCGAGCGGGTCGGCATTATCTTGATCGCAGCCGGTACGACCCTCGGCGTCTTTGTCCAGATGGCCTGCCAGATTCCCGCGCTCGGCAAGCATGGCGTGCATCCTCATATCCATATCGACTTTAAGGACCCCGCGCTGCGACAGACGATTGCGCTTGGTATCCCGACGCTGCTCGCCACGGTGTGCATGTTTGTCTCGACCTCCATTACCAATGCCGCCGCGCTGGTGGTGCAGCCTGAGACCGGCCCTTCCGTCATCGCATATGCGCGCCTGTGGTACACGCTGCCCTATGCGCTGATCGCCGCCTCGCTTTCGACGGCACTCTATACCGAACTCTCTCACGATGCGCAGGAGAAGGATTACGACAGCGTCCGCACGGGCATTTCGCGCGGTGTCGCCCAGATGCTCTTCTTCCTGATTCCGTTTGCGATGTACCTGATCGTCTTCGCCCGTCCGCTCAACATGATCTACTGCGCCGGCAAGTTCGATGAATCCGGTGTGGCGCTGGTGTCGGAGTTCCTTATCTATCTGGCACTTTCCCTGCCGCTCTACGGCGTGGTCGTGCTGATGCAGAAGAGCTTCTCGGCCCTGCTCGATATGAAACCTTATAGCCGCTATTGCTTGTACTCCGCTATCGGTCAGGCCGGTTCGGTGCTGCTGTTTGGCGTGGTGCTGGGCTACGGTATGCCGGCAATTGCGCTTTCGTACGTCGTTGACTACGTGGTCTTGGTCGGATGCTCACTGTGGTGGCTGCGCCGTCGTCTGCATGGCCTTCAGGTCAAGTCTATCCTGCACGGCGGTTTCTTCGGCCTGTTGTTCGGTGGCTTGGGCGCTGCCGCGGGCGCCGGCGTCATGTGGGCACTTGAGCACTTTGTCGGAATGCTTGGCAGCTCGATCCTCATTACCCTGGGCTACGTTTGTGTTGCAGGCGTCGTCTCGCTCGCCGTGACTTTTGGCCTTGCCTTCGTCTTTAAGATGCCCGAGGTCTCGGCGCTGCTTCGTCGCAAGTAGGTGCGTGTGGCAGGTCACGACAACATTCCAACACTTGCCGAACAGGTTTCGCGCGTTCCCACGCAACCCGGCTGCTACCTTTGGAAAGATGCCAAGGGCGATGTCGTCTATGTGGGCAAGGCAAAAAACTTGCGTGCCCGTATGCGTCAATACGTGACGCTGCAGGACGAGCGTCAAAAGATTCCGCTCATGATGCAGCTGGTGGCGAGCTTCGACTATATCGTGGTGGAGACCGAGCACGAGGCATTGGTGCTCGAGCGCAATCTGATTGGCCAGTACCATCCGTACTTTAACGTCGATCTCAAAGACGATAAAAGCTATCCCTTTATCGCCATTACCAAGAGCGACTTGTTTCCGGCTATTAAATACACGCGAGAGCGTCATAAACCGGGAACGCGCTATTTTGGCCCCTATACCGATAGCCGTGCGGCGCGTGAGACCATCGATACACTACGCAAGGTTATTCCTATTTGCTCGGCATCCTGTGCGGAATGGCGCCGCTGCCGCCGCATCGTCGAATCTCATAAGGGCGAAGAAGACATCGTCAATATGATTTGCGCGCAAAACGGGCGTCCCTGCTTTGACTACCATGTCGGGCGCGGGCCGGGCGCATGCGTCGGCGCGATTTCGCCTGCCGACTATGCCAAGAACGTCAAGCGTGTCGAACGTTTCTTGTCGGGCCATCGCAAGGATGTCGTCGACGAGCTCAAGTCCGAGATGACGGAGGCAGCCGAGACGCTCGATTTTGAGCGTGCGGCGCGCGTCAAGCGTCGCCTGGAAGTCATTAGGGGCCTGGACGATCGCCAACAGGTCGTTTTTCCATCAAGCGTCGATATCGACGTCATCGGCTTCTATCGCGAAGAGACTATCTCTGCCGCCTGTGTCTTTGTCGTTCGCGAGGGCCGAACGGTTCGAACTTGTGAGTTCATCCTCGATAAGGGCCTGGATGTCGACGAGGAAGAGCTTCAATCGGGCTTTCTTAAGCGCTATTACGACGAGACGGCTGATATTCCAGCCGAGATCAATCTTTCTGTCGAGCTTGAGGATGCCGAAGCGTTGGGGGAGTGGCTTGCGGGCAAGCGCGAACGCTCTTGCCATCTCCATAGGCCGCAGCGCGGCGAAAAGCACCGCCTGCTCGATATGGCTTCCAAAAATGCGCGCCATGCCCTCATGCGCTACATGATGCGCACGGGGTATGCTGACGATCGCACCAATCAGGCGCTCCTGGAGCTCGAAAGTGCGCTGGCGCTGCCTGCGCCGCCGTTGCGCATCGAGTGTTTCGATATCTCGACGTTGCATGGCACCTTTACCGTCGCTTCGATGGTGGTATTTACCAACGGCCGTGCCGACAAGGGCCAGTATCGTCGCTTTAAAATTCAGGCCGAATTGGACGAGGCGAACGACTTCGTATCGATGTCCGAGGTTCTGGGGCGTCGCTATGCTCCCGAGCGCATGGCGGACGAGCGCTTTGGCTCGCGCCCTGATTTGCTCGTTGTCGATGGCGGCAAGCCGCAATTGACCGCTGCAATTAAGCAACTTGAGGCGCTCGGCCTCGATATACCAGTTTGTGGCTTGGCAAAGGCCGATGAAGAAGTTTTCGTGCCGTGGGACGAGACTCCCGTCGTGCTGCCGACCGGCTCCGCTTCGCTTTATCTGATCAAGCAGGTTCGCGATGAATCCCACCGATTTGCGATTACGTTCCACCGCGAGTTGCGCGATAAGGCTATGACGGTTTCGGTGCTTGACGACGTTCCGGGCGTGGGGCCCACCAGAAAACGTGCCATTATGCGCCATTTTGGCTCGATGAAGCGTTTGCGCGCAGCAAGCGAGCAGGAGATTGCAGAAGTTCGAGGCGTTCCGGCCGATGTCGCCAAAGCGGTCCACGAGGCACTTGTTGCATGGAATGCCGAACGCGCCCAGGCATCGGCCAGCCGATCCGAAAACTAAACGCGCTTCTAAACAACTGATATACATGATTGGTCATTTTTCAATCATTTGTTTCGCGGTGATTACCTGCCGATTTCGGGTTTTATTAACGCTAAAACGTTTGACTAGCCATGGTGAACAACACTGCTATCCTGCGGGTTGACGAAGACTGATATCTCACCTCGTCGATACATACTGTCTGTCGAATCATTTGTCAATGAATTCGGTGAACGGTAGTAAATACCGTTCAAGCGTATGTATGTATCGGTCGCCGAGCGCGGCACCTCAGTTGGGTTCGTCGGTAGGTAAGGTATATATCGTCCGCAAGTTGCGCGGGGGCAAGTCTAGGTGCTCCCGGGTAAGATTCTCTATTGATAGGAGAAGACATGGCCATCATCAACAAGGGTATGTCCAGGCGTTCGTTCCTCGGCCTCACCGGCAGCGTCGCTGCTGTCGCAGGGCTTGGTCTCACCGGCTGCGGTGGCAGCTCTAGCGACGAGGGTTCCGCTTCCGGTTCCACCGATTCCGCCAACCGTGGCGGCGGCGTGATCACCGCTGGTTCCGCTTACGCTCCGTCCAGCTTCGACCCCGCCAGCACCGGCTCCGCTGTGGGCCTGGGTGCTAACTGGCACGTCATCGAGGGCCTCTACGGCATCGATTACCACGACTACAGCACCTTCAACGAGCTCGCCACCGACGATCCCAAGTCTGTGGACGACACTACCTTCGAGGTCACCATTCGCAAGGGTGCCAAGTTCTCCGATGGCACCGAGGTCACTGCTGACGACGTCGTTGCCTCCTACACCGCTTGCGCCGCTTCTGCTACCTATGCTCCGTTCTTCCAGCCCTTCGAGTCCATCGAGGCCAAGGACGCCAGCACTGTAACGGTCAAGACCAAGGTCCCCAACTTCTCCCTGCTCAAGGATCGTCTGGCCATCATCCGCGTTACCCCGGCTACCCAGGCCGAGGAGGATCGCGCCAAGCAGCCGATCGGTTCCGGCCCCTGGATGTACGACTCTATCTCCGATACCGAGATCACCCTGGTTCCCAACCCCGAGTACAACGGTGAGTATGCTGCCGAGGATAAGAAGATCCAGTACAGCATCCTGACCGACCCCACCGCTCGCGTTACCGCTCAGCAGGAGGGCTCCACGCTCGTTATGGAGCTCGTCACCGCTGACGCCGTCGACCAGCTCGAGAGCGCTGGCTGCAAGATCGATAACGTTCAGGGTTTCGGCACCCGCTTCATCATGTTCAACGTCGCCAAGGAGCCTTGGAACAACGTCAAGGTCCGTCAGGCCGTCATGTACGCGCTCGACACCGAGAAGATGATCACCAACACCTTCGCCGGCCTTGCCACCGCTGCCAGCTGCTACCTGCCCAAGAGCTTCACCAACTATCATGAGGCTTCCACGGTGTACAAGACTGACGCCAAGAAGGCCAAGAAGCTCATCGAAGAGTCTGGCATCACCCCGGGCGCCATCACCCTGCGCACCACCGACAACGAGCAGATCAAGGGTATGGCCGCTCAGGTCAAGAACGACCTCGACGCCCTCGGCTTCGAT
Source organism: Collinsella sp. (assembly GCA_048416615.1). Classification (GTDB taxonomy): domain Bacteria; phylum Actinomycetota; class Coriobacteriia; order Coriobacteriales; family Coriobacteriaceae; genus Collinsella. Next base: position 96,278 of record DBFSET010000028.1, on the reverse strand, counting down.
GTGACCATCCAGACCGATACCTCGCCGGCCACCTACGCTGCCATCGACGGCGGCGAGGCCTACGATATCCTTCTCGCTCCTGGCGATCCGTCCTGCTTCGGCGCCGATCCCGACCTGCTGCTCAACTGGTGGTATGGCGACAACGTCTGGATGCAGACCCGTTGCCCGTGGAAGGATTCCGCTGAGTGGGCGAAGCTCCACGGTCTCATGGACGAGGCTCTTGCCGCCGAGGGCGACGAGCAGCAGAAGAAGTGGAACGAGTGCTTCGACATCATCGCCGACAACGCCGTTCTGTACCCCGTTGTCCACGTCAAGACCGTCTCCGCTTCCTGGGACGATCCGTCCACCGCGCCCAACGGCGAGGCCCTCGATGGCTTCAAGGGCATCGGCACGACGAGCATGTCCTTCAGGGGCGTCGCGACCGTCAAGGCCTAAGACTCGCTTGAGTCATATGTGGGGCGTCGGTCGTAAGGCAACGTCCTCATAGTTGAAACAAAGACCCGGGCGGCCTCGATGTCGCTCGGGTCTTGTAATGAGTATCCATACTCATATACCAGTTGGTCCTACCGACAAAAGAAAGGGGAGAGAACGTGAACAACTTTCTACGTTTGATTGGAAGGCGTCTCGTGGCGCTGCCGATCATGGCATTGGGCGTCACCGTCCTGGTGTTCTTCCTTATGTCGTTCTCCAAGACCGACCCCGCCTATACGGCGTTGGGTGACGGTGCCTCGCCCGAGGCGGTTGCCGAGTACCATGAGAAGTATGGTCTGGACGACCCCTGGCCCGTGCGCTACGTGCGCTATATGGGCGATTTGATCCATGGTGACATGGGCACCTATGGTGCTGCTCGCAACTCCGTTGCCAAGCGCATCTCCACGGCCCTGCCCGTCACGATGCAGCTGACCTTCATCGGTCTTGCCATCGGCGCGGTCGTCTCGTTTTTGCTCGGCGTCATCGCGGCACTGTATCGCGATAAATGGCCGGACCAAGTGATCCGCGTCTTCTCCATCGCCGGCTTGGCAACCCCGTCGTTCTGGCTTGCCGTCCTGTTGATCCTGCTGTTCTCTTCCTACCTTAAGGTGCTCCCGGCGTCCGGTGCTCTGCCTCACTTCACCACCAACCCGGCTGGCTATCTGGGACGTATGATCATGCCCGCCATCGCCCTGGCATTCCCGCTGACGGGCCAGATGACTCGTATCGTGCGTACGGCCATGGTTGAGGAGCTCGATAAGGACTACGTCCGCATGGCCCGTGGCGCCGGCGTTCCCGAGAAGGTCGTCGTCGGCATCAACGTTCTTCGCAACGCGCTGATCACCCCGGTCACCACCCTCGGTCTTAAGATCGGTTACCTTATGGGCGGCGCCGTCGTCATCGAGGTCATCTTCAACCTCCCCGGCATGGGTACTGCGATTCTGCAGGGCGTTCAGGGCAACGAGGCGAACCTGGTTCAGGGCGTCGTCATCGTCGTTGCTCTTGCCTTCATCATCATCAACATCGTGGTTGACATGCTCTACCTGCTCATCAACCCGCGCATCAGGACGGTGTAGATTATGGTAAAGATTCGAGAGAAGCAAACCGAGCAGCTCGAGAAAGCTGCCTCCAAGGGGCTCAAGCTCGGTGGCTGGAAGAAGATGACGCCGTCTTCTAAGATTGCCGCCGTCGTGCTGGCACTGGTCGCCCTGACCGCGATTCTGGCGCCCCTTCTTGCCCCCTATAGCCCGGTCGAGATTTTCACTGCTCGCCAGGCTCCCGGCAATGGATTTATCTTCGGTACCGACGATAAGGGCCGCGACATCCTGTCGCGTATGCTTTACGGTGGCCGTTACTCGCTGATCATCGGCTTCGGTGCTACTGCCATGGCTCTGGTCTGCGGCTCGGTCGTGGGCGCCCTCGCGGCGGTTTCGCGCAAGTCCGTTTCCGAGGCGATCATGCGCATCCTGGACATCATCATGTCCATCCCGGGCATCGCCCTCGCTGCCGTCTTCGTCTCCATCCTGGGCAATTCCGTGCCGTCGATCATCTTCGCCATCGGCTTTATGTACACTCCGCAGATTGCCCGTATCGTGCGCGCCAACATCGTGTCCGAGTACGGCGAGGACTATGTCCGCGCGGTCATCGTTTCCGGCGCCAAGGCTCCGTGGATTTTGATCAAGCATGTTCTGCGTAACTGCATCGCCCCGATCATGGTCTTCACCGTTACCCTGGTCGCCGACGCCATCATCTTCGAGGCCTCGCTGACCTTTATCGGCGCTGGTATCCAGGAGCCCACCGCTACCTGGGGCAACATCCTCGCCGACGCCCGCGGCGGCGTGCTCGCTGGCCGTTGGTGGCAGGCGCTGTTCCCGGGCCTGGCCATCATGATCACCTGCCTGGCACTCAACATCCTCTCCGAGGGCATTACCGACGCCATGGCCGCTGCCCCCTCCGCCGCCCTGGATCCGACCGACTCCTCCAAGCGCCGCGAGGCCGACCTGCTGGTCTCCGACCCCGTTCGCGCCTACAAGGAGCAGGCTCAGTCCCTGTCCGCCCGTCTTGGCGCTCTGCGTGATGTCGAACTCAAGCGTAACGACCGCCATGTGCCCGATGAGTCCGTTGAGCCGATCCTTTCGGTCTGCGATTTCTGCATCCAGTTTGAGCACCACGGTGACATCAACGTCGTCGACCACGTTAACTTTGACGTCCGTCCCGGCCAGACCATGGGCCTGGTAGGCGAGTCCGGCTGCGGTAAGTCCATCACCACGCTGGCCATCATGGGCCTGACCGACGATGACGAGCATCTTTCCGGTGAGGTTCTCTGGGAGGGCCGCGACCTGCTCAAGATGAGCAAGAAGGAGTGGTTCGGCCTGCGCGGTACCGATATCGCCATGGTCTATCAGGACGCCCTGTCCTCGCTCAACCCTTCCATGCTCATTTCCGCCCAGATGAAGCAGCTCACCAAGCGTGGCGGCACCCGTAGCGCCGAGGAGCTCCTGGAGCTCGTGGGCCTCGACCCCAAGCGTACGCTCGAGAGCTATCCGCATGAGCTTTCCGGTGGTCAGCGTCAGCGCGTTCTGATCGCTATGGCCCTTACCCGCGACCCCAAGCTGGTCATCTGCGACGAGCCCACGACCGCTCTGGACGTTACCGTCCAGAAGCAGGTCATCAAGCTGCTTAACGACCTTCAGGCCAAGCTCGGCTTTGCCATGATCTTCGTTTCGCACGACCTGGCACTGGTCGCCGAGGTCGCTCATAACATCACGGTTATGTATGCCGGCCAGGTTATCGAGCAGGCGCCCACCAAGGAGCTGCTCACCAACCCGATCCACGAGTACACCCGCGGCCTTCTGGGTTCCGTCCTGTCCATCGAGAGCGGTTCGGGCCGCCTGCACCAGGTGCCCGGCGCCGTTCCGAGCCCGCGCGATTTCCCCAAGGGCGATCGCTTCGCGCCCCGCTCGAGCCATCCGCGCATTGGCCTGGACACCCGTCCGGTCTTCAAGCGCGTGCCCGGTACCGAGCACTTCTATTCCGAGCTCCCCGATGAGGTGCTCAAGGCAAATGGTTTGACCCCTCACGCGGAGGTGATGTAGATGAGCGAGACCGCAGTCAACGGCGTCGAGCCGATCATCTTCCTTGATGACGTCCACGTCACCTTTAGGACCCGTACCGGTTCGATTCTGCACCCCAACCTGGTTCACGCCGTCCAGGGTGTAACGATTAAGCTCATGCCCGGCCAGACGATCGGCATCGTCGGCGAGTCCGGTTGCGGAAAGTCCACCACCGCCAACGTCATGTGCGGCCTGCAGGCCCCCACGAGCGGCAAGGTCTACTTTAAGGGCAAGGACGTTACCAAGCGTACCGCCGAGGACCGTCGCCACATGGGTCGCGTCATCTCGGTCGTGTTCCAGAACCCGGCCACGGCGCTCAACCCCCGCATGGTCGTTCGTGAGCAACTGCTCGACCCCATGCGCGTCCACAACTTGGGTACCGAGGCCGAGCAGGAGAAGCGCGTCAAGGAGCTCTTGGAGCTCACCGGTCTGCCCAGCTCCGCCGCCGAGGTTCTTCCCGGCCAGCTTTCGGGCGGCCAGCGCCAGCGCGTCGCAATTGCCCGTGCCCTGTCGCTGAACCCCGATGCCATCATCGCCGACGAGCCCACCTCGGCTCTGGACGTTTCGGTCCGCGCGCAGATTCTGAACCTGCTGACCGACCTTAAGAAGGAGCTCGGCCTTGCCATGGTGTTCATCAGCCATGACATCCAGACGGTCCGCTATATCTCTGACGACATCATCGTTATGAATGGCGGCAAGATTGTCGAGCAGGGCGAGGCCAAGCAGGTCTTCCAGCACCCTCAGGACCCCTACACCAAGATGCTGCTCGGCGCTGCGCCGTCGCTGCTGCATCCCAAGCTCGGCGAGTAGCCTCGCTTTCCCTCCCGTGCGCCCGGTTCCCTTACCGGGCGCACCTCCGTTGCGATTTCGAAAGGTTGGGTTCACGAGCCATGCCAAGTGCTCAGGAGCTACAACAGCAATTTGGTGAATATCGAGGCGCTATGCCCCGTCCATCGGATTTCGATCTCTTTTGGAAGGACCGCATGGCCGAGGCCGACGCCGTTGAGCTCGACTACGCGATCGAGGCGGCTTCGGTTGCGGATTCCGCGACCTGTCGGTTTTTCGACCTCTGGTATACCGGCATGTGTGGTGCACGTCTGCATGCCAAGTACCTCAAGCCGGTCTCGGAGGAGCCCATGCCGCTGGTGCTTCAGTTCCATGGATATCCGGGTGCGAGCCGCAGCTGGTTTGAGCAGGCGTCGTTTGCGGGCATGGGCATGGCGCTCATTGCTCTCGACTGCCCCGGCCAAGGTGGCCCCTCCGAGGATATTGGTGGATTTGAGGGCACGACGGTCGCGGGCCATATCGTCGCCGGTATCGACGGCGACCCGGCCAACCTCTACTATGTCCGCTTGCACCAGGATATTCGCATTCTGTGCCGTATCGTTCGCGAGCTCGAGGGCATCGATCTTACCCGCGTGTATGTGAACGGCGCATCGCAGGGCGGCGGTTTGGGTATTGCGACCTGCGCGCTCAATAGCGATTTGGTTGACCGCGCGGCCATCCTCTATCCCTTCTTATCGGATTTCCGCCTGGTTTGGGATTTGGACGCCGACGATATTGCCTACGAGGGCCTGCGCTATTGGTCGCGCTGGTTTGACGAGGACTCGACTCGTATCGAGGAAGCCTATGCCAAGCTGGCGTACTTTGATTCCAAGAACTTTGCCCCCATGGTCAAATGCCCCGTGCTGTTTGGCACGGGCACAGCCGATATCGTCTGCCCGCCGGCGACGCAGTTTGCGGTCTACAACAACCTGACCTGTGAAAAGCGTCATGAGTTCTTTGAAGGTTTTGGCCACGAGGAGATTCAGGACTTTGACGACATGATCATTCCGTTTTTCTGCGAAGGAGGGGAGGCTCATGTCTAAGTGCGAGAGCAATGTCGATGAGCTGATCGTCCCCGGGCTCGCGGGGATTGCTGGGACGGTTTCGTCAAGGCTCGCAGAATATCGGGACTGGCACGGTGATGTCCAAGCAGATGTTTCTGATTTAGAGACATGCGCTTCGAATCTTGAGATTCAAGGCCTGGCCATTACGGCGATTGACTTTGCTAACCCCTGCGCCCGTTACTCGGAGGTTTCCTTTGAGCTCGGTGACGATGCGGTCCACGCTCGTTTGATTGAGCCTGTTGGTCGTGCCCGAGTATCTGAGCGCGTGCCGCTGTGCCTGATGTTCCACGACGTCGATCGGCCTGTGCGTGGCTGGCATCACATGACGAGATTTGCCGCTATGGGGTATGCCGTGCTTGCACTGGACGATGAGGCGATTGGACTCAGTGATCTTCGGCAGGGGATTACCTCGCCTGCTTTTGTCAGGCGCGTCCGTTGGGGCTGCGTGTTGGCGAAGGTCGCGCGCAATCTTGATGGCGTGGACCCCGATCGCATTTTTGCGTGGGGCGAGGGCCTTGGCGGCGGTGTCGCGCTGGCGGTTTCTGCTCTGGACGAGCGGGGCCTTGCCTGCACGGCGGTTGCCAATCCAATTCCCGTCGGCCTCGAGGCACTGTCGTCTCGGGTGCGCGGATCGGTGCTCATGGGCACATCGCTTATGGATAACGTGAGCGATCCCAAGGGCCAGCTTGCCGTTTTCAACGGTCTTGAGTGTGACCGGAGGCATAACATTTATGCCAAATACGCTCATGAGCGCATCAATGCGTTCGAAAACGAAGTCGTCGACTTCTTTAACCAAACGTTCTACCCGTGTTCTTTGGCCTAGACGGCCTGGACACTGCCAACAAGAGTGGGCGGCATAGGGCCGCCCGCCAGACAACTAAGGAGATTCTTGTGGCAACTCAGAAATTCACCGGCGTTATCCCTCCCGTCGTTGTTCCCGATACCGAAGACCACCAGCTTGATGTTGCCTCCTTTGAGCGCAGCATCAACCGTATGATCGATGCCGGCGTCGATGGCCTGTTCTTCCTGGGATCCTCGGGCGAGGTCGTCTTCTCCACCGACGAGCGCCGTCGCCAGATTGTCGCCGAGGCCGTGCGCATCGTTGATCACCGTGTGCCTGTTCTGGTCGGCATCATCGACACCGAGACCGAGCGCATGATCGAGCACGGTAAGGTCGCCCAGGAGCTGGGCGCCGATGCGCTTGTCGCCACCTGCCCGTTCTATGCCCTGCAGGGCATGACCGAGGTCGAGGAGCACTTCCGCATCCTGCACGAGGAACTCGACCTTCCCATCTTCGCCTACGACATCCCCGTGTGCGTCCACACCAAGCTCCCCTGGAAGCTCCTTGCCAAGCTCGGCGCCGAGGGCGTCCTGGCCGGCGTCAAGGATTCCTCGGGTGATGACATCTCGTTCCGCTACCTCGTTCAGGAGAACGAGAAGAACGGTCATCCGATGAGCATCCTTACCGGCCACGAGGTCGTCGTCGACGGTGCTTACCTCGGCGGCGCCGACGGCTCCGTTCCGGGTCTCGCCAACGTTGAGCCCGAGGGCTACGTGCGCCAGTGGAAGGCCGCTCAGGCCGGCGACTGGGCTACCGTCAAGGCCGAGCAGGATCGCCTCAACGAGATCTCCCACATTTGGGATGTCACCTCGGGCGTCCAGGGCTATGCCGGTGGTGTTGGCGCCTTCAAGACCGCTATGAACCTCATGGGCATCTTCGACAGCCCGACCATGCCGCGCCCGGTGAAGGCCATGACCGGCGAGAACGTCGAGGCGATTAAGAAGGTCCTCCAGGACAACGGTCTCCTTTAAAGCTTTCCCAGGCACCCGATCTTGGGGCTCAAGTGGTCGGGCGTGACCCATTAGGTCAACGCCCGACCACTTTCACCCCAACCTCGGGCACCTGGGAAACCTTTACCAAGTTGCGGCGATAACACCGCCTTCATTTCCTGTAGTTGTTTTGTCTCCGAAGGAGAGCGACATGGAGAACAAGTACGTTTGCTCCGTCGATATCGGCGGCACCAAGATTGCGACTGCCATTATGGAGTATCCGGCTGATGGCAGCGTGCCTCATCCGGTCTTTGAAGCTGAGGTTCCCACCGAGGCCCAGGAGGGCGGCGAGGCCGTCTTCCAGCGGATCGAGGCGTCCATCAAGGCCGCTCTTGAGGCGAATCCCGATATCGAGGTCCTTGGTGTCGGTATCGGTGCCGCAGGCGTCGTCGATCCCAAGACGGGCGCCATTGCGTATGCCAACGAGATTATGCCCGGCTGGTCCGGCGTTCAGTTGGGGCCGCGTCTGCGCGAGGACCTTGGTCTTCCCGTTGCCGTTGTGGGCGACGTGCAGGCTCATGCTCTGGGCGAGGCCCACTGGGGCGTCGGCAAGGGCAAGTTCTCCGTCTTGTGCCTGGGCATCGGCACGGGCATCGGCGGCGCATATGTCGAGAACGGCCGCGTGATGCAGGGCTTCCATGGCGCTGCCGGTCATATGGGCCACATCGAGTGCTCGGCTGCCGCCGGCATTCCCTGCGCCTGCGGCCGTTCCGGTCATCTTGAGTCGGTTGCTTCGGGCACTTCCATTGGTCGTATGTACGATGAGCGCTTTGGTCGCGTCGACCCCAGCCGTCCTTCGGTTGGTCGCGATGTGAACGACCTGTGCCGTGCGGGCGACGCAAAGGCGACCGAGGTCATCCATGACGCCGGCTTTGCGCTGGGTGCCAGCTTGGGCTCGCTCGCTAACATCCTGGATCCTGAGGTCATCGTGCTTTCGGGCGGCGTGATTCACCAAGGTCCCGATTGGCGTTCACAGACGTGGAAGGATTCGGTGCACGAGGGCTATGCCAGCCAGGCGCTCGATCCGCTTCAGGATACGCCGATCCTCATCGGTTCTCTGGAGGGCGATGCTCCGCTCATCGGTGCCGCCGAACACCTTCTTGCATCGTTGAGGTAAACATAACTACCAAGTGCGCCTTCTGAGGTGCCGCAGATTGACGTGAAAGAGGAGCGAAGCGTACTTCGGTACGTGAGCGACGGTTTGAACGTCAAGGTGCGGTGTCTCAGAAGGCTGTTTTGAGAAAGGTTGAGTCGAACATGACCGTTGATCCTTTGATTCAATCCCTGAAGGGCAAGCTCATCGTGAGCGTTCAGGCGTATATGGGCGAGCCGCTTCGTACGCCCGAGACCATGGCTCAAATGTCTCGCGCTTGCGAGCTCGGCGGCGCCGCCGCCATTCGCTGCCAGGGCCTTGCCGACATTGCCGCCATTAAGGGCCGCTGTGAGGTTCCTGTTATCGGCCTGTGGAAGGATGGGCACGAGGGCGTTTACATCACGCCGACGCTGCGCCACGCTCGCGCCTGCGTTGCTGCGGGTGCCGATATCGTGGCGATTGACGCCACCGATCGTCCGCGTCCCGATGGCAAGTCAGTCGAGGATACCTTCCGCCCGCTGCACGAGGAGGGTGTGCTCCTGATGGCGGATTGTGCCACCATCGAGGACATTCGCCGTGCGGTTGATATGGGCTTTGACCTGGTATCCACTACGCTTTCTCACGGTGTTGCCGCCATCGACTGCACCATGGCCGATGGCCCCGATCTGCCGCTCCTGCGTCAGGCGACCGAGGAATTCCCCGGTCTCCCCATCATCTGCGAGGGCCGCGTGCACACGCCCGAGGAGGCCCGCGCCGCGATCGATGCGGGCGCCTGGGCAGTTGTCGTCGGCACCGCCATCACGCACCCCACGAGTATTACAAGTTGGTTCAAGGCTGCGCTTGAGGCGTAAGACAGGCCTCGTATCCGCTTGGGGCGGTATACTCAATAAAGGCAATTGATCGCGCGGGATCCGCTGGCCGGGTCCCGCGCTTGTTTTAGGAGGCACACATGCAAAAGGGAGATGCCATGGATGCGGCGGAGCGCTCGGAGCGCATCCCCGATATCGTCATCATCACCGGAATGTCTGGATCGGGCCGAACGCAGGCCATGCATGTGTTCGAGGACATGGGCTACTTTTGCATCGACAACTTGCCTCCGCGTCTGATCGCCCAGCTTGCCGAACTCGTCGGCATCAATACGGGCGTGGGCAGGCATCTTGCCGTCACCTGCGACCTGCGCAGCCAGGGCTTGTTCGATGAGCTGCTCGATGCCGTTGCCGCGCTCGAGGAGCGGGAAATGAGCTGTGACATTGTGTTTCTCGAGGCCTCTGACGAGGTGCTGATCCGTCGTTATAGCGAAAACCGCCGCCGCCATCCCATTGCCAAGCCGGGGGAGACTACGGCCGATGCGATTCAGCGCGAGCGCCTGCAGCTGCAGGGCGTGCGCGATCGAGCCGATATGATCATCGACACGAGCCGCCTGCGCACCTCTGCCCTGCGCAACAAATTGCGCATGGCGTTCTCCGAGCTGTCCGACCAGCAGCTCATGGACGTTCACGTGTTCTCGTTTGGCTTTAAGCACGGCATGCCCGTCGAGGCGGACATTATGATCGACGTCCGCTTCCTGCCCAATCCGTTCTACGATCCCGAGATGCGCACCATGACCGGTCTCGATAAGAAAGTCTCCGACTTTGTTCTGGACCATCCCAAGACCCAGGAGTTCTGGAAGGCCTGGACGCAGCTGCTCGATACGGTCATGCCCGGCTATATCGCGGAGGGCAAGCCACAGCTTTCTATTGCCATCGGCTGCACGGGCGGTCAACACCGCAGCGTTGCCATCGCCGAGGCCACGGCACGTTATTTAGAAGGTGCCCAATATCATGTGAGCATTTCCCATCGCGACCTGTCGCGCGCCAACACGAAAGCATAGGCCTGCATGTCGTTTACCGCCGAGGTGCGTGACGAGCTCGCGCGCTGCGAACCCGAATGTGAATACTGCGATTTGTCGACGCTTGCCGCCCTGACGCGTGTGAGCGGTACACTTTCGCTGGCCGGCTCCGGGCGGTATCGTTTGACGGTCGCGACCGAGACGGGCGCCGTCGCGCGCACGATGATCACGCTGACGCATCGCATCCTTAAGCTCAAAACGGAATTCACCGTTCGTAAATCGGTCTTGCATAAGGTCCGTAACTATCTCATTACGCTGCCCGATCAGCCCGACCTGGACAAGGCTCTGGTGCTGCTGGGCATTCTCGACCGCAGGGGAGGGCTCGTCGCTGGTGTTCCTCGGCACATCGTTGCCCGTCCCTGCTGCAGGCTTGCCTACATCCGCGGCGCGCTCATCGCCGGCGGTTTCGTGGCCGATCCCCGCGGCGACTTTCATTTGGAGATCGCGGTGCAGGGCGAGCAGTATGCCCGGGGACTTTGCGATCTATTGGAGCAGATTGGAATCCATGCGCGCGTTAACGCGCGGCGCGGATCCTTTGCTGTCTACATTAAGAGCGCCGAGGAGATCGAGCATCTATTAAAGCTGATTGGTGCCAAGCGCAGCGTTGCCGAGATTGAGGAGGCACGTGCGGTCAAGTTGGTTAAGAACGATGTGAACCGTCGCGTGAACGCCGAACTCGCCAACCAGACCAGAAGCGCGGGTGCCGCCCAACATCAGCTTGCGCTTATCGATGAGCTCGAGCAGCGTGGCCTTCGCGATGCGCTTCCGGATGCCTTGGCGGTCTTTTGCGACCTGCGCGAGCGCTATCCCGATCTGTCACTGCGTGATTTGGGGGAGATGGCTGACCCTCCCTTGTCGAAGTCGGCCCTTTACCATCGTGTTTTACGGCTTGAAAAGCTCATTGAAGCAAACAAGTAGTTTAAAGTATCGACGTATATACGGATTTAGCTGCTATTTTATTCTTTAAAACGTTTTAACGTAAATTTGATTTTCAATTTCGAGCATTCTCGTGAAATTCAAGTCAAAAAAAAGGTATATTAGGCGAGTGGTTAGTTTGTGGGCCTCAACGGCAGGCGCTGTAGCTTGCGGGGGCCTTACGAAAGGAGACACAATGGCAGTAAAGGTTGCTATTAACGGCTTCGGTCGCATCGGTCGTCTGGCTTTCCGTCAGATGTTCGGTCATGAGGGCTCCGAGATCGTCGCTATCAACGACCTCACCTCTCCCGATATGCTCGCTTACCTGCTGAAGTACGACTCCACGCAGGGCAACTATGCTCGCGATCACGAGGTCGTTGCTGGCGAGGATTCCATCACCGTTGACGGCAAGGAGATCAAGATCTACAAGGAGGCCGACGCCAACAACCTGCCTTGGGGCGACCTCGACGTCGACGTCGTTCTCGAGTGCACCGGCTTCTACACCAGCAAGGCTAAGGCTCAGGCCCACATCAACGCTGGCGCCAAGAAGGTCGTCATCTCCGCTCCGGCCGGCAGCGATCTGCCCACCATCGTGTACAACGTCAACCATGAGACGCTGACCGCTGAGGACAACATCATCTCCGCTGCTTCCTGCACCACCAACTGCCTCGCCCCGATGGCCAAGGGTCTGAACGACTTCGCTCCCATCGTGTCCGGCATCATGACCACCATTCACGCCTGGACTGGCGACCAGATGCCGCTCGACGGCCCGCAGCGCAAGGGCAACAAGCGTCGTAGCCGCGCCTGCGCCGTCAACATCGTCCCTAACACCACCGGTGCTGCCAAGGCTATCGGCCTGGTTCTTCCCGAGCTCAACGGTAAGCTCATCGGTGCCGCCCAGCGCGTCCCGACGCCGACCGGCTCCATCACCAACCTCTACGCTGTCGTTGACAAGAAGGTCACCGTCGACGAGGTTAACGCCGCTATGAAGGCCTACGCTGCCACCATCTCCGAGACCTTCGGTTACAACGAGGACGACATCGTCTCCACCGACATCATCGGCGAGACCCACGGCTCCATCTTCGACGCCACTCAGACCATGTGCTCTGACCTCGGCAACGGCCAGACCCTCGTTCAGGTCACCTCTTGGTACGACAACGAGAACTCTTACACCTCTCAGATGGTCCGCACCATCAAGTACTTCGAGAAGTTCGTTGCTTAATTTAGCTTTTAGCGAATAGCTCGTTGAGCGTCTAAAGAAGGGCGCGGCCTTATAGGGCTTACACCCTAGGGTCGCGCCCTTTTTATAGGAAATCGTCTGCCGTAATGGGAGGCAGACACGTACGAAAGGTAGAAGCAAACATGGCCTTTACCAAGAAGACCGTCCGCGACATCGATGTCGACGGCAAGCGCGTTCTCGTCCGCGTTGACTTCAACGTGCCTATCAAGGATGGCGTCGTTGGCGACACCACCCGTATCAAGGCTGCCCTGCCCACCATCAACTATCTCGTTGAGCACAACGCTCGCGTCATCCTCATGAGCCACCTCGGCCGTCCCGAGGGCACTGGCTTCCAGCCTGAGCTCTCCCTTGAGCCTGTCGCCAAGAAGCTCGCCGAGCTCTCTGGTCTCGACGTTGCCTTTGTCGCCGACACTTACGGCGAGAAGGCTGCCGAGGCTGTCGCCGCCGTCGAGCCGGGCAAGGTTCTCGTTCTCGAGAACGTCCGCTTCGATAAGCGTGAGAAGAAGAACGATCCCGAGATCGCCAAGAAGCTCGCTTCCTATGGTGACGTCTTCGTTCTCGATGCCTTCGGCACCGCTCACCGCGCCCAGGGTTCCGTCGTGGGCCCCGCCGCTTACCTGCCTGCCGTCGCTGGCTTCCTGCTCGAGAAGGAGGTCGACACGCTGACCGGCATCTTCGCCGAGCCCGAGCGCCCCTTCGTCGCCATCGTCGGCGGTTCCAAGGTTTCCTCCAAGATCGGCGTTCTCGATCACCTCATCGACTCCGCTGACACCCTGATCATCGGTGGCGGCATGGCCTACACCTTCTTCCTGGCTCAGGGCCTGTCCGTCGGTCAGTCCCTCAAGGAAGAGGACTGGGTCGAGCGCGCCGGCGAGATGCTTAAGAAGGCCGAGGAGAAGGGCGTCAAGATCCTGCTCCCCATCGACAACCGCGTTGCCGATCACTTTGGCGAGGACGCTGTCCCCGAGGTTGTCGCTTCCGACGCTATCCCCGACGATCGTGAGGGCATGGACATCGGTCCTAAGACCGAGGAGCTCTACGCCGAGGCTGTCAAGGGCGCCAAGACCGTGTTCTGGAATGGACCCATGGGCGTCTTCGAGTTCGACAATTTCGCTCACGGCACCCAGGCTATCGCCGAGGCTGTCGCCGAGGCCGATTGCACCTCGATTATCGGCGGTGGCGACTCCGTCGCAGCTGTCAACAAGTTCAACCTGGCCGACAAGATGAGCTGGATCTCCACCGGTGGTGGCGCTTCCATGGAGCTCGTCGAGGGTAAGGCCCTGCCCGGAGTGGAGGCGCTTCTCGATGCCTAATCGCACCCTTCTTATCGCTGGTAACTGGAAGATGAACAACGACGTCGCCGAGGCCGCCAAGCTCGCCGACGAGCTGGCTCAGGCTCTGCCCGAGGTTCCGGCTGGCGTCGAGGTGCTCGTCTGCCCTCCGACCATCGACATCACCACGGTTCATGACCGCATTCAGGCTGCCCCCATCGCCCTCGGTGCACAGAACGTGTACTGGGAGGCCAAGGGTGCCTTCACCGGTGAGTCCTCTTGCGACATGCTCAAGTCCGCTGGCTGCACCTACTGCATCATCGGTCACTCTGAGCGTCGCGACTACTTCCACGAGACCGACGAGGATCAGAACATGAAGGCCAAGGCCCTCGTTGCCGCAGGTCTTGTTCCCGTCTTCTGCTGCGGCGAGTCCCTTGAGGTCCGCGAGGCTGGCACCTATGTCGAGCACGTCGTGAACCAGGTCAAGGCTGGCCTTGCTGGTCTTGAGATCACCTGCCCCAAGCAGGTCGTCGTGGCCTACGAGCCCATCTGGGCCATCGGCACCGGCAAGACCGCTACCGCCGAGGACGCTCAGGAGGTCTGTGGCGCTATCCGTGAGACCCTCAAGGAGATGTTCGGCGAGGAGCTCGCTAACGGCATTCGCGTTCTCTATGGTGGCTCTGCCAAGCCCGGTAACATCGCCGAGCTCGTCGCCAAGCCCGACGTTGACGGCGCCCTCGTGGGCGGCGCTTCGCTCAAGGCTGCCGACTTCGCCTCTATGGTCGTCAAGGCAGGCGAGTAGGACATATGGCACAACGTCATCTTCCTGCACTCCTGATCATCATGGACGGCTGCGGCCTGGCTCCGTCCGATGGCGAGAACGCCGTCGCCGCTGCCAAGACGCCCTTCCTTGATAGCCTGTATGAGAAGTACCCCCACACCACGCTCGGCGCTTCGGGCGAGGACGTGGGTCTTCCCGATGGCCAGATGGGCAACTCCGAGGTGGGTCACCTCAACATCGGTGCCGGCCGCATCGTGTTCCAGGAGCTTTCGCGCATCAACAACGCCATCAAGGACGGCTCCATCGCCAAGAACGAGGTCTTCGTCAAGGCTATGGACGACGTCAAGGCCGAGGGCAAGACTCTTCACCTCATGGGCCTTATGAGCCCTGGCGGTGTTCATTCTCACATGAACCACGTCGAGGCTCTGGTCAAGATGGCTGCCGAGCACGGTGTCAAGACCGTTCGCGTCCACGCCTTCATGGATGGCCGCGACGTTGACCCGCAGTCCGGCGCTGGCTACATGAGTGAGTTCTGCGCCTTCCTGGCTAAGATCTCCGAGGAGACCGGTTGCGACGCTCGCGTTGCCACCGTCTCGGGCCGTTATTGGGCCATGGACCGCGACAACCGTTGGGAGCGCATCCAGCGTGCCTACGACGTCATGGTCAACGCGTCCGATGCCGATGTCGACCCTGTTGCCGGTATAAAGGCCTACTACGAGAAGGATCCGCGCGGCGACGAGTTCGTCGAGCCCTTCGCTGCCCACAACGAGGGCATCCACGAGGGCGACGCGGCCATCTTCTTCAACTTCCGTCCCGACCGCGCTCGTCAGATGACCCGCGTGTTCACGGACAAGGAGTTCGACGGCTTTGAGCGCGAGCAGATCAAGCTTTCGCACTTTGTGACGATGACCGAGTACGATCCGACGTTTGACGTCGAGGTCGCCTTCCCCAAGACGTTCCCCGAGAACGTCCTGGCCGACGTTATCGCCGCCAACGGCCTGAAGCAGCTGCACACCGCCGAGACCGAGAAGTACGCCCACGTGACGTTCTTCCTCAACGGCGGCATCGAGGAGCCCAAGGAGGGCGAGGAGCGCGTGCTCGTCGCTTCCCCCAAGGTCGCTACCTACGATCTGCAGCCCGAGATGAGCGCTCCCGAGGTTACCGAGAAGCTTGTCGCCGCCATCAACGAGGATCGCGCTGATTTCTACATCGTGAACTTCGCGAACTGCGACATGGTTGGTCACACCGGTGTCTTCGACGCCGCCGTTAAGGCCGTCGAGGCCGTTGACGATGCCCTGTCTAAGGTTGTCCCGGCGATTCTCGCCAAGGGCGGCTTTGCGCTGATCACCGCCGACCACGGCAACGCCGATCACATGTTTGACGTTGCTTCCGACGGTTCCAAGCATCCGTTTACGGCTCACACCACCAACCGCGTTCCGTTCATCATCGTTGATGAGAAGGCCAAGCTCACCGGTATCGAGGACGGCCGTCTTTCCGATATCGCTCCGACCATGCTCACCATGGCTGGTATTGAGCCTTCCGCCGAGATGACGGGCCGCGTGCTCGCCACCGAGGCCTAATAGAAAACAAATACCGTTTTCTAGTAAGGGGGTTGTCCACAACCGGACAACCCCCTTTTTGGTATTTCTGCCATTTCCACCCCGTCCTTGAGTGGCAGGTAGGGGAGAGCGGGGGATTGTGGTACAGTACTGGAGTTTAAACTGTTCTATTAAGGAGCTTATCTATGGGTCCGTTCCAGATTCTTCTGTTTGTCGTTTGGGCTGTCTCTGCCGTGGCGTTGACGATTCTCGTCCTGATGCATTCCGGTAAGGGCACCGGCGTTTCGGATATGATCGCTAGCTCGCTGTATAACTCCAGTTCAGCCACAGGCGTTATGGAGCAGAACCTTGACCGCCTGACTGTCATCATGGCTGTCGTGTTTGCCGTGTGCGTCGTGCTGTGCATGTTCTTCTTCCCGCAGGGCATCGTGGGCTACTAAGCACGAGCCGCATAAATACTTGAAAAGGGTTCCGCAAGTGCGGGACCCTTTTTGTTTACATATTTGTAACAGAGTCAAAATATCCCCACATACTTCGCCCAACTAAAGAAATTCTTGACCGTTGACCGGAATTAGCCCCAAATCGTGCATAAAATGCGCTACTGTATTGCGAAACGTTGGTCCGTTGTGCATAACCAGCCATAGCAACGGGCGGCGTTTTAATGGTTCGGATCGGATTGTCTCGACATGTGTCCGACTGAACATTTCTTTGTCCTATCTCATAAGGAGGATGGCATGGCTGATTCTATGTTCCACCAGCCCGTTATGGGTCGTCGCGCCTTCGTTGGCGGTACCCTTGCTGCGAGCTCCATGGCTTTTCTTGCCGCATGCGGCAAGAAGGGCGGCGACGCTTCCGGTTCTGAGTCCGGTTCGACGCTGAACTTCTACATCAACAACCCGGTCTGCATCGACCCCTACAACGTCCAGGAGGACCAGGGCACTCAGGTCGAGTACCAGCTCTTTGACGCTCTGACCTCTTACGACGCCGAGAAGGGCGAGATCGTTCCGCTGGCTTGCGAGTCCTTTGAGTCCAACGACGACGCTACCGAGTTCACCTTCAAGATCAAGAAGGCCAAGTTCCACAACGGTGACGACGTTACCTCCAAGTCCTTCAAGCTCGGTTGGGAGCGTCTGGTCAACACCAAGTCGGCTGTCGCTACCGAGTACGGCCCTTCCGAGGTCTCCTATCACCTCTCCATGGTCGAGGGCTATGACGATCTGCTTGCCGGTAACGCTACCGAGCTCAGCGGTGTTACCTGCCCCGACGATGAGACCCTCGTCGTCAAGCTGTCTTCCGCTTACGCCGACTTCCCCTTCGTCGCCTCTCACCCGGCTCTGGCCCCGGTTCCCGAGTGCGCCGAGTCTGATGTCAAGAGCTTCTACCTTGCACCGGTCGGTAACGGCCCGTTCATGATGGACGGCAAGTGGGAGGATGGTCAGGAGATCAACCTCAAGAAGTTCGACGATTACTATGGCGACAAGGCCAAGATCGATGGCATCCACTTCCAGGTCATCAAGGACATGGAGACCGCTTACAAGGAGTTCCAGGCCGGTAACCTCGATGTCTGCGACGTTCCCGTCGCTCAGATCGATGCCGCCAAGAAGGATCGCGGCGTGTCCAAGGACGGCTACACCATGGGTGACGGCGAGCGCATGCTGCTCGGCGCCGAGCCTTCCACCTACTATCTGACCTGCAACACCACGGCCGAGCCGTTCAACAACGCCGACCTGCGTAGGGGCATCTCCCTGGCCATCAACCGTGAGGCCATCTGCAAGACCATCTTCAAGGGTACCCGTACCCCTGCCGACGGCATTGTTCCTCCGGGCATCGATGGCTACAAGGAGGGCGCATGGGAGTTCTGCGCCTACGATGTCGACAAGGCTAACGAGTACCTCGACAAGGTTGCTCCCGCTGGCGCTAACGGGGATCGTGGCATTAGCGTGACCCTGTCCTACAACCAGGACGGCGGTCACAAGGAGATCATGGAGTCCATCATCGGCGACCTCGCCAAGGTTGGCGTTACCGCTGTCTCCGATACCCCTGAGTGGTCTGCCCTGCTCGAGCAGTATCAGAACTTTAACTATCAGTTCGGTCGTCTGGGTTGGATTGCCGACTACCCGATTATGGACAACTTCCTGTATCCGCTGTTCCACTCTGACTCCCTCGGTGGCGACAACCGTTCCGGTTACAAAAACCCCGAGTTCGACGCCAAGGTCAACGAGGCTCGCACTACTGTTGACGACGAAGAGCGCGTCGCTAAGATGCAGGAGGCTGACGCTATGGTCGCTGCCGACTGCCCGGTCATCCCGGTGATGTTCTACACGCACACCATCGTCGGCTCCGATCGCATCAAGCACCTCTATGTCGATCCGCAGAAGCACGCCGAGCTGGGTACCGCTGAGCTCGCCTAAGAGTTTGCAGCTTCCGTGAGGGTCAAGTATTTACGTAGACCTCATGGGAAACATACAGTTCTCCCTAACCTGGGGTAAACTGGCTGATGGTAATTTTGGGATGCCGGTCTGGCGATCGGCATCCCATTTAGGTTAATCCCTAGATAGGGGAGTGGTATGGGTAAGTACATCGTTAAACGTGTGCTTCAGTTCATCCCGGTATTTTTGGGCGTTACGCTGATTCTGTTCGCCCTCCAGAATATCGTGCCGGGAGATCCGATCAAGCTGATCGGTGGAGACAAGGCTCTGTCCCCCGAGGTGGAGCTTCAGCTTCGCGTCCGCTATCACCTAGTCCAGTCGGACGAGGACGGCAACGCAATCCTTGACGAGAACGGCGATCCCGTTCAAACGTCGCTCGTGGACCGTTACTTGTATTACATGAACGGCCTGCTTCATGGCGATCTGGGCAATTCGTATCAGCGCAAGCTGCCGGTTACGGATATCTTTGCCCAGAAGTATCCGTATACGATCAAACTTGCCGCGTGCGCCATCGTGCTCGAGGCAATCATGGGTATCGGTGCGGGTATCATTTCGGCGGTAAAGCGTTATTCCTTCTGGGATATTTTGGTAACGCTCACCACGTCGATCCTCGTTGCGGTCCCGGCCTTCTGGCTCGGTATGTTGCTGCAGCTGTTCTTTGGCGTCATCCTCAAGGACGCCACGGGCGGTGCAATCTCCATGCCGATCTCGGGTGCCGGCGGTTCCAGCTCTCAGTATCAGGATTGGATGCACTATGTGCTTCCGACCATTACGCTGGCTTCGGTTTCGACCGCTTACGCCGCCCGCATTATGCGCTCGCAGCTGCTTGACGTCATGAACCAGGATTACATCCGTACGGCAAAGGCCAAGGGTCTCTCCAATCGCGCGATCATCGTCAAGCATGCGCTTAAGAATGCACTCATCCCCGTCGTTACCTATATTGGTGTCGACTTTGGTGGCATGCTTTCGGGCGCCATCCTGACCGAGACGGTCTTTAACTGGCCCGGTATCGGCTATGAGGTCTATCGCGCCATTAGCATGCGCGACTGGCCCATCGTTATGGGCGGCGTTACGCTCATCGTTGTCGTCGTCATGGTGATCAACCTGCTCGTCGACATTAGCTATGCATTCCTCGACCCACGCATCCGCCTTGGCGGTCCGTCAGATAAGGCCTAAGGGAGGTACGTCTCATGCAGGAAACTGATTCTCAGTCTCAGGAGCAGGCTACCGCCACCAAGGCCGCATCTGCTCCCGCCAAGTCCCGCACGCTGTGGGGCGACGCTTTTAAGCGTCTTCGCAAGAACAAGCTCGCCGTTATCGGTGTCTGCTGGATCATCATCGTCGTTGTGGTTGCCCTGACCGCAGATCTGTGGGCTAAGCCCTGGCTCGGTTCGCCGACGGCTTCCGACTCGACCACCATGGCCGAGACGTCGCTGTTGGCTCCGTGTGCAGAGCACCCGTTTGGCACCGACGCCCTTGGTCGCGACATTCTCGTCCGCGTTATCTACGGTGCACGCGTTTCGCTGTCCGTCGGCATTATGGCCACCGCGATCTCCACGGTGATCGGTCTGGTCATGGGTGCTCTGGCCGGTTTCTACGGCGGGATCTGGGATACGATCATCATGCGCTGTGCGGACATCTTCCTGGCGTTCCCGTACGTGCTGTTCGTTGTCGCCATGATCGCCGTTATCGGCCGTGGTCTTCAGAACGTCTTTATCGCCATCGGCATTCTCGGATGGCCTTCGATTGCGCGCGTCTTCCGCTCTGCAATCTTGACGGTCAAGGAAAACGACTATGTTGATGCTGCGCGCGCGATGGGTGCATCTGATGCTCGTATCGTCGTGCGTCACATCTTCCCGAACTCCGTCGCCTCCATCGTGGTCTACGCGACCATGAACATTGGTGGCGCCATCCTGACCGAGTCCGCTCTGTCCTTCCTCGGCATGGGCGTTATTCCGCCTACGCCTTCGTGGGGCTCCATGATTCAGGACGGTCAGCAGTATCTTCTGACTGCTCCCTGGATGATGATCATGCCCGGTCTGGCAATTCTCTCGACGGTGCTCGCCTTCACCCTGCTGGGTGACGGTCTGCGCGACGCCCTCGACGTCAAGATGAAGGACGCATAAGGATGAAGAAGAACAAGAACTATGTGGACCTGAAGGACCAGCCGGTTCCTGAGGGCCAGCATCTGCTCGAGGTCGATGACCTTAAGATGTATTTCCATACCGAGGACGGCGTCGTTCGCGCTGTCGACGGTGTGTCCTACACGCTCGATCGCGGCGAGACCCTGGGTGTCGTCGGTGAGTCCGGCTCCGGTAAGTCCGTGACCGCCATGACCATCATGGGCCTCATCTCGATGCCTCCGGGAAAGATTGAGGGCGGCGACGTTCGCTATCGCGGTCGTTCTATCCTCGAAATGACCGAGGAAGAGATGCAGCACATTCGCGGTAACGATATCGCGATGATCTTCCAGGATCCTATGACCTCCCTGAACCCGGTCTATAAGATCGGCAAGCAGGTGGGCGAGGGCCTTCGTCTGCACCGTGGCTACTCCAAACAGGAGGCGCTCAAGCGTGCCACCGAGCTTCTGGACCTTGTTGGTATTCCCGAGCCCGAGAAGCGCGTCAATGAGTATCCGCACCAGTTCTCTGGCGGTATGCGTCAGCGCGTCATGATCGCTATGGCTCTTGCCTGCGACCCCGATATTCTGATTGCCGACGAGCCCACGACTGCCTTGGACGTTACCATTCAGGCTCAGATTATTGAGCTTATGCAGGAAATGCAGGAGAAGAACGGCAACGCCATCATCATGATCACCCATGATCTGGGTGTCGTCGCTGATATGGCCGACAAGATCATGGTTATGTACGCTGGTCGTCCCGTCGAGTTCGGTACTGCTGAGGAAATTTTCTACGAGAGCCGTCACCCCTATACCTGGGGCCTTATCCGCTCCATCCCGGAGCAGGCCATCGAGGAGAAGAAGCCGCTGACGCCGATTCACGGCAACCCGCCTTCGCTCATGAACCTGCCTGAGGGCTGCGTCTTCTCTCCTCGCTGCCCCTATGCGACGGACAAGTGCCGCAAGCAGCGCCCCGAGCGCGTTGTCACCGAGTCTGGTCATTACTCTGCGTGCCACTACTCCGGTGACCCCGAGTTCCTCAAGAACGCTCCTGAGACGTCCCGTACGCGCAAGGATTCCAAGAAGGGAGGCGAGGCGTAATGGCAGATACCAACGAGCGTACTCCGCTGCTGAAGGTCGAGCACCTCTCTAAGGAGTTTCCCGCTGAGTCCGGCATGTTCGCCAAGCGCTTCTCCAAGCGTGTCGTCTCTGCTGTGAATGACATTTCGTTCGAGATTTATCCGGGCGAGACCTTTGGCCTGGTCGGCGAGTCTGGTTGCGGTAAGTCCACCACGGGCCGCACCATCATGCGCCTGACCAAGCCGACGGCAGGCAAAGTGTTCTTCCAGGGCAAAGATGTTGCCGAGATGAGCAAGCACGAGATCAAGGACATGCGTCGCGAGATGCAGTTCATCTTCCAGGATCCCTATGCTTCGCTCAACCCTCGTATGACCATCGGCGAGATTGTTTCCGAGCCCATGACCATTCATGGCGTTGGCACCAAGGAAGAGCGTATCGAGCGTGTCCGCGAGCTGCTGGACGTCGTCGGTTTGAACCCCGAGCACATCAACCGCTATCCGCACGAGTTCTCGGGCGGCCAGCGCCAGCGTGTCGGCATCGCCCGCGCGTTCGCTCTGAAGCCCAAGCTGATCATCTGTGACGAGCCTGTCTCTGCACTTGACGTATCCATTCAGGCCCAGGTTCTGAACCTTCTTAAGGAGCTCCAGGACAAGTTCGGTACGGCTTATCTCTTCATTGCTCACGACCTCTCTGTCGTGCAGCATATCTCCGACCGTGTTGCCGTTATGTATCTGGGTAAGATGGTCGAGGTTTCGGACTGGAAGACGCTCTACAGTGAGCCGCACCACCCGTACACGCAGTCGCTGCTGTCTGCCGTGCCGGTGCCCGATCCAGATATCCAGAAGACCCGCAAGCGCATCATCCTCGCTGGCGATCCGCCGTCGCCGCTGGATCCGCCGACCGGCTGCCGTTTCCACACGCGCTGCCCGATCGCGCAGGGTATCTGCTCCGAGAAGCTTCCCGAGTTTAAGGAAGTTGCCCCGGGCCACTGCTGCGCCTGCCACTTCGCGGAGCCGTTCCCGATCAAGGAATCGCACATCGACCTGTAGTCGGTTGTTCTCGTCCGGGCCCGCGCTGGACTTAGTTTTCAGAACGTCCTCGACCATGGAAACCCCCTTATCCTGCTCCTTCGGAGCCGCGGATAAGGGGGTTTCCTGGTCTGACGCTCCTATTTGGCAAGGTGTTTTTTAGAATCCATTTTGCGCTCGGCCTCGAAGGCCTGCCTGTCCCAATCGAGCGGAAGTCCGGCCTCGACCCACGCCTCGTAGGCCCTCCTTATGGGCTTGAGCTCCCTTTGGCCCCTCTCCAGCATCGAGATGTACTTCTCGCTGGTTCCCAATATGGACGCCGCCCTCACCTGGCTGACCCTCGCCGCGCGCCTGGCCGCCACGAGCCCCGAGGCGTCCTCGGGCCTCCTGACCTCGTGCGGGCGCATCAGCGCCCGGTACGCCTCCCTGGCCACGTAGCGCTTGAGGCACCTCATGACCTCCCTGTCGCTCTTCCCCCGCGCCCTGGCCCTCTCGGCGTACTCGGCGGTCTCGGGGTCGCGCATGACCCTCTGCCTCGCGATCTCGTGCAGAGCGCTGTTCGCCTGCCGGTCGCCGCCCCTGTTGAGCCTGTGCCTCACGGTCTTGCCGCTCGAGGCGGGGATGGGGCAGGCCCCGCATATCGCCGCGAACGACGCCTCGGAGCGCAGCCTGCCCGGGTTGTCCCCGGCCGCGACCGCGAGCTTGGCCGCGCTCACGGGCCCGCACCCGTACATCGCCAGCAGCGCGGGGCAGTTCTCCTCCAGGGACGCCTCGATCGCGCGCTCCATGTCGAGCGCCGCGTCGCGCGCCGCCGCCCACAGGTCCGCCAGCGCGCCGAGCGCGGCGCCCAGCGCGCCCTCGGCGCGCACGGAGGGGAGCTCCTCCATCAGCCTCGGCCCTCCCATGCCGCGGAACCTCGACCTGAGCCCCTCCGGCGCGGTGGTGAGCAGCGACCTCGCGGTGTTGATCGCCGAGGTCCGCGCCTTCACCGCCCCGGAGCGCGCCGCGAGCATGCAGCGCACCCCGTCGACCCACCCGTCCTGGCTCTTGGGGGTCCCGAGCCTTGAGCCGGACATCGCCGCGCGGGCGGCCCTCTCCGCGTCCGCCTCGTCGCACTTTCCCTGCCCCGGGCGCCTCCTCTGCATCCTCGCCGGGGAGAGCGCCTCGCGCACGGGCATCCCCAGCGACGCGAGGTGCCTGGTGAGGCCCGTCCCGTAGGACGACGTCCCCTCCATCGCGACGCAGGCCGGCTCCCCGGCCGCGGCGATCGCCCCGGCGAGCGCCTCGTAGCCCGCCGCGTCGGCGGGGAACTGGCGGGACAGGACCTTGCGGCCCCTCCAGTCCAGGACGCACAGCCAGTGCGAGTCGGCGTGGGTGTCGACCCCGCAGAAGACCGGCCCGCGGGCGTCGGGTATCGATTCGTTTTGCATGTCTCGCTCCGTTCTTTCCGTGCTCGCCTGGACCGGGCAGACGGCACACTGACGGGGCGCGATAGAATGCGGTTGTTCGGGTCCGCGGTATCGCTCCATGCTCCTATTAGGTCATGCGGCGGTCTCGGCTCGCCGCGGCCCGCGCGGGACATGTCAGGAAACGAGGGCAGCCCCATGGGCGCCAGCGGAATGTGGGGTCACCGCGCGGTCCGCATCTGATGGTGTCGACGTCAATGGTATACGGGTGCATCATCGACGTCTTCAATACAGAAAATATCAGTGCGGAATGTTCTGAAAACTAAGTCCAGCACGGGCCCTGTGTTACCACTGCAGAGGGGTGCGATTCCTTGATCGCTCACTTAATCTAATGGGAAAGATAGTGAGGCCGGAGCTTTAGCTCCGGCCTCCTTATATAAGGGCTAGGCAAAGCCGAGCCACTAAATTTATATCAGCTCCCAGAACATGTTTGAGAGCTGTGCCTGAAGTACGTATTTGCAGGCCCCGAATCGGTGTTGCCTCCCGGCGCATTCCGCAGGGGGAGCGATATTTTGCAGCACGAAGTGCGCAGCAAAATATCGCTCATGCCCGAGGACGCGCCGGGAGGCAACACCGATTCGGGGCCGGACACACGGATCTACCTGCGCATTTACAAATTCGTAAACTTTTTTGAAAAAAGTGCTTGCACAGTTCTCGAATCATAGGTTATTATCTTCCTCGTTGAACGCGCGGGTCTAACAAAACGAACTGCGAATCAACAACATAGCATGTCGGAGTGGCGGAATTGGCAGACGCGCTAGCTTGAGGTGCTAGTGACCGCTTTTTGGTCATGCGGGTTCAAGTCCCGCCTCCGACACCATCGCATTTGAGAAGCCTCTTCGGAGGCTTTTTTGTTACCGATAGACGGTGGGGTCCACGATGGAAACGCTTGAACGCAACGAGTGGGCAGACGTTGCCCAACTAGTCGAGATCACGAGCGATGCTGTCATCATCTGTGAGTTCGACGGAACCATTCTGCATGTGAATAATCGCTTACTTGGTTTGATGTGCGAGGCACGCGCCGACGTCATCGGTGGAGATGTTAAAGACGTCCTGTACTCGTCCGCATTTGAACGTGCGACGGAACATCGTCTGCCATTTGAAACTGATGGCTCCGAGAACGAACTGATGCTCAAGCTGAGTGACGGCTCCTTTATCCCCGTCTTGGTTCGTGCGGGCTCCGTAACGCCTCCACGCATCTTTGGGCGCCGCGCGCCACGTGTCCTGGTGGCGCTCCATAGCATCGAAGAACAGTATTCGCACGACCGTCAGCTCAAGCGTGCGCTTTCGGAGCTTAGAGTGGCGAACAAGCGCCTCTCTGGCACGCTCTCGGTCATTATGAGTACCGTGGGCTCCGATGAGCTGCGCAGCCTACTTGATACCGTTTTGAACCAGCTTGTAGGAACGCTCGATGCTTCGGGTGCCGCTATCTATTTTTCTGAGAGCGGCGGTTTTAAACTTCGCGGTGTTTCCAAGGAGCTGTACGACAGCTACCTGCCTGAGTTTTTGCCGTATGGCGCTGGCATTCCGACGTATGTTCTTCGTGAGTCGCGTGCCTGTCGCTTGTCGATTCAACAGGACCTTGAGGGTGATAAGGCCGCCTCCGGTATGTTTATGGACTTGGACAATCGTTCTAAGCACCTGTTGCGCATGCAGGATATGCCTCCGTACCGCAGTGAGATCTGTCTTCCCGTTTTTTACGGTACGCAGATTCTTGGCGTGCTGGAAGTTGGTTGGAAACGCCCTCAGGCACCGCTCGCCTATGACGTTAATGTACTCGAGGTCATTTGCGATTACCTGTCTATCCAGCTGGTCGGCATGGCATCGAGCCTTCGCTCCCGTCGCACGGCCGAGCTTGGCCGCTCGCTCAATGTCTTGCGTGATGAGTTGTTTACCTTTCTAGACGATTCCGCCGCGGCTACCCAGGCGGTATCGTCCGAGATCTGCAATATGCTTAACTGCCATTTTTGCCCTGTTGAGTATGACGCCAGTCTGGATTCCTACGTCATAGATTTTGAAGGTGGCAGTCGCGTTGCTTTGCCGGACGATCCCGAGAAGCTTTTCTTTTCCACGACGGCGCCAGCGGCACGTCTGGGGGCTGGCCCTGATGGCTTTGAGGCATCTGTTTTGGGCGGTACGAGTGCCGAGGATCTTAAACACGTCCGTATAACTCGCGTTGACGAATCGATGCCTATGGGAGGCTGGCTTAGGGCGCATGGTCTGCCTTGTCAAGGTCTCTACGTCGACTCCGGCATCGAGGCGGGGCGCCCGCGCTCTAAGGGTGATGGCAAGCACAGTAACGACGCAATTGTTCCTGCTTCTGTTGCGAAGAGCCCGACGACGCGCGCGCTGCTGCTTCGTGATGGTAGCCAAGAGCCGATTGATGATCTTGAATATGACTACTTGGTGCACTTGGCGCATGACTTTGAACTGATCTACGAAGGCGAATCTCAAAAGCGCGAGGAGCGCCATATCGCTCAGACCCTTCAGATCGGCATGAGAAATTCCCTGGGGGATGTTCCGGGTATCGCAACCGATTCGGTGTACCTGTCGGCCACGAACTCGGCGTTGGTCGGCGGTGATTTCTATACGCTCATCCGACTTCCCGACGACTGCGCCGTCATGATTTTGGGTGATGTGTCTGGCAAAGGCATTGAGGCCGCATCGATGTCCGCGCTCGTCAAGACGGCCCTGACGGCATATGCCTGGGAGGGCGCTGGCCCGGCCCGCATGGCACGCTCCCTTAACAGCATGCTCATGGGCTTTTCGAGGGTCGAGACGTTCGTGACGGCCTTTATCGCCAAGATTGACCTTAAAGCCGGACGCGCAACGTATTGTTCGGCGGGCCATCCTCCGACCATGGTCATCAGGCCAGAGTCGATGCCGCTGGGCGGCGGCGTGGCCCGTGGGGGAGAGGTCGAACTGCTTGGATGCCAATCGGGCGTAATCGGCGCATTCGAAGGCATGGTTTACGAGACGGGCGTGTTTACGTTCGCTCCTGGCGACATGCTCTTCATGTATACGGATGGAACGATTGAGGCCCGCGACCGCACCGGAGCGTTCTTTGGCGAGCAGCGCCTTCGTGACCTTCTGCTCTCTGTCTCGGGTGAGGGCGTATCGGGAATCTGCGGCAAGGTCTTGGGCGAGCTCGACCGATTTACCGAATCGGCGCTGGACGATGACATTGCATTGGTGTCCCTTAAGTTTTTGCGGGGCCGGTCCTAAACAGCGACGCTGGGCGCGTCGAATCCGCACGGTTGCGGAAACACATGCATCGAACAAGCTCTTTTGGGGAACCATGGTCGTATGAATGAGTGGAATGACATAGCGGTTTTGACGCCACCAGGCGATATCGACATCGCCACGGTGCCTGCGCTGCGTCGGCGGTTGGATGCTTTGATTGGCCGCGGCGTGCGTCGTGTTGTCATCAACTGTCAGGCTGTTAGCTTTATCGATTCGACGGGCTTGGCATTCCTGCTTACGCGCGCTCGTGAGCTCATGAGGCGAGAAGGCCTGCTTTCGCTCGTCAATGCATCAGGTGAAGTTGTTCGCTTTTTGGAGATTGCTCGTCTTGTCGATATCCTTCATGTCGCGGGGCCGGCACGGGAGTCTATTCCCGCCATTCCGGTGGGGGAGCTGCCTCGCTGGAGTAAGAGCGTCGAGGTCCGTCAGGGTATCGAGAATCTTCCATACTACCGACATCGCATCGCCGAACTCCTTGAATCGCTTCCGTTGCGCCGTGACGAGCGCTACGATGTCGCATTGGCGTCGGGGGAGGCGCTGGGTAATGCCTATGACCATGCGGGCGGTATCGGGTGCGTCCTGACGGTTCAGGCCTATGGCGATCGCGTTGTGGTTGAGGTGCTTGATCGAGGTGCCGGCTATTCTATCGATGAAACGAGCGAACCGGTCGCATCCGAGGAACGCGGCCGTGGCATCAAGCTTATGCGTATGCTCGTCGATAACGTGGAGGTTGCTCGTCGTACGGACGGCGCCGGCACGCGCGTGCAGATGGTGAAGCTGTTTAGCGGAGCGCTGGAATCGTGTGCCTAGCCAATCGCTTTAGCGCGTTTAGCTACTAAGAACATGCGGCAGACAAGTTTTTTGAAAAAAGTACTTGCGTCTTTTGGACAACTCGCGTAAATTAATAACCCGCAAGCGGACATGGCTCAGTTGGTAGAGCACAACCTTGCCAAGGTTGGGGTCGCGGGTTCGAGCCCCGTTGTCCGCTCCATTGCATTTCCGGACCGTTTAGGCGGTCCTTTTTCGGCGAAGTGGCCAAGTGGTAAGGCAGAGGCCTGCAAAGCCTTTACCCCCGGTTCGAATCCGGGCTTCGCCTCCAGGCAACATCCGGGCGCTCCGGCGCCCGTTTTGTTTTACATATGCGGACATGGCTCAGTTGGTAGAGCACAACCTTGCCAAGGTTGGGGTCGCGGGTTCGAGCCCCGTTGTCCGCTCCAAACGCAACAGCCCGGCTACTACGGTAGCCGGGCTTTTTTGTATCCATCGCATGGGCTCGAACCCGAGAGGGGGCGATCGTTTTGGGGCGTGGCTGTGGCGTTGTTTGTCGCGAATGTCCGCTTTGGGCGTATCATCGTGGGCATCTCGCATAACCTCGTTGCAAGGGAGATACGCCCCATGGCTACAGAAAAGTCTTCTTCGCGCTCATGGATGTCCGATGCCGCGATCTATCAGATCTACCCGCGCTCGTTTAAGGATTCGACTGGTTCGGGTCTGGGCGATATCGCGGGCATTACCCAGCAGATGGACTATCTTGAGCGGCTGGGTATCGAGGCCATCTGGCTGAGCCCGTTTTACCCATCGCCTCTTGTCGATGGCGGCTATGATGTGGCGGACTACTGCGATGTCGACTCGCGTCTCGGCTCGCTTGACGACTTCGATGACATGATCGCTGCGGCTCACGCGCGCGGCATCAAGGTCATCGTCGACATCGTGCCCAACCATTCATCCAACCAGCACCCCTGGTTCAAAGCCGCTCTTGCCGCCGGCCCCGGATCGCCCGAACGCGCCCGTTATATCTTCCGCGATGGTCGCGGCGAGCATGGCGAGCTGCCTCCCACCAATTGGAATGCCAACTTTGGCGGCCCCGCATGGACGCGTGTTGCGGACGGTCAGTGGTATCTGCACATGTTTACGCCCGAGCAGCCGGACTTTGACTGGTCATGCCCTGAGGTTCACGCGCTCTTTTGCGACGTCCTGGCGTTTTGGAGCGATCGAGGCGTCGACGGCTTTCGCATTGATGTGGCGCAGGGTCTCGCCAAGGATCTCGACCGCGATGACCTCGACCGGTGGCATCTCGCCGAGGGCGATGACATGGTTGACGACGGCACCCATCCGCTGTGGGACCGCAATGAGGTCCACGAGATCTATCGCGAGTGGCGCCGCGTGTTCGACCGCTATAATCCGCCGCGCAGTGCCGTTGCCGAGGCGTGGGTGCTGCCCGAGCGCCAGTATCTCTACGCGCGTCCCAGCGAGCTTGGCCAGACATTCAACTTTGAGTTTGCCAAGGCCACTTGGACCTATGATGACATGCACACTGCAATCGAGAAGGGCTTGAAGGCAGCCGTCGAATCCGATTCCGCCTCGACCTGGGTGCTCTCCAACCACGACGTGCCGCGCGTGGCGACACGCTATGCCCTGCCGCAAATCAAGGCGACGCGCTACCACCAGATTGCGCTCGACTGGCTCTTGCGCGACGGGTCGTCTTATGACGAGGACCGTGAACTCGGCGAGCGCCGCGCGCGGGCGGCCCTTTTGCTTGAGCTGGCGCTTCCGGGCTCGGCATACGTGTATCAGGGTGAGGAGCTCGGCCTTTTTGAGGTGGCTGATATCCCGTGGGCTGCACTCGAAGACCCTACTGCGACCAATACGCACGGACCGAAGCGTGAGAAGGGGCGCGACGGCTGTCGTGTGCCCCTGCCGTGGGTGGCGGCGGACGATCCCGCGCATGGCGGATCGTTTGGGTTTTCGCCGGCAGACGCCGATGCGGCGCCCCATCTGCCGCAGCCTGCATGGTTTTCCGATTATGCTGCCGATAGGGAAGAAGTGGACCCGACATCGATGCTTGCGCTCTATCGTGACGCCCTCTGGCTGCGGCGCAAGCTGCGCGGGTGCGCCAACGATCTTGCGTGGCTCGATCTTGACGGGCGCACCGGTCTTGCGGATGGTGCCGAGGGCGCTGAGGGCGGCGTCATCGCCTATCGCCGCGATAACGGCTGGGCGTGTGTGACGAACTTCGGTGCAGCACCCGTGGAGCTGCCGGCGGGCAGGGTCCTGCTCACCTCATCACCGCTTGCAGACGGCAGGCTCGCGCAGGACAGCTCTGCCTGGATCATGCTCGGTGAGATGTAGGGGCATCTCGCTGCGAGCCTGCGTTTGTTCGCGCCTTTCGTGACGACTGATGCCCTCGCGAGAGCGTCGCAAAACTTTTCAAAAAAAGTTCTTGCATAGGATGCGGGCATCACGTAAGATTAATCCTTGTAAGCGGACATGGCTCAGTTGGTAGAGCACAACCTTGCCAAGGTTGGGGTCGCGGGTTCGAGCCCCGTTGTCCGCTCCATTTGGGCGTTTAGCTCAGGGGGAGAGCGCTTCCCTGACACGGAAGAGGTCAGAAGTTCAAATCTTCTAACGCCCACCAAATGTTCGCAGCTCAGAGGCTATGTCCTCTGAGCTGTTTTGTTTTGCTACCAAGCACGCCGTCAAATATGCCAGAAAATATTGATCCAAGGTCCCCGTAGAGGTGCCGGCAGGTTGCATACGTCCTGGCCGACCGTGACCGCAACATGTTGGTCAAGCATAATCTTTTGGATTCTTTTGGCGTGAGCGGCTTGGTTTTGGTAGGATTTGTCAGCGGCTTGACTAAGGGGGTTTTATAACTGCCATGCAGGTAGCCGTGTTGGTAACGTTTTACCGACTTGCCAAGAACCCCTCATAATTAATGCGTCTGCAAAATGACTAATTGCTTTGACCTGCTGAAACACTATATGTTGTGTTTGACCTAAAAAAAGAATACAGGATATAGATGCCTCTTTGTCGTATGATAGATGGCGGACAGAGAACGAGGACCTTATTCGCCCCATTTGGATGGATCTTCGAGCCCCTTGATTGGCTGCGAGGATTGTCCGCATGAGGGCCTATGGTTTTCGAAAACACAGATTGCGCGACGGCGCCGCAAGACAGGGGCAAGCCCTGCCGGGCATCGTTTGGCTCTGAAGCGCAATACGATTTCGACGCGAAAGAGGCAAGAGGATGAAGATCATCAAGCGCAGCGGCACCGAGGTTGTCTTTGACATCGATAAGATTGTCAATGCCATCCGCGCCGCAAACTTGGAGGTCGAGGAGAGCTCTCGTCTTACCGACCGCCAGGTGGTTTACGCGGCACAAAACGTCGCCGAGGCATGCGAGAACGCGGGCCACACCGTGTCGGTCGAGGAGATTCAGGATCTGGTCGAGGACGAGATTATGCGTCTCGACTGCTACGAGGTCGCTCGCCATTACATCATCTATCGCTATGTTCAGAGCCTGAAGCGCCAGAAGAACACGACCGACGACAAGATTCTGTCGCTGATTGAGTGCAACAACGAAGAGGTCAAGCAGGAGAACTCCAACAAGAACCCGACCGTCAATTCCGTTCAGCGTGACTACATGGCCGGCGAGATCTCCAAGGACCTGACCCAGCGTGTGCTGCTGCCCCAGGAGATTGTGGATGCTCACAATGAGGGTCTGATTCACTTCCATGATTCGGACTACTTTGCCCAGCACATGCATAACTGCGACCTGGTGAACCTGGAGGATATGCTCCAGAACGGTACTGTTATTTCGGGCACGCTGATCGAGAAGCCGCACAGCTTCTCGACTGCCTGCAACATCGCGACGCAGATCATCGCTCAGGTTGCTTCCTCCCAGTACGGTGGCCAGTCGATTTCGCTGACCCATCTTGCCCCGTTCGTCGAGGTGAGCCGTCAAAAGATTCGCGGCGAGGTCGCCCGCGAGCTCGAGGAGCTCGGCGTTTCCGCATCTCCCGAAAAGGTCCGCGAGGTTGTTGAGGACCGCCTGCGTGACGAGATCCGTCGCGGCGTTCAGACGATTCAGTATCAGGTCGTGACCCTTATGACCACGAATGGCCAGGCGCCGTTCGTGACGGTCTTTATGTATCTCAATGAGGCCCGTACGCCCCAGGAGAAGCATGACCTTGCCATGATTGTGGAGGAGACGCTTCGTCAGCGCTATGAGGGCGTTAAGAACGAAGCCGGCGTGTGGATCACCCCGGCGTTCCCCAAGCTCATCTACGTGCTCGAGGACGATAACGTTCACGAGGATTCCCCGTACTTCTACCTGACTCAGCTGGCTGCGAAGTGCACCGCCAAGCGCATGGTGCCCGACTACATCTCCGAGAAGAAGATGCGCGAGCTCAAGCTGTCGAAGGGCGAGACCGCGGGCAACGGCGACTGCTATACCTGCATGGGTTGCCGCAGCTTCCTGACGCCCGACCGCTCCGGTAACGGATTTAACAACGTGGCCAACGCGCTGAACTATGACCCGAACAAGCCCAAGTACTACGGTCGCTTTAACCAGGGCGTTGTGACCATCAACCTGCCCGATGTCGCGCTGAGCTCGCATCAGGACATGGATAAGTTCTGGAAGATCTTCGACGAGCGTCTTGAGCTGTGCCACCGCGCCCTGCTGTGCCGTCATGAGCGTCTGATGGGTACGCTTTCGGATGCCGCACCGATTCTTTGGCAGTACGGTGCCCTCGCCCGCCTGAAGAAGGGCGAGACGATCGACAAGTTGCTCGTGGGCGGTTACTCCACCATTAGTCTGGGTTATGCCGGCCTGTATGAGTGCGTTAAGTATATGACGGGCCACAGCCACACCGAGAAGGAGGGCACGCCCTTTGCCATGGCCGTCATGCAACGCATGAACGACAAGTGCGCCGAGTGGAAGGCCGAAAGCGATATTGACTTCTCGCTGTACGGTACCCCGCTTGAGTCGACGACCTACAAGTTCGCCAAGTGCCTGCAGCGTCGTTTTGGCATCATCCCGGGCGTGACGGACAAGGGCTACATCACCAACAGCTACCACGTCCACGTGTCCGAGGAGATCGACGCATTCGACAAGCTCAAGTTCGAGGGTATGTTCCAGCAGCTTTCGCCGGGCGGTGCCATCTCCTACGTCGAGGTTCCCAACATGCAGGACAACCTCAAGGCTGTCATTCGCGTGATGCAGTACATCTACGACAACATCATGTACGCCGAGCTCAACACCAAGAGCGACTACTGCCAGGTGTGCGGCTACGACGGTGAGATCAAGATTGTCGAGGATGACGGCAAGCTGGTGTGGGAGTGCCCCAATTGCGGCAACCGCGACCAGGAGAAGATGAACGTCGCTCGTCGTACGTGCGGCTACATCGGTACCCAGTTCTGGAACCAGGGTCGAACCGAGGAGATCCGCGACCGCGTGCTGCATCTCTAATACCGCTCCGGGGCTGAACCGAGAGGGCCGCTTGGGCATTTGCTCGCTATTTCGGACAGTCCTGCGCAAGACGAAGGCCACATTAAGTGGCCTTCTTTGCGTGCGGAACTCATATCGAGCAAAAGCCCAAGCGGCCCTCTCGGTTCAGCCAAGTTAACGTAGCTGAGATGCAGCGCGCGGTCTGCTCACTCCTCGAAGTTCTTAGCGGAAATAATTTGAGCTGCAGCTGCGATTTACTTGCGATGGCGGTTGAGCCGCAACCCAGTTTTTATTGGACCTCGAACCCTATGCTCGATGTTCGCTTCGTTCATTGAGTTACCCTTTGCATGAGGCCGGGACATATCGTCCCGCCCGCAGTTTCGCAGGCCGAAGGCCGAGAATGTTTGAGGACGGGATGATATGTCCCGGCCTCCCGGGAGAGTTACCTATGAACTACGCGAACATTAAGTATTTCGACATTGCTGATGGGGAAGGCGTTCGTACTTCTCTGTTTGTGAGCGGGTGCCGTCGCGGGTGCAAGAATTGCTTTAACTCCGTCGCGTGGGACTTTGCCGCGGGTGAAACGTTCGATCGTGCCGTCGAGGACAAGATTATCGAGAGCCTCGACCATCCCTTTATCGATGGCCTGACGATTCTGGGCGGCGAGCCTATGGAGCCCGAGAATCAGGTGGGGCTTGTTGACTTTATCGAACGCGTGCGTGCGGCCTATCCCGCGGGGTCGGGCAAGACCATTTGGTGCTTTACCGGCGACGTGCTCGAGGAGCTTATGCCGGGCGGTCGCCATCATACCGAGGTGACGAACCGTATCCTGGCCTGCCTCGACATGTTGGTGGACGGCCCGTTCGTTCAGGATTTGTACGATATCTCGTTGCGCTTTAGGGGCTCGAGCAATCAGCGCGTGATTGATATGAACGCCACGCGCGCCCGTGCTGTGCGCGAGGGCGTTGCGCTTTGTGATGCGGTTGAACTTTGGCGGGACGATCCAGTCTATTCGACCCATACTATGTAGCTTGTGGCCGATGCCAAAGGGCGTGGTACCATAGCGCGAACGCAAAATCGGAAAAGTGAGGCCCAGATGATCGATCAGGAAAAAGTCGAGGCCGCCATTAAGCTGTTGCTTGAGGGCATAGGCGAGGACCCAACTCGTGAGGGCCTGCTGGAGACCCCGGCGCGCGTTGCCCGTATGTATGGTGAGATCGCCGGCGGTATGGACCAGAGTGCCGAGGAGCACCTGTCCAAAACCTTTGCCGTCGCTTCGAACGATTTGGTTATCGAGCGCGACATCACGTTCTACTCGCTGTGCGAGCACCATTTGCTGCCGTTTTATGGCAAGGCCGCCATTGGCTATATCCCTAACGGTCGGGTGGCTGGGCTTTCCAAACTCGCCCGCACGGTTGAGGTTTATGCCCGCCGTCTGCAGCTGCAGGAGCAGCTGTGTGCGCAGGTTGCCGACGCTCTCATGGATTATCTCGCTCCCCAGGGAGCGATTGTGCTCATGGAAGCCGAGCATATGTGCATGACCATGCGCGGCGTGCAAAAGCCCGGCACCAAGACCGTGACGCTCGCTCGCCGCGGCGTCTTTGAGACTGATCCCGCGCTCGAGGAGCGGTTCTTTAGGATGCTGGGCCGTTAGCATGAGGGTCGTCAACGACTTTACATCGAAGACCGATGAGGGGACGTCGCGTCGCGGCTTTATGGCTTCGGGCTTGGCTCCCTTTGGTGCCATGCCTCGCATTGATTACATTTGCGCCAACGGGCTGTTCCGGCGGCACCTGGGTAACATTGCACAGTTGGAATCGGGGCGCATCTTCTGCCGCCACGGTATTGACCATCTTCTCGATGTCGCTCGCATTATGTGGATCAAGAATCTCGAGGAACAGCTCGAATTTGACCGTGAGGTCATCTACGCCACGGCACTTCTTCACGATATCGGCAAAGATGAACAGTATGAATCGGGTATATCCCATGATGTTGCAAGCGAACGCGTCGCTGATGCGATTCTCGGCGGCATGCCCGATGATGTGGCGTTTGAGCCGGCCGATGCCGCAGCCATTAAGACGGCCATTCTGGGCCATCGAAAGCTGCGTGTGAACAGCCAACCGCTTGAGCGTCTGCTCTATGCAGCCGACAAAGCGTCGCGCGCCTGCTTTGCATGCCCCGCGCGCAATGCTTGCAACTGGAGCGATGATAAAAAGAACCTGTCGATTCGCGTGTAGTTAGTTTGCGCGGTCGGGGTTCTAAACGAAGGAGACGATCGCGATGAGCAACAAGAAACTGCCCGAGAATGCAACCAAGACTGAAGGCGCCGAGCTCGCCCGCCGTGGAAGGGGCGAAATATCCACCGCAACGGCGGTGCCCCACGTGAGTTATGACGATCTGCGCCATGCTGACCGCATTACTATCGACGGTCTCGAGGTCTTTGCCAACCACGGCGTGTATCCCGAAGAGAATGCGCTGGGCCAGAAGTTCATCGTGTCCTTGGTGCTCTATGCCGACCTGCGTGCAGCGGGGGAGCACGATAACCTGGACGCTTCGATTGACTACGGCTCGGTGTGCCACGATGTCGATGGCTATCTGCGCGAGCATACGTTTAAACTCATCGAGGCGGCAGCCGAGGGTGTGGCCCAGATGCTGCTGCGTCGTTACCCCTTGCTGCTTGGCGTGCGTGTTAAGCTCGATAAGCCTTGGGCTCCCGTCGGTCTTCCCCTGGCAAGCTGCGGCGTCGAGA
Source organism: Collinsella sp. (assembly GCA_048416615.1). Lineage (GTDB taxonomy): Bacteria > Actinomycetota > Coriobacteriia > Coriobacteriales > Coriobacteriaceae > Collinsella. The sequence continues at coordinate 59,886 of DBFSET010000028.1, read as the reverse complement.
TCGAGCGCGTGCGCTAACCGGTTCTAATACGTCTCTATGGGCGGCTGCTTGAGCCGCTGCGATAGAGCTCTATTGTTGGGACAGTACGTGTCGAGCAGGGCGTGAAACCGCTGATTGTGGCTTGGCTCGAGCAGGTGGACGAGCTCGTGGGCGACAACCATGCCGAGACACTCGATGGGATAGGCGGCAAGTTCGCGTGCGATGCGAACGGCACCGGATTTGGGCGTGCATGAGCCCCAACGCGTTTTCATGCTACGTACGGAAACGCGGGAAACGGCGACACCCATTGCGATTTCGTACGCGCGTACCATATCGCGCAGCGCCGTGGTGACCTCGGATGCATAGAGTTGGTCGATGCGGGTCTGGAGCTCATCGGACGTCAGGCCGTCGAGGGTTGCGCGCCGCTTGGCCTGTGGGCGTTCGTTCGATTTGTCGGCACCTATAAAACTTGCGAAGGTGGCCTGCTTGGGCCGCGGTGCGGGTGACTTAAAGTTGTGATCGAGCGCATCTTGTACCGTGATGGGCTTGCCCCAAAGTGCAATGATGGACGAGGGGCTGAGCGGCTCTCGCGCCGTCGCCTGACGTTGCTCGCGCTGGGCAAGCCGGCTGATAATCCAGGCGCTGTTGCGCTTCACAAACGCTTCGATACGCTCGCGGCTGGCGCCGAGCGGTGCACTGGCGTGGACCTCACCGCTCGATGTGACGCGTAGGTTGAAGTTCTTGACGCGCTTTTTGGTAACGACGACGGGGATGGATGTGCCATCCGGTCGGGATACGGTAATCGTAAATTGCTGCGTCAAAAGCGGTCCTTCAGATTGGGGACGGGCCGGCATGTCGACCGTTCGGCATGCCGGCCCGCTCAAGGGATGTGAAATTAATAACGCTCAAAGAAGGCAAGCGCGTTGTCGCTGCAGAGCTTCTGCATCACGGTCTTGCCAAAGTGCTTGGAGAGCATGTTCTGGAACTCGGGCATCTTGCTGGCATCGGAGAGGAAGGCGGGCACCGTGGCACCGTCCCAGTCGCCGCCGAGCGCGATGACGTCCTCGCCGCCTAGGTCGAGCCAGTGCTCGATATGTGCCGCTAGCTGGTCGAAGGTGACGTCTGCGGCGGTCTTGTCGGTTGCGTCGTTGGAAAGGAACTCGCTGCAGTAGTTGAGGCCGACGATACCGCCCATGTCGCGAATGGTGCGGAACTGGTCGTCGGTAAGGTTGCGTTTGACGCCGCAAACCGCACGGGAGTTGGAGTGGCTGGCGACGAAGGGACGTGTGGCGTGGGCGACAACCTCGTCAAAGCACTCATCGTTGAGGTGGGAGACGTCAAGTACCATGCTGGCGTGCTCCATCTGCGTAAGTGCCTCGATGCCGGCGGCGGTGAGGCCGGCGTGGGTATCGTGTCCGCTCGCGAGCGGTCCCTGCGCATTCCAGCTGAGCGATGACATGAGTACGCCCAAGCTCTTGAGCACCTCGATCAGCGCGGGGTCCTCGGCAAAGAACGTGGCGTTTTCGATGGTGTGGATGCAGGCGACCTTGCCGTCTTTGAGCGCGGGGCGAATGTCTGCCGCGCTGCGTACGTTGACCATGCGGTCGTGGTTGAGCATTGCCTGGCCGCTCATATGCGCCATGATCTGCGCCTGGAAGCGCGCGGCGTGGGCGGTGGGAATCTCATCGGGGACAAACGTGGCGAAGCACTGTGCCCACGGCGTGTTGCCGATCTTTGCGAGCGAGATGGCGCAGGCGTTGCCCTCGATGAGGTCGAAATCTTGCGGATGCGTTTCGTCGCCGGGGAAATAACCGTCGGTGCCGGCGGTAAAGCGCAGGTCGAGATCGAGCGTGGCCCAGCCGATTCGGTCGGCGGTGTCGCAGTGTAGGTCAAATACGGGATATGCCATGGTTCCTCCGGTTGCAGCGTTTCTTTGCAAACTGTCATTGAATTGTATGACTAGGGTATAGTTAGCGCCATATGTTCACGGCGGCCCGCGTTGTGCGCCGCCCTTATCACGGAGGTTACCATGTCCAACCAGGGCAAGAAGGTCAAGACCCATTATCGCGGCACGCTCGATGACGGCACGCAGTTCGATAGCTCCTACGATCGCGGCGAGCCGCTGGAGTTCACCTGCGGCGCCGGTCAGATGATCAAGGGCTTCGACGCCGCTGTTGTCGACATGCAGGTGGGCGAGAAGAAGACCGTGCACATCCCGGCTGCCGATGCCTACGGCGAGCACAATCCCGAGATGGTTATTACCTTCCCGGCCGAACAGGTTCCCAACATCGAGCAGATCGAGAAGGGCATGAAGCTTTTCCTGTCCACGCCGAGCGGTATGCCCGTCCCCGCCGTGGTCATCGACGTTACGCCCGAGGCCGTGACGCTCGACGCCAACCACGAGCTGGCCGGCAAGGACCTCAACTTCGATATCGAGCTCGTCGAGGTCGAGGGTTAGAGTATGCCCGAGCGCTTGGTTTCGACGACATGCTTGGGAAATCTCAACGATCCGTCCTATGAACTCCTGCTCCGCCGGAATTTGGGCGGCGTCTTTGAAGTTGACGAGCTACTGCTCGATTGGGACCAGGCTGACACGCGCGCGTTTGTGGGTGTGACGGAGCTGGGGCGCACGGTCGATGTTCGGCTGGATGCTGCCGACGGCGGTCGTCTTACCGACGGCGACGTGCTCGCCATCGACCGTTCGGGCATGGTGCCCGTGGCGGTTGTCGTGCGCCTGCGCAGTGCCGAGGTTTATTTGGTCGAAGTCGACCGCATGGACCCGATTGCGCTCGCGCATGCGTGCTGGGAGATCGGCAATATGCACGCGCCGCTTTTCCGAGGCGATTCGGACGAGTATACCGTGCGCATGTATACGCCGGTGCAGCCTGTTTTGGGCCGCATGCTCCGGGGCGCCGAGGGCGTTCGGCTCTCGGTGGTTACCCGTGAACTCGATGCGGACCGGCGCTTTGCGTCGAGTGCGGCGGATGCCGTTGTGAGTATGGCTCCCGACTTTACGATCGTAAAAAAGGCGCGCGGTTAACGTGCGTATGAGTAAGACGGACTTTGAGAGGCAGCTATTCAAAGTCCGTCTTACTGTTGATGAGGTGCTTTGGGGGGAAAGCATATGGGTCTTGAGGGAATCAAGCTGATTGCATGCGATTTGGACGGCACGTTGCTGCATCCGGGGGAGCGCGAGCCGCGTTCCGAGGCCTTTGAGCTCATCGATGAACTGCATCGTCGCGGTATCGTGTTTATGCCGGCGAGCGGTCGTCAATATGCGAGCTTGCGCTATCTGTTTACCCCGGTGGCCGATGAGCTCGCCTATGTATGCGAGAACGGAGCCCTGGTGATGAGCGAGGGGCGTGCCGTTGTCAAGCGCTCCATGGAGCGTAGCCTTGCTATGGATATCGCGAATGCCGTGGTTGCGTATCCCCATGCCGACGTGACCCTTTCGTGTGAGGGACACCTCTACACCATGAGCGGCAACGATGCGTTCGTCGACCATTTGCGCTATGAGGTCCACTGCGATGTGGCGGTGGTCGACCGCCCCGAGGACATCGACGAGGACGTCATTAAGATTGCCTTCCAGACGCCCGAGGTGAATCAGCCGGCAGCCCTGGAGTATTTCGAGCACCTCTTTAGCGACCGTGTCGACGTGATGACGTCGGGAACCGAATGGACGGACTTTATCGGCTTTGATTCGGGTAAGGGTTCCGCGCTTGCCGATTACGGTCGTGCCCTGGGTATTTCGCCCGATGAGATGATGGCGTTTGGCGACAATGAGAACGATCGCGATATGCTCAACGTCGTGGGCCATCCCTATCTGATGGAGAGCTGCAACCTCACCATGCGCGACATCAACGACCGCGTCCGTTACGTGCGCACGGTCGAAGAAGAACTGCGCCGTCTGCTCGCCGAGTAGGTTTTCGCGACATACCTAGAAATCTACCTACAGTCGGGGCAGAGACCCTCGAAGATGGTGTAGTGCGACGTGACGTGCCAGCCGATTTGCTCGGACGCCTTGGCGTCGAGCTGGGCATCGAAGGGGAGCGGTACGTCGATGACGCGGCTGCACGAGGTGCAGATGATATGCGCATGCGGCTCGATCGTGCGATCGAAGCGGCTGCCGCCCGGCGTCTTGATGGAGAGAATCTCGCCGGCGTCGGCCAAGAGATTGAGATTGCGGTAGACTGTACCGCGGCTGATTTTGTCATCCTGCGCGCGCACGACGTTGTAGATTTCGTCGGCGGTGGGATGGTTATAGCTTTGGCGCACGGCGTCAAGAACCAGCTTTCGCTGCCTGGTATTCCTTCTTTGCACCGCCATGCGCCTCGCCTCTTTTCTATCAACGGTCGTAGGTAAATGATACCGTATTTAGCACACAATACTAATAATGAGGACTGAAACCGTCTTCATTGGCAAGTGGGGCTCGGGCCTGGGCGTCTACGAGGCGAAAACGCGTTCCCATGCGCTCGTAGGAGGCATGAAGCGCCTCGAGATGAGATAGGATGTTTGCCGGAGCTCCCTGTATCTCCATCTCGACTGAGCCGTCTTCCATGTTACGCACCCAGCCGGTGAGTGCGCGTGCCTGCGCGAGGTTGGTGTTGGTAAAGCGAAAACCAACGCCTTGGACTTGCCCCGTCCAGTGCAGGAAATAGCGCAGGGGAGTGTCTTGAGTGGCCTCGTCGCTTGCGAGTACGGTAAGCCTGCGGCGCAGCTCGAGCTCGACGTTTGATGGTTTTTGAGGCTCTCGACTGCCGCCGGTGACGCTGGAGAAGAACGTATCGAAGAGGCCCATCGCTATGCCTGCTTGCCTGCGTCGGCCGGGAAGGTAATGCCGGCCTGCCGGCGCACGGCATCCATGATACGCAGTGAGACGAGCGTGACATCGCGGTAGTGGCCAAGCTCGTGGCGTCCTGCCGGGGTCTCCCAAATTTCTTCCTTAACGTTATCGATGCCGCCGATGGCGGTGATAAAGTCTGTGAGTTCGTATTCCATAGTGTTGCTCGATTTGGGCAGGTCGAGCACGCGGCCGTTCTCGCCCTGTTCGCGCGGTGCCTCGGTCGCCGAGCCGCGTACGACGTCGCCGCGATAGTCGATGCGGACGTTGCGGGGCGTGGACAGATGGTCGATCTGGATAGTGCCACGCTCGCCTTCTATCTGCGAGGGCAGCAGGTCATTCGTAATTTTGGAGTGCGCGAGCTCGACGGAGATGCGGCCACCGCCGTAGCTGGCGAGGATGGAACCGCAGCCGTCGATGGGGCCGTGCGTGAGCTGTCGCGTGGTGGGGTCGAGCAGAGTAGTCATGCTCGTAAGGCCGGAGGGCATGCCGAAAATCTCGACCATGGGCTCGACGGTGTAGACGCCAATGTCCATGAGGGAGCCCGAGGCCATGTGGCAGTCGAAGATATTGGTGGCGCGCCCCGCGAGAACCTCGTTGTAGCGCGAAGAATACTTGCCAAAGCGCAGTGAGGCGCGACGAATGGGCGCAATCTCGCCCAGGGCGTCCTCGACGGCGTGGAAAGCGGGGTCATGGAGCGGGCGCATGGCCTCGAGGGCCACGACACCTGCTGCTTCGGCAGCGCGGAAGACTTCCAGCGCCTGCGCTTCGGTGGCGCAGAAGGGTTTCTCGACGATGACATGCTTGCCACCGGCGATGCAGGCAAGGGCCTGCTCGTGGTGAAGTGCGTTAGGGCTGCCGATATAGACGGCGTCGACGTCGACGGCGGACGCAAGCTCGTCAAGTGCGGTGAAGTTACGCTCGCCGCCGTGTTCGGCGGTAAAGGCGGCGCCGCGCTCGGCATCGCGCGAGAGCGTGCCCACAAACGCGGCTTGGTCGTTGGCGTTGACGACTTGGATAAAGTCGTCGGTGATCATGGATGTGCCGATGGTCGCGATGCGCAGCATACGTCCCCCTTGCGTTGTTTGGTCTACAGGATGAGTGTAGCGCGTGGGGATATAAAGCCGCGCGAAAACGCTATTACAGGTCGCTCTCGTTAAAGCCGGTGTCGATATCGAGGTTGCTGCCGTCGGCCGCCGTGGTGGCGAGCTCATCGCAGCGCTCGTTGAGCTCGTGGCCGGCATGTCCCTTAACCCAGATGAACTCCACCTTATGCTTGCTCTTTGCGGCAAGCAGGCGCTCCCACAGGTCACGGTTCTTAACGGGCTGCTTGTTGGCAGTTTTCCACCCGCGCTTTTTCCAGCCGTCGATCCAGTGTTTATTGAAAGCGTTGACGACGTACTGCGAATCGGAATGGACCTCGACCTCGCAGGGGCGGTTGAGCGCCTCGAGCGCCACGATGACCGCCATGAGTTCCATGCGGTTGTTGGTGGTCTTGGCGTAGCCGCGTGAAAGCTCGGAGGTGAAGGTCTTGCCGGCGGGGTTGGTGTATTTGAGTACGGCGCCGTAGCCGCCGCGTCCCGGATTTGATCGGGCCGAGCCGTCGGTATAGATGATGACCTTCACGGGCTTCCTTTCGTTGGGTACGTTTCGTGTGAGTGACCATTGTAGCGCCATGCCCGCCGGGGGCTAGCAATCTACGATTTCTACCCCGTCTTCCGACGGTTAGTTGGCATGGATGATGCGGTTGAGCTCGTCGAGGTATTGCTGCAAGAGGGAAGAGGGCTTGCGCTCGTTGTGCATGATATAGCCTACGTGCATCGTTGGGGCGTCTGCTAACGGGATCGATGCCATACCCCATTGCATTTCATTGGAGAGGACACCGGTCGACAGGGTGTAACCGTTCGACGTGATAAGTAAGTTAGTAAGTGTTCCGCGGTCCGAGATTCGTATGTTGCGGTCGCAAGGGATATAGCTAAAAGGTTCCTCGGCGTAATAGAAGGAGTTCGAGGTGCCTTGCTCAAAGCTGTAGCGCGTATAGGGTGTAAGGTCGGCAAGGGACAGCTGAGGGCGGCGTGCTAGCGGGTGGCGCTCGCTAACGAAGACGTGGACCGTCGCGTCGAAGAGGGGATGGAAGCTTGCGCGGGCATCGGCGAAGGCCTTCTGCAGAACGCGGGCGTTAAAGTCATCCAGATACAGAATGCCGATATCGCTGCGAAATGCGCGGACGTCATCGATGATCTGCGATGTGGTGGTCTCGCGCATGATGAACTCGAACTTGCTGTCGCGGCAGCGCTCGACCACGTTGACAAAGGCCTCGACCGAAAAGGCGTAGTGCTGGGCGGAAATGGCGAGGCGGGCTTGCGGGGTGCCGCCGTCCTCGTAGCGCGCCTCGAGCATGTCGGCCTGCTCTACGACCTGGCGCGCATAGCCCAAAAGCTCGGTGCCGTCGTTGGTGAGCGTGACGCCGCGGCTGGAGCGCGTAAAGATCTCCAGGTGGAGTTCCTGTTCCAGGCTTTTGACGGCGTTTGAGATGTTGGACTGAGCGGTATAGAGGCGCTGGGCTGCGGCATTGATTGAGCCGGACTCTGCTACGGCGATCAGGAAACGAAGCTGTTGGAGGGTCATCGGCGCCCGTCCTTTCGAGTGTTATCTATAAAACCGATAACATGTTAGCGCTTTTAAGTGATTGACCGAGGAAAACAATGCTCGTACTATTCAAAACACACAAAGACGGTAGGTAATTAAGCCAACTACGGAACCGGGATGCGAAAGGAGGCCCGCATATGAATTGCTTACCAAGACGAATGCCGGGCTCCTGTTTGCGCCCGTCGGCGTGATCAGGAGACAGCGACTTACTTCTCTTACTCTTATTACTTTTGTTCGATCAAGGAGATCATCATGAGCCAGTTTATCAACAACCCCGAGCACACCTTTGGTTTCGATACCCTGCAGCTGCACGTTGGCCAGGAGAGCGCCGATCCTGCATCCGACTCCCGCGCCGTGCCTATCTACCAGACCACGAGCTATGTGTTCCGCAACTCCCAGCACGCCGCCGACCGCTTTGGTCTTGCCGACGCCGGTAACATCTACGGCCGTCTGACCAACTCCACCCAGGGCGTCTTCGAGGACCGTATCGCCGCCCTCGAGGGTGGCGTGGCAGGTCTTGCCGTCGCCTCCGGTGCTGCTGCCATCACCTATACCCTGCAGGCTCTTGCCCAGGCCGGTGACCACGTGGTGGCTCAGAAGACCATCTACGGTGGCTCCTACAACCTGCTGGAGCATACGCTCTCCCAGTTTGGCGTCGAGACCACGTTTGTCGATGCCCATAACCTTGAAGAGGTCGAGGGTGCCATCAAGGACAACACCACGGTCATCTATCTCGAGACGCTCGGCAACCCCAACTCCGACATCCCCAACATCGACGCCATCTCCGAGATCGCCAAGAAGCACGGTCTGCCGGTTGTCGTCGACAACACCTTCGGCACCCCGTATCTGTTCCGTCCGCTGGAGCATGGTGCCAATATCGTCGTCCACTCCGCAACCAAGTTCATCGGCGGCCACGGCACCTCGCTGGGCGGTGTGATCGTCGACGGCGGTAACTTCGATTGGAAGGCGAGCGGAAAGTACGCCCAGATTGCTGAGCCCAACCCCTCCTACCACGGTGTCTCGTTTGCCGAGGCTGCCGGTCCCGCCGCCTTTGCAACCTATGTCCGCGCTATCCTGCTGCGTGACGAGGGCGCTTGCATCAGTCCGTTCAACGCCTGGGTCCTGCTCCAGGGCACCGAGACTCTGTCGCTGCGCGTTGACCGCCATGTCGAGAACACCAAGAAGGTCGTTGAGTTCCTGGCTGGTGACAGCCACGTCGCCAGGGTGAACCACCCGAGCCTGCCTGAGCACCCCGATCACGAGCTCTATCAGAAGTACCTCCCCAACGGCGGTGCCTCGATCTTTACCTTTGAGATTAAGGGTGGCCAGGAGGCAGCTTGGAAGTTCATCGATCATCTGCAGGTGTTCTCGCTGCTCGCTAACGTGGCCGACGTCAAGTCGCTCGTCGTGCACCCGGCTACCACCACGCACTCCCAGCTCTCTGCCGAGGAGCTCGCCGAGCAGAACATCACGCCCTCCACGATCCGTCTTTCCATCGGTACCGAGAACGCCGAGGATATCATTTGGGATCTGAAGCAGGCCTTCGCCGCGCTGGACGAGTAAGGCGACTTGTGCAAGGACCCCTTGCGACTCGATAGGTATAACTGCATAAAATGCCTGCTCAAGGCGCCTGTGCGAACAATGGTTGCACAGGTGCCTTTTTTGCATAGAGAGGGTGCAAAAACAGGGTTTTTGGCACGCTTTATGCATTCGAGTTGTGGAAAACTCCTGTTAAGAGGATGTGAGTTTTACGCAATTGACGTGCGCCTTTTGAGTAAAACCGCAGGTCGCGATTTGCTCGGGGTACTATGCAGCGCGATCGAATCACACGCAGCTCAAACGCAGCAAAAACACACTACGGAGGTTTCCAGCTACATGAGGATCGATTCACGAAAACCGAAAGCCGCGGCCCTTTCCGCCGCTCTGACCGTGGCACTTTTGGTGGGCGCCGGCGCAACTGATGCCCACGCGGCAACACTATCCGATACGGTTGGATCTACGCCGTCCGAGGCGACGCTGGTGCAGCCCGTCGACTACCGCGGCGATGGTTATGGCTCTATGCAGGAGTGGAATGCCTCGATGGGGGCAAAGCGCGACTCCCTGGAGATGCGCGCTCAGATCATTATGAATATGTATGGCGACTATGCTACCGATGACGAGCGCGCTGTGCTGCAGGGTTGCATCGACGGTGCGGGTAGCCTGTTGACGATGGGGGAGGTCGACGCCAAGTCGACCGAGCTCGACGAGCTTCGCTCCACGCTTGAGGATGCCAAGCGCGAGGCGCTCGAGGCTGCCGCAGCCGAAGCAGAGGCCGCTGAGGCCGTTCAGGCATCGTATTACAACGCCGGCTCCGGCTCGTCTTACGCGTCTGCTGCGTATTACGCGAACGGCTCGGGTCTGACGCGCTCGAGCGGCGTCAATAACTATAACGGCCGCCGCGAGACTTATTACAGCAGCAACGTACTCTACCATCACCGCACGGGCGAATGGACGCAGGATTCCGAGGGCTTTTGGCGCGATTCCGATGGCTACTACGTCGTGGCCGCGGGCGATAAGGCCCAAGGCTCCACGTTTACCGGCTCCAAGGGTGAGTGCAAGGTCTATGACTCCGGCTGCGCTGCCGGAACCACCGATTACTACACTGGCTGGTAATTTTTCTGCATCACGGATATTTGGCGGACGGGCGTCTTTACCGAGCTTTAGGGCAACGTAAGGACGCCCGTTCTATGTATGCGTTTGAGTTAACAGAGCGCTTACCGTGGCAGTACGCCGCGCATATGGGCGCGGGGCACACTAAGTCACGAGAAACAAAGTCTTTCTCGTGGAGGAAGTGGTCTTGTGAACGCTCGAGATATCGCCGTTGCCGCCGTTGCATTGACGCTTGGTTGCCTTGGTCCTACGGCCGCGCTCGTCGCGGGTATGCAGGGGTCTTGTGGGGCTGCCTCTATCGTGGTCGGTGCGTTGATCGCGGCTGCGCTGCTGGGAAGTGCGGGTGTAGTTCTTTGCCGCGATGGCGAGGACGAGGTGCCTGAGTCGCAACGCTAACTGTTGTGAGGTTGCCGCCGGTCATAGACGAAGATGAAAGCCGCCGCAGGGGAAAGGTTCCCTTGCGGCGGCTTTGCTGTTGAGTCTGTTGACGTGGTGAGCCGGGCGCTACCAGCTTGCCTCGATATCGCGGATGCGCCGATAGAGCCACTCGTTTTGCGGCACTTGGATATCGTGTTTGGCCGCGAGGCGGCAAATGGTGCCCGCGAACTCCTCGACTTCGGTTTTTCGTTGTGCGATGCGGTCCTGCGCCATCGAGGGCATACCGGTGGGGTCGATTCCCTCGATGAGGTGCACCATCTGCGTCAGGTCCGCTTCGGTGAGTTCGATGCCTTCGGCATTGGCGACCGCAAGCGTTTCGCGCATGGCGGAAACAAAGCAACGACGCTGCTCGGAGCCCTGTTCCGTGGCGCTTCCGTACGTGCCGCCGTAGGCCATGCAGGTCTGGTTGATGCCATCGTTGAGCATAAGCTTGGCCCACATGCGGTGCGCGATGTCTGTCTCGACGTTGTGTGCGATGCCGCAGCGCGTGAAGAGCTCGTCGATGGCGGTGACGGCTGCGGGCTCGGTGCCCGCTGCCGCGCCAAAGCGAATCTCGCCCGCATTGGTAAAGGTGAGCGCGCCGTCGAGGAATACGGCGTCCATGCCCTGGCAGATACCCAGGACGGTGTGCCCCCAGCCAAAGCGCTCGGCAATCTTCTGCTCGCTCGTAATGCCGTTACACAGCGAGGCGATGAGCGTATTGGGTCCCACGACGCGCTCCATAGTCTTGAGTGCTTGGTTGAGTCCAGTCGTCTTGACCGTGAGAATGACCAGATCGGCGGGCGTCGCCTCGCTGGCACGGACGGACGTGAGATCGCAGGGCTTGCCGTTGACGGTGAGCGCGTCGTTCGCATGACGCTCAAAACGGGCATCATCCATGACGTATTCGACGGCGTCGTTGCCGAGTGCCTGGGCGATCATACTGCCGTAGAGTAGCCCGACGCCGCCCTTGCCGATAAAGGTGACCTTGTTGATCTGCATGTGAATTATCTCCCCATATAAAAGGCGCCCGCGTAAGGGGCGCCTGATGGATTGTATGTCGCCGGGGTGATTGGTGGGTGCGCGGGGCGGCTGTTATAAAAAAGAAACGTTTGCCTGGACGCTACGCTGCGGGGCAGACCGCAAAGACATGCGCGTGGTCATGCCCGGCTCCTTTCATCAGGCTTTTTGCTGATGTTAAAGCGGTGCCGTGACGGCTCGATTTCTGCTGCGTTACGATACGTTCTCGATTGCGATTCCACGATGTTTCGGCTGCGTGACCATTGTGTTTCGCCTTGCCGGGGCGCTGATGGCGAAGGGAGGGGCCGTGCAATACCGTGTTGACCCCAAAAGTGGTAACCGAATATCCGCTCTGGGTCTGGGCTGCATGAGGTTTCCCGGTGCGCCGGGACACCCCGATGCGAAGACGGCCGATGCCATCATCTCCCGTGCGGTGGAGCAGGGGATTAATTATCTGGACACGGCCTATCTCTATCCCGGCAACGAGGCTTGCGTGGGCGCTTCGCTTGAACGCCTGGGCTTGCGCGACCAGGTTTTGCTCGCAACCAAGCTGCCGCATGCTTCGTGCAAATGCGCGGAGGATTTCGATCGGTTTTTCGACGAGCAGCTGCGCCGCCTGCAGACCGACCATATCGACTATTACCTTATGCACAACATCACCTCGCCTGCGCAGTGGGAGCGCGTGGTGGCGCTGGGCATCGAGGACTGGATCGCGCAGCAAAAGGCTGCGGGGCGTATTCGTCAGATAGGCTTTTCGTACCACGGCAGCGCGGCGGACTTCCTTACGATGCTCGATGCGTATGAGTGGGACTTTTGCCAGATCCAGTACAACTACGCTGGAGAACGATATCAGGCGGGAACGGCGGGGCTCATGGCCGCCGCCGAGCGAGGTCTCGCGGTGTTTGTGATGGAGCCGCTTTTGGGCGGACGCTTGGCAGGCAAATTGCCTCCGCGGGCGCGCGCTGTTCTCGATGGTGCATGCGATCGGCATTTGCATACGCCTGCCGCTTGGGGGCTCTCGTGGGTGTGGAATCATCCCCAGGTGACCATGTTGCTTTCGGGTATGACCGATACCGCGCAGGTGGACGAGAATTCGTCACTGGCAGACCTCGCGTTGCCGAATTCGATGACGGCCAACCAGCTCGACACGATTGCGCGCGTGTTGATGGAGTTTGAGAAATCGAACCGTGTGCCCTGCACGGGATGCGGCTATTGCATGCCGTGCCCTAAAGGCATCAATATCCCTGGATGTTTTGCCGCCTACAACGCAAGCTATGCGCACAGCTGGTTTACGGGGCTGTCTCAATACTTTACGGCGAGCGCGGTGCGCACAAGCGAGCCCAAGTTGGTGAGCAATTGCGTCAAATGCGGCAAATGCGCGCGGCACTGCCCGCAGCACATCGATATTCCCGAGCGTCTCGACGATGTGCGCCGACGTTTCCAGCCTGGTCCCGTGACGGCGGTGCTTAAGGCCTTCGGCAAAACGCGCTCCTCATGACCCTTTTATAACTTGCGGTGGAATAGCTCCTGTTTGCGGCAGAATAGGGGCCAAACAGGAACTATTTCACCGCAACTGAAGGGGGCTGTCGTGGGTCATCGAGATTCATGTGATGATTTGCGTGAGGTTCGTTGGGGCGTTTTGGGCGCCGGGCACATTTCGCATCGATTTGCATCGTCGCTCAAGGAGGTGGACGGGGCACGGCTTGTGGCTGCGGCCGGCCGCACTCCTGCACATGTCGAGGAATTTTGCCGAGCGTTTTCGATCGATGCTGCGCATGGCCATGCCTCGGTCGACAATAACGGCGACGCGGCTTATGGCGCGCTGATTGCCGACCCCGATGTCGACGCAATCTACTTGGCTCTTCCGCATGGCATACATACGCGTTGGGCCTGTCGCGCGCTGCGCGCCGGAAAGGCCGTGCTGTGCGAAAAGCCGGCCGTTTTGAGTGAGGAAGAGGCTCTCTCGATTGCCTCCATCTCTCGCGAGCGCGGCGTGCTGTTTATGGAGGCGATGAAGAATCGGTTTTGCCCGATGCGCACTCGCGTGAAGGACTTGCTTGCGTCGGGTGAGCTTGGCCGTATTGTCTCGATTGAAAGCGTGCAAAAGCTCGATTACGGCGAGTCTCCTTCGGGCTATCTGCTTGATCCGTTGCAGGGCGGCTGTCTATATGACATGGGCTGCTATGCGGTCGGTTGGTTTGAGGATTTGCTCGCGGGCGCGTGCGAGGTTTCGTCCCGTGAAGTTCGCTGGCGTGACGTATCGGGCGGTCGCGTCGATTGGGCCGACGAGATCCATATGAGCGTCGGCGGTATACCCATTCATATGGTGTGCGACGGCAAAGCAACATATGAAAGCCGCTTAACGATTGCCTGTGAGCGGGGTTCGTTGGAAATCGAGCGTCTCCATCGCCCCGAGCTCGCCCATGTGAAGTACTCCGACGGGCGAACGCTCGAAATAAATGCCCCGTTTGAGGTCGATGATTTCTACGGCGAAATCCAGCATGCGACGCAGCTCATTCAGGCGGGGAAACTCGAAAGCCCCATCATGTCCCTAGCCGCCACGCAGCGCTGCGCGCACATCATCGATGCAATCCGTCTAGCCCTCTAGGACTTGGCGCTGACGCGTAGGGGATCATGACGCCGGCGCCCGTGGTGCCTGGCGGCCCACATCTCTGATGCCCCTTTTATAACTTGCGGTGGAATACGGTCTGTTTGCGCCAAAATAAGGCACCAATAGACCGTATTTCACCGCAACTGATGAGGGGGAGCTGGAGATGCTGACGATCGGGTGTCATCTTTCGACGACGAAGGGCTATCGGGCGATGGGGGAGACGGCGCTGTCCATTGGCGCCAATACCTTTGCATTCTTTACGCGCAACCCGCGCGGTGGCAAGGCAAAAGACCTTGACATGGATGACGTGGCGGCTCTGCGCGAGCTTATGGCGCAAAACGACTTTGGACCGCTGGTGGCGCATGCCCCGTATACCTATAACCCCTGCTCCGCTAAGGAGCGGGCGCGAGAGTTTGCCTTGGAGGCTATGGCGGAAGATTTGCAGCGTCTGGAAGCACTGCCCGGCAACTACTACAATTTTCACCCCGGTGCGCATGTGGGACAGGGGGCAGACGCCGGCATTCAGATGATTGTCGACACGCTGTGCCAGGTGATGTTTGAGGGACAGCAGACGACGGTATTGCTCGAGACCATGGCGGGCAAGGGCACCGAGGTGGGCCGTAGCTTTGAAGAACTGGCGTGCATTATCAAGGGCGTTGCCGCCAAGTGCCCAGAGCTGTCCGATAAGCTGGGCGTTTGTTTGGACACCTGCCATGTGAGCGATGCTGGCTACGACATCATCCATGATCTGGACGGCGTACTCGATGAGTTTGACCGCGTGGTGGGTATCGACCGCTTGCATGCCGTACACATCAACGATTCGAAGAACCCCTGCGGCGCCCATAAGGATCGCCACGAGTGCATCGGCAAGGGCTACCTGGGTAGTGAAGAGTTTGGCGGCGGTATGCAGGTTATGCAGAATATTGTATCGAATGGCCGCTTGCGCGCATTGCCATTCATTTTGGAGACACCGAACGAACTTGCAGGTTATGCGGCTGAAATCAAACTGTTAAGGTCATTGCAGCAGTAATGGCTGCCATAAAGTGGAACGCTCCAATCACGTTATGGGTTTGTTTCAATCAGTTTTCTAATTGCAGATTCTTCCAAGCGGGTGCATAATAACCCTCAGTTTTTGCAGACCTCTGAATCACGTGGGGTCATTGGAAGGAGACTGATTATGAAGCTGAAGAAGCTTGGCGCATTTGCCGCCACGGGTGCTATGGCGCTCGCCCTCGCTCTGACGGGCTGCGGCTCGTCCAACGCCACCTCTGGTTCTAATGCCGGTTCCAGCAGCTCTGACGACGCTAAGGTCGAGAAGGTCGACGGCTCCAAGGAGTACGCGCTCGTCAAGGACGGTACGCTGACCGTCGGCACCTCTGCCGAGTACGCTCCGTTTGAGTACATGGATGACAACGGCGATTATCAGGGCTTTGACCTTGAACTCATCAAGGCTATCGGCGACAAGCTGGGCCTGGATGTCGAGTATGTCAACAATGACTTTGACACGCTGGTTCCGGGCGTCGCTTCGGGCGCCAAATATGACGTCTCCATCGCGGCTATCACCGACACGCCCGAGCGCGAGAAAGAAGTCACTTTCTCCGATTCCTACTACATGGACGATCAGGCTATCGTGACCAAGGTCGATAACGCCGACATCACGGCCGACAACTACAGCGAGAAGCTCAACAACGCCGATGCTACCATCATCGTCCAGTCTGGCTCGACCGCCGAGTCCTTTGCCCAGGAGAACTTCCCCAAGGCCAAGATTGTCCCCTACAAGGACGCCACCGAGTGCTTCAGCGCCCTGCAGTCCGATAAGGGCGACGCCGTAGTCACCAACCGCTCCGTTGCCAGCCAGCTGACCGCCGAGCAGTTCAACACCTGCCAGACCATTAAGCAGATTAGCACCGGCGAGGAGTATGCCATCGCCATCAACCAGGGCAACACCAAGCTCAAGGACGACATCAACCAGGCCATCAAGGACCTGACCGACGACGGTACCGTTGACGCCCTCATGGCTAAGTACAACATCAAGTAAAATAGCTACTTGGTTGCTCGCGGGCCCTTTCCGCTTTGGCGGAGAGGGCCTTTGCGCTTCTCTTGACGGAGAGCATTTCCGTCTCGTTTTGCCGACAACTTCTACGATAGGAGCCACCTTGTCTCGACTGAACAAAGGGGCCGCGGAGCAGCGTTTTCCACTGCCCGCTTTGCTCCAAAAGCTAGTCTGCGTCATGGCCGTGGCGCTCGCGCTGGTGTGTGTGGGGACATATGCGCCCACGACTGCCCAGGCGCTTGAGACCGCAAAGATTACCGCCCGACCCAACACCGGTTCGGGCAGCGCTGTGGTCGGCGGTACCGAGACGCGCATTACCTGGGAGGTCCAGGCCGATGCCGATGAGGAGCTGAGCGGTCTTTCGCTGACGTTTGTCGACGGCACGACGTTTGGTACCGATGACACGCGATTGACGATGCTCTCGGGCGAGGACCTCATGGATCGTACGCCCATGAAACCCACGTGCAAGGCTGACGGCCAGACGCTCAAGATTGACTTTGGCGAGACGGCGCCTGCCGGCGGCTTTTTCCGTGTCGAGGTTTACGGCGTGACCTTCCCCGTCGAGGGCGGCGATGAGGCCTTTAGCGGCACCTACACTTTGGCCGATGGCTCGACCAAGAAGATCTCCAAGATTCCGTCGGTGGAGATCAAGGGCGTGACGGCCTTCGATAACTTCCTGGCCGACCTTAAAGAGCAGCCGTGGGTCGAGGCTTGGAACTCCAATATGTTCCTGCGCCTGTTCTTGAACCCGGTCATTTTGGTCCAAAGCCTGCCGATCGTCTTTAAGGGCTTCCTTATGTCGCTCTCGATCGTGCTTGTGGCGTTTCCGCTGGCAATTCCCTTCGGTTTCGCCCTATCGCTCATGCGCATTTCCAAGTCGCGCATCCTTCGTTGCCTTGCCGGCATCTATGTGAATATCATCCGTGGTACGCCGGCGTTCCTGCAGATTTATATCGCGTTCTTCGGTCTGCCGTTGGCCGGCGTCAAGGTGGACGACTATGTCTTGGGCGTTATCGTCATGGCCATGAACTCGTCTGCTTACCTGTGTGAGATCTTCCGTGCCGGTATTCAATCGATTCCCAAGGGCCAAAACGAGGCTGCTCGTTCGCTGGGCATGAACGCGTTCCAGACGCTGCTCTATGTCATGATTCCGCAGACGTTCCGTAATGTCCTGCCTACGCTGACCAGTGAATTTATTCTGCTTTACAAGGATACGTCTCTGCTTGCGGCCGTGGGCGTGGTCGAGATCGTCATGAACGCCCGTACCATCGTGGCCACGACGGGCTCCATTACACCGTACGTGGTTGCCGCCCTGTTCTATCTGGTCATCACCCTGCCGCTCGCTCGCTTGGTGAGCGGTCTTGAGGCGAGGCTTTTGGGCACGGCCGAGACCAAGAAGAAGCGTCCCGCCAAGAGCGCCGGACAGGTTGTCGCGACGCCTGCCGATCACATCGCCGGTCTGTAAGGAGGTCCTATCATGAGCGAAACCAATAACTCGAACGAGGTCGTCGTCAGCATCAAGAACCTCCAGAAGGCCTTTGGCGACAACGTGGTCCTGCGCGATATCGATCTGGATGTGCACAAGGGTGAGGTCGTTGTGGTCTTGGGCCCCTCGGGCTCGGGCAAGTCGACGATGCTTCGCTGCATCAATCGTCTGGAGCATCCCACGAGCGGCTCGATTATCGTCGAGGGTGTGGACGTGTGCGCCAAGGGCGTCGACCTTAACAAGGTGCGCACGCATCTGGGTATGGTGTTCCAGCAGTTCAATTTGTTCCCGCACCTCTCAGTCAAAAAGAACGTCATGCTCGCGCAGCAGAAGGTGCTCAAGCGCAGCAAGGAAGAGGCCGAGAAGATTGCCGTCGAGGAGCTGACCAAGGTCGGTCTTGCCGAGCGTATCGACTTCATGCCGAGCCAGCTCTCGGGCGGCCAGCAGCAGCGCGTTGCCATCGCCCGCGCCCTGTCGATGAACCCGCACGTCATGCTCTTTGACGAGGCCACCTCGGCGCTCGACCCTGAGCTCGTGCGCGACGTCCTGGGCGTCATGCGCGACCTGGCGCGCGACGGTATGACCATGATCGTCGTGACGCACGAGATGGGCTTTGCCCGCGATGTCGCCGACCGCGTCGTCTTTATGGACGGCGGCGTCATTGTGGAAGAGGGTACGCCGAGCGAGGTCTTCGACCACCCCAAGAGCGAGCGCACCAAGGCGTTCTTGGGAAATATCTCGTAGCCGGTTGATGTAACTGCCGTTACAAAAGAGCGGGGGCTGGACTTGAATCCAGCCCCCGCTCTTTTGTAGGGATGAGGATGCGCTTTGATGCAGGCTCTCTTGGAGGCCCTGGGTTCGTTACGCGAGTTCGGCTCCGAGGGCCTTGCAAGCGGTCTCGCCCTCGTCGTCGGGCGCGTCGTAGCAGATGGTGGAGTCCACGACGTTGACGCCGGCCTCGCCGGCGTCGGCCTTCCAGTTGTCCATCCACTCGCCCTCGGCCCACGAATAGGAGCCAAAGAGGACGACCTTCTTGTCGCCGAGAGTCTCCTTGACCTCATCCCACATGGGCTGGAACTCATCATATTCAAGCTCCTCGGAACCCATGGCGGGACAGCCGAAGGCGAAGGCATCATATTCGGCGGCCTTGTCGGCAGAGAAGTCGGAGCAGGGGATGACCTCAGTCTCGGCACCCGCGGACGTGGCGCCTTCAGCGACGAGGTTTGCCATGGCCTCGGTGTTGCCCGTGCCGCTCCAGTAGACGACGGCGACCTTGCTCATGTTGAGTCCTTTCAGTTGTGCGGCAGGTTGCCGCGGCTTCTATGTTCTATCGGGTTGCCTGGGCAAGTTGCGCCAAGCTGCAGCCCTGCTGATAGACAAAGGTGAGGTATTGAGTGCAAGCGCGGTAGGCGTCAAACATTGCAAGCGCTTGCTCGACATTCGTGTAGACCTTCCAGGCCCCAAAGACCTTGTAGTTCTCGCCGCGCTGGACGATAAACTCGTGTACGTCGTCGTAGGGGTATCCAAGGAAGTAGCCTATTTCGTGCGGAAACTCGCAGGTGCAGTCGTTGCTGCAGCTAGTTTGCTGGGGTAGTGCGCATCGAGTCTGGCTACAGGCGCATTCCGCGACGTTATTACTCGCGAGCGTGATGCGTGATGCCAAATGCACAAGGCATGTCGAAAGGTCTCTCGTGTCGTAGCCTTCCGAGGCGAGCGCCGTTTTGGCGCGAGGGTCCGCGAAATAGGTGGTGAGGCTTTTGGCTCGGTACACGTACACGAGCGCTCCGCAGGGCCGCCAGACCAAAACACTCAGGTGGATGCCAAGCGGGTCAAGCTCGCGGTTGCACTGGGCGATAACGTTGAGCAGGCGTGCTCGGCGTTCTGCGATGGTTTCTGTTGCGGTCGAGCCGTCCCCGTGGGCGTAGGTGCCTGGATAGGTAAAGAGCGATGCCGGCTTGATGCCCGCGAGCGTGGGGGAGCAGTTGCGCACGACTGCTGCCTGAAACGTTGGGATGTCTATGGTTCGAGTCACGTCGCTCCTTACGGATCTAAACTGTTAGCCTAGGAAAACTTATACACGAAAGTAAGCCATGGTCAACAAAAAAGTTTGAAGAGGAAAACTAATTGACCGAACGGACATGATTTTGGGTTAAGATGGGGACACCCCATGGGGGTATCTAGATAGTGCTACTGAAAGGGGAACGCATGAGTGACTTGCTCAACCCTGCGAATCTCATCGTGCTGACCGTCATTGCCGTCGGCATGTTTTTTGGACTGCGTCGCATTGCCGCTTCGACACACGGGAAGAGTTGCTGCAGCGATGGTGCGAGCGGCAAGAAGGCCAAAAAGGTTGTGGTGGCAGACACCGACGAGTCCCACTACCCCTATCGTGAGGAACTCCTTATCGGCGGCATGAGTTGCGACGGCTGCGCCCGGAATGTGACGAATGCCCTCAATGCGCTTGATGGCGTGTGGGCTACGGTAACGTGCGCGGACCACACGGCACGCGTGCGCTCGAAGCGCCCGGTTGATCGCGACACACTCGAGACGGCAGTGAGGGGTGCGGGCTATTACGTTATGAAAATGTAGGCGTTGCCCTCTCCGGTGGGTACCAGCCTCCTGCCCATTGTGACTATCGGCATCCAAAAATTTGCGCAAAAATAACCTTTAGATGCGGCAAAAGTGGAGTTTGGTGACGGTTTGCGCGGAATTCGCTACCAATCGAGCATCTATGAACCCGTCCAAAAAATTACAGGTGTATATTTATACACTGATTATTGCTGTGCTCAGATTGCAATTAACCGTGGACAGAAATGAAGAATGCTAAAACTGGGCTTTAGGACAGGGGAGGCTATAACCTTATGAGACGAGTGGGAACACTTGGCTTGGTGGCAGCGCTTGCCGCTATCTTGGTATCGCCGCTGCCGGCGCACGCCGAAGACGCATCGGGTGCCGTTACCTACAATGCGGGAAATGGGTATTCCTTTGAGAAGCTCTCGCATCCTACGGTAGGAACGTCGCAGCCGGATGGCATCGTCGACTACCAGGGTAACGGTGCCGTTGCCGTTCCGGGCGCCGATGGTAATACGGCCAACAACGAAGGCGATCGCGGCCAGAGCTACACTTGGGCGGCTGCGAGCTATGGTGACTGGCTTTATGTGGGCACCTGCTATGCGGCGATGGGCAACACGCTGACGCTCATGAACAGCACACTGGGCGATTCCTTTGATGTCGAAACCATGCGCCTGACGCTGGAGGCCATGTTTAACGGTACCTTCTTCTATGGACAGCAGAAGGAGGACGGCACGGCCGACAAGGACAGCGGCGGCATCTTGGTCAAGATCAATACCAAGACCGGTGAGACCAAGCTGCTACTCTCTGAATCGCTCAACGGCGTCGCTCCTTTGTTCCGCAATGCCGTGAGCTATAAGGGTAAGCTCTATTTCTGCGGCAGCGTCAGGACCAATGACGGCAAAGGCGGCCTGCCTGCTGTATACGAGATCGATCCTAAGACGGATGAGTACAAAGTTGTCTATCAGGGCCTTTCGAGCATGCAGGATTACGGTGCTGCCTACAAGCAGGGCATTTCTACCGGTATCCGCGGCATGTGCGTCCATGATGGCCAGCTCGTCATCAGTAATGTGGGTAAAGACGCGAACGGTAATTTTGTGTCGACAATCCTGACGTCGTCTGACCCCTCGAAGGGCCAGGACAGCTTCACCGAGATTGCCAACTCGGTGAAGCTGTTTGGCTATCCGGCGATTCGCTATCAGGACAGCATCTACGGCGGCGCCATTTGGGATATGGTCTCGTACAATGGCCATCTCTATGCGACCATCTGCACCGGTACGCCCGAGAACGCTCCCGATGATAATTCCATGCAGTCGTTTGCCATGGTCCGTGGCGACAAGAATGCCGACGGCAGCTATTCGTGGACTCCCATTGTCGGCGATCAGAAGACGGACGGTGCAAAGTACTGCTTTGGCATCGATCCTGCCCGTACCCGTTCTGGCGCTGCCAACCTCATCGTCTACAACGACTACCTCTATATCGGTGAATACAACGACGAGGAGATTGCCCTCGAGCGCATCCTGTTCAACAAATCCAACACCGAAGAGGGCGGCAAGAGCAGCATGGGTGGCGTTGACTGCTCGTTTGTGAATGCCAATCTTGAGCAGTCGGTTAACATCTATCGCATGGACAAGGACGAGAACATGGAGCTCGTCGTTGGCGATCGCACCGACATGTTCCCCGAGGGCGGTATTTCCGGCCTGACTTCGGGCTTTGGCCGAAACGAGAACCAGTACATTTGGCGCATGCAGAAGTTCGACGGCAAGCTGTATATCGGTACCTTTGATACCGCGAGCCTGCTTGAGCCGATCGGCCAGTTCTCCAATGGCGACATTATCGATATGACGCCCGAGGAGTGGGACTCTCAGGTTCAGCGCCTTAGGGACCTGCTCGATCACCTGCTCGACAAGAAATCGCCTGACGACCCCATCGTTCCCGTGAACACGCTTGCGGACGATGATTCAAACGAGGCCGTCGAGGTCGATGATTCGAACGAAGCTGCTGAGGTTGATGATTCAAACAAGGCCGTCGATGTCGATGACGAGAAGACCGAGGTTGCTAAGGGCTTTGGCGATCTGAGCGATGCGCTGGAGGATGCCGCGGGCGGTCTTTGCGATCGGGCCGCGACGATGTCCCAGGACTTTGAGGACGACGCCGCTTATGTCCAGAAGATCGATGGCGAGATCGCGTACTTCAAGTCCTTTGCCGACCAGTATCAGGACATGCTCGATAGCTATGAGAGCCTTAAGCAGCAGTACGAGGATGCCTATGGCACCGAGCTGCCGAGCGATATTCAGGATGCGCTCGATAAGCTGCTGAGCGAGGAGAACCTCAAGAAGTTGCAGAGTGTCCTTACGTGCATGTGTTACCTGCGCGATGCCGAGCGCGGCTTTGATATGTATGTGACCGAGGACGGCGTGAACTTTACGACGCTGACGACCAATGGCTTTAACGATCCGTATAACCATGGTCTGCGCACCTTTGCGGTGACCAACCAGGGTCTGTGCCTTGGTACCGCCAACCCGTTCTATGGTTGCCAGGTCTGGATCCAGCGCAAGGAGAATTCGGAGAATCCGGTTGATCCCGGTACTCCGGATCCGACGGAACCCACCGATCCTTCGCAGCCGGGTGGCGGCAATCAGCCTGGCGGCAGCCAGACGGGTGGCAACGACCAGTCGAGCAGCACCACGACCACCGTCACGACGACCGCTAAGAAGACTCCGAAGGACGGCTCGCTGCCTCGCGCTGGCGACTCGACCCTCACGCTGGTCTTGGGATTGCTGGTTGCAGCTGCCGCAGTGCTTGGCATTGCTCTCGTCTTGCGCAAGCGTTCTCGTCGCTAGGCTCGTCCGCGTAGCTCAATGTCCTGGATATCGTCGAAGTTGATGGCGATATCCCTGAGTTTGAGCAGCTTGAATGCGGGTAACGCTTCGTCGAGAATGCCCGTGCGGCTACGATAGCCGTACGTATCGTAATAGGTGACGCGCACCAAGTCGCCGCGTTTGAGGCCCTCGAGCTTTTGCGAAAGCTCGAGGGCTTTTTCTTCCGTGAGCTCACGTTTTTGCTCGACGGTGATTTCTTGCTTGCGCACGAGTTCGTAGTATCCCGTGAGGGCGGCAAAGGGCATAAACTGTGCGGCGCGGTTGGCGCGCACGGCACCGTTGGCAGTGAGGTTGGGGTCGGCTGCGCGGCGTCTGCCCTCGGGGTCCGCCAGGCGCTCGAAGGCGGTCGGCGGGCGCATGGGCTGTTGTTTGGGTTTAGGCACGGTGTCCTCCAACTTGATCGTTGCGCTCGCGCGCGGTGGCGCCGGCGGTAAAGCTTAATCCCTTGACGAGCGCGTTCTTGCCGTACTTGCCTTTCACGGCCAGGACGGCGCGCGCCAGGTCGCGCTCGCGCTCATCGGCCTCGATATCGCTGAACAGATCGATGGTGGCAAATTCCTCGGGCACAAGATTGCTAAAGCCCAGGTTGATGCGCTTGACCGGTCGTTTGGGATCGACAGTCTGCGCCCAGAGCTCATCGAAATAGCCCATGATCTTCTTAAACGAATTGGTACGCTCGGGCAGCTTGCGCGAGGCGTTGGAGTGCGCAAAGAGCGCGGCATAGCCACCACGCGGTTTGCCACCATGCTCTCCCACAAAGATGCCATCGATTGCCTGCGCTTCGCGCACCAGGCGGCGCCGTTCGTCATCGCGCTGGACGGGCTTGGGAGCACGGGGCGCGAGCTCGGGGCCGGCGGTTGCGGTGGGTTCGATGCTCGACGTACTCGAGCGCAGGTGTCCGCATCCGTCCACATATTGTGCAGTACCGCTGGCATCAAGCCTGCGTATGTCGGCGCGCTCGCTCGCGTAGCCCACAAAGAGCGAGATGCTGTCGCAGACCACGTGCTTATCGATCAAGTCCAACACGGCGTTGTCGACCATCTCGCGCAAGACGGTGTAGACCTGCTCGTAGGCATAGCCCTTCGAGAGCACCTGTCCTGTGGTGGTCGAAGTTGCTTGCGGGCGATAGGCTTGGATATCGGCGATGGTTGTCGGCTCGCGTCCGAAGGCGTGGTCGATGAGATACTCGGCATTGACGCCGAGCTCGTCGTAAAGCAGGTTTTCGTCGAGCGCCGCGACGCCCATCAGATCGTAGACGCCGTATTTTTCGAGTCGTGCTGCCACGCCGGGGCCGATGCCCCAGATATCGGTGATGGGACGATGGGGCCAGATTTCCTTGCGAAAGGTCTCATCGTCGAGTATGCCGATGCGGCTGGGTACGTGCTTGGCGGTGATATCGAGTGCAACCTTGGCCTGGAATAGGTTGGGGCCGATGCCGACCGTCGCCGTGATGCCGGTGCGCGCCAGGACCTCGTCGCGCAACATGCAGGCGAAGCCTTCCGCATCGGTGTGATAGAGGTCCAGATAGGGTGTCACGTCGATAAAGCACTCGTCAATTGAGTAGACGTGCACGTCCTGGGGGCTGACGTATTCCAGATAGATGCCGTAGATTTGCGCCGACACCTCCATGTAGTGCTGCATGCGCGGCACTGCTTTGATGCAGTCGATGCCGTCGGGAATCTCGAACAGACGGCAGCGGTTGTGAATACCTAAGTCCTTCATGGCCTGCGTGATAGCGAGGCAGATGGTCGTGCGTCCGCGCGATTCGTCGGCAACGACCAGGTTGGTGGTGAGCGGATCGAGCCCACGGTCGACGCACTCGACGCTGGCATAAAACGTCTTGAGGTCGATGCAGATATAGGTGTGCTGCTCGTGCGCCATCCGTGCCCTTCCATCAAACACATGTTCTTATCGAATACCTGTTCGATAATACCCGCTTGCACGGACACCGTCAAAATCTGTCCCTTTTTGGCAAGTATGGTCGTGCGGCTTCATCGGGGTTTTAACGCAGCCCTAAAGAGCGCGAAACAGCTCGGAAAAGCTCGCTTCGTAGCATGAGCCTAACGATCGATACCACCATAAAGCACGGAAGGGTTGTGGGGATAATGGTCAACTATGGGTTTGGTATGCCGACGCGCTTGGTTGCGGATGGGGATGTGGCTCGCTGGTGCGGGCGATTGGTTGCCCACTATGGCGGCACCAAGGCACTGGTCGTGCTGGGAGGCGACAAGCACACGCGCGATGAGCTCGTTTCGGCGGCGCTGGGCTCGCTCGATCGTGCCCTGCTCGAACGCGTACTCTTTCGTTGCGGTTCGGCCGGGGGCGACGGGGGAGACGATTTGGTCGATGAGGCCGTAGCCCTGGCAACCGATGAGGGCGTGGACTTTGTCCTGGCGATTGGCGATGCCGATACTGCTGGCTTTGCGCGCGAGCTCGCGCGTCGCATGGCGGCGCTCGATGCCGGCGAAGACGGTTTTGTCCCTTATGGATGCATTCTCTCGGAGGGCAAGGCGCCTGCTGTCGTGGGCACCGGTGAGGTTCCCGTTTTTGCCATTATCGCGCCCGAACTGCTGGAGGGCATCGGGTCTCCTCTGCGTGAGTTGCTCGGTAGCATCTGCGCCGCGGCCTAATACTTGCCATAAAAGGACGGGTTATTTTTGGTTGGTAAAGCGTTTGACCTGCCAAAATAAGCCTGTCCCTTTTTAATCGGTTGCCGTTTGGGGGCCGATTGGCAACGCTCGCTGATTGTAGTCTTGACCTGCGCTAGAATAGTGGCATCTGAATGTCCGGGCGCATGGAGGCGTGCGCCCGTATGCTGAGGAGGACTCTATGGCAACTGTTGCCGCACCTATCGATGCTACGTCGACTGCCGCTTGGAAGGCGCTCGAGGCTCATCAGGAGAAGCTCGAGGCCGAAGGTATCGACCTCAAGGCCTGGTTCGCTGCTGACGCCGACCGCGTGAACAAGCTGAGCTTTGACGCCGGTGACCTGCACTTCGATCTGTCGAAGAACCTGGTGACCGATGAGACCGTCAAGCTGCTGTGCGATCTTGCCCGCGAGGTGAAGCTCGAGGAGCGCCGCGACGCCATGTTCTCCGGCGAGCACATCAACACCACCGAGGACCGCGCTGTTCTGCACACCGCGCTTCGCCGTCCGGCAAGCGAGAAGGGCCAGCTCATCGTTGACGGCCAGGATGTCGTCGCCGACGTGCACGAGGTCCTCGACCGCATGTATGCCTTCGCCGAGCGCGTGCGCTCCGGTGAGTGGAAGGGCGTTACCGGCAAGAAGATCGAGCACCTGGTGTCCATCGGCATCGGTGGCTCCGATCTGGGCCCGGTCATGGCCTACGAGGCCCTGCGTCCCTACGCCGACGCCGGTATCGACTGCCGCTACATCTCCAACATCGACCCCAACGATCAGGCCGAGAAGCTCAAGGGTTTGGATCCCGAGACCACGCTCGTGATCATCGTCTCCAAGACCTTCACCACGCTCGAGACCCTCACCAACGCCCGCGAAGTCAAGACCTGGATGCTCGAGCAGCTCAAGGCTCAGGGTGCCATCGACGGTTCCGATGAACAGAACGCCGAGGCCGTGGCAAAGCACTTCGTCGCCGTTTCCACCGCACTCGAAAAGGTCGAGGCCTTCGGTATCGACCCCGCTAACGCCTTCGGCTTCTGGAACTGGGTCGGCGGCCGCTACTCCGTCGACTCCGCCGTGGGCCTGTCGCTGATCGTCGTGCTCGGCCCCGAGCGCTTCCAGCAGTTCCTCGAGGGCTTCCACGCCATCGACGAGTACTTCTGCAATACTCCGCTCGAGAACAACGCCGTCGCGCTGATGGGCCTGCTTAACGTCTGGTACGTCAACTTCTTCGGCTCCAAGAGCCACGCTGTGCTGCCGTATTGCCAGTATCTGCACCGTTTCCCGGCCTACCTGCAGCAGCTCACCATGGAGTCCAACGGCAAGCACGTCCGCTGGGACGGTAGCGCTGTGACCTCCGACACCGGTGAGATCTTCTGGGGCGAGCCCGGCACCAACGGCCAGCACGCCTTCTACCAGCTGCTGCATCAGGGCACCGTGGTGGTCCCGGCCGACTTTATCGCTTTCGCCAACACTGCCAACCCCGCAACCGACAGCGGCCAGGATGTCCACGAGCTGTTCCTGGGCAACTTCCTGGCCCAGACCAAGGCGCTCGCCTTTGGTAAGACGGCCGATGAGGTGCGCGCCGAGGGCACGCCCGAGCAGATCGTCCCGGCCCGCTGCTTTGAGGGCAACCGCCCGACGACCTCGATTTTCGGTGACACATTGACCCCGTTCGCGCTCGGCGAGCTCATCGCCCTGTACGAGCACATCACGTTTGTCGAGGGCACGGTCTGGGGCATCGACTCCTACGACCAGTGGGGCGTCGAGCTGGGTAAGCAGCTTGCCAAGCAGATCACCCCGGCTTTCCACGACGACGCCGCCAAGGCCGAGCAGGACGCTTCGACCCAGGCGCTCATCGAGTTCTACCGCGCTCACCGCAAGTAGTCGCTGCTGTTAACGCATCGCGCCTTATAGTCAGGGGCCCGTATCCTATCGGATGCGGGCCCCTTTGCTTTGCCGTGGTCCCGGGGCGCACGGCCTTTGTGGAACATCGCCGGGGCACCGCGCGCTGCGAGACCCTGCGCCTAGATCTCGGCCTCCGCATGGCCTCGCTGCGCCTCGGGCAGCTCCCCGTAGAGCGGATGGTCTTCGAGCCTAAAGCGCTCGACCTGTTCGGGAGTGCGACCGCGTACAAAGAGCCACGAGCGATCGATCGGCGTCGCCATGAGCGTGCTGGGCAGCGCGTCGGCGCGGTCGGAAAACACCCGGGCACTCTCGGGATCCTGAAACGCCAGCACCAGATGCGTGTCGCAGTTGCCCATGATGGAGCGTGCGCGTGCCTCGCCATAGAGCGCATCGAGCTGGTTGGTCGACTGCAGCAGCAGCGTTGCCCAGATGTTGCGGCTTCGGATAATCGAGAGCACGTTGTCGATCTGGGGGATCTGCAGATTTGCGAAGTCATCGAGCATAAAGCGCACGGGCACGGGCAGGCTGCCGTCGGGCTGCCTATCGGCCTCACGAATGAGGCCCATAAACGCCTGCGAAATAAAGAGGCCGGTCAGCGGATCGAGATTGCGGTCAATATCGCTCACGGTTACAAACAGGGCGCAGGGGGTGTGTCCCATGGAAGCGAAGTCCACCTGATGGCACTCACGATAGAGCTGTGCCGCACCGTCGAATCCCAGACACATGACCTTTTCGGCAAGGATGCCGACGATGCTCGCGTGCATGCGCTCGGCATTTTGCGTAATGGCGTAGCGCCGCCATAGCGAGAGGGCATAGCTTTGGGGGTCGGTCGTGATCAGGTCGTCAAACAATCGACCCGTGGCACCGTCCTGCAGGTGCTCGATCAGCTTGATGACCGAGCTGATCGTCTGCTCGTCGGCGGGTAGCTGTTCGGTGACGTAGGCGATAAGACACGACAGCAGGTTTGCCGCCGCATGATCCCAAAAAGGCTGGTTGTTGTCCTCGATGGGGCAGATGGCCTTTGCCACCGAGAGGATGTCCTGCTGGTTGGGCCTGCCGTCCGCCTTGCGGCGAATGTGCCTCAGGGGGTTGTAGCCGCAGCGCTCGATGCCGGGCGCAAGGGCCGGGACGGTGTTGAGGTCGGCGAAGTTGAGACATTGCACGCGGTAACCGTGGGCTGCCAGCACGGGTCCCACTTCGCGACAGAGCGTGCCTTTGGTGTCGAGCACGATGTAGCTTGCGTTCATTTGCAGCAGGTTGGGCTTGAGGACGTTTCGGGTCTTGCCGGCTCCCGAGGGGCCGATCACAAGTGCATTGTTGTTGAGTCCCGTTTGGCGGGTGTTGCAGGAAAGCGTTCGATCCTTGGCGAGGATGGTGGACGATGCGGACTCAGATGCGGCGAGGCGGCTGGCGAGGTTAGACATGGGCGACCTCCTTGGTGGCCGAGAGGATTTCGTTGGCAAAGCCGAGCTCGACGGCGCGCTCGGCCGAAAGGTAGGTGTCTTTTGCAGTGAGGGACTGGATGCGCTTGGGCGTGAGGCCGCTGCGGTCCGAGAGGATTTGCGTGAGGATCTTGCGGGTCTGCATGAGACGCCGGCTGGTTTCCTGCAGCGCAAGTGCCGAGCCGCCTGCCCCCTGGGGGATCAGCGGGTCGTGAATCATGAGCTCTGCATGGGGCGCCATACGGCGATCGTCGCCGCCCATAAAGATCACGGCGCCCATGGACGCGGCGAATTTCAGGCAGACGGTGCGGATGGGGCACGATGCGAGGCGCATGGCGTCATAGATCGCAAGGCCCGATCGCACGCTTCCGCCGGCGCTGGCGACAAATATGGTGATGGGGCGGCTGGGGTCGGTGGCATCGAGCAGGCGGATCTGCTGGCATAGGTCGTGGGCCATCGGGGTTTCGATGTTTCCCATGACGGAGAGCTCGCGACGGGCGAGCATCTCATCGTAAATGCTGGTGAGCGTGATACCTCGGGCGGATTCACGCATGGTGAGGGGACTGATGATGGGGGAATGATTGGTGTCCATGAGGACTCCTTTCTGTTGGTTGTGTTGTGGAATAGGATTGTTGCCCGCGGAGGGGCTGGCGGGCTACAGGGCTCGTCCGAGCCTGAGATCGAGCTCGGTTGTGGGGCAGGCTGCCTGTTCGTGCGGCTCGCAAGCACCAAAGGCTCCAAAGCGATGGAGCGTTGCGGCGGGCGTGGTGTAGGCGAGCCGCAGCTGATGCTCGACAGGGGCACATCCGTCATTTTTGTAATGAGCCGCGTAGTACTGCGCGATGCTGGCGTTCATCTCGCTGCCATTGCGATGGCGCTCAAACTGGCGTCTGCAGGTCTCGATGATCTTTGCTACCGACTTGGGTGCCGTCGCGGGAACAAGGGCGAGATAGCCCTCAAATAGCTCGTTGATGCTCAGGAGGCACAGCAGATCGATCAGCGTCCTTATGGCTGCTCCCTCGGCGGAAAAGTGCGCGGTCATGCGGTTATATCGGTTGCGGTCGACGATGGCCGCATGGGGTCTTGGAGTTTTCTGCCCCGTGGTCCCGGGCTTTTGCCGCGCCTGTGTATTGAGCTCGACGTTGCAGCGCTTGAGGCCGTCCAGCGGAAGGAACAGTGCGGTGCGCAGGGTGTTCCGCTTGCTTTCGAGTTCATGACGCTCGTCGGGTTCCCATGCGAGCTTGAGTTTCGTGTCGAGCGCCGTAAGCATATGGGCTAGGCAGCCTACGGTAAGAACGCACGAATCGTTGCCGCGTTTTGGGGCATAGGGGTCTGTCAGCTTGCGAATGTCGGGGTCGCCCATGATCTTTGTGCAGCGCTTCAGCAGTTGAGGGTGGTCGGCCAAGATCGTCGCGAGCGGTAGCGACGCGTAGTTCTTGATGGTCGCGGCGGCAAAGGCGGCGTCATATTCGTTTGCATATGCTCGCTCAATTCGGGCATCCAGAATGCTTTTCTTATCGCCGTCTTCAGCGTGGTGGTTTGTCATAGCTTCTCCAATCGGTTGATGTTCGTGCTGTTTGTTGATGTGTTGGTTGTCGTGAGTGATGTGCTTGCCGTGGGTGATGTGCTGACGTTGGGGTGCTATGCGGTTTTCAATGAGCCCGTGAGGCAGTTGCTGCAGGGGCGGGATGGAACGGCCCATGCAAGGCGGAAGGCATCGTGCTCAAAATCGAGACAGCAATGCCCTGGGTGCCTCACATGTGGCAGTTACCTCATTAAGTTGTCATTGCGTTTGGGGTTGTACTTTGCCGATCTTCCTTCTCTTACACGCTAAAACTCAAACTTCATATGCTCGATCTACTTAAAACCGCAACGGCGGTCTTTTATCAACTTATATGTCGGAACGCGTCTTTGCAAGTACTTTTTTGCCTTTGTTTCAAATGGGGTGGTTTTGCAACCGTCATACGCGCGCTGTGCGAACGTGCCCGGCTCGGATAAGATAGTGCGCGATAAAAACGATGCAAGGAGGCACATATGGCAATCAAAGCCATCGCAATGGATATCGACGGTACGCTCACCAACGATCAAAAGGTCATTAGCCCGCGTACGCGCGAGAAGCTGCTCGCGGCGCAGGAGTCGGGCATTAAGCTCATCTTGGCTTCGGGTCGTCCCGCATGGGGGCTGCACGCCTTGGCGCAGGAGCTCGACCTTCAAAACCATGACGGTCTGCTAGTTGCCTTTAATGGCGCGCATGTGGTCGACGCTCAGACCGATGAGGTTCTTTTTGACCAGGCTATGCCTGCCGACGAATTGCATCGCCTGATTGATCACCTGCGTAATTTTGACGTGATCCCTATGATTTCGCTCGGTCGTGATTTGCATGTCGAGGACTCGTACCATTGCATGATCACGCTGCCTGACGGCTCGCAGAAGAATATCGTCAAGTATGAGCGCGACGCGTGCGATCTTAAGATTCGCGAGGTGGAGAGCCTGCATGAGGTCGCTGATGCTTATCCCGTGGACAAGCTACTCACTGCGGGCGATCCGGCCTACCTGCAGGCGCATTACGAGGAGATGTATGCGCCCTTTACCCAGACGCTTTCGGGCATGTTTACGGCCGACTGGTACTTTGAGTACACGGCGCCCGGTATCGACAAAGCCCATGCGCTCGAGGGTGCCCTGCCCAAGCTCGGCATCGATGCCAGCGAGGTCGTATCGTTTGGCGACGGCCAGAACGACAAGTCCATGATTGAGTGGGCCGGCACCGGTGTTGCCATGGACAACGCCGTCGATGAGGTTAAGGCCGTGGCCCAGATGGTGACCGCCAATAACAACGAAGATGGTATTGCAGTGGCGCTGGATAAGCTGCTGGGTTAGAATCGCCGATTAATGCATGGTTCGGGCGCCTGCTCGCGGGCGTCCTTTTGTTAGGGAGGGTGCCGTGTCCGCATTTCCGTTCGATGCCGTTATCTTTGACATGGACGGCGTCATTGTCGATACCGAGTATTACTACCTGGGCGAGACTGCCGCGTTTGCCAAGGAGCTTGGGCTTAATCTGACTCAAGAGGAGTTGAATGGGCAGGTCGGTACCTCGCATCAGTTCTTCCTGCATATGCTGGTCGATTGGTTTGAGCGTGCCGGTAAGGGGCATTTCACTGGCGAGGAAGCGTTGGCCCGTTGGGACGAATGGGCTCATAAGCGTCCGCGCGACTATCAGGCTTTGATTAACCCAGGCGCCGTGGATACGATTCGAGAGCTGCCGCGCCGTGGCGTTCGCGTGGCGCTTGCCAGCTCGTCGCCCATGGTTAGCATCGAGGAAGTGCTCAACGCATGCGGGCTGTCGGATGCCTTTGAGTATGTGGTGAGCGGCGAGCAGTTTAAGGAGAGCAAGCCCGAGCCCGACATCTACCTGCATGCGCTGGACCTGCTGGGGCTGCCCGCGAATCGCTGCTGCTGCGTTGAGGATTCCGTTCCGGGCATTACCGCGGGTAAGCGAGCCGGCCTGACGGTCATTGCCAAGCGCGAGGAGCGCTTTGGCTTTAGCCAGGATGCCGCGGACAAGATTATCGACCAGCTGCCGGAGCTGCTCACGCTTTCTTAGGAGCGCGGTAGTTGCGCGTTTTTCGGGTCTGATGAGTAAATAGCCAACATTTTGGTGCGACACCTAGCATACTTTAAGCTAATGCGGGCTTAAGGGCTTGTTGAATGCCCTTAAGCCCGCTTTAGACTTAATTGTGCTGGGAGAGGGTATATGCCACCGACTGAAGGGCTAACTGACGGTAAAGCAGCGATACCGCTGTACCAACAGGTTATCGATATCATTAAAAACGAAATTAACTCCGGTGCCTACAAGGCGGGCGCGCGGATACCCAACGAATTCGAATTGGCTGAGAGCTATAAAGTTGGCCGCGTTACCGTGCGACGCGCTATTGAGGAGCTCGTCCAGCAGGGCTATCTAACGAAGCGGCAGGGGAAAGGCACGTTTGTCAATGCCCCCAAGCTTAAGCGCAAGATTCGCCAGAAGGATGACGTCCAGAGTTTTTCGGACGCATGCCGCGTTAACGGAATGGAGCCGGGGGCGTGCGTCATTTCGAGAAAGATACTGCCGGCGGATTCTACCGAAGCGCAGTTCTTTGGTGTTCCCGTTGGAACTGACTTGATTTGCGTTGAGCGCGTGCGCACTGCCGATGGCGTCCCTGTCATGCTCGAGAACAACATATATGTTTACGAGGACAACGCCTATCTATCAACGGCACCTCTATCTAACCAATCCATTTTTGAGTTCGTGCGCAACCGGACGGGCCGCACGCCCGCGTTTACCGACCCGTGCACGCTCGAGATCGCGTGCGCGTCGCCCGAGGTAGCTCGACTGTTGGCAGTTCCCGTTGGCGAACCCTTGTTTTATATGGAAGCCTTCTTTTTCGATGAGCAGCGGCGGCCGTTTATCATCGGTCGTCAGCG
Organism: Collinsella sp.; assembly: GCA_048416615.1. Classification (GTDB taxonomy): domain Bacteria; phylum Actinomycetota; class Coriobacteriia; order Coriobacteriales; family Coriobacteriaceae; genus Collinsella. Next base: position 26,281 of record DBFSET010000028.1, on the reverse strand, counting down.
GATCGTTGGGTCTCGCTACGTCTTTGACATCTAGGACATTGCGAATGGAGACGCCCGGTTGATCATCTCACCGGGCGTCTCCATACCGTTCACGGCGCGAACGCAACCGTTCAACCGCGTCGCGGCAATCAGTTTGAAATTATCTTGATGATGGGAAAAGCTGCTGGTAATCTATGGAACGTCATAGAACGTTTGCCTTGCGCAGGCGTTGAAGCGAGATGCGATGCAGTCTCGAGTTCTTTGGAGGTATCTATGTCAGATACGAAGGCGAAGAAGACAAACAGACGTTTTAAGTTCAAATTACCGCATGTCTATACGATCATGTTCTTGCTGATCGTTGTCTTTGCGGTCCTGACTTGGATCGTTCCCTCTGGTCAGTATCAGCGCAAGACGATTTCGACAGCGGCGGGCGAGCGTGAAGTCGCCGTTGCTGGAACCTATGAACAGGTCGATAAGAACTACACCGATTCCGAGACCGGCGAGACCATCAATCTGGGCCAGGATATCTTCGCGGTTCTGCAAGCGCCCACCAAGGGTATCCAAGAGGCTGCCGACGTCGTTGCGTTCGTCTTATTGATTGGCGGATCGTTCGCGATCATCACCAAGACCAACGCTTTGAATGCCGGCATGAGCCGTGTGATTAAAAAGCTCAAGAACAAGGACATCCTCATCATTCCCATCACGATGACGTTGCTGTCCATTTGCGGCACTACGTTTGGTATGTCTGAGGAAGCCCTGCCGTTCTATGCCATCTTCATTCCCATCATGATGGGTATCGGTTATGACTCGATGACGGCATTCATCATCTGCTTCCTTGGTCCTAACCTGGGATATTGTGCTTCGACCATCGACCCGTTTAATGTTTTGATCGCCCAAGGCATCATTGGCATCGAGGGTAATCCGCAACTGTGGCTGCGCGCCGTTTCTTGGGTCATCTTCACTGCCGTCGGTATCGCATGGGCCATGCGCTACGCCATGCGCGTCAAGAAAAACCCCGAGTCGTCCATTGTGTACGAGGACGATAAGCTCAAGCGTATTGAGTTTTCCGTGACCGATGCCTCCATCGAGGAAGAGTTCACGATCCGTCAGAAGCTCGTGCTTATCGATTTTGCTTGCGGTATGGGCATTATCGTCTGGGGTCTTGTTACCCAGGGCTGGTACATGAATCAGATTTCCGCCGTGTTCCTTGGCATGGGCTTGCTTGCCGGTATCCTGGGCGGCCTTGACCAGCAGACGATCGCAGAGGAGTTCGTTAAGGGTCTCGCCGACTTTGCGTACGCTGCCGTCGTTATCGGTATCGCTCGCGGTATTCTGGTCATCGCCGAGGGCGGCATGATCATCGACACCATCCTCCAGGCGCTCGCTACCGCGCTCGCCGGTGCACCCGCCGCCGTCTACACCACGTTTATGTATGTCGTCCTTGGTCTGCTCTCTTTGCTGGTTCCCTCGAGTTCTGGCCTGGCGGCGCTCACCATGCCCGTTATGGGCCCCCTGACCGAGCTCATGGGCCTCAATCCCGAGGCGGCCGTCACCGCGCTCCAGTTTGCCAACCAGACCATCAACACCATCAGCCCCGTGGCGGGCATGACGGTCGCCGGCCTTGCCGTGGCTAAGATTTCGTTTGGCCAATGGTGGAAGACCATTTGGAAGTTCTTCATCTTCATGGTCGTGTTTGGCTTGGTCATTACTGCCATTTCCGGCATGCTTCCGGCGTAGGTGGTTGTGATGTCTGATCGTTTGACGGTCCTGACGTCTAAGAGCGTCTTTACCGGTACGGGGGACCTGCCGTTTGAAGGTTTCGTAGCGGTCCGTGGCAATCGAATTGAGGCTGTTGGCACCAAGTGTGAGCTAGCTTCGTATTTGACCCAAGCGGACGAGGTAGTTGACCTGGGCGACCGTACCGTCATGCCTGGCCTGATCGATGTGCATACCTTCTATACAGGCTGGGCGCTGCGGACATTGGGGTCTGATCTGTCCGGCATCGCTGATGCCAAAGAGGCCGTGTCGCTCTTGCGTGCATGGAAAGAAGGTCATCCGGATTGCGCGGCGGCTTTTGGCCACAACCTACCCGAAACGTTGGCATCGGATGCCGAGAACGCAAATACGGCAGCTGTGTTTGACGAGTGTTTTGGCGATATCCCTGTCGTCTGCTTTACGCCGGGCGCGGAGACCTGCGTTCTCAATGCTGCCGCCAGTGCGCGATATGGCTTTACACCCCAGGCGTGCTATGCCGAGAAGATCTGGCGCATGATGAGCGATTTCCTCGCGCTGCCCGAGGTGCGTGCCGGCTATTCGGACTACATGAACATGCTTAACGAGCGCGGCGTTACCGCCATCAAGGAGATGGCGTTTGATGACTATTACGGCTTTGCCGACGAAATGGCTCGCCGTGAGGAATCTGGTGAGCTGACGGTTCGCGTCTCTATGATGTCGCAGCCGGTGGGTGCCGGTGCAAATCTGGCATATGCCCGCGAGGCGCGAGAGCGCTTCCGGGGACCGTTCGTTCGTTTTTCTGGCTTCAACCGTATGACCGATCGCGGCGTATGGGCGGGGCTTGCCGAGATGATAGACCCCTATGAGGACTCGGCCGATGCGGGCGCTGCCGGCAAGACGGTCGTCGAGGAGCCAGAGTGGGATCTGATTGAGAACGAGCTGCGTGCAATTGATGCTGACGGCTTCCGATATTCCTTGCATTGCCAGGGCGATGGCGCCGTTCGTCGCACCGTGGCGCTCTATGCCTCGCTGCCTCGAGACGAGCATGGACGGATGCTTCGCCGCCATGCGATTACCGATCTCGAGAACTCTGACCCGACCGATCTTGTCGAGTTTGGCAAGTTAGGTGGAATTTGCGAGGTCTATCCGCAGATTCTGACGCTGGACCGGCGCGAGGATTGCCTGTCGATGATGCGTCGACAAATTGGCGAGACACGACTTTTGCACAGCTGGAATCGCCGCGGCATGGAAGATTCCGGATGCACGGTGTGCTGTGGAACGGATTTGCCGCTGCTGATTCCGAGCCTGGGCGAGTCAATCTACAGTGCGTGCGGCGGATACTTCGACGACGGACTGCCCGTGAATGAGGCCAACGTGCTGACGCTTGTCGAGCTCTTGCGCGCTTGGACTGCCGGGGGCGCGTACGACCTGATGCGCGAAGATGAGCTGGGTACGCTCGAGGTCGGCAAGCTTGCCGATATCTGCGTGCTCGATCGGGATGTGTTTGACCTCGATTATCGCGACGCACGCGATCTTGCGGTTGATATGACGATGTCGGACGGACAAATCGTGTTCGACCGAAATAAGGAGGCATAAGATGCCTGAATCCAAACCGACGCTGCGCCGCGAGCAAATTGCGGGCATGAATATCCACTACATCATGTGGTCGCTCGATTACTTCCTTGATGTGCAGCAGCGTTTGGGCTTTGAGTCCATTGAGCTGTGGTGCGCAGAGCCGCATGTGACGCTCGACCACACGGGCTACTTTGAGGCTGAGGTCCTGGCGAAAAAGGCTGCAGACCGTGGGCTTAGGTATCGTACTCTGTGCCCCGAGAACGTTGTCTATCCTTGGCAGTACTGCGCACGCAAACCGCTGCATGAGCAGCGCAGCCTGGCGTACTTTAAGCACGGCATTGAGCTTGCCGAGGTACTTGGGTGCGACCGTATGTCCATCAACTCGGGCTGGGGCGACTGGGACGAGGACCGCGAGGAAGCCTGGAAGCGCAGCCGCGAGCACTTGTCCATTCTGGCGGAGTATGCCGGCGAGCACGGTCTGGTGCTCACGATGGAAAGCCTGCGTCCCGAGGAGAGCAACCTTGTGACGACGGTTTCCGATGCGAAGCGCATGATTGACGAGGTCGCGAGCCCGTACTTACAGCCCATGGTTGATACAACCGCGATGGGCGTTGCAGGCGAGACGCTCGAGGACTGGTTTGCCGCCTTTGGTGATGGGGCAATTCACGAGATGCACTTTATCGACGGTGACCCGTATGGCCATCTGGTGTGGGGCGATGGCAAGCACGATATGGACGCCTTCGTTGCCACACTCAACGCCCATGGTTTCGACGGCATGCTGGGCCAGGAAATCACGGACGGTCGTTACTACGATGACCCGGCGGCGGCTGATGCCAAGAACATGGCCGCATTCGAGAAATATCTGATTGACTAAAACAACTATCGGCCACGCAACCAACGTCATTGATTGCGGCCCAAACAAGAAAGGAACTGGATATGAACGCACACGATCTGATCAAAGAGGCAATTGCCGAGAAGGGCAAGTTCGACAGCGTCTACTGGATTGCTTGTGGTGGCTCCATGATCGATTTGATCCCGGCTCACGAGCTTCTGCAGCGCGAGGCAACCACCTTCACTTCGTATATCTATACGGCTCGCGAGTTCGATATCATGCGTCCGCGTCGTCTGGGCGAGAAGTCCCTGGTCATTGCTTGCAGCCACAGTGGCAACACCCCCGAGGTCGTTGAGGGCTGCGAGATTGCCCTTGCCGCCGGCGCTACGGTGATCGCCCAGACCGACAACGCTGGATCTAAGATCGACTCCGGCAAGTGGACCACGTGGGTCTACCCATGGGGCGAGGGCGTGCCGCAGGCCGAGGTCCCCGCTGGCATTTCGCTGTCGCTTGCGGCAGAGCTGCTCGATCAGCAGGAGGGCTACGCCGATCTTGCCGATATGTATGCCGGTATCGCCGAGATGGATAAGATTCTTCCCCCGGCACGCGAGAAGGTAAATGCCGAGCTGGGCGATCGCTTTGCCAAGCTTTGCCAGGAGCACGAATTCTTCTATATTCTGGGCAGCGGTCCCAACTTTAGCCAGACCTACGGTTTCGCTATCTGCTCTCTTATGGAGATGCAGTGGCAGCACTGCAGCTACATCCACTCTGCCGAGTACTTCCATGGCCCCTTCGAGGCTACTCAGGATGGCGTTTTTTACTTCCTGCAGATGGGCTCCAGCGAGTGCCGTGCTATGGACGAGCGCGCCCTGGCGTTCCTTAAGACGCATACCGATACGCTGATGGTGCTCGATGCCAAGGAGTACGGTATGGAAGCCGTGCCGGCGAGCGTCCGTGCCTATCTGGACCCGGTGCTGTTCTACGCCATGAACTGCGAGCTGCGTGCCGCACGCGGCAAGGTGTTTGATCACGATCCCGATTTCCGTCGCTATATGGGTGTTGTCGAGTACTAGAAGGGACAAAGGCCATGGCATTTAACGTTAACGCGCTCGGATTTGGCGACAACGTCGTCGATCGCTACGAGCATATCCACACCATGTATCCCGGCGGCAATGCGGTGAACTTCGCCGTTTATGCCAAGAAATGCGGTGCCGCACGCTGTGCATACATGGGCATTTTTGGCAATGACGCCGCTGCCGAGCATGTCATTGCAAGCCTCGAGGATGAGGATATCGAGCTTGACAAGTGCGAGCAGATGATTGGCGAGAACGGAGCGGCTCGCGTGACCGTCGTTGACGGTGACCGTGTCTTCCTTGGCTCCAACGAGGGCGGCATCCGTGGCGATGCGCGCTATGTCCTCGATCGCTTTGACCTTTCGTACATGAAGCAGTTCGATGTGGTTCATTCGGGCAACTATTGCTTTACCGAGCGCGAGCTGCCCAAGTTGAAGGCTGCGGGCGTCACGGTCTCTTTTGACTTTTCGGACGACTCTACCGACGAGTACTACGAGCAGATTGCGCCCTACGTCGATTTCGCTTTCTTTAGTGCGGCGGATGCTGCGACTGAGGATGAGATTCGCGAGCGTCTGGCATGGGTGAAGGGCCTGGGTCCGCGTTTTGTGTCGGCTACGGCGGGCGCCGAGGGCTGCATTGCTTACGACGGCGATCGTTATTACCGCCAGCTGGCTAAACCGGTAACGGACATGAAGGACACCATGGGGGCGGGCGACTCGTTCCTTACCTCGTTTTTGATGTGCTATCTCGATTCCGCCAAGCGTGGTGAAGATGGCGCCGAGGCCATCGAGCGCGCGCTCGACTTTGCTGCCGGGTTTGCCTCGACCGTGTGCGGCATGGAAGGTTCTTGGGGCCACGGAGCACCAATCGTCGAATAGCCGAGCGGTCCCGGGGAGGTGCAGGGGCCTCCTCGGGACCCGGTGTGCAAAAAATGCCAAATATGAGTACTGTGACTAATTTAGTCGCAGCAAAATCAACCCCTTCAGACGTGATTTGAGCGTCTGGAGGGGTTTAAGATTTGCGAAAACGCAGGATGAATGACTGTAAAAGCTTTAATTAGCGGACAATCGAGGATTATTCTGGCGGTTGGAAAGTTAAAAGAAATGTATCCATTCCGGTAGCAGTACTCATATTTGGCATTTTTTGCACACCAGGGGTTAGCGAAGGTCAAAAACAGAGCGCGCATTTGTTAAAACTATCGACTCGATGCGCTTTGCGTCGCAGTTTTTGAGCGAGGTGATGCGTTCTGAGGTCCTTGTGAGCGACCTGATGAGCGACTGCGTGCTTGTTTCTGTGTTTGGCTCGGCCGGCGCATCGGTCTCGAGCAGTAGGCGGTCGAGTGGAATCTGTCGTGCGTATTCGCGACCGCGCTTGGTCGCGAGCATGCGTTCGTTGACGGAAAAATAGCAGCCCGCATTACGCGCGCGGGTGAGTTCGTCCGAAGTGCCGCTAAACCAGTGGAAGATGATAGCGGGGGAGTCGGGGTTTGGGATGAGTAGTCCATGCAATTCGAGGACGTCCAGTACGGCTCCTGCCGAACGAACGGCGTGAATTGATATCACGCGCCCGGTAAGAGGATGCTGCACGAGCGCATCGCAGAGCCGGTTAAGTGCCTGTATTTGTAGCGGCTCACTTCCAGCAAAGCGCGCGGAAAAGTCGAGTCCGACTTCGCCGATGTAGCGTTCTTGGGCAGCAACTTCGCAAAGCAGATTGACTTCGGCAAAACCGCAGTGGCCATCGGCGAGCCACCAGGGGTGAAGCCCAACGCCGGCGATGATGCCCGGGTGGCGACGAGCGCGCTCGTTTGCGGCCGAAAAGTCGCGTGGATCGACGCCGCAATCAAATAGACCCAAGCCCAGCGCCGTTGCCTCATCGGCAACGGCGTCCGGGTGGGCCATTAAATCAAGATGGCAGTGTGCATCAAATAACCGGGGCTCCATCTCGGTGCGCTCCGCTAGTCTAGGCGCTGGCCATCGGCGCGCACGCGCTCGATGCCGCGACCGCTGATCTGGCGGATAACCTCGCCGGCGATCATCTGACCCATGATGGGCGGCATAAAGCTGGCGGTTCCCAGCTCGGTGCGCTCGTGGATGTTGGAAGGATCGCGGGGCTGTGTCTTAACCGATTCCTCGCAGCTAAACAGTACATGCAGGCTCTTGATTCCGCGCTTCTTGCATTCTTTGCGCATGATGCGGCTCATGGGGTCACGTACCGTATCGAAAATGTCGGCAAAGCGGAGGCACTCGGGATGGAGCTTGTTGGCCCCGCCCATGGAGCTAACCAAACGAATGTCGTGGTCCTGAGCATATTTGGCAATGGTGAGCTTGGCCGAGATGGTGTCGATGGCGTCGACGACGTAGTCGAGCTTGCCGTCCGTCTGCTCCAAAACGCTCGCGAAGAAATCATCGATGTTGTCGCTCAGCAAGTATTCGGTGCGCTTGATGACGGTGGCGGCGGGATTGATGTCGTGGATCATGGCCTCCATCACGTCAACCTTGCGCTTGCCGACGGTGCTGTGAAAGGCGATGGCCTGGCGATTGATATTGCTGGGCGCGATGATGTCCTTATCCAGAATGACGAAATGACCAATTCCGCCGCGGGCGAGTGCCTCGCAGCAGTTGGAGCCCACGCCTCCGCAGCCGAGCACTAGCACCGTAGCATCGGCGAGCTTATCGAGTGCCTCGCGGCCCATGATAATCTCGAGCTTGGTGTCGCGTGTCTCGATGGCGGCTGCGGCTGTGGTTTCGGTCATAGATATCCTCCGATGGGGAGTCGGTCGTGTTTTAGCTATCGCCATTATAGGTATTATTGCGATTCCATTTGAGCCCTTGGGCTTGTTGAAATGGGATCGGGATTCGCATAAGATTGAAGCAGATGGCACCCGTTGCAGCGGGTTGGCCAACTCCGAAACACGTTTATGGCGTGAGAAGTGGCCGTCTTCGCATTACGCGGGGGCGGCTATTTCATTCGACCTCCAATGTGGATGCCGAGCTCCACAGCCGCGATTACAAGCAATAACAACGTCAGGACATCGTCAATACTCATAGTCCATCTCCTTCTCGGGTAGAGGGAGCTGGCCCATCTGCTTCAACTTCCATTGTAGCTAAATACGAACGAATGTTCTATAGATGTTCCTGTATTAGATAGTTAGACAAACATCTAAATATCGAGTATAGTGTGCGCGTCATGAGAGATGATGAAAGGGGGTCTTATGCCGGGAGAGGGTTTTAAGGCGCTTGCCGATCCAACGCGACGGCGCATTTTGGAGTCGCTGCGCGAGGGCAATTGCACGGCGGGGGAGCTTGCCGAGCATTTCGATATCAGTAAGCCGTCGCTGAGCCATCACTTGGCGACGCTCAAAAACGCCGGGTTGGTAACCGACGAACGTCATGGTCAAAACATCGTATACAGCTTAAACACTACCGTCATGCAGGACTTGATCGGTTGGTTTATGGGCTTTACAAACACGGAAGGTGATAAGGATGAATAACGAAAACTAGGGCATTCACCCCACGGGGGTATCGTCGCGCGTGTGGATTGCGCTGGTCGCTCTGTGCGTCGCCAATATCGTAGCGCATCTCATGGTGATGCCGAGCTTGCCTGGGCAGATTCCCACGCACTGGGGCGCGAACGGCGCCGTCGACGGTTGGGGTCCCAGCTGGATGGCCTCCGCGCTCGGCGTGCTGCCTCTGGTGCTTCTCGCAATGTTCTGCGTGGTGCCGCGCATCGATCCCAAAGGTGAGGCATATCGAACCTCGGGCAAGTTCTATCAGGGCTTCGTAATCGCCTTCACCTTGTTCATGTGCGCCATAAGCTGGCTGGGAGAGCTTACGGTCTGGGGCGTGGTGCCGGCGGTCGGTTCGGTCAACGTGCTGATTTCCGGTGTTGTCGGTTTGCTGTTCATCGGCGTAGGCAACTACTTGCCGCGTGTGAAGCAGAGCTATACGCTCGGTATCAAGACGCCTTGGGCGCTTGCCAATCCCGAGAACTGGCGCCGTACGCAGCGCTTTGGCGGTGCCTGCTTTATGGTGCTGGGCTTTGGCCTGATTGTGATGGGCGTGGCAGGCAGCGTGCTTTCGAGTGAAGTCGTCGCCGCGGTGATTGCGGTTCTGGCGTTTGGTTCGGTTGGAGCCGTCTACGTCTACTCGTATCTGCTGTGGCGCAAATCGCAGCGAGCCGCTCGTTAAGGTTGCGGAAAACTAGCGTACGCAGTTCATAGTGTGTTAAGGGGGACTTTTCCCAGGTAGTATTAGGGGGTGTGGGCAACCATGCCCCTTTTTCGTTAAGTTTCAGAGCTGGTTTTCTCATTTCGTTTCCACTAAAGCGAAACAAGAATAGGGAAACAGCAGGTAGAAAGGATAAAACAGGCAAATGGCAGAGTTTATCTACCAGATGTATCAGGCTCGTAAAGCCCATGGCGACAAGGTGATCCTTGACGACGTGACCCTGAGCTTCTACCCCGGTGCCAAGATCGGCGTCGTGGGCCCCAACGGTATGGGCAAGTCGACCCTGCTCAAGATCATGGCCGGCATCGAGGAGGTCTCCAACGGCGATGCCAGGCTCACCCCCGGCTACACCGTGGGTATCCTGCAGCAGGAGCCGCCGCTCGACGACGACAAGACCGTCATCGAGAACGTGCGCATGGCATTTGGCGACATGATCGCCAAGGTCGATCGCTTCAATAAGATCGGCGAGGAGATGTGCGACCCGGATTGCGACATGGACGCCCTCATGGCCGAGATGGGCAAGCTCCAGGACGAGATCGACGCCGCCGACGGCTGGGATATCGATTCCAAGCTCGGCCAGGCCATGGACGCCCTGCAGCTGCCCGATTCCGACATGCCGGTCAACGTACTTTCCGGCGGCGAGCGCCGTCGCGTGGCCCTGTGCAAGCTGCTGCTCGAAGCTCCCGACCTGCTGCTGCTCGACGAGCCCACGAACCACCTGGACGCCGAGTCGATCCTGTGGCTCGAGCACTTCCTGCACAACTACCAGGGCGCGGTGCTTGCCGTCACACACGATCGCTACTTCCTGGATAACGTTGCCGAGTGGATCTGCGAGGTCGACCGCGGTCACCTTTATCCCTACAAGGGCAACTACTCCACGTATCTGGAGACCAAGGCCGCCCGTATCGAGGCGCAGGGCAACCGCGACGCCAAGCTCGCCAAGCGCATGGAGGCCGAACTCGAGTGGGTACGCAGCTCGCCCAAGGCTCGCCAGGCCAAGAACAAGGCCCGTCTGGCTCGTTACGAGGAGATGGAGGCCGAGGCCCGCGCAAGCCAGAAGCTCGACTGGACCGACATCCGCATCCCCGTGGGCCCGCGTCTGGGCAACAAGGTGCTCGAGGCTCATCACCTGCACAAGGAGTTCGACGGTCGCGTGCTCATCGATGACCTTTCGTTCACCCTGCCGCGCAACGGTATCGTGGGTGTCATCGGCCCCAACGGTGTGGGCAAGACCACGCTGTTCAAGACGATTGTGGGTCTGGAGCCGCTGACTTCGGGCGAGCTCGAGGTGGGCGAGACCGTCAAGATTTCTTACGTCGACCAGAACCGTTCCGGCATCGATCCCGATAAGAACCTGTGGGAGGTCGTCTCGGACGGCCTGGACCACATGATGGTCGGCGAGACCGAGGTTCCGAGCCGCGCTTATGTGGCGAGCTTTGGCTTTAAGGGCCAGGACCAGCAGAAGCGCGCTGGCGTGCTCTCCGGCGGCGAGCGCAACCGTCTGAACTTGGCGCTTACGCTCAAGCAGGGCGGCAACCTGCTGCTTCTCGACGAGCCCACGAACGACCTCGACGTCGAGACGCTGTCCTCGCTCGAAGCGGCGCTGCTCGAGTTCCCGGGCTGCTCGGTGGTCATTAGCCACGATCGTATGTTCCTGGACCGCGTCGCCACGCACATTCTGGCGTGGGAGGGCACCGACGAGAATCCGGGCAACTGGTATTGGTTCGAGGGCAACTTCGAGGCCTATCAGGCCAACCGTATCGAGCGCCTGGGCGAGGACGCAGCCCAGCCTCATCGTATCCACCGCAAGCTCACGCGTGACTAGATCGTTACGCGGTTTTCCAAACCGCGTAACTGCTCGACGCTGCGCGGGCCGCAAGCACCCCATCTTGCCGTTCAAGCCGTCGCTCGCGTACCGAAGTACGCGTCGCTCCTCTTTCACGGCAACCTGGGACTCTTGCGGCCCGCTCGCTGTTGGTCACGAAACATCGATGAATGCTAATAAAAGCGGCTCAAATCCTGATTTTGATTTGAGCCGTTTATCGTTACTGCTCGGGTTCTTCGACCTTATCGATGGTCCAGGCGGCTCCGAGACCGCCGGTGGTGTTGCGGCGGATGCGCACGGTGACTTCGTGCCGCTCGCCGGCCTGCGTGTAGCGCAGGGGGAAGCTTGCGCGGTTTCGCGCGGCCTCGATGGTACCGCGCTCGCGGGCAATCCAGTAGTACTCGCCGACGATGCCGAGCGTGTCGGCGCCGTAGGGGAGATAGGTCGACAGCTGGTGTAGCAATGGGCCGGGGCAGAAGACCTCGGTTGCGAAATCGACGGGGAAATCCTCGGGGATGGCAGGCGCTGCAGGTGCGGGGGCCGGTACTGCAGCGGGGACCGGAGCCGGTGCCGGTGCGGGAATTTGGTCGCAAGCAGCGGCGGGCACGGATTCGATGCAGGGTGCGGGCTCCGGCGTTGCTTCCGGCTTGATCTCGGAATCTGCGGGCTCCACGGTGACGGGCGCGTCTACAGCTGCGGTTTCAACCTCAATCTGCGTCGCGTTCTCGTTCTCGACACTCGACTTTGCCTCGATGGGCGTGGATGCCATGGTGGTGATGCCGGCGTTGGCGTTCTCGGGGTCATAGACGACCGTGAGCGAGATGGCGGGCTGCGGCGTCTCGGGCTCCGGCGCCGACTCGGTAGCGTCTTGATCGGCGGGCTCGTCGGACTGATCGTCCTCAGCCTCGTTGCCAAAGACATCGCTGTTTTGGAACGCAGGCGTCTCGGGTTGGTCAGCAGCTTCTTCGGTTGTCGACTTGGGCGCTTCGTTGAGCTCCGCAGTGGCTTCCTGCTCGGATATGACTTCGGGATCGGTCGTGGCGGTGATTTCGGTGTCGGCTTCTGCCGTTACCTCAATAGCGACTTCGATCTCTGCCTCGGGCTCGGGCTCCGGAGCGACTTCGGCCACGGGCTCGGGCTCGGCGCGCTTAACGTGCTTGGGGCGCACGGCCTTGAGGTCCTTCTCGCCGCGCTTTTTCTTTTTGTAGGACTGCTTGGCACCCTTGGCAGCCTTGGGCTTGTCCTCGCCCTTGGCAAGGGCGGCATCCCAGGCCTCGTTGGCGATGAGCGTGGCATACAGGCGACCGCCCTTAAAGACGGTCAGCCTTATGCAGTCGTCGAGCTCCTCGAGCAGCTCGCGCGTGGACTCGAAGCCCAGGTCATAAGCGGCCATGTCATCAGCAGCGAGCGCCTCCTCGACCTGCGTCATAAACGTTTGCTTGCCGCACCCAATCGCATCACGCAGCAGACGATACAGATAGATGTGGTTGCCCAGCGATAGCGTGGGCTTAACTATTGTCTTGCTCATGGCAAATCTCCTCTTTACACACCAAAGCATCTTACCATCGCGCGGGGCTTGCTACCTCGGCGCCCAAGGCAAACGGGCGCGACCGTTGCCGGTTCGCGCCCGTTATACAGGTCGATTATCTATGAGGGGCAAACGTGCTTAGTTGCCCGATGCCGTGCCTTGGCTCGAGCTGTCAGATGCCGTGCCGGACGCGGTTCCACTCGAGCTGTTCGAGTTGCTGGTGTTGCTGCTGTCTGCTGAGCCCGTTCCCGACGTGGTGTCGCTCGTCTGGTCGCCCGTGCTCGGTTGAGAGCCGTCAGTCGTTTGGCTTGAGTCGGTTGTGCCGGATTGCGTACCGTTGTTGTTCACAGAAGAATCGGCGCCCTGCGACTGATCGGGGGTGTTCGAGGACGAGTCGGTGGATGCGGAGGTGCCCTGCGAGTCGTCCTGCTGGCTTTGCGATTGACCAGTGCTGTCCGCGTCGTGCTCGGTCGTGCGTGACGACAGAATCGGCTCGGGACGCTCGCCCAGACCCTCACCGGCGGTGGTGATAAGGATGGCAGCGGTGCAGGCGATAACCGCGACGATGGCGATGGCGATCGAGAAGATGATGACCTTCTTTTGCGTCTGGCTGCGCTCTGCCGCCGCCTTGGCGCGCAGGCTGTCGGGGGCGACGCGCGCCGTGGTCGCGCGCCCTGCAATCTGGCGCATCTCCTGGGTAGTCGCGGCGCCGCCTAAGTGCTCCTCGGCATTTAATTCAACGGGTTCATAGGCGCCGGCGGGGTAGTCGACGGTGGCGTGCGTACCTTTGAGGGCTTCGGCGCTGGCAGAGATAAAGTGGCGGTAGACCTGCGAGGACACAACGGTGATGACCGAGCTCACAGCGGCACCGATCACCGATCCGGCGATACCGATCTTGGAGGCAAGCGCGACGCTCGTAGCGGCAGCTGCGGCGCCGGCGATGATCTGGGGAATGGAAATGTCGTCAAACAGGCCCTTTTTGGGCGCGATGGCCATGGTCTGGCCGATGGAATGGTTTTCGTGAACGCCGTTGTTGAGCGATGCCGGCGTCATGACACGTGTGCGCGGCGCGTCGGTGTACTTGGTTGTCATACGGGGTCCTCCCGGTGTAAATCTGCTTCGTTTCGTGTAGCCATCAGGGTACCCACCAGATGTGAATCGTACGTGACATTTAACAGATACCATCAACTCATCAAGGGGGCTTGCTGTCTTTGGTGCAATAGCTTGATGCTAAACTGGATTAACGATTGCGAGGTGGTTTACGTGATGTACCCGTATATGACATTCGAAGACGGTACCGAGGTCGTTCATTCTGACCTGATAACAGATGGGGATATCGAAAAGGTTATCGTGCATTTTGAACGACCGACGGTAGAGGGCTTCGACTCCGCTCGCTGTGAGTTGCCTTCCTGTTCGTGGACTGACTGGGAAGGGCATTTTACTCAGAGTGAAAAACGAGCTTTCGAAGAGTGTTTGAGCAAATAATTTAGATTAGTTCGAGTTTAGTTCGAATAAAGAAGCCGAATACGATGACCTAAAGCGTATGCATTTTTAGTATTAGATGCGTATGAAATGGAGGATGTGAATGGATGAGCTAATAGACTTTAAAAAACGATTTCTCAAGAATGGCGAGCTGGTTTCAATTCCAAAAAAGGAAAGCTATAAAAGAATCATGCTGCTATGGGCCGTCTCTTTCTTTGAATTAAATACAAGTTATACGGAGCTTCAGGTTAATCGTGTGCTGTCACAGCTCTATCCTGATTATGCCGTGTTGAGGCGGTACTTGGTTGATTATGGATTCCTATTAAGGGATGAGCGAGGCCTGAAATACGAGGTTAATCCTGATGTTCACGGTATTGAGAGCTAGCCGTCCGGTTCGGGTCCTATATATTGCTAGAGGGATAAGCGAAATAGGCAATTGGTGTGCGAATATTGCTTTGCCAATGCTGATTTACGAGGTAACTCACGATGTTTCTGCAACTGCTTTGATGGTCTGCTGCAGATTTGCCCCCGCTCTGTTTTCAGTTGCGCTCGCGCAGCTGCCTCAGAAGATGGGTATCGGGACACTGCAGGCCATGAGATTGGCAGACTTAATTCGCGCGGGATTATTCGTTTGCTATATTTTTGTTGATAGTAAATGGAGTATGTTTGCTATTACGTGCGCGGTATCGCTTTGCCGAACGGTTGAAATGCCCTGCTTTTACTCGTTGTTAAGAGCCAATACGAATAGTATCAATCGCGACGTAATTAATAATTCGTTTGGGTTTCTGCAGAATTTGATGATGGTTCTGGGGCCAGTTGCCGGCGGTTTTGTTGTCGCTCAATTTGGGGCGGAGGCTGTTCTTGCATTAGACGCGCTTTCTTTTGCCGCGTCGTTCTGGTTGCTGCGAGATGTTCCGTCGGTTATCGAGGTTAATGATAAAGAGGGGATAAGCAAAAATGAAAAAAACTGGACTGCATTTAGTGATCTTAACGCGAAGCACTTGGCAATTGGTTTCCTATTAATCGATATTTCTAGTGGCGTGGCATTCGGCTCTCTGAATTCTCTTTTGCCAGCTATAGCGCAATTGCAATTTGACTCGTCATCGATACAATACGGATTCCTTCAGAGTAGTCTTACAATCGGACTGTTGTTCGGAAATACAATATACGGTCGTTTAATCAGTGGTTCCGATTGCGTTAAATCATATTGTTTTGTGACGTATCTTGCGCTCGGTGCGTATCTGGCGTTTGGCTATCGCTATGCGTCTGGGATATCGTTTATTTTCCTTTTTATCGTCGGTGCCGGAAACGCCATTCAAGATGTGCTTCTCATAACATCGCTGCAGGATTTGGCGAGAGACGGATCTGAATCGATGAGCCTGTTTTCAATTAGGGAGTCTTTGCAATCGGTTGCTGTTGTTATTTCAACACTCCTTGTTTCGCTGTTCACGAGCATCGCGATGTTCTCAATTCTCGTTACAGGACTTGGTGTATTTTCAATTATGATGGTAGTTGTGTTTCAATTGAATTATTTGCGAAAGATGTGACGTTGATATGCCTAAAACGCTTTTAGTATTTCCCCAGGATGGAGTCCAGTGGGGCCGTATCTTGCCTTGCCTGTTTTGAAGTCATATCTTCAAGAGGTTGAACAATACAAAGTTGACATTGTTGACTTAAACGTGGAATTTTACGATGACCTCCTATCTTTTAGACATGTCGAAGAGTGCTGTAAAAGGTATCGGGAATCAAAGGATTCGTTTAGTTCGAATGTTCAATTAACAATCGAGTTGATACAAAAGTCAGCACTTAATGTTGACGAGGCAAAAGATATTTTCAGATCGAAGAGATACTTTAATCTAAAAGAAAGACAATATGCTGAAAACATTTTTAGAAATGCACTCTATATCATAAATCACGTCTCATATGGAGTTAAATACACGTTCAACTCCATAGATCTGCCCTATGATTATTATTCGACACCAGAAATAATGAAATCGCTTGCGGATACCTTGCATAATCCGTTTATTTCCTTCTATGAAACTGCCTTTCTTAAGCGTATTCAGAGGGAAAAAATCGAGTTTATTGGGATTTCGGTGAGCGGCTGTTTCCAATTGATTTCTGCAGTTACGTTAGCGAAACTGATTAAAGAAGAATGTCCATCTGTTAAACACGTCTCATTGGGCGGCAATTACATTACTCGTTTAGCAGATGACTGCATGAAAGAATGGCATCCCTTTTTTGAATACATTGATTCGATAATGATGTATGACGGCGAAGAGCCGCTTGCACGTCTTCTTGAGGCTCTTGACTCTGGTGATGACAATCTCGACTGTGTTCCAAACCTTTGCCATGCTAAAGGTGGAAAGATATATAAAAACCATCGGATTGAGCAAACATTTATCAACGATACAGTTCCCGATTTCGATGGCTTCGCCCTTTCTAAATACTTCATGCCTGAGTTAATATTGCCGGTTTATTCCTCTAGGCAGTGTTTTAATCATTGCGCCTTCTGCACCATTCCCGGTGCTACCGGTGGTTGTTACCGAAAGATGCCTATATCGAGAGTATTTGAAATAATGTGTCGGTTAAATGAAAAATACGGCACGAGAGTTTTCTCTTTTGTGGATGAAACATTCGAAGGCAAAAGAATGGAGCAACTTGCGGATGAAATAAACGCATCGGGAAAAACGTTTTTCTGGCATGGAGAAACGAGGTTCTCTCCAACCCTAAGTACAGACGTTTTCAACAAGATATACCAAAGTGGATGTAGGCAGATTCAGTTTGGCCTCGAGTCATGCAACCAAAGAGTTCTTGATCTAATGAAGAAGAACACGAGAGTTGATTGGATTGATCGCAATATCCATGATTGTCTCAATGCGGGTATTCCTGTTCATCTATTCTTTATGATTGGCTTTCCGACCGAAACTAAAGAAGAGGCTCTGAACACCTTAGCTTATACAGAGAATGTTTTGAATTATTCAAAACAGGTATGTGGTGTTCCATATTCCACGAGAGGATTTACGAATTTTGGTCTCGTTATGGGGTCGGATGTTTGGAATCATCCCGATAAGTATGGTGTCTCTGTAATGCCGAAGTCCCAATATGAGGATTTGCGCCTCGAAGTGGATTATGTTTCAGGCACTGGTTTAACTTTAAATGAAGCAAAATCCTTATCTGATGAGCATCATATTGATTTTTATATGCAAGAGGTCATAAACGGTAGCGACACAATTGACTTGCCCCAGCGGCTTCATATTTCAGAGGTGACCTGGATCCTAGATTCTATTCACGCTGTCAGGTATAAGGGACATTTGACCAAAGTAAAGCGACGGCTAACTAGTCTAAATCCAGCTGATCGAATCTGGCTGGATTCCAAGACCTCTGTCGTGCTCGTTGAGCCATTTGCCTACTTCTATAATTCTGAATACCATCATGTCTATGCTGTTTCCCAGTTGGTATACCTTAAGTTGGCCCGTTTATTGGAGGCCGATTGTAGCATTTCTCTTATCCTTGATCAGGGCGACCTCGAGCTGACAAGGGCGATAGAAGAACTGTTGCATTATGGATTGCTGAATACAAATATCGATGCCGATTATGTAATGCACGATAATGGTTTTCAATTGGTTAAAAGTTCGTTTGTGAAAGAAGTCGGACGCTCAAAAGAGGGGTTAAGAGTACTGCTGAGTTGTGCCACCCATAGAATGTGTGCGGTTAATGATTTTTCGTTCGCTTTGCTTTCGTTGTTTGAAAAGCCGATTACTAAGAACGAGGTGCGCGACATTTTGAAAAAAGAGGGACTATCGGCAAACGAGGAGCAACTAAACAAGTTGGTTGATAATTGCATGAAAGCAGATATACTACAATTGATTAGATAGAGGAGGTTTCTGCATGGACGTTATTAACAAAGATCTCTTGGAGCAACTGAAAGAGTTTCAGGAAGAGGGCGTCGTGGTAGAAGTGTTCGACTTTGAGGACTACATGGATAAATTCTGCCATTAGTTTCGAAATTTACTCGCCTCGCTTAAAGGAGAAGTCGATTATCGATTTCTCCTTTTTAATTAAAGATATTATTGAAATACATGCTCTTAGCACAGGTTGGCCTCTCAGTAAACTGGGAGGTTGCTTTGGCTAGTTAGAGATATGTGAACGTCCGTTAGACTGAATCTCAGGGTAGAAGGGGCCTCCAGTGTCCAGATCAACAAGGCAATGCTGCGTTTCGGCTAATAAGAACGATGGCTTTTTGCGTGTGGCGGCGGCGTCGCCGCAGATTCGCGTTGCCGATGTCGAGGACAATGTCGAGGTTGCATTGGCGGCTGTTCGCGAGGCTGCCGAGCGCGGCGTTCGCGCGCTGGTGCTGCCCGAGCTCAACTTGTGCGGCTATACCGCGGCCGACCTGTTCCATAATCGCACACTGCTGCATGCCTGCGAGGCTGCTTTGGTGCATATCCTCGATGAGACTCGTGAGCTGCCGATTGTCTTTACCATCGGTCTTCCCGTTGCGGTTGCCGAGAATATCTACAACTGCGCCGCCGTGTGCTGCGCGGGCGAGCTTTTGGGCCTCACGGCCAAGAAGTATCTGCCCAACTATGGCGAGTTCTACGAGCGCCGCTGGTTTGCTCCGGCGCCCGCAGATCCTGTGTGGGTCGAGTTTGCTGGTCAGGGTCCGGTTCCGCTGGGTTCGGAGCTTGTCTACCGCTGCTGTGACGAGGGTGCCGAGGATATGGTGCTGGGCGTTGAGGTCTGCGAGGACCTGTGGGTGCCGGCGCCCCCTTCGACCGAGATGGCGCTTGCCGGTGCGACGGTGATCCTCAACCCGTCGGCCTCGGACGAGATTATCGGCAAGGCAGATTACCGACGCAGCCTCATATCCAACCAGAGCGCGCGCCTGTACTGTGCCTATGCCTATGCAGATGCGAGCGAGGGCGAGTCCACGACCGACATGGTCTTTGCGGGCGAGAACCTCGTCTACGAAAACGGATCTAAGCTCGCCGCGACGAAGCTCCTCACTTGCGATATGGCCGTCGCCGACGTCGATCTTGACCGGTTGGTTGCCGAGCGCCGTCGCTCGACGACATGGACGCGCTCGGACGATGCGCCGGAGGCCGTGACCGTCGAGTTCTCGTTTGAGGGCGTGCTGGCCGAAGAACCTGTCCTGCGCGATGCCTGCGATATCGACCGCGTTTTCCCGCGCGCGCCCTTTGTGCCGGCCGACCATGGCGACTTGGCCGAGCGCTGCGAGACGATCCTCGATCTGCAGACTGCGGGCCTCAAGACCCGCCTTGCCCACACGGGTACCAAGGCTGCGGTTATCGGCCTTTCGGGCGGCTTGGACTCCACGCTAGCGCTGCTTGTGACCGTGCGTGCCTTCGATGCACTGGGGCTGCCGCGCACTGGTATCACAGCCGTGTCCATGCCCGGCTTCGGCACGACGCATCGCACCAAGTCGAATGCCGAGTCGCTCGCTCGCGACCTGGGTGTGAGCTTCCGCGAGGTTTCGATCCACGCGGCTGTGGAGCAGCACTTCAAGGACATTGAGCATGATCCAGCTGTGCAGGACGTGACCTACGAGAACAGCCAGGCGCGCGAGCGTACGCAGATTCTGATGGATCTGGCCAACCAGGCTGGCGGTTTTGTCATTGGCACGGGCGACCTGTCGGAGCTGGCGCTCGGCTGGGCTACCTATAACGGCGACCACATGAGCATGTACGCCGTCAACGCGAGCGTGCCCAAGACGCTTGTGCGCCATCTGGTACGCTATGCCGCCGATGTCTTTGGCGGGCGCATTGCCGAGGTCTTGCTCGATATCCTCGATACGCCGGTGTCCCCCGAGCTTCTGCCGCCCACGGGCGACGGCGAGATTGCGCAGAAGACCGAGGATTTGGTGGGCCCGTACGAGTTGCACGACTACTTCCTCTACTACCTGCTGCGTTTTGGCTTTGAGCCGGGCAAGATCTACCGCATGGCGCTCAAGAGCTTCGAGGGCGTCTACGACGCCAAGACCGTCCACACGTGGCTACGTACGTTCTACCGTCGCTTCTTTGCCCAGCAGTTTAAGCGCAGCTGCCTGCCCGATGGTCCCAAGGTGGGCTCGGTGACGCTCAGCCCGCGCGGCGATTGGCGTATGCCGAGTGACGCTAGCTCGCGTCTGTGGCTTGCGCAGATCGACGCGCTCAATCCAGTTGACTAAGGTTGGCTAAATTGAACCAATACGGGGGTTGCAAGCGTTACACTTTTGCAATCTGATGGCCCGTATCGCGCGGCGCTCTTGTCGGAGCGCCGCGTTTTTCATATCGAAAGGTGGCACCATGCAGGCATCGCAGCGTCTCGACCGCTTTGGCGCGGAGGTCTTCGCCTCGCTCAACAACAAGCTTCTCGCGCTGAAGGCTCAGGGCAAGACCATTTACAACATGAGCGTGGGCACGCCCGACTTTAAGCCGTACGACCACGTGGTCGAGGCGCTCACGCAGGCAGCCCAAGATCCCGAGATGTGGAAGTATGCCCTGCGCGACCTGCCCGAACTCAAGCAAGCCGTGTGCGATTACTATGAGCGTCGCTTTGGCGTTTCGGGCATTACGCCGTCTATGGTGCAGTCGTGCAACGGCACGCAGGAGGGCGTGGGCCATTTGGGCCTGGCCCTGCTCGATCCGGGTGACACCATTCTGGTTCCCGATCCGTGCTACCCGGTCTTTGAGGCGGGTGCCAAGATCGCCGATGCCAAGCTCGAATACTATCCGCTGGTTGCCGAGCATAATTACCTGCCCTATGTGGCGGGTATCGATCCCGAGGTGGCCGATCGTGCCAAGTATATGATCGTGTCGCTGCCCGCCAACCCGGTCGGCTCGGTGGGCACGCCCGAGGTCTACGAGGAGATTATCGCCTTTGCCCGCAAGCATGATCTGTTGATCGTTCATGACAATGCCTACTCCGATATCGTGTTCGACGGCGAGCCGGGTGGCAGCTTCTTGCAGTACCCTGGCGCGCTCGAGGTGGGCGTGGAGTTCTTCTCGCTCTCTAAGTCGTTTAACGTCACCGGTGCCCGCATTGGCTTTTTGGTCGGTCGCGAGGACGTGGTCTCGGCCTTTGCCAAGCTGCGCAGCCAGATTGACTTCGGTATGTTCCTCCCGATCCAGAAGGCTGCTATCGCGTGCCTTAATGGCCCGCGCGATGAGGTCGAGGCACAGCGTCTGAAGTACCAGGAGCGCCGCGATGTCCTGTGCGACGGTCTTGAGGGCCTGGGCTGGGAGCGTCCCAACGCGCATGGCTCTATGTTTGTGTGGGCCAAGCTCCCCGGTGGCCGCACCGATTCGATGGCGTTTTGCGAGGAGCTCATGGAGAAGGCCGGCGTTGTGGTGACGCCGGGCGCGAGCTTTGGTCCTTCGGGCGAGGGACACGTGCGCATGGCGCTGGTCTTGCCGCCCGACCAGATCGCTTTGGCTGTCGAGGCCATTCGCGAGGCGGGCCTGTATTAGAAAGCTATTTCGCCTCGTCAATATATCGAAACCGATTTCGTGCAGTTATTTTACGAATCCTGCAAACAATTTCGGTAAACGGTCGATTTTTGGCTGCGAATAGGAGCATAATCAAAGTCCCGATTGGATGTATTGGGATTACGACAAGCCGCTCGGGTCGTTCCCGGGCGGCTTGTTTGTGGAGTGAGATGGGAGTTTCTAATGGTTAACGAGAAGAAGGTCGCTATTGTCGGCTGCGGTTTCGTCGGTTCGTCTTCGGCGTTCGCGCTGATGCAGAGCGGTCTGTTCTCCGAAATGGTCCTCATCGACGTGGACAAGAACCGCGCCGAGGGTGAGGCCCTGGATATCGCGCACGGCATGACGTTTGCCGAGCCGATGAAGATCTACGCCGGCGATTATTCAGATGTCGCCGACGCCGCCATGATTGTTGTCACCGCTGGCGCTGCCCAGAAGCCCGGTGAGACTCGCCTGGACCTGGTCAACAAGAACGTCAACATCTTTAAGTCCATTATTCCCGAGATTAAGAAGTCTGGCTTTGACGGTATTCTGCTCATCGTCTCCAACCCGGTCGATGTTCTGACTTATGCCGCCATCAAGATGTCCGGCCTGCCCGAGGGCCACGTCATCGGTTCCGGTACCGTGCTCGACACCGGCCGTCTGCAGCAGATGCTTGGTGCCCACGTCGAGGTTGACCCGCGCGACGTTCAGGCCTATGTCATGGGTGAGCACGGCGACTCCGAGTTCGTCGCTTGGTCCAGCGCCCAGGTTGCCGGCGTGCCGCTGAACACCTTCTGCGAGCTTCACGGCCACCTGGAGCATGATGCCGCCGAGAAGCGCATCGCCGAGGACGTCAAGAACTCCGCCTACACCATCATCGAGAAGAAGCACGCCACCTACTACGGTGTCGCTATGGCCGTCAAGCGCATCTGCACTGCCGTCATGCGCGATGAGCAGACCGTTCTGCCTGTCTCCTCACTCATGGTGGGCGAGTACGGCCTGTCCGATCTGGCCATCTCCATGCCGACCGTCGTTGGCCGCGACGGCGTTGTCTGCCGCGTCCCCGTGCCGCTGAACGATGACGAGCAGCATGAGCTCACCGTCTCTGCAAAGGCTCTTAAGGACATCATCGACAGCGTCGACTTCTCCTGCTAAATCAAGATCGCTAGAGCGAAAAGCTACAATGAAGGCGTCCGGGTCCACACGGCCCGGGCGCCTTTTTGGTGCAAAGTAACCTGACCCCAATGCACCATAGTTGCCCCAATGCACCATAGTTGATGGGAGGGCCATGTCGGATTCGCCTAATTTTTTGACCTATGCCCAGACGGCGTTTGATCCGTTTGAGGAGCGGCCGTTCTGCGCGGTGGATAGCCTGGTCTTTGCGTGGTTATCCTATTTGCGTTTGCCGGGTGATATGGCGGAGCTGACGAACTGGCAGGGCCTAGACGTACGCGAGCTGCTGCGTGCCGAGTGCTACCGGGACATGATTGACGACTTGTGGGATCCAGAGGGGAGCAGGGCCTTGTTGGAGGCCGTGGCAGCAAGCCCTCGCTACCGTGGCGTGCACGTTTGCGGCTATCGTGCCGTAAGCGATGTGGTGGCGACAGAGCAGTTTGCAGCCATGGCGTTCCGGTTTCCGGCGGGGTTTAGCTATCTTTCCTTCCGGGGGACCGACAGCACGATTGTGGGCTGGAAAGAGGACTTTAACATGGCGTTCCGGTATCCTGTGCCGGCCCAGGAATCCGCGGCGTGTTATGTGGACGAGGCGGCGGATGCGATTGACGGGCCGCTTTTGTGCGGAGGTCATTCCAAGGGTGGAAACCTTGCGGTGTACGGTGCGACGATGTGCTCCGATGTCACCCGTGCGCGAATCGAACGGGCGTATTCCCATGATGGTCCGGGTTTCGTCGAGGAGTTTCTGAACGGCAACGCCTTTGCCGATCTTTCCGGTCGAATCGACAAGACGCTACCTCGGTCGTCGATTTTTGGCATGATGTTCGAGACACAGGAGGACTATGCCATCGTTGAGAGCACCGAGTTTAGCCTGCTGCAGCACAATCCCTTTAGCTGGGTGGTTGATGGTTGCGACTTCGTGTACTGTGAGCGCCTGTCCGCCGGTGCTCGATACGTTGATGGCTCCATTCGCGAGATGCTGCTTGCAGTTTCGCCTAGCGAACGCGAGCGTTTTGTAGATGCGTTGTTCTCCGTGTTTGAGGCTACGGGTGCTGAGCGGTTTGCGGATATCGCTGGGAATCTGCGCGAGAGCCTGCCCGTGATGCTCCAGGCTGCGCAAGGGTTTGACAAGGATACGCGACGCTTTGTCTCGCAGACCATCGTGGCAATCCTTAAATGCGCACTGCTGCCCAAACGACCCCAGATCGACATGCCCGCCGCCGGCAAGAGTTTGGCAGAACAGCTCGAGGCTTGGCAGTCCGAGCTCCTGCGCTAGCCATTGGTGCAAAGCAACCTGTCCCCGATGCACCAATCTTCGATGCGCCTGGGGCGGGCTCGACCGCTATACTGGTTCGTGCCAAAATCGATCTAGAACGGAATGCCGTATATGAAAATCAATCACGCGATTCTGCATATCCTGGACTTTGACTCTGCCGTCAACGTTATGAGCCAGCGCGAGCTCGATACCGAAAGCCGTACCGTGCGCAATTTCGTAACCACGCATCTGCGCCGTGCACGCACCTCGGCCGACAATAAACGCGCCACGTTTGCCGAGAACTCTGCGTTTGGCGGCGAGCTCAAGGGCTATTTCTTTGGCGAGCGCGAGTTCGTGGACCTGTCTCAGCAGGTTGCGGAGTTTATCTCTTCCGAGCTCACCAAAGCCGAGAAAGCTGAGTCCACCGACGTGCTGGTGGCCGATTTTGACGACGATGAGGATGCCCGCTGGTTTGCCGTTATGCTGCTGGGCTCCAAGCAGGCTTTTATGCACGAGGTGGGCCGCGAGGAGGGGGAGGTTCGCAACGACATCGCGCGCCACTACGCTATTCTGCCAAACCCCTCGCAAAAGGTGCCAAGCTATGCCATCGTGCGCGCGAGCACCATGGAGATCGGTTACGTGGACAAGAAGCGCAAGATTGCCGGCGAGGACCGTATGCTTATCCCCGACGGCCTGCTGCAGTGCGACACGGGCGTGTCGGGCAAGGAGGTCATCGACACCGTGACGCGCGTGGTCGAGGAAGTCGCCGAGGAGCACGGTGCCAACACGGCTGTAGCGCTCGCTAAGGTTAAGGCTGCCGTTGCCGAGAAGGTTGAGGATGACGAAGAGCTGCCGCCTTGGGATATCGTCGATGAGGTCTTTGAGGACGAGCCGGTCATCAAGGAAAGCGTGCGCGCGGCACTGACCGAGGAAAAGGTACCCGAGCGCGTGCCCGTGGAGCGCAAGCAGGTCGAGCGCGCGGCGGTGCGCAATCATAAGATTCGTACCGATACGGGCATCGAGATCAGCTTCCCGGCCGAGATGGGTTCGAACTCCGAGTACATCGAGTTCGTCAACGAGCCCAACGGCCTCATCTCCATCGAGCTCAAGAATATCGGCAGCATCGAGAATCGATAGGGCTTTTTTCTTTCGAATAAAAGTCTGGATTATATTTTGAAGTATACTTTGAAATATAATCCAGATTATTTTTTGGAGGTCAAAATGTCCCCACTTGTTCTGGAAAAACCGGTGTTTACAAAAGACCAGGTTGTTTCGGCTACCGAAGCAAGCAAGTCTTTATCTGCCATTCGTAAACGCGCAAAACGCGCACCACAGTTCATTGCCGATCATAACGATATCGATACCGTGATTATCGACTATGCCGCCTATGAGGAAATGTACGGCGCGCTGCAGTATCTGCACGAACTTGAGATAAATCGCATCGCTGCGGATCGAGTCAAGCATGGTCCGCATGAATTTGTTCCGTTTGAGGACGCCCTAACTACCGAGGAGCTCGCGGAGTTTGAATCGATGGATCCGGACGCGATTCCCGATGAGGATCTTTTCGAATGAGTGGGCATTTTGTCGTCGGCTTTTTGAATCGAGACGTCGAGAAGGAATATCAAAAACTAGATGGATCTCAGCGAAGACTCGTCCGTATTGCAGTCGCGAAATTAAAGACGCGCGCTGATGAAATTGGAACGCCGCTTCACGGTGAGCTTGCCGGCTGCAAAAAGATCAAATGGCGGAATGCAGGACTCCGAATGGTTTTTCGAATCCGGGAGGACGGAACGGTTGAGATTGCCGAGATCGTGGCAATAGGGCGGCGCGACCGTTCCGAGGTCTATAAGACGGCCGCAGGGCGCCTGTCAAAGCGACTCGCCATGGTTGAATACGACGGAACCCTGAGATGATGAAGGCCGAAGCCCCGATGGGCTTCGGCCTTTTTTGTTTTCGGCTTGGTTGCTGACATTGCGCCGCAGGTTGAGCATACGTCAGACACTATGACCCAATCCAGGGGCACGGAAACGACAGGAGCCCCCGCTCGTGACCGCGGGTCGGGGCTGCGACAATGTTGTTGAAGTGTCAGAGGCGCAGCCGCGCCGCAACGAGGTTGGGAGGCTCCCGTGCCTA
>DBFSET010000027.1:0-5762 GCA_048416615.1 Collinsella sp. | reverse complement strand
TCCAGCTGCCAAGTCCCCGTGGCTAGCAAGAACAATACTTACCATCACATAACCTCCTTTTTGTCTACGTATTTCCTACACGACATGAAAGGAGTATACCTGTTTGGATTGTGGAATTATAGCTAAATTCGCAAAAGGTTGGATTATTTGTTTAAACGTCTAAGTTTGTTACAAATTGATTACATTACTGTTTTTCGACTCATTACCTGATAAAGCGTCGCTCATCAAGCTATGTATTTTATAGATACAAGCAAGCTGTTCATTAATATCGATATTAAGCAAATGCGAATGTGCTCGTACTGTCACTATTTTGTTTAAACAGACATGGCTTGACTATTTGCACGACTTATGCTCAACAAAACCACTCAAAATAGTTGCGGTGGAATAGTTCTTGTTTAAGAGCCAGAAGGCTGAATTTAGGAACTATTTCACCGCAACTTATAGGGAATCCTAGGCGATGTGGAGGGGGTTGGCGGCGTCGACGGCGTCGGGGACGTCGGAAGGGCCGTCGGGGACAGCGTCTGCCGGGTCCTCGTCGGGGGTCTCGATCTGTTTGATCATGACCTCCTGGCCCTGCAGCAGGTATGTCTCGCCGCTACCGCAATGGGGACAGGTCTTGCCGTGCTCGACCGTCGCATAGTCGCGGCCACATGCCTCGCAATGCGTCACGGCCTCGACGGGCTCCACAACAAGCTCCGCGCCCTGCGCGATGGGCTTTTTATCTGCCGCCCAGCGCCAAGCGTCGAGCAGCAACTCGGGAACGACGCCCGAGACCTCGCCCAGCAGCAACGTCACGCTCGAAACGCGACGCACGCCATGAGCGCGCGCCACATTCTCAACATCGCGAATGATGTGATAGACGATTCCGAGCTCGTGCACTTTTAATTCCTTCCGCCGTTCTACCGAACGGCGGTCGGCTTGACGCTGCGCGAGCCCCAGACGGGCGATCTGCCTTTCAATCGTCGGGCATGGGCAAAAGCCCTATGCCCTCCTCTTTCAAGGCACCTCGCCACGCCTGGGACTCGCTCGCTGTCCAACCGCTCTCTGCGCCGTTCTCCTGCTTGTTGCGTTTCTTACTTCTTCCCGAATTTAATCTTGATGGCGCGCTTGAGCGCGTACTTGCCCAGGCTTGGAAGCTTTTGCTCGTATTTGACCATCGTGGAGCACTCGGGGCGGTCGCGATCCAGATGGATGGCGTCGAACGCGCACTTGGTGGTGCACAGGCCGCAGCCGATGCACTTGTTGGGGTCGACGATCGAGGCGCCGCAGCCCAGGCAGCGGGCGGTCTCGGCGCGCACCTGCTCCTCGGTAAAGGTCTCAACATACTCGCTAAACGGCGCAGCCTTCTCGCGTTCGCGGTCCACATGCGCAACCTCGCGGCTCGCGTTGTCGTAGCTCTCGATCACGACATCGTCGCGGTCGAGCGCGGTGTAGCGGCGCTGGTTGCGGCCGATGGTGAGCGTGGAGCCCGGCTGCACAAAGCGATGGATGGACACGGCAGCCTCGTGGCCGGCGGCAATGGCATCGATGGCAAAGCTGGGGCCGGTGTAGACGTCGCCGCCCACAAAGATGTCGGGTTCGGCGGTCTGGTAAGTCTGGGGATCGGCCAGGGCGCCCTGGCCGCGGCCGAGCTCCACCTTGGAGCCAGCCAGCAGGTCGCCCCACACAATGGACTGGCCAATCGACATGACGACACGGTCGGCATCGACACGGCGCAGATCGTTCTCGTCGTACTCGGGCGCAAAACGGCCCTCGTCGTCAAAGACACGCGTGCAGCGCTTGAAGGTGATGCCGCACACGCGACCGGCCTCGTCCAGGTGAATCTCCTTGGGGCCCCATCCGCAGCTGATGTGCGCGCCATCCTCAATGGCCTCGCGACGCTCCTCCTCGCTGGCAGGCATCTGGGCATCGCTCTCCAGGCAGAACATCTCAACGTGCTCGGAACCCAGACGGCAGGCGTTGCGCGCGACATCGATAGCCACGTTGCCGCCGCCCACCACAATGGTGCGGCCGGACAGGGAATCGATCTTGCCGCTGTTAACCTCGCGAAGGAAGTCGACGGCCACGGTCACGTCCTCGGCACCCTCGCCCGGAATGCCCGCAAGGTGGCCGCCCTGGCAGCCAATGGCAACGTAGAAGGCCTTAAAGCCCTGCGCGCGCAGCTCGTCGAGCGTCACATCGCGACCGACCTCCACGCCATAGCGGAACTCGGCACCCATCAGGCGAATAACTTCGACCTCGGCCTCGATAACGTCCTTCTCCAGCTTAAAGCTGGGAATGCCATAGGTGAGCATGCCGCCCGGGCGCTCGTTCTTCTCGAACACGACGGGCTTGTAGCCCTTCTCGGCCAGATAGAAGGCACAGGACAGACCGGCCGGGCCGGCACCGATGATGGCGATCTTCTGATCGAAGCCGCCGGCGCGCGTCGGCGTCACCACGGGTGGGACATAGCGGGTCGCGGCATCAAGATCGCGCTGGGCGATAAACTTCTTGACCTCGTCGATAGCCACGGCGGCGTCCACACGGCCACGGGTGCAGGCATCCTCACAGCGGCGGTTGCACACACGGCCGCAGATAGCGGGCAGCGGGTTCTCGCGCTTGATGAGCGCCAGCGCCTCGTCATAGCGGCCCTGCGCCGCGAGCTTTAAGTAGCCCTGGACGGCAACGTGCGCGGGGCAAGCCGTCTTGCAGGGCGCGGTGCCGGACTCGTGCGTCTCGATACGGTTATCGTTGCGGTAGTTGGGCGACCACTTGGTGTGGTCCCACTTGGTGGCATCGGGCAGCTCCTGGCGCGGATACTCGGGCACCTGTCCGCCGGCCTTTTTGCTGCAGAGCTTCTGGCCGAGCTTGGCGGCACCGGCCGGGCACACCTCAACGCAGCGACCGCAGGCCACGCACTTGTCCTTCTCGACCTTGGCGACATAGGCCGAGCGCGACAGGTTGGGCGTGTTGAACAGCTGCGAGGTGCGCAGGGCATAGCACACGTTGACGTTGCAGTTGCAGATGGCGAAGATCTTGTTCTCGCCGTCGATGTTGGTGATCTGGTGCACAAAGCCGTTGTCCTCGGCCTGGCGCAGGATGTCGTAAACCTCGTCGCGCGTCACGTAATGGCCGCGGTCGGTCTCGACCACGTAGTCGGCCATATCGCCCACGGCGATGCACCAATCGGCCGGGTCGTCGGCGCAGCCCTCACCCATCACGCGACGGCTCGCGCGGCAGCTGCAGGTGCTAGCGGCATATTTGCCATCGTATTTGTCGAGCCAATGCTCGATATGCTCGATCGGCACCGACGTGCTCGCGGCATCGATAGCCTTCTCGACCGGAATGACATGCATGCCGATGCCGGCACCACCGGGCGGCACCATCGGCGTGGCCTTGGACAGCGGTCCCTTGGACGCCTGCTCAAAGAACTTGGCATAGACCGGGTGCTCCTCGAGCTGGCTCACGCGCATGTTGAGAAACTCAGCGGAACCCGGCACCAGCATGGGCAGCACCCACTGCTTGGCGCGCTCGGGGTTTTCCCAGTTGTACTCGAGCAGGCCCGTGTAGCTCATATCGTCGAGCATCTTCTCGATATCGGCCTCGGGCATGCCGGTGAGCTTGACCATCTCGGGCAGCGTATAGGGACGGCGCATCTTCATCTTGCAGAGCACTTCGGCCTGCTCGTCAGTCGCGGCCTCGGCAAACGACCAGTACTCGTAGCCCAGCAGCTCATCGCGATGCAGCAGACGGTTGGTGCAGTGCTCGCACAGCTTGACGATGGCCTCGCGCGGATGCTCCGGCAGCGGCGGCACGAACTCCGAACCGATGTCGGGCTCGGTGTAGCTAATCCCCGGTCCGTTGAGAATCATGGTTGTCCCTTCTCTTGCCACAGCCCGGCGAGACCGCGGCACCCCTCTTTTTTGCAGGCCGGGCATGCCCCCATGCCGTTCACCCGCCATTAGTTGACATTGTGTCAAAAACAGTATTGACGAACCGTCAACAATATTCAAGACTGTTAGGCGAACGGTCAGGCTCAAACGGATGAAAGGCGGCAAACGCATGGGCAACAACACAGCAGATACCTCTGCGGTCAATGCCGTCCCCGCATCCGATAGCGCGGCAAAGCGCCTGACGGGCGACGAACGCCGTCGCGAGATCCTCGATGCCGTGCGCACCGTAAGCTCCGAGCTGGGCGTGTCCCACCTATCGGTATCGGCCGTGACCAAGCGAGCCGGCTGCACGCGTTCATTGTTCTACCATTACTTCGCCGACATGGACGCCGCCGTCACCGCCGTCATGGACGAGGCAATTGACGGTTTTATCTCCGAGCTCGAGCAGTGGAATGCCAACCGCATCGTCGGTGATATTGAGGGCGCGCTCGACACCGTCGCCCCGCTCTTTAAGCGCCTGGTCGCCAGCGGCCACGAGCTGCCGAGTACCCTGACCTCGAGCAGCGGCGCGCTCTACGGCGGCTTTCTGCACAACGTGGTTCAGCGCGTGGCTCAGTACATCTGCGACACCACCGTGGTTGATTTTGTCGCCCATCACGAGCTGCGCATCGACCATGTCTACGAAACGTTCTACACCCTCATCATGGGTCTTTTGATGTATATCCGCACGCACCCCGATGTGCCCGACGAGACGGTCAAGGAAATCATCGCCTCGACGCTCCACATCGAGGGCTATACCGCCAAGTATCCGGAGCGCAAGCCCCAGAACTGACGACATTTGGCCAAACTGTCCGCGATCAGAAGAGGGGCCGCGGGCGTGTGAAAGGAGAGCAGCATGCTGTTCGATGTTTGGGGTAGCGATACCCTTATCCACTGGGCCGGCTGGGCCATGGTCTTTATTGGCCTGATCGTGCTCAACGAGGTCGGCCGCCGCACCAAGCTCGGCGCGGCCATCATCTTTGGCGTGGCTCCGCTGGCCATGACCATCTACTGCGTCGCCATCGCCGTGGGCGTTTCGCAGGGTGCCGAGTGGGCGCTCACCAACCCCACCCATGTGTACCAGAACAGCTGGTTCCACTACGCCAAGGTATACGCGGCGCTCGCCGGTTGCTGGGGCTTCATTGCCATTAAGTACCAGTGGGGAAAGATCGGCAAGGCGCATTGGTTCCGCGCATGGCCGTTTGTGATCGTCGCCATCAACATCATGATCGCCGTCGTGTCCGACTTCGAGAGCGCCTATCACTTCTTTGTCCTGGGCGAGTCCACCTGGGTCACCTCCGAAGGTGCCACGCAGCTGGCCGGCTGGAACAACGTGTTCAACGGCATCGCCGGTATCATCAACATCTTCTGCATGACCGGTTGGTGGAGCGTCTACGCCTCCGAGGATCAGACCGACATGCTGTGGCCCGATATGACCTGGGTCTACATCATCGCCTACGATATCTGGAACTTCTGCTACACCTACAACTGCCTGCCCACCCACTCCTGGTTCTGCGGCTTTGCGCTGCTGCTGGCGCCCACCGTCGCCGCCTTTATCTGGAACAAGGGCGGCTGGATCCAGAACCGCGCCTTTACGCTGGCCATTTGGTGCATGTTTGCCCAGGTGTTCCCCTACTTCCAGGAGGAGTCCATCTTTGTGACCCACTCCACGCTCGACCCCGGCGCCGCCACCGCGGTCTCGATTGCCGCGCTGGTCGCCAACGTCGCCGCGATCATCTACATCGCCTACCGCGCCAAGAAGCTCGGCCGCAATCCCTACAAGCAGGATGTCTTTGAGGGCACCAGCGATTGGGAGAAGGCCACCGCTCGTCGCGCCAAGGTCGATTACGC
>DBFSET010000026.1:0-3631 GCA_048416615.1 Collinsella sp. | reverse complement strand
CGAGAGCCGCTTTTTTGCCTCGCTTGCCGGCAGCTTGGAAAAGCGCTGCCGCGAGGACGGCTATGCGCTCTTTATTACCAGCTCGGGCGGAAGTGCCGACGACGATCTGGAGCTGCTGCGCCAGCTGGTGACGCGCGGCGTCGACGGTGTCTTTCTGGTGGTGGGTGACGAGTTCTCCGACGACCGCGCCCTGCGCGAAGAAGTCAGCCACCTGCCCATCCCGGCCGTAATGGTCGACCGTGCCATTGAGGGGCTCGAGTGCGACAAGGTGATGTTCGACCACGAGATGGGTGGCTACATGGCCACTCGCTATCTGATCGAGCAGGGCCACCGTCGCATTGCCTGCTTGGTTAACGCACGCCGTTCCAATACGGGGCGTAAACGACTTGCCGGCTATGAGCGCGCGCTGCGCGAGGTTGGCTTGCCTATCGACGCACGTGTGGAGTTTGAGAGCGAGTACTACATTCCGAGCGCCTACGAGGCCTCGGAGGCGGTGCTCGCGACCGACGCCACCGCCGTGTTCGCAAGCTCGGATAACATTGCCCTCGGTCTGCTCAAGCGCTTGCACGAGATGGGGAAGAGCATCCCAGGCGATATCTCGGTCGTAAGCTATGACAACTCGGCGGCCGACGTTCTCTTTGAGCCGGCGCTGACCGCGATTGAGCAGGATCCTGGTGTCCTCGCGGAGCATGCTTTTGGCTGCATGTCCAAGCGTCTTGCCGGTAGGGGCGGTAGACGTGCCGAAGAGGTCGTTCTGGAGCCGGCGCTTATCGTTAAGGACAGCGTGCTCGAGCTTACTAAACACAACTAAACGCGTTTATCAATTTACAGAGACTGAATGTGGAGCACCTGTGACAGGCAATGCCGCAGGTGAATGTCTGCTTTTGCCTGTCCATATGGCAAATCAGTATGGTAAAACGTTTTTTCACCATGATAAAACGTTTTAGCAAATATACTAGTCCCAACGAAAGGTTGCCGTATCGGAGGGTGACCGCACAGCGAAGGGACATAAACAATGGCTAAAACACTGGGGACGCCGTGGCAAAAGCTGGGCCACGAGGTACCGGCTTCCGAGCTCGAGGGCGTCGACCTGTATTGGCGCGCATCGAACTATCTGTCCGTCGGTCAGATCTACCTTCGCTCTAATCCGCTCATGCGCCCCGACTTTGTCGACGAGAAAACCGGTGAGGTGCGCGACTTTGGTCGCCCGGACGTTAAGCACCGCCTGGTCGGTCACTGGGGCACCACGCCCGGCATCAACTTCCTGTTCGGCCACGTCAACCGCCTTATTGCCGACCACAACCAGAACGCCATTTTCTTGATGGGCCCGGGCCACGGTGGCCCCGCCGGCACCGCCCAGTCGCTGCTCGATGGCACCTACCGTGAGATTCGCCCCGACATCACCAATGACGAGGCAGGCCTGCAGAAGTTCTTCCGCCAGTTCTCTTATCCCGGTGGCATCCCGAGCCATTTTGCGCCCGAGACGCCTGGCTCCATCCACGAGGGCGGCGAGCTCGGCTACACGCTCAGCCACGCCTACGGCGCCGTCATGGACAACCCGAGCCTGCTGGCCGTGGCCGTGGTGGGCGACGGCGAGTCCGAGACCGGTCCGCTCGCGACCTCTTGGCAGTCCAACAAGCTCGTGAACCCGGCAACCGACGGTATCGTCCTGCCGATCCTGCACCTCAACGGCTATAAGATCGCCAACCCCACCATTCTTGCCCGCGTGTCCGACGAAGAACTCACCAAGTTCTTTGAGGGCATGGGCTACAAGCCGCACTTCTTTGTCGCCGGTTTTGACGACGAGAGCCATGCAAGCATCCACGAGCGTTTCGCTGCCCTGTTTGAGCAGGTCTTCGATGAGATTTGCGACATCAAGGCCACCGCACAGGCCCAGGCCGCCGCAGGCGAGACCGTGGTCCGCCCGGCTTACCCCATGATTGTGTTCCGTACGCCCAAGGGTTGGACCTGCCCCAAGCAGATCGACGGCAAGAAGACCGAGGACTCCTGGCGCGCGCATCAGGTGCCGCTGGCGAGTGCCAAGGACACCCACGAGCACTTCCGCGTGCTGCGCGAGTGGCTGCGCTCCTACAAGCCCGAGGAGCTCTTTACGCCCGAGGGCCAGGTGCGCCCCGAGGTGACGGCCTTTATGCCGACCGGCGAGCTGCGCATCGGCGCCAATCCCAACGCAAACGGCGGCAAGGTGCGCCGCGAGCTCGAACTGCCCGATATTCACGCCCACGAGATCCCCGTCGCAAGTAAGGGCCACGGCTGGGGCTCCACCGAGGCCGCCCGCGTCTTTGGCGAGTACACTGCCGACGTTCTGGCCAAGAACATGGACGATTTCCGCATCTTCGGTCCCGACGAGACCGCGTCCAACCGCCTACAGGCTGCCTACAAGGTGACCAAGAAGCAGTGGGATGCCGGCTTCTACGAGGACGAGGCCAACGACGAGCTGCTGGCCGGTTCCGGTAAGGTTGTCGAGCAGCTGTCCGAGCACCAGTGTGAGGGCTTCCTCGAGGCCTACGTGCTCACCGGACGCTCCGGCGTGTGGAGCTCCTACGAGAGCTTTGTCCACGTGGTCGATTCCATGGTCAACCAGCACTGCAAATGGCTCGAGGCCACCAAGCGCGAGATTCCGTGGCGTGCCCCCATTAGCGGTCTCAACATTTTGCTGTCGAGCCATGTCTGGCGCCAGGACCACAACGGCTTCTCGCACCAGGACCCCGGCTTTATCGACCTGCTGCTCAACAAAGCCAACGACACGCATATCGTGAATGCCTACTATCCGGCCGACGCCAACATGGCGCTTGCTGTGGCTGAGCGCGTCTACCAGTCCACCGACTGCGTCAACGCCATCTTCTGTGGCAAGCAGCCCGCCCCCACCTTCCAGACGGTCGACGAGGCCAAGTCCGAGCTCGCCGAGGGCGTTGCGGCCTGGGAGTGGGCATCGACTGCCGACTCGCTCGCCGAGGCCGACGTCGTGGTTGCCACGTGCGGTGACGTACCGACGCTCGAGGCTCTGGCTGCAACCGATATGGTGCGTAAGCTGGGCATTAAGGTGTGGTTCGTCAACGTGGTCGATCTGCTTAAGATTCAGAACGTCTGCGAGAACGACCGGGCCATCAGCGATGAGCGCTGGGCTGAGCTGTTTGGCTGCGGTGAGAAGCCCGTGCTCTTCGCATTCCATGCCTATGCCGGCACGATTCGCCGTCTGATCTGGAACCGCCCCGGCCACGATGCCTTCCGCGTCCACGGCTACGAGGAGAAGGGATCCACGACCACGCCGTTCGACATGCTGCGCCTGAACAACATGGACCGCTGGGCCCTGGCCGCCGACGTGCTGCGCATGGTCGACGCCGATAAGTTTGCCGAGCAGATTGATAAGTGGGAGGCTTTCCGCACCGAGGCCTTTGAGTTCGCGTGCGACGAGGGTTTCGATCACCCGGCCTTTACCGACTGGGTCTGGCCCGACGCCGCAGCCGCAACCGCGGCCGACGGCGCGCTTTCCGCAACGCAGATGACCGCGGGCGACAACGTGTAGCATCCGGGACGGTCTCGCGCTGGGGCCTGCTCCGGGCGGGTTGCCTTGCTCCGGGAAGTGGGCTTCGCGAACTTCCCGGAGCAAGGC
>DBFSET010000025.1:0-19165 GCA_048416615.1 Collinsella sp. | reverse complement strand
AACGGCAGGGCCAGGCGAGCAACTCGTCCGGTCTCGGGCGCATCGCCCCTTGCCGGATTCAGATTCGACAAGGGGCGACCATTGTGCAATCGCAAGAAGATGACGGGGCGGAATGTCAATCCTGGTCTAACAGAGCCTTTTGTTTTCGTCTCGCACGTTTTGTGAAACACGGCTAACTTTTAGGCAAAGTAGTAAGACATGGGCAACTTTTGCGGTAAAGTAAATCAAGCAAAAGTATCCAAAGGCTAACTAGAAGCCATCGCGAAAGGCGGCCCATGGCCCTGCGTGAATCCGGAGAAGACTATCTCGAATCGATCTACGTTCTGTCGCAGCGCCAGGGCATCGTTCGATCGATTGACGTCGCTGAATACCTAGGCGTAACCAAGGCGAGCGTCTCTAAAGCCATGGCGACGCTGGAGAGCAGCGGCTATGTCGAAATGGGCAAGCGCGACGTTCATCTGACGGAGCGTGGTCTGGAGGTCGCTCGCCAAATGTGGGAGCGTCACTGCTTTTTCGCGGGGCTGCTAGAGGATGCGGGTGTTTCGGCTGAGGTCGCGTCGCAAGAGGGCTGCCACATGGAGCATTGCCTGAGCGAGGAGAGCTTTGAGAAGCTACGGGCGATGTTGGGCCGGGAAGATGTAGCGGGTCCAACAACAGAAGCCTAATTGGACCCCCCAGTAGCGCGGAGTTCACGCAAAGCGCGAACCAGCGACTGGGACCAGCGGCCCTTTCGGCCAAGTCCATTTCAGCAAGGGAACCCTGCCAGCAAGCGATGCCCAAGAACCGCCTGCGATGTTACCGCAGGCCGGGGCCGGGCTTGGTTTTGAAAACATTCCGCGCGAGGCCCGCCTTTCCGTTGCTCCGCAGGAGCAGGAAAGACGGGCCTCATGCGCGAGGACGTTTTCAAAACCAAGCCCGGCCCCGGCCGGACAGCTCACGAACGCTACAGGTTCTTTACCCCCATCGCGCGCATGGCGTTCAGGATGGCGATGATTGCCACGCCCACGTCGCCAAAGACGGCAAGCCACATATTGGCGATGCCGAGCGCCGCCAGCACCAAAATCAGCAGCTTAATCCCCAGCGCGAAGATGATATTCTGCCAGACAATCGTCATGGTCTTGCGCGCCACACGGATCGCGCGGGAAATGTTGGACGGCTTGTCATCCATCAGCACCACGTCGGCGGCCTCAATCGCGGCGTCGGACCCCATGGCGCCCATGGCAATGCCCACATCGGCGCGCGTAAGCACAGGCGCATCGTTGATACCGTCGCCGACAAAGGCGAGCTTGCCCTTGCCGCTTTCGGCCGCGAGCAGCGCTTCAACACGCTCGACCTTATCGCCCGGCAGCAGTTGCGCATGGAACTCGTCGAGACCGAGCTGCTTGGCCACCGCAGCAGCCACTTCCTCGCGGTCGCCCGTGAGCATAACGGTGCGCTTGACGCCGGCGGCGTGCAGGTCGCGGATCGTCTGATCGGCATCGGCTTTTACGGTGTCTGCAATCACGATGTGGCCGGCGTACACGCCGTCAACGAGCACGTGGAGGATCGTGCCGACAACCTCACAATCCGGTGCTTCAACGCCGGTCGCGGCGAGCATCTTTGCGTTGCCAACAACGACGTGCTTGCCGTCGATGATTGCCGTCACGCCGTGGCCCGCGTCGTTGGCGGAGTCGCTCACCCGCTTAGGGTCGACCTCGCCCTGGTAGGCGACGCGCACGGACTGCGCGATGGGGTGATCGGAGAACGACTCCGCAAGGGCTGCGACCTCAAGCAACGACTGCTCGGTATAGCCAGCCTCGGGGTGCACCGCGACCACCGAGAACGTGCCGTTGGTGAGGGTGCCCGTCTTGTCAAAGACGACGGTGTCCACGTTGGCGAGCGCCTCGAGGTAGTTAGAACCCTTGATGAGAACGCCCAGCTTGGACGCGCCGCCGATGCCGCCAAAGAAGCTCAACGGTACGCTGATCACGAGGGCGCACGGGCAGCTGACAACCAGGAAGGTCAGACCGCGCAGAATCCAGTCGGACCAGGCACCGGTGACCAGGCCGCCGCCAAGAGCGAGCACCGCGGCCGCGCCGGTGACGGCGGGGGTGTAGACGCGGGCAAAGCGCGTGATGAAGTTCTCGGTGCGCGCCTTCTTTTCGCTGGCGTTTTCCACGAGCTCTAGGACGCGCGCGACGGTGGACTCGCCAAAGGGCTTGGTGGTGCGCACGTGGATGAGGCCCGTCATGTTGATGCAGCCGCTGATGATATCGTCGCCGGACTTGGCGGGGCGGGGGACTGACTCGCCCGTGAGCGCGGCGGTATCGAGCTGGGTTTCGCCTTCGACGATGACGCCGTCGATGGGCACGCGCTCGCCGGGCTTGACCACGATCACGGTGCCGACGGCGATGTCATCGGGAAAGACCTGTTCGAGCGTGCCGTCGGCTTGCTCGAGGTTAGCGTAGTCGGGCGCGATGTCCATCATGGCGCTGATCGACTTGCGGCTCTTGCCCACGGCGTATGCCTGGAACAGCTCGCCGACCTGGTAGAACAGCATGACAGCGGCGCCTTCGGCCATGTGCGGGTCGGTATCGGGGAAGAGCACCATGGCAAACGCGCCGATAGTCGCGACGGCCATGAGGAAGCTCTCGTCGAAGGCCTTGCCGCGGCGGATGTTATTGAATGCCTTTTGCAGTACGTCGTAGCCGGCAATCAAAAACGGCACGAGGAACAGCACAAAGCTGGCGTAGATGTCGCCCGGGGTGCCGAATGCGGCGGTGAGGGTGCCGAGCTCATCGAGGGCGTACACCACGGCAAAAATGCCCAGCGCTACCAGGATGCGGTTGCGCTTATGCTCGAGTGACTCTTTCTTCTTGTGCTTCTACTTTTTCTTTTTGGGGTCGGCAGTGGCCATGACTCGTATCCTCCCAATTGAATGTATGAACACTCGCTCATATAATTTCGCGAGCAAAGGCCGCGGCAAGCGCGGCCTTGCAGGCTGGCGTAAACCTGGGCTAGAGAATGATCTCGCAGTCCGGCTCGGCGTCGGCCGTAAACTCCACGACGCGATCGAGGACCTCGTCGAACTCGGCGTCATCGGCTTCGAGCGTCAGCTTCTGGGTCATAAAGTTGACGGACACGGATTTGACGCCCTCGAGCTTGGCCAGCTCGTCCTGAAGCTCGCGCGCACAGTTGGCGCAGTCGATCTCGTCGAGTTTAAACTGCTTTTTCATGGTGGGTTCCTTTCCCTGTTTTGCGGCTTGGGTGCAGGCCGCGCTGGTACCGTGGATGGTTGCTATTCGCAGATATGGCTCATGCCCTGGTTGAGCATGGTGTAGACGTGATCGTCGGCAAGCGAGTAGAGGATGTTGCGGCCGTCGCGGCGGAACTTGACCAAGTGCGACTGCTTAAGCGTGCGCAGCTGGTGCGATACTGCCGACTGCGAGGTCGCGGTCGCCTCGGCGATGTCGGCCACGCAGAGCTCGCGGCCCATGAGGGCATAGAGAATCTTGATGCGCGTGGTGTCGCTGAAGACCCTGAACAGGTCAGCGAGGTCGTACAGCAGCTCCTCATCGGGAAGGTCCTCGGGCGAGCAGGTGGTGGGGACGATTGGCTCAGTGGCCTCGGTGTCGGGCTTCGTTTCATCAACGCAGACGCTCATTGCAATATCCTTTCATATGAACATGCGCTCATATAACTCACTTCCGATTATATGAGCGCATGTTCATATGTCAATACAATTTGCGATAATTTCGATGACTGCTTGCTGTCTCTGCGATTTTCTGTGGGTTAGGATGCATCGACACAATGCTCGCCAACATATTTCGAGATGTTCGGCCAGCATGCTAAGAAAGCCGCCTCGAGAAGCATTAGAGCTGTTCATATTTGTACTTTATCTTGTTAAATACCGTGAGAATCAGTTCTTTCTCTACGGGAGTTCCTGCAGAATCAGTTTTATCTAAAGTTATATTGAGCATTGCTGCAGCCAATCAGGCAAATCGGTGGCCGAATAAGTCGAAAAATGTAGGTGGACATCCGCAGAGACCGCCTTTAGAAGAGCGAATTCTCAATTAGATCAATAATCGCGTCGTCTTCCGCGCGGTTTTCATCGATTTTTGCGGACATTTCGCATTCCCATGGCCCATTGATTTCTTCAGCAAGGGCCCCAACGTGTTGCATGTCATCGGGTTCGGGCACATCGTTGATGCTCGGGTCATCAGCTTGCGGATATTGGCTTGCAATTTCGCGCTTGGTGGCCTCTTCTTCTTTGTGCGCCTCCAGGATGCGGCGACCGTATTCGAAGTAGCGCCGCAAGACAAATTGACGAAGATTTTCTTGCAGGATGGCGAAGTTATCCGGGAGTCGACCGGGCCAGATCTTCTCGCGAATGCGAATCGCTTCCATGACCCGTCTAAAAGCGGACTGTTTGAAAAAGGAATGACGACTAACTGTGATAACGGCATATCCCATGTTTCGCAGCGTGTTTCGGCGTTCCTCGTCAATTGATTGCTGCTCGGGCTCGTCGTGGTAAAAGCCGTTGTATTCGATATCGGTCATCGAATTTTCGAGCAGCGCGTCGAGGTAGAAAACCGTCCGTCGCGTTAGGGCGGCGTATCTTTTGGGGACTGGGATCGGATAATCCGTTTTGATGGCACGTATGGCTAAGCCACCCATTGACTTGGGCATTGTCAGCATCATGACAAACGCCGTTTCGAGTGGAGAGCGACAGCCTCCGCGTACATAAGAAAGTGCCTTAAGGGCTTTATTGGATCCACGATACCCCGATGCCTTTGAAAAGAAGGCTCTGAGCTCTTCAACGCTGGTTAGGGCTGGGCGCTCGCGATATTGAGTTTCGTCGGAC
The DNA here is from genome assembly GCA_048416615.1 of Collinsella sp. Classification (GTDB taxonomy): domain Bacteria; phylum Actinomycetota; class Coriobacteriia; order Coriobacteriales; family Coriobacteriaceae; genus Collinsella. The sequence continues at coordinate 14,322 of DBFSET010000025.1, read as the reverse complement.
GTTTCAAGCGCGTAGGAGCCGCAGATTTCAAAGTAATACTCAACGAGCTCAGTAAGGTTGAGGTCGGCTGTTGCTTCTAACGCGCACAGCTTGATATCGACGATGTAGACGTTCGGCTCGAGTTCTAGGTAGCTTTCTGCATCAAACGTATAGCGCGAGCAGTGGCAGATGCAGCCCTTACGGTGCCTTTTGGCATTATTGGAAAACGTCAGCACATGGATGCTTTCAGAATCGACATTCTTTCTGTTGAGCCATGCTCGCGCCGCTTCCAGGTCGGACGTGGTCGGCGCAGACACCCTGATCTTTTCCATAGGTAAGGGATCGATCGCGTAGCTTGCGAGCGAGTTGGCTGTTTGGTATACAGCGCGTGCCGTGGTATGTGACAGAACGATTCCCATACGCGCATGATGGCATAGCAGACGCCACATACGCTCGAAACTTCGGGCAACGGTATTGGGGCGCGGCTTATCTTCTGCAAACGGTGGGCTTTTGAGCTGTCGTATCGAGGGAGCAGCTTCGGCTGGGGAGGTTTCTGCCAGCTGCGCCTTTTTTGGTGAACTTTAGTTGCGAATTCGTAGCCTCTAAGCGTTTTTGCTGACCGTCCAGATGCCTCACCAACATAATTTGAGTTATTCGGCCTTATCCTAAATGAATGGTGCGATCGCAACGTCTTATTCGAATTGATTCAGGTAGATTAATGGGGCTTGGTTGCGAAATTAAGGCGACTACAGCGCTCGATTGCGGTTCGAGGGGCCTTGACTAGTGGTTCAGCTGGCCGAACAACTCGAAAAATGTAGGTGAGCAACCTGTCGACTGTGTGAAGCACGCGTATTTGCTCGTTTTGATGAAAACTAGGGTGCAGCCATAAGGCTACGCCCTAGTTTACTACGCGCCGGTGCGCCCAGACAGATTGCGCTGTGACTGGCAGGCGCTCCCGCAGATTGATTGGTTATTTCGCAAACAAGTTCTTGAGGTTGAACTCGGCTTGGACGGTACGGAGCATGAGGTCAGTGTCGTCGAGGCCCAGATGCTGCTCGTTGGCGTCGGCGGCGAGGGTGCCGCGTCGGCGCGCCCAGTTCTCGAGCGCAGCGGGCGCGGACTCGCGGGGGAGCGAGCGCACGTCGGCGTCTAGGCTGCGGCAGATCTGGCGCGAGTCGATGACGATAATCTTGCCTGTGCGGCGTGCCTCGGCGTAACCGTCCAGATGAATTTTGAACCAGCTGTCCTCGAAGGCGGCGTTGTGCGCCATATAGGGATACTTCTTCACGAGCTTGAGCAGCTGCTTCTGCAACTCCTTGTTCTCGCGGAACGGTTTTTTGCCGTCGATGTCGTCCCAGGTGATGTGATGGATGTTCGATAGCGGCACATCCTCGCCGCGGTAGATGTCGGGCAGGCCGCAGTAGTGCGCCTCGGCGTCATGCGGCACGGCGTCGCTGGTGAGATCCATGATCTCCCAGCCCACGTTGATGATGTAGCCGCGCTCGGGCGCGCGACCGGTGGTCTCGATGTCGATGCCCAGCACCGTGCCTTGGATGGGCTTGCGGGCATAGGCCACGCCGAGTGCGTCGCGGTCACCGCGGATCTCGCGCATAACCGATGCGGCGGTGCGCTTTTGCATCTTACCGATGGCGGCGCAGGTGTCGGCGTCGGACAGGCCGCGCGAGAGCGTCGCGGGCGTCACGTTGCGCAGGCGCGCCTCGCCAATCTGGTCGCACAGGTCGCGGTTGCGGTCGGCCAGGTCGCGCACAGTGGCAAAGTCGAAGCCGGGGTCGCCCTCGGCGGTAAAGTACTCGGTCTCGAGCACCTTGAGGGCCTCCTCGCCCTTCTGGCGCTCGGACTCCATGGCACCGTGGTCGCCGTAGATAAACATGGGGATAAACGGCTGGCGCTCGTATTCGAGTGCTTGCGAAACATTCATAGACTGCTCCTTGGACGGGCCGCGTCGCGCGGCTCGGGGTTACTGAGTTGTGGCGAGATGATAGTTTACCATGGGCAACTATTGGCACCGCGCCCGGGACAACTACAATACCCTAGTTGACCGCTAGGACTTTTACAATGCTGCCGAAAGACACGAAAGGTTCCATCCGTCATGGATTTACTGATAGATATTCTGCTCGATGCCGGCAAAGACACGCTCTCGCTGGTGCCGTTCTTGTTGGTGACGTACCTTGCGCTCGAGACGCTCGAGCATGTTGCGGGCGACAGCGTCAACGGCGCCATCAAGCGCGCGGGCGCCGCCGGCCCCGTGGTTGGCTCGTTGCTGGGCATGGTGCCACAGTGCGGGTTTTCGGCCATGGCGGCGACGCTGTACGCCGGCCGTGTCGTGACGCTGGGCACGCTAGTCGCTGTGTTCCTCTCGACCTCCGACGAGATGTTGCCGCTGCTGCTTGCCGAGCAGGTTCCCGTGCAGACCATGGCGATGCTTTTGGCTTCGAAGGCGCTGATCGCGCTGGTCACGGGCTTTATCGTGGATGCGGCTATCCGCGGGTTGCGCCGCAACGTCCGCGCGCATGCGGCGATTCGCCGTACCGTACTGGGGACCGCTGCCAATCCGGCTCATGTGAACTGCGCGCACGACGACCATACCGGGGGCGACATCATTGACGAGGTGGCCGAGGCGGGCGTAAGTGCCGATCACATCCACGAGCTGTGCGAACGTGATCATTGTGGCTGTGACGAGGATGAGGACGATCACGGGCACGACCACAGCCACGACCATGGTCACGCGGACAAGCACGAGCACCACCACGACCACGGCCACTCCCACGAGGGCGCGCCCATTCTGTCGATCATCCGCAGCGCGATCTCGCACACCGTGCAGGTGTCGGTTTTCATTTTCCTGGTAACGCTGATTCTGGTCGCCGTCCTCGAGACCTTTGGCGAGTCCGCAATCGAGCAGTTCCTGCGCGGCAACGAGACGCTTGCGGTTCTGGGCTCGGCGCTTGTCGGTCTGATCCCCAACTGCTCTGCTAGCGTCGTTATTACGCAGTTGTACCTCGAAGGTGCGCTGCAGCTGGCGCCGATGCTCGCCGGCACGCTCATTTCCGCCGGCGTGGGCTACCTGGTCCTGTTCCGCACGAACCGCAGCGCTCGCGAAAATGCCGTGTTCCTGGTCATGATGTACGTCATCGGCGCCAGCTGGGGCCTCATCCTATCCGCCTTCGGCCTCTAAGTAGGCTTAGCAAAACGGGCTTCAAAATAGCCATGCTCGGCGCCTGCGCAGTGCGGTGACGCATGGCATTTTGAAGCCCGTTTTTTTGTTAAGCCATGGACCCTGAGCGTCCACACCGCCCAAAACAAAAAGGCAGATTTTTAGGCATGTCCCAAAAATCTGCCTTGGTTAGTGCAGCAGCTCGGTGAGGTTGCGTTTAAAGCGGGCTCGGTCCTCGCTGGTGAAGGCTGCCGGCCCGCGGGTGCGACCGCCGGCGCGGCGAACCTTCTTTTCCTCGTGGCGAATAAACAGCTGCATGTCGATGGTCGCCTTATCGTAGACGCGCCCGCGCACGCCGATGGCGGCGGCATCGCGTCCGAGCACCATACTCGCCAGGCCTATGTCTTGTGTCACGACCACGTCGCCAGCCTGCAGGCGCTCGATAATGGCAAAGTCGGCGCTATCGGCTCCCACGTTCACATCGAGCGTCGTGACCCAAAAGCCCCGACGCGCGTGCTCGGCGTCGCGCGGATCGTCGCGGCGAATGTGGCGTTCCAGGTTCTGCGTGCTGTTGCCGGCAATCACTACGGCAACGCCCGCCCTCCGCGCGCAGTCGATCGACTCGCGCGTGACCGGGCAGGCGTCGGCATCAATAAAAAGCGTCTTTGGCATCTAGTGCACCAGTTTGCCAAACTGAATGGCGCGAACAATCAGCGTCACGCCAAACACCAGCAGCGCGGCGCCGCTAAAGATGACGAGCATCTTGGCCGACCACAGCGGATAGATAAACACGAACATGCCCGCGATGATGGAGAGCGCGCCGCTCAGGATGGCGAGGGCGCGGTTAGACGAAAGCTCGGACTCCAGAATCGACATGACGCCCTCGACGATCCAGCCAAAGCCGGCGACGACCACTACAAGCGTGGTGAGCGTCGCGGTCGAGAAGGCCTGGTTGCGCAGGATTATGACGCCGCCCAGAATGATGAGCAGGTTGGAGATGATGCTCGTAACGCGCCAGCCGGTGGGCAGCAGCGGCTCGAAAACAGCGGTAAACAGCCTGATCGCGGCCGTGATCACAAAGTAGAAGCCCAAGACGGTCGTTAGGAAGACGAGGGACTTGGCGGGCGCAAACAGCAGTGCGATGCCGGCAACGAGCGCTAAGACGCCCGTGATGGCGTAAATCCAGCGCACGGCCTTGACGGCCTTGCCTGCCATGCTTTTCTCGTCAAATCCAAACGCGCTCGATTGCTTGTCATCGTTCTTAAAGATGCCCATGATGTCTCCTTTCCGTGCGGCGTAAGCCGTAGCTCTTGCAACCAGTATCGCCCAAGGGCGCCGTCGCGTGGGGCGGAAAGGGCGAATGGGAGCCTCACCTTCGCGAATTGTCACCTTTGTTCTCGTTTGGATGTGGGATATTCAACAGATGTAGAACATTACAGCTCTGTTCGTTATTGCCTACGTTTTAGGTTAGATTTTCTTAAGAACAATTGGCTTTTATTGAGGGGTCCCTATGAACGAAACAGTTCCCGCGGCGCCGGTAAGCGCTGAGTCGATGGCAAGGCAAGGTTGCGAAAAGCTTGGCCTGGACACGTTTGACGCGCTGGTCCGCCGCGCGCGTACGTGCCGCCGCTTTGATGAGTCCATGCGCGTACCGCGCGAGTTTTTGCTCGAGCTGGCGGAGCTGGCACATCTGGCTCCCTGCGGCGCCAACGCTCAGCGTCTGCGTTTTCATGTGGTGAGCGGTGCAGAGGACTGCGCGCGCGTATTTGATGAGCTCACCTGGGCCGGTGCGCTCAAGGATTGGCCGGGTCCCGATGAGGGCGAGCGCCCGACCGGCTACATCGCGATTCTTGCCGAGCGCGCTGTTCCGGGTAAGCCCGCCGCGCCCATCACCGAGGTCGACACCGGCATTGCTGCCCAGACGATGATGCTCGCCGCTCGCAGCGCCACGCCCGAGGTGGCAGCCTGCATGTTCAAGGCCTTTACGCCCCACGCGATCGATGCCATGGGGCTCGATAACGACAAGTATGAGCTCAAGCTGATTATGGCGTTTGGCGTTCCGGCCGAGACGCAGGTGATCGACGCGATCGACTCCAACCCGGATGGCTCTATCAATTACTGGCGCGATGAGGCACAGATGCATCACGTGCCCAAGCGTCCGCTTGCTGACGTGCTGCTGTAGCTGCGTCGTTGCGGCGCGATCCGGCGGCAAAACCACCACAAAGGTGCCTGTCCCCTTTGTGGTGGTGCGAGGGGAGGGCGTGTGGCCGATCTGTATTTGGTGCGGCATGGGCAGACCGAGCTCAATGTGAAGAACATTTTGCAGGGCTGGCGCGATTCACCGCTTACGGCGCGCGGGCGCGAGCAAGCGCTGGCGACGCGTGCGGCGTTCGAGGACCGCGGCGTGACCTTTGACCATGTGTATTCGTCTCCGTTGGGGCGGGCGCGGTGTACGGCCGAGCTGATCGTTGGCGAGGGCCGTTCCATAGAACTGGTCGATGAACTGCGCGAGTGGCATTTGGGTTCGTTGGAGGGCACATCAAACCGTGAGATGCCGGCGCAACCCTGGGGCGATTATCCGGTTGCCTTTGGTGGCGAGTCGGAAAGTGAGCTTCGCGCACGTATGGTCGCGGCACTGTCCCGCATCATGTCCCGACCCCGGCACGACTGCGTGCTGGCCGTCTCCCACGGCTCAGCCTGCCAGGAGTTTCTTAGATGCGTGACCGGCGGGGGAGAGCAACCCGACAACGGTGCCGTGCTTTATTTTGGTTATTGCGACGGGGCGTTTTCGCTCTTGGGTTGGTAACAAACGAAAGGACCCCCTATGAATAAAGACCTGTATCTGGTCCGTCACGGGCAGACGATATTTAACCTCAAGCGCATTATTCAGGGCTGGAGTGACTCGCCGCTTACGCAGCTTGGATGCGACCAGGCGGCGCGTGCCGGCATGTTCTTGCGTGCGCGCGGCATTGAGCCCGACCACGCCTACACCTCCACACTTCATCGCACCGAGCAGACTATCGCCAGCTTGTGGCCGGGCTTGGCGTACGAGCGCCTGGATGGCCTGCGTGAGTGGTTCTTTGGCGACTTTGAGGCCGAGCGCGTGATGCTGATGCCCGAGCGCCCGTGGCGCGACTTCTATTGCCAGTTTGGCGGCGAGGGCCAGATGCGGGTGCGCGAGCGCATGGTGGCGACGTTGACCGAGCTTATGCAGCGTCCGGACCATACGTGCGTGCTCGCGGTAAGCCACGGCTCGGCTATCAAGGAGTTCATGGACCACGTGAAGGGTGCGGCGGCAGACGAGCGCGACCGCGTTCCGGGCAATTGCTCGGTGTTGCACTTTGCGTTTGATGATACGACGGATACGTTTGAACTGGTTGAGATCTTTACGCAGGAAGACTACGCGCGCGAGCTGGGGCTTGAGCCGCTCGTGGCGGCAGCGGGTCCGCAGCGCGGGTAGCGCGGGCGTGGCGATGCGGATCGTCGACATCATTGCTCGATGTGAAAGGGGCGGGGATGCATGCGCATGTATCCCCGCCCCTTGTTTGTTGAGCTATCGAGTCTTTATACTGGGCGTTTAGACTCTGTTAGAACCGTGCGATCTGGTGGGTGAGCAGGCCCGTCGGGACCTGCGGTGCGGCGCCGCTGACCTGCGCGGCGGGGAAGAGTGCGGCCACGGTAAAGTTGAACGGTTCTTTGCCCGTATAGGTGCCGGCCGTGCGGGCCTCGTCTGCCAGCAGCTGCGACGCCCCGGTCAGAGCGGCGGCGTAGGCGGGGTCGTCTGCCGGCGTCGGCTCCGGCGCCTGATCGAGCATGGCCCGGATGGCGGCAACGGCGTCCTCGCGCTTGACCTCCCACACACGGTGCGTAATGCCGGCGGGGTCGGTGACGGCGTAGAGCGACGCGCCCTCTTTGGCGGCACCCAGGATGATATCCATGACGGGCGAAGTCTCGTAGGCGAGCGACACGGGGCGTGGCTGAACTTTGAGTTCGGCGATCGCGTGCGCAGCGGCGGCCACGTCAGCGCTGACATCGCCCTTGCCGCCCGCAAGTACACTTATCGGACAAATCGCCACGACACCCGTCACGCGGCCCGGCTCGCCCGAGCATTCGTACACGTAATACGCCGCGCCTGGATCCTTGAGCATCAGGCCGTCGGCGATGGCGCCGCGCAGGGCGTCGTTGCCGCCCAGGATGCCGCCCATCTGCGGCAGCGCTTCGAGCACGCGATCCTGAGCTGGGCGGATGCAGGGAAACGGAAGTGCTTTCATGGACGGTCCTAACACGCGAGTCGGTTTGTTCGCGGCTTATTATGCCCCAACTTGGCCGCTTGCGTCCCAGAGCGTGTTGTCGGCGAGCGCGATGAGCACGTTTTGGCAGCGAACGATATCGGCGTGGGGCACATACTCGTTGGGTTTGTGCGCGAGCGCGAGCGAGCCGGGGCCGTAACTCATACAATTTCGGTTACCTGTCTTGCCGGCAATGACGGCGGTGTCGGTGTAGCCGGTAAAGAAGCCGACGGTCGTGTCCGTGTCTGTCACGTCATCGGCGGCACGCTTGAGCGCAGCTAGAAGGGGAGAGCCTGGGTCGCGCTCGATGGCGGGGCGGTCACCTGTCACGGCGTAGCTGCCATGGCAACCGGGAACCGCGGTCTCGGCAGCGACAATTGACTGCTCGACCATGTTGATCGCGGCGGCCGTGTTGGTCGGCGGCGTTAGGCGCATATCGACCCAGACCTTGGCGTGGTCGGGCACGACATAGGGACGGTAGCCACCCTCGATCTGACCAAACGTGATGGTCGAAGGCCCCAGCTCATCGTGTACGGGCAGCGCCGCGAACGCATGGCGAAGCGAGCAGACGGCCTCGGCTATGGCGGCGACGGCGTCGGCGCCCTTCCAAGGCTGGCTCGCATGCGCCGTGACGCCGGTCATCTCGATTTCGAACCACGTGCGTCCCTTGTGCGCCACCTGAATCTGTCCATCGGTGGGCTCGGTGTCCAGTACCCATTCGCGCGAGCCGACCCAGCCGGCGTCGATGGCCGCCTCGGAGCCGCGCATAAAGTCTTCCTCGTCGACCGAGCAGATGAGCGAAAAGCCGCGGTGGGGCAGCGCGCCAACTGCCGCCACGCGCTCGAGCGTATGGACCAGCGCGGCAATGGCGCAGGCCAGGCCACCCTTCATATCGCAGGCGCCGCGGCCATAGAGTTTATCGTCACGCACGATTGCTCTGAGCGGGGGAATGCCTGCGTCCCAACCGTCTCCCAAGGTGACGGTATCCATGTGGCAGATGTAGACGAGCCGTGGCTCGTCGCTCAAACCGGGCACGGTGACCATAAGGTTGCGGCGTCCGGGGAGCACCTCGAGCTCCTCAATCTGCACGGCATCGAGTGTCGGGTGGTTCAACCGTGTCAGCCGTTCCTCAACCAGCGCTTTGATATACCGCTCAATTTCATCCTCATACGCGCCCGGGTCCGAGCTGTCTATCCGCACAAGCTCCTGCGCAAGCCGCCAGGCAAAGTCCTTGTCAACCATATGCAACCTCACAATCAGTTTGCTTTCAAAACCGATTGTAAGCCTCCCGAGAGATCCGTGACGTGCGCGTAACAGTATTTACCGTTCGCAGGCCGAGCTGGCGCGTTTGCCGTCCGAGCGGGTTCACAGACGATGCAGTGGGTAAGTAGCCGTTATGGACGACATGCTGTGCGACATATCTGCCTTTCGGTATCACCGGATACCTCCACAGGTCTTGGCGATAATGCCGGACCTGCCCGATTCTGCGGACGATCCGCGTAGGGAGCGCCTTTGCGAGCACCCGCTCGTCAAGCATTTCCTGGGCACCCCGTTGCACGTGTTGGCGCAGGGCAGCTGCGGACGTAAGGGTGATCGCATTGTCAGGCATGTTTGGAACGGGGAGAGGCCGTTTGACTCCGTGCGGCAGACAGAGTTTGGCCTCGATGTCGCGTCCCCACTCTTTACCCTGTTGACCCTGGCTTCCTCGGTCTCAAACGAGCGTCTAATCATGTGCATGTATGAGATGTGTGGCACCTTTGCTGTGTGCAAGATTGCGCCTCAGGTAAAGTCGGCACTTGTGCAGGCATATGGGGGCCAGTGGGGTGACGCGCGGTCGGGCTGGGAAAACGTAAAGGACGTCTCGGGGAATCAACGGACTTGTGGAAACGACCGCCCTTGATCGAGCTCTCTGAGCTTGCAGAGTTCGTCGATAAGATCCGGGGGCTCCGCGGCGCTAAATCGTTCATGCGTGCCGCGAAGTGCATTACGGGGGTGGCGGCATCGCCGCTCGAGGTCCAAGCATCGATGCTGTTTGGTCTTTCGAGGTTACGCGGCGGCGAAGGGCTGCGCCTTACCAATAACGTTGAGATTCGTATGACGCGCGGCGCCCGCCTGATTTCGGGGCTCGATAGGCGCTATGCCGATATCCTGCTGGCAAATAAGGACGGCAGCCGAGAGTGTCTGGTTGAATGCCAGGGTAAAGCCATACACGGATCCATAGAATCCAAGATCTCTGACTCCGACCGAACGACGGCCTTGCAAGCGATGGGATATCCCGTCGTTTTGATGACCTATGGCCAGCTGGCCGACTCCGATGCCTTCCGCGTGGTGATGGAACTCATCATGTCCTATCTCGATGTACCGTCGAAAGACAAGACACCGCGGCAGCAGGAGCTTGAACGGCGGCTTCGTGAGGAGATATTTATCGATTGGGCGGGAATGTAGTCGTGCAGGTGGAAAACGGTCGCGCGAGCTAGAGTTTTGGGCACGAAAAAGGCTTCAGTTTCGCCTTGGAAGGGCATTAAAAATGCTATCCAGAACAAGTTGTTTCGGAAAATCGATAGTCAACTTGGATGTGGTATATAGAGATTGTTTTTACCTACTAAAGCCCCTGATAAAGGTGTTTATCAAAGCAGGTGCGCTCAGTGATTTGGGTAGGACTGTCGATTATCCGAAAAAACTTGTTCTGGGTAGCATTTTAAAAACTAGCCGGAGCAACGAAATCGGCCCCCGTTTCGTGAAAACGGGGGCCGAATGGGCTTCATGGTCTGCCTGACAGGCTTGGCGCCGGCGCTATTTGATCACGCGCACGCGATACATCGACGGAATCTGCTTGAGCGCCTCGATGGTGCTGCTGTCCAGGTGCTCGTCGGTGTCGAACATGGTGTAGGCGTTCTCGCCAGCGGACTCGTTGGTCATACGCTGCACGTTGGCGTTGTCCTTGGCCAGGATGGCCGTGATCTGGCCGATCATGTTGGGCACGTTGGCGTGCAGGCAGGCGATGCGGCTCGCGGCGCGCGCCTTGCCCATGCTGCAGGCGGGGTAGTTGACGCTGTGCGCGATGTTGCCGTTCTCCAGGTAATCCTTGAGCTCGCTGATGGCCATGTCGGCGCAGTTGGCCTCGGCCTCGCCAGTGCCGGCGCCCGAGTGCGTGGTGATAAACGTGTTGGGCATCTTGACGGTCTTGGGCGTGGCAAAGTCGCAGCTAAACCAGCTCAGCTTGCCCTCGCGCAGGGCTGCGTCGACGGCGTCCTCGTCAATGATGGTTTCGCGCGCGTAGTTGATGAGCACGGCGTCGGGTCCCAGCAGGTTAATCTGCTCGGTGCTGATCATGCCGATGGTGTCAGCCTTACTGGGCACGTGCACGGTGAGGTAGTCGCAGCCGCGGCAGAGGTCCTCGAGCGTGCCGACGCGCTGCACCTCGCGGCTCAGTACCCACGCGTGCTCTACGGAAATGAACGGGTCGTAGCCGTAAACGTCCATGCCCAGATCGACGCAGGCGTTGGCGACTTTGGAGCCCACGTTGCCCAGGCCGATGACGCCGATGCGCTTGCCCTTGAGCTCGTGGCCCACAAAGGCCTTCTTGGCCTTCTCGGCATCGACCTGGATCTCGGGGTCGTCGGCGTTGTCGCGCACCCAGTTCATCGACTGCACCACGCCACGGCTCGAAAGCACCAGCATGCCCAGGACGAGCTCCTTGACGGCGTTGCTGTTGGCGCCGGGGGAGTTAAAGACGACGACGCCCTTCTTGGCGTACTCCTCGACGGGGATGTTGTTGACGCCGGCGCCGCAGCGGGCGATGGCACGGATGCCCTCGGGCAGCTCGTATCCGTGCAGGTCGGTCGAGCGCATCAGGACCGCGTCGGCCTCCTCGGCGGTGCTTACAAACTCGTAGCCCTCGCCAAACTCGACTTTGCCGTCTTTAGTGATGTCGTCGATGGTCTTAATCTTACGCATGGAAAAACTCCTTAGCGGGTTTGTCTAAAACAAGTGGTTTGAAGTGGCTGGTCGGCCCGCGGGTTGCGGGCTAGTTAGATCGCGGACTCAAACTATGCTGCGCTTCGAAGTCCTTCATGTACGTGGCCAGCGCCTGTACGTCCTCCATAGTGACGGCGTTGTACACGCTGGCGCGCATGCCGCCGACGAGGCGATGGCCCTTGACGTTTTGGATCTGGTGCTCTGCCGCGCCTGCGACAAAGGCCGCGTCGAGTTCGGCATCGCCGGTACGGAACGTGACGTTGGCGATGGAGCGGCTGCCCTCCTGCGCGGTGCCGTGGAACAGCTCGCTGTTCTCGAGCAGGTCGTAGAGCAGGTTGGCCTTGGCCCAGTTGCGCTCGGCCATGGCGGCAAGGCCGCCGGTCTGCTCAACCCAACGGAACACCTTGCTGCACACGTAGATGCCAAAGGTGTTGGGCGTGTTGAGCATGGAGCCCTTGGCGGCCTGGGTCTTAAGGTCCATGTACTGCGGCGTCTGCGCAAAGGCGGGGCCTTCGGCGATCAGGTCGTCGCGCACGATAACCACGGTGACGCCCGCGGCGCCGGCGTTTTTCTGAGCGCCGGCGTAAATGAGCCCGTAGCGCTCGACGTCGAGCGGCTGCGACAGAAAGCAGCTCGAGACATCGGCGACCAGCGGCACATCACCGCAATCGGGCAGCCCATGGAACATGGTGCCAAAGATGGTGTTGTTCTGGCAGACGTAGACGTAGTCGAGCCCGTCGCCCGCGGCCTCGGCGGCAATGCGCGCGTTGACGTCGGCCATGTCGGGGATGCGGTCGAAGTTGGTGTCCTCGGAGCTCGCGAGCAGCACGGCCTCGCCGTACTTGGCGACCTCTTTGTACGCCTTGTTGGCAAAGTTGCCGGTCACGACGTAGCCGGCGCGGCCGCGGCGCATGAGGTTCATGGGGATGCCCGCAAACTGCAGCGTGGCGCCGCCCTGCAAAAACAGGACGTGGTAGTTGTCGGGGATGCTCAGCAGGCGGCGCAGGGTTGCCTCGGCGTCGTCGATGATCTGCTGGTACATGCTAGATCGATGGCTCATCTCGAGCACGGACATGCCGCAACCGCGGTAGTCCATCATCTCGTCGGCGATCTCGGCGAGCACGCTTGTGGGCAGCGCGGCCGGGCCAGCTGAGAAGTTGTGCACACGTGCCATCTTCTAGTTCCCCTCGTAGTCGTTTGAACGTTCGGGATACTTTAGCACAGTGGAGCGCCAGGCGCGACCGCATCACGGTAAAACTCGAGTGCGCCGCTATGATTTACAGGATGGTTGCATAGGGGAGGGGTGACCTTACCTGATGGCTCGCATCCGATCCGCCTCGGCCTTCGCCTGCTTCCAAGGACGCACGCGGCCGTTGGTGAGGTCGTCGTAGCCACGAGCGATGGATTGCTGGATGGTTCTATTCATCCCGTGGCGGTTGTCGATTATTAAGCCAGGGATGTTTGGCAAGAATGGATCTGTTCTTTCAACTGGCATACGGAATCCCTCTGTAACGCTGTCCTCTTCAATCGATATCGATGATAACGCGCTGGTATCGCGCAGACATGGGGCAAAACGTAGTGCCACTGGGAGTACTCGGGCTCCCGGACTGCTGATTTACGTTCCTAGCTTCATAATTGGATCATATTTGCTTCGGTTTTGTTGCGCAATAAAAGTGCGCTCGAGTTATGGCCGGCACTCCCATAGGCTGTTCGCCGGATGATAGCGACCGTCTGCAGAAACAGCCCTATTGGGCGTCTTTGTTCTTCGGGCTACATGAGTGCCTCACGGTATGATTAAAAGCACGTTGCGCCAGACCAGTGTTAATAAAAGGTCAAAAATGGTGGCATCAAATGCGATTGTGGCATAGGGGATGCTGATGAGCGAAGCGAACTACTTGGAGAGTCTGGAGAAGGCGCCCATCTCGGAGCTTAGTTTTTACGATGTGCGGCTAAAGCGTTCAATCCAGAATGCTGGTTTTTGCTACTTGCCCGATCTTTTGTCTCTTACCGATAAAGAGATAGACGCTCGTTTCGATAGCAGATATGCCGATTCAATCATTAAGATGCGAAAGAAATACCGTGCGGCCCCGGACGCCTTTGCTGCTTCTATGCTTCAGCCCAAGATGGTCGAGAAACCAGCGAGCGTGAAGGCCCCGCTGAAATGCCGACTTCCTCACGAGCCAAAGGCCGAGGCAACGTCTTCGATTGAGCAATATGAATATGACTTGAGCCGCTTTCCGCTTACGCGCTCCCATGGGCTGTTTTCAGCAAAGCTGGAGGAATTTGAAGAAAGATCTCGGGGTGCCTTCGACGACCTGGAATCTAGGTCTGAAAACGTCATGGTTTATCAGGTATTTGAGGAATTCTCAACAGACCTTGATGAACTCAGCGCAGCTTTTGAAGAGCTCATAAAACGTTATCCAACAAAACCTTGCATTGTTCTGATGCTGATTGATAGGTGTTTGCCTAACGCTTTTATGGTTTATGTTGCCGACAAGGCGCGTAGGGTATTCAATGGCCATAATCTGTGGGGCAACTTCTTTGCCAGTCTTGGCATTCGCGACGGCGGCGTGCAGGGGATAGTAAAGCACATTTTTATTAAACATGTTGAAGAGCGTGGAATGCCTTTGTATGGCCGCGATGAGGAGGTTAATTACTACTTCTACACTACTCTTCTCCACGGAGGCTTATCGGAAGATTCCTGGTCAAACCTGTGGGAAAAATTACTTCCGCTCGCGCGGGAAGTCTCTCAAGGCGGTTTAGGTTTGGCTCTGTTAGACCAGGATTGACATTCCGCCCCGTCATCTTCTTGCGATTGCACAATGGTCGCCCCTTGTCGAATCTGAATCCGGCAAGGGGCGATGCGCCCGAGACCGGACGAGTTGCTCGCCTGGCCCTGCCGTT
>DBFSET010000024.1:0-10560 GCA_048416615.1 Collinsella sp. | reverse complement strand
GTTGCTCGAGCGTTATCTGGGCGCTACGGTTGTCGTTAAGACGCTTGTGACCCGCGATAATCCCTGTGTGGAGCTGTAGCGGCGCCTAGAACCTATTGATGCCCCAAACCACCACAAAGGTGCCTGTCCCCTTTGTGGTGGTTTTTATGTTGATGGGTTAACAAATGGGGTATTTGGGTACGGGGGTTCGGACATGCGGCTAAGATGTTTACCCGTTAGCATCATGCAAGCGAAAGGCGGTCGTCTCCCATGCAGCAGAACGACGAGACACGTTTTGAGGATTTTGTCGGACTGATTAGCGGGCTCTACAAGGAGATTCAGCGTATCAAGACGTCCGAGGGCGCAAGGCTGGGCCTCAAGGGCTCCGACGTCATGTGCCTGTACTACCTGGAGCGCAGCAAGGATGGTATGACCGGCGCCGACCTGGCTCGCGTGGCCGGCGTGACGCGCGCTGCCGTTTCGCGCACGCTGGCGCACCTGGAGGAGGGCGGCTTTGTTGAGGTTGATGACTCGGGCGATGCTGCCGTTAAGTACCGCGCTCCGGTTCGCCTGACCACGCTGGGTGGCGAGAGCATGAACGAGGCCGACCGCATCATCCACGACGTGCTCGACACCACCGGTAAGGCCATGGGCGTGGAGCAGCGCGAGCAGATGTATGCGTCGCTGCGTACGATTCTCAACACCCTGCGCGAGATCTAAGGCCGCCCAGGCATTTACTTTCCATTAACAACTGCATAGTCCCGTTTGAGCGCGTATACCGTGCCGGGGCATTGCTGTCAAAATTCCCCGCGCGTGACCTGCGCAAGAAAGGATTCGCTATGTCCATTCGTATTATTACCGATTCCGCAAGCGATATGTCGCCGGCTGAGCACCCCGCTCTGCGTGTTCTGCCGCTGTCCGTCACCTTTGGCACCGATGTGTACATGGATGGCATCGACATCGATCACCAGCGCTTTTACGAGATGCTCGTGGAGCGCGATGAGCTGCCCAAGACCGGCCAGGTCAACCCGTACGCGTTTTCGCAGGCGATTGCCAAGGTTCGTGAAGCCGGCGATGAGGCTGTGATTATTACCGTGGGCGCTAAGCTATCAGGCACCAATCAGAGTGCCCGTACCGCACTTGCCGAGGCGCCAGGCGGCGACGTTTACGTGGTGGATAGCAATAACGTCACTCTGGGCGAGCGTGTCATGGTCGAGTATGCCCTGCGCCTGGTGGATGAGGGCCGTAGTGCAGCTCAGATCGCGGCGGCCGTCGAGGCCGTGCGCGACCGTGTGGTGGTTATCGGCCTGCTCGAGACGCTGGAGTACCTGGTGCGCGGCGGTCGTCTGTCTGCTGCGGCCGGCGCCGTGGGCACGCTGCTCAACGTAAAGCCCGTGGTGGCTGTCGAGGACGGTCTGATCGTGCAGCTGGGTAAGGCGCGCGGTTCCAAGAACGGCCGCAATCTGCTCAACCAAAAGGTCGAAAAAGCGGGCGGCATCGACTTTTCCATGCCGCTGGCGCTCGGCTATACGGGCCTTTCGGATGCGGTGCTCAAGAAGTATATCGAGGACAGCGCGGCACTGTGGGCTGGTCATACCGAGGGCGAACTGCCCGTTCACACCATTGGCGCCACCATCGGCACCCACGTAGGCCCTGGCGCCGTAGCCGTAGCCTTCTTCCAGCCCGCCAACTAACCGACCTGCCATAAACCACCACAAAGGTGCCTGTCCCCTTTGCGGTGGTTTATGCTATTCAGGGTGGAAGGGAGCGAGCAATGGCGTCTGAGGGCTTTTTTGAACGGGTGTACGAGGTGGTCGAGCAGATCCCCGAGGGGATGGTCGCCACGTATGGTCAGGTGGCGCTGCTTGCCGGTCGTCCACGAAGTGCGCGGTACGTGGGGTATGCCCTGCATAGTAATCCGCGTCCCGGCGAGATTCCCTGTCACCGCGTGGTGTTTGCCGACGGGCACATATGCGAGGGCTTCGCTTTTGGCGGTCCCGATGCTCAACGTGAGCTTTTGCTAGGGGAGGGTGTGGCGTTTAAGGACGACATGCACGTCGACTTGGCCGCCTGTCGCTGGCCTGCCGGGCTGTAGTGGCGGGCTTCGTCAAAACCACCACAAAGGTGCCTGTCCCCTTCGTGGTGGTTTTAGTTTACCGGAGCTAACTTATGGAGAAGGTGTGGCGGCGCATATTGACGCTACAAAGTAAACCACGGTGAACTATATTGTATTCAGCAACGGAGCAGGCAATAGGCGATGAAAAAGCCTGCCCTGTTGAGTTTGATTCGCATCCCTCCCCTCTGTGCGATTCAACGGTGTACTTCGGGAACAGGCCCGCTGGCAACTATCTGCCAGCGGGCCTGTTCCTGTTTGTCGGGGGAGTGTGATGGACGGAGCCGAAGCGGTCCGCTCCAAAAAAGGCGGACGCCGTAGCGCCCGCCCTATAGCAATCGAAAGCTCAAGCCAGCAGATCGGTCTAGTACACCATACCCATGGCGTCCTGAACCTCTGCCAGGGTCTGCTCGGCGATCTCGTTGGCGCGACGGTTGCCCTCGTGCAGCACGTCCTTCACGTAATCCAGATCGTTCTCGTAGCGCTGGCGACGCTCGCGGATAGGTGCGAAGTACTCGTTGACGGCCTCGGTCACGTACTTCTTGAGCTGGCCGGAGCCGCCCATGCCAATCTCCTCGGCAATTTCGACCTCGGAGCGACCGGTGCAGATGGCGGCCGTCGAAAGCAAACCAGACACGCCGGGGCGGTTCTCGGGATCGAACGTGATCATGCGCTCGGAGTCGGTCTGGCTCTTCTTGATGCGTTTGGCCGTCTCCTCGGCGGTCATCGAGATATTGATGGCGTTGCCGTAGCTCTTGCTCATCTTGCGACCGTCAAGGCCGGGAAGCAGCGGGGTCTCGGACAGCAATGCGTCGACCTCGGGAAATACCTTGCCGTAGCGGTTGTTAAAGCGGCGGGCGATGGTGCGGGTGAGCTCGATGTGCGGCAGCTGGTCGCGACCGACGGGCACGACGTTGCCCTTGCAGAACAGAATGTCGCAGGCCTGGTGCACCGGGTAGGTGAGCAGAAGGCCGGTAAGCTCGTGGCCCGAGGCCTCCATCTCGGCCTTGACCGTGGGATTGCGCGCCAGCTCGGCCTCGGAGACCAGCGACAGGAACGGCAGCATGAGCTGGTTGGCGGCGGGCACGGCGGAGTGAGCGTAGATCATGGTCTTGTCGGGGTCGATGCCGCAGGCAAGGTAGTCCATGACCATGTTGTACACGTTGTCCTGGATGTGCTCGGTCGTGTCGCGATCGGTGATGACCTGGTAGTCGGCGATGAGCACGTTGGTCTTGGCGCCCATGTTCTGCAGCTCAACACGGCCCTTGAGGGTGCCGAAGTAGTGGCCCAGGTGCAGACGGCCGGTGGGGCGGTCGCCGGTGAGCATGGTGAACTTCTCGGGCGTCTTGGCCAGGCCCTCGCGAATGGCGTTGCTCTTTTGCAGCGCGACTTCGTAGCTGTTCTCGTTTGGCATGATTGCTCCTTACGTATGTTCATGGGTCAAGATGATAGCGCGTTTATTGGAGGGGTGGGGCGTAAGGAGGCGAGGGGCGGGAGAGGGACGCGCGTGCTGCGGCATGTGCGATGGGTGCGGCGCGGCCGCGCTTGGCTAACGGTGCCTTGGCGCATCCTCGGCAGCTTGCCCTAGAGCTTGTGGTGGCGCTCTTCTTTGCGCTCCTCGGCTGCCTGCTCCTCCTGCTTAAAAGCGGGGTCGTCGGGGGTGACCAGTTCGTCCTCGTGCGTGCGCTTGTTGTAATGGTGGCGTAGTACGGGTTCAAACAGGTGCAGGTGCTTGGCGAAGGCCGCCGAGCCAATGGCGAGCACGGTAAAGATGAGCACACGCATGGGCACTTCGACCTGGTTAATCGCGGCGGCGCCGGCCGAAAGCATGATGCACCAGGCATAGATGAGCAGCACGGCCTGTTTTTGGTTGTAGCCTTCTTGGATCAGGCGGTGGTGGATGTGGCCCTTGTCGGCCTGCCCGATGCTAATGTGGGCGCGCTTGCGGCGCACGATGGCGCTGAACGTGTCGATGATGGGCACGCCGGCAACGATGAGCGGAATGATAAGCGAGGTGAGTGCGGCGGTGCGGCTCACGTTGAGCAGCGAGATGGAGCCCAGCGCAAAGCCCAGAAGCAGCGACCCCGAGTCGCCCAAGAAGATGCTTGCGGGGTTGAAGTTGTAGCGCAAAAAGGCCAGACAGGCGCCAAAGAGCGCAATGGAGAGCGCGGCGGCGTCGATGCGGCCCGAGAGAACGGCCATCGAAAACATGGTGAACGACGCGATGCCGCAGATGCCCGTGGCCAAGCCGTCGAGGCCGTCGATGAGGTTAATGATGTTAGTGAATGCCACCAGATAGATCACGGTAATGGGGTAGGCGAGCCATCCGAGCATGATCTCGCCGGGAGCAAACGGGTTGACGATGACGCCGATTTTTAGGCCGCCCATGCAGGCGATAAGCGCGGCGAGGACCTGTCCGGCCAGCTTTTGCTTGGGCGTGAGCTGGAAGACGTCGTCGATAGCGCCGGTCGCAAAGATGACGGTAAAGGAGAGCGCCAGCATGGGATAGCTAATGTGAAGGCGCGGGTGCGGTACCAGGACGGGTGGCCAGCCTAGGTACCAGGTGCCTAGGATTTGCACAATGCAGGCAACGACCAGGCCCAAAAACACCGCCGTTCCGCCCAAACGCGGGATGGGCTTGGTGTTGATGCGGCGCTTAGAAGGATAGTCGACGGCATCGAGCTTAATTGCCAAGCGCTTGACCAGGGGCACCGCGAGGAAGGTCGTGATAAAAGCCGCCGCTGCCACGCATAGGTACGGTATGTAGCTCGGGGATGAAGCCATGAATCTAAAAACCGCCAAGCGTCGAAGGAAAAGGTCAGAAGAACGCCATGCGCAAAGGGCATAGCCGAACCATAATACTCGACCAAGGGGGGTGCATGTAATTGCACGCAGCGATAATCACGCGCTTACCAGATATTGGGATGTTGTCGATGGCTTGTCGGGATGCCGGCGGGGATCCATATGGACTGTATGGTGATTTTCGGCAAAAGAAAACCACCCCCCACGTTACGAAAATGAACCCACCTAAAACAGGTGGGTGCCCTCATCGACTGTTCCAGCGTCCTTAACAACGAAGGATACCTGTACTAAGTACGACTGTGTGGGCTCCCTAAATAAACGCGACGGTTCACCCAGTTGCTCCGCGGGGGGCGGAATACCTACATCATAAAGCGGCACTTTGTTGATTCCAGTCTTGACATTACAAAAATCGTGTCGGACGATTACGGCGCCTTGGGCTTGGAGCCGTCTGTGCGGTCCGGGCCTTAACGTTTGAGCTGCTGAATCGTTGTTTTGGAGCATGTTTTTATGCCGACGCCGTTGACCGAACTTTTTTCGCCCGCCTGCCATTTGTGTCCACGCCGTTGCGGCGCGGCACGCGACGAGGGCGCGCGTGGCGTATGCGGCGCCGACGACACGCTTAAGGTCGCCCGCGCGGCGCTCCATATGTGGGAGGAGCCGCCCATTTCGGGCGAGGCCGGCTCGGGCACGATTTTCTTTAGCGGCTGTTCGCTCAAATGCGTCTACTGCCAAAACCACGAGATCTCGACGGGCAATTTTGGACTTGAGATTACGCCCCAGCGTTTGGTCGAGATTATGCTGGAGCTGCAGGACCAGGGCGCCAACAACATTAACCTGGTGACTGCGACGCATTATGCTCACCTGCTGCCGGCCGCGATTGCCGCAGCGCGGGAGCGCGGGCTGGATATCCCGATCGTCTACAACACGAGCGGCTATGAGCGGGCGAGTGCCGTAGCGGCGCTCGGCGATCTGGTCGACGTGTGGCTTACCGACTTTAAGTATGCCGATGCCGGGCTTGCGCAGTCGCTCTCTCATATTCAGGACTACCCGCGTGTGGCCGTGTCGGGCCTGGCACAGATGGCGCGCGAGATTGAGCGCCGCGGGGGAGAGCTGGTGGACGAGGACGGGCTCATCAAGCGTGGCATCATCGTGCGTCATCTGGTGCTGCCGGGTCATGCGGACGATTCGTGCCGTGTGCTGGACCTGGTGTGGCAGACGGTGGGCGATGTGCCGATTTCGGTCATGAACCAGTACACGCCCAATGCGCTCATGCGCGAGCAAGGCGGCGAGTTGGCACGCGCCGTGACGCGCGAGGAGTACGAGCAGGTGCTCGATCATGCCGACGACCTGGGCTTTACGACGATGTTCTGGCAAGAAGGCGGCGCGGTAGATGAGAGCTTTACCCCGGCGTTCGACACTACCGGTGTTCTTACTAGTGCAAGGTAGCGCGTTTGCCGATGATTTTTCTGGGACGGGGATTAAAAAATCATCGGGTGGCTCGGACGTTCGAAAAGTAGCCAAAACAGCCCCGTCCCAAAAAGACTGGGTATTGGGCGTTGACAGTTGGCGAGCCGTAGGTAAAATATCAACTTGTCCTGGGGACGTAGCTCAGTTGGGAGAGCGCTGCCGTCGCATGGCAGAGGCCGAGGGTTCGACTCCCTTCGTCTCCACCCTTGGATTTGATAAGCCGCTGACATTGTGTCGGCGGCTTTTTTTAAAAAGAAAGGGCTGAACTATGGCCGAGCTTGAGTCCCAACCACTGTCTGCCGAGGAGCGCGCCGAGTTGGAAGAGCTCCGCGCCGAGAAGGCTCGTCGCGAGGCCCAGGAAGAGGCGCGCCGCGAGCGTGAGGAGCTGGCCGCCCTGCGTGCCGAGCGCGAGAAGGCCGAGGAGGCCGCTGCGAAGGTTGCATCCGAGCCTGCGCCCGCGCCCAAGCCCGCGCCTGCGCCCAAGCCCGCCGCACCCAAACCTCAGCCCAAAAGAGCCGCTCACCCCAAGCCCGTCGAGCCCAAACCGAGCCGTGACGAGATGACCTTTGCCCAGCGCATGGTCACCTCCAAGGAGCCTGCGGGCGAGAATGAGATCCCCGGTATGGCCCCGGCTCAAAAGATCATCATCGTGCTCGCCCTCATCGCGTTTATCGTCTTTATGGTCTACACGATCACGGGCAGCATGGGCCTGCACTAATCTGTTCGCGCTGGGCGCCATGCCTGAACACTCTGTCCTTGTCCAACCCTCAACTTCTGCACAACGCATCCGAAAGGTCGCCCCATGGCTTTGACCGACATCTCGCATCCCACCGACATTGCAATGCTCACCGATTTGTACGAGCTCACTATGGCCCAGGGCCTGTGGGAGAGCGGCAAGGCCAATGAGCAGGGTTGTTTTACCGCGTTTTACCGCGACCATCCCTTTGGTAGCGCCTACGCCGTCATGTGCGGTACCGCCGAGCTGCCCGAGCTGGTCGAGAACCTGCGCTTTACGCCCGAGGACATCGACTACCTCGCCTCGCTCCAGGCCCCGGCCGGCGGCGCGATGTTCAAGCCTGGATTCCTCGACTACCTGCGCGATTTTCGTGCGCATGTGAACATCGACGCCGTCCCCGAGGGCGAGCTCGTCTTTCCGCGCGAGCCCATGGTGCGCGTCACCGGCCCCGCGCTGGAGTGCCAGCTGCTCGAGACGGCGCTGCTCAACATCGTCGGCTTCCAGACGCTTGTCGCCACCAAGACGGCGCGCGTGGTGTTGGCGGCCGACGGTCGTCCCGTGGCCGAGTTTGGCCTGCGCCGTGCCCAGGGTCCCGATGGCGGCCTGGCCGTCGCGCGCGCGAGCTACGTTGCCGGCTGTTCCTCTACGTCTAATGTGCTCGCCGGTCGCCGCTACGGTATTCCCGTCTTTGGCACACACGCGCACAGCTGGGTGATGAGCTTTGACTCCGAGCTTGAGGCCTTCCGTGCGTTTGCCAAGTCGAGCCCCAAGAACTGCACGCTGCTTATCGACACGTACGACGTGCGAGAGGGCTGCGAACATGCCATTACGGTTGCCAAGGAGATGGAGGCGGCGGGCGAGCGCCTGTCGGCCATTCGCATCGACTCGGGCGACCTGGCTAAGTTGTCCAAGTATGTCCGCGGCCGTTTTGACGCCGAGGGCCTGCCCTATGTGGGGATTTCGGTCTCCAACGACCTTGACGAGTACACGATTCAGTCGCTGCTCGACCAGGGCGCACCCATCGATAGCTTTGGCGTGGGTACCAAGCTCGCGACCTGCTACGACCAGCCGGCGCTGGGCGGCGTGTACAAGCTTTCCGCCCGCCGTGCGAGCGACGCGGAGCCGTGGACGCCGGTGGTGAAGCTCTCCGAGCAGCCCTACAAGCGCACGATTCCGGGCGTGCAGCGTGTGCGCCGCTATTACGACGGCTTTGGCGGCCCGGTCTGCGACATGATCTATGACGAGGACCATCTGGCAGGGGAGGGCGCCGCGCGCGGCAATACCCTTGTGGCCGTGAACGATGCCGCCTTGGTGACCGATGTGTCCGAGCTTGAGTATCGCGAGCTGCTGGTGCCGATTGTGCGCGACGGCAGCGCGGTGGCTCCGCGTGAGAGCATCGAGGGCGCGCGCGAGCGTTGTGCTTGGGCGCTTGATCATCTGGACGCGGCTTTCAAGCGCTTCCTGTATCCGCAGACCTACGTGGTGGGTATGGAACAGGGTCTGGCCCAGGTGCGCGACGAGCTCGTGCGCAAGAACATGGCCGCGGCTTCGGCCTTCCCCTGGGCAAAATAATCCCTTGGGGACGAATGATCCGCATATGACGGAGGAAAACAGATCATTTTCGTCCGTCCTGCACCGGGTGCCCCGGCTGCTCCAGCTCGCCCTCCTGCTCAACACTCGATTGGTTTGACGTATGACGACTTCCTATAAAACGATGGTGGTAAAGATCGGCTCGTCCACGGTGGTGGGTGCCGATGGCAAGGTCAACCGCGCGTTTATCGGTGGCCTGGCCAATCAGGCCGCGGCCCTGCGCAAGCTCGGCTGGCGCTTGGTCGTGGTGAGCTCCGGCGCCATTGCCTGTGGCTATCCCGTTCTGGGCTTCGACCGCAAACCGGTCGGTGACCTGCCGAGCCTGCAGGCCTGCGCCTCGGCCGGTCAGTGCATCATCTCGTCGGCCTACGACGAGGAGTTCCATGCGCGTGACCTGCTCACCTCGCTCGTGCTGCTCACGCGTCACGACACGGCGCGTCGCACGTCCTATCTGCACGCGCGCGACGCCCTGCTGCGTCTGGTTGAGCTGGGCGTGGTGCCGGTCGTCAACGAGAACGACACCGTTACCGTCGACGAGATCAAGTTCGGCGACAACGACACGCTGGCGGCGCTCGTGAGCTGCCTGGTTTCCGCCGACCTGTGCGTGACGCTGTCCGACATCGACGGCCTCTACACCGCCAATCCGCACGAGGACCCGACGGCCGAGTTTGTCCCGGTCGTGCATAAGATCGATGCCAGGATTATTGCCTCGGCGGGCGATTCTTCGACCTCGGTGGGTACGGGCGGCATGATCACCAAGATTCGCGCGAGCCGCATTTTGATGACGGCCGGCATTCAGAGCGTGATCTGCTCGGGCGAGGAGCCCGATGCGCTCGTGCGCCTGGCCCGCGGCGAGAGCGTGGGCACGCTGTTCGACCCGCCGGCGGAGCGCCTGGATATTGCACCCCGTAAGCTGTGGATCGCACTGGGTGACAAGGCGCACGGCTCGGTGACGGTCGATGATGGTGCCGCGAAGGCGCTGGTTAGCCGTGGCTCTTCCTTGCTTGCGGTGGGTATTCGCGAGGTCGATGGCCAGTTTGCCGAGGGCGATGTGCTCGATGTGTGCGATCCGAGCGGTATGGTCGTCGCCCGCGGTATCGCTGAGGCCGATTCGGACGTGCTGGAGCTTGCTGCCGGTCGCCGCCAGGACCAGATCGCCAGCAACCGCCTGCTGGCAGACCTGGCCGAGAAGCCCGCGATCCACAGGGACAACTTGATTGTATTTGCTTAACCAATTGACGCTGCAAACGCCTCTAAGCGGCAATCTGACGTTCAATCGTTGGGCATGACCAAAAGGTCAATGCCCTCCTCTTTCACGTCACCTTGCTCGCTTAGGGGCGTTTTCGCTTTCCGTCCTCTTCCTGCAATGTTGCTGTTCTCGGCACTTGGGGACGTTCCTTATGTGCCGGCAGGTGGTGAGTCTCTTTTGTTAGAAGATCTGGCGCAGGTCTCCTCGGTTGAGGGCTTCGTTGAAGAGGTGCTTGAACACCACGCTGCCGTGCAGGCCATCGTGCTCGAACTCGTTAGTCACCCAGGCATGCGAGTTGCCCACGCGGCTGAGCGTGTCGAGCTGCAGGTCCGAATCCACGTACATGTCGTCGAAATACACCGCGGCCTGCAGGGGCACCTCGTTGCACGCCAGTCGCTGCGGGTCGTAGATCTTGTCCCAGCTGGTGTCTTCCATCAGCAGGTCCATGGCGGGCTTGAAGGGCTTGAGCTCGGGCAGCTGCTCGAACATCCACGGGAACATGGCCTCGCCGGTAAACATGAGCGGGCGCGCGAGGGTGTCGAACTCGGCGCGGTGAGCCTTCTCTTCAGCCGCGGCCCAGCCAATGGGCATAGTGTCACCGTCGGCGTATATGAACTCCTGCAG
>DBFSET010000023.1:0-118840 GCA_048416615.1 Collinsella sp. | reverse complement strand
GAGCTCGGCATCGTCGGGCACGTCCTTCGTCGAGCCCGACCAGCTGCCCGGAACCTGCACGCTCGGCGTGATCTTTGAACCCACGCTCAGCGTAACGTTCTTATCGGCAAGCTCAATGCCCGCCAGCTTGTACTGACCCTTAAGCGTCACGGGGCCGAGCGGGGCAACGGACTGCGTGCCGCCGTAGGAGCTCTTCTTCTGCGTGCTGGAGACGGTATTTTCGCTCGTAACCTTCACGCGCAGGTACTTGCCGGCATAGGCGGCGTCAACGGTATAGGTGGCCTCGGTAGCACCGGGGATATCGGTATAGGCGGAGTCGTAGCTCGAGCTGCTGTTTGCATACTGCCACTGGTAGGTCACATTATCGGTGCGGTCGATATAGTGATAGTTGGAGCCGTCCTTTTTGCGCACCTTAGTCTTGAGCGTATCGCCCACACGTACGCCGTTGGTGGCGGGAGAGCCCTCGAACTGCACGTCGTAAAGCTCAACTTGGCCAGCGACGGAAACGGGACCCACCGCATAGTACGGCTTCTGCTCGCCATAGCCGCCGTTGGCCTTGGCCACGACGTACCAGCCCTTAAGGGCGGCGGTCACCGTCAGGGTATTACCGGTCTCACCCTCGATAGGCGTGTTACACGAGCTGGCGGTATTCGACTTGCCCTTGTACCACTGCCACGTGACATGCGAGTCGGAGGTAACGTCGGTGGAGCCCGCCTTGGCGGTCGCCGTAATCGTGGAACCAACCTCGACTTTGCCCGAAGTCGGGCTCATAGTCACGCTCGTGACATTAATTGAACCAGCAGCAGCGACGAGAGCGCCCGTCGAGTTGGTCAAGCTCGAAGAGCCGATCTTCGAGGACACCTTGCACTTGAGGTACTTACCACCCAAAGCGTCGGTAAGCTCGAGGGTCTCACCCGTGGCGCCCGCGATATCGGTATACGCGCCGCTCTTGGTGTCAGAGCTCTGCCACTGGAAGTTGAGCTTGTCCGCGTCGACGAACGCGCCGTACGCGCCGCCCTTCTCCTTGGCGCGGGCCTTAGCGGTATCCCCCACCGTAAAGACGCTCGTGTTGTCCTTGGTGTTAACGATGGACACGGCCGAAATCTCGACCGCACCGGCCTGCTTGACCTTGCTGGAAGTGGTCTTGTTCACCGTGTTGACGCCAGCGTTGGCCTCGACCCTGATGTACTTACCCTCAAGGTCGTCGCCCACCACGAGCGTAGCGCCCGTCTCGCCCTCGATCTTGGTAAATCCCGAGTACTGCGAGGTGGATGCGGACCACGTGTAGGTGACCTTGGCATCGGCGGGGGCTTGCTGATAATAGCTTATGTACGGAGTCGCCGTCAGGGTATCGCCTATGCTCGGCGTGTCGCTATTCAGCTTGACGCTGTTAAGCTCCATCTGACCGGCGCCCAGCACGGGGCCAGGAATGTAGTTGGCATTGATGCCCGAGCCGGAAGAAACGGACGGACCATAGTAGTCCTTGCCATCAACCGTTACCTTGCAGATGAAGTATTTGCCTTCCATCGCGGCGGTGACGGTGAGCGACTGCTCGTGACCTACGACCTCGGTGTAGTCGGCGACATTGCTGCTGGCCCTGGTCGTGCCGGCGAGCCAGGTGTAAGTCCAGGTGCCGGGATTGGCAACGGACTCAGTCGAAGTGCCGTACCAGTCGTCCTCGACCTCATCGTACATATTTGCCCAGAGCGTGTCGCCCGCGCTGAGCGCGCCCGACTTCGTGGAATAGGAGCTGTCCTTATCCTTGGTGTCCTGGATGAAGACCTTGGCCTCGCTCGAAAGCGTTGTGGCGGACGCGGCGACGGCGGCGTTCTTCTGCTCCGAAGCAGCAGGCACCGCGGGAGAGCTCTCGGACTCAGTCGCGTTGTCTGCTGCGGTGTCATCGCCATTCGCGGCACTCGCAGTTGCGCCCTGATCTGCGCCGGCGTCATCGGCAGCAGCGCTCGCCGCCGCACTGTTCGCGCCGGTGCCGGCAGCAGCGCCATCGTCGGCCGCCGCGCCCTCGCCGCCCGTTGCGGCCTGAGCCACGGCCTCGGCAATGCCCTCGGCACCCTCAGCCCAAAGTTGCGCCGGCGTGGTGCCAAAAGCCATGGCAAAAGCCAGGAACGCCACCAGACCGCGCTTGGCTACGCCACGGGCAATCGCTCCATGACGACGCCACGAGGCGCGCTGGCACTCGTCCTCAAACATATCCATTTGTCTCCTATTGTCTGCACTTGGAGCATTGCCCAGCGGCTGCCCCACGTCATCGCGCACATTGCGCTCGAGTACCCCCATCGGGGTCCCCCTTCCCTCCAGAGCCCAACGCGTACCGGCGGCATGCGCCACGGTCGCGTGCAAGATGGGAGGCGATCCGACTTAACCTTACCGACCCGGGCGCGCCGTCCGATCTGCGACGTGACCATCCCGGGCCAAGAGGAATTACGGTTACTGGTACAGCCGGGGACTTGCACCCCGATTCTCCCAAACACGCAGGAAAACCGCGCATTCGTGCGTCTCCGCACCACCATCTAGGCCATCGATTATTACTGTCATTATGGTATCACGCAAAAGGGCCCCGCACACAGGCGAAGCCCAAGGTAAAAGCTATGGTTTGCGATAGGAAGGACTGTCGTCGGACCTTGCAAGAACAGCCCGTTTCAAAACTATGCCGAATTACGGCGCCGAATCAGCACCTCGCAACCATACCTGTCATTTTTAAAAACCAACGACTCATCTACCTGCGGTTTTAAAAGCACGGATTCCGGCATGGTCGAGGTTCGGCACTCCAGCTCCGTAAACCGGCATAGTTTTGTTCGAACCAGCCCACGCCGGCGCGACGCGAGGCAAAATTACCCGTTCCCCCGGCCCCGGGAAATCGTTACCGCTTGCCGCCGTGACTGTTGCGCCAGATCTCGCGGCCCAGCGCCAGTGCCAGCACCAGCGCGCTCACGTAGCCCATAAAGCCAATGACCGGGATACCGAACACAACCGGCTCGATGCGCGCGTAGTACACCACCGACGAACCGATAAACAGACCGGCGACCACAATTGCCATCGACATGCGGTCGATAATTCCACCCAGCTGCCGCAGCGCCTTATCGCTACTCATGATCTGCGTGTTCACCTTAAGCTGGCCACGCGTGAGCATGCGCGACGCAAGCCCCAGGTACTCGGCCGCCTCGAGCGAGCCTTTTGCCGCGCGATAGCTGCTCGCGGCAAGATCGCGACCCATCTCGCGCACGCGCGCATAGCTGCTCTTCTCGTTTTTGATATGCGTCTGGATGATCTGGATCATGTTGACGTTGGGCATATATTCGGTCAGCAGGCCCTCGAGTGTCACCATGCCGCGCGCGAACATTGTCACCACGCTCGGCAACTCAACGTCGTTCTTGCGCGCCAGATTCACCAGCGAGGTCAAAAACTCGCCGATATCAAGATCCTTAAGGTCAAGACCCGCAAAGTCGGCGACGATAAAGTCCAGATCGGACAAAAAGGCCGAATGGTCAAGCTCGGCCGAGTCGCCGCGCGTCACGGCAAAGCGCATAAGCGAGTCCTTGAGCTTGGGAACGTCACCCTCGGCCACGGCGAAAATCATGTCCTTAACGATACCGCGGTCGTGGCTCGACATGCGCCCGACCATGCCCAGGTCGATAAAGTAGACGATGCCGTCCTTGAGAATGATGTTTCCCGCATGCGGGTCGGCATGGAAAAAGCCGTCATCGAGCACCTGCGTCGAATAGTCCTCGACAATCGCCGAGCCGATCTTTTCCAGGTCATAGCCCTCGGCCACCAGGCGCTCGGGATCGGCAATCGAGATGCCGTCGACGTAATCCATGACCACGACGTGCTCGGTGCACAGATCCAAGTAGGATTTGGGACACGACACGCCATGCACGCTTTTGTGGAACTCATAGAAATCGTTGAGGTTTTTGGCCTCGGCCAAAAAGTTGGTCTCCTCGCGAAACGAGGTCCACAGCTCTTCGACCACGCCGTGCAGGTCAACAAACTGATCGGTGTTGACAAACTTGGAAACGATGCGCACCACCGAGCGAATGATGTCGATGTCCTGCGCCATCACCTGCTGCGCACCGGGGCGCTGCACTTTAACGGCCACGTCCTCGCCGGTCACCAGGCGGGCGCGGTGCACCTGCGCGAGCGACGCGCTACCGAGCGGGTTGGGGTCGATGGCGTCGAACATCTGCCCCAAGCGCTGGCCGTACTCCTCTTCCAGACAGCGGAGCACTACCTCATACGGCACCGGCTCTACGTCGGAGCGCAGGCGACGCAGCTCGTCGCAAAACCGCTGCGGCAAGATCTCGGAGCGGTTGGCCAGGATCTGCCCCATCTTGACGAACATGGGGCCGAGCTCTTCGAGCAGGCGGCGCAGGCGCACCGGCGTGAGGTTATCCCACACGCGGTACTTTTTGACCAGGCGAACAATCTGCCCGATGCGTTCGCGGCGGCCCGCCGGCGTGAGCTGGTATTCCTCGTCCGGCGCCATCGCGTCGGGTTCTTCGGGGACCATATCGACAGCGCGCGGCTTCTTGCGAGCACCCGAGACGGCGGCCTCAACCTCATCGACAACCGCCGTCTCGTCACCCAAGGGATCTAGATTGTTGTAATCGGTAGTGGAATCTGCCATCTGCGCTGCTACTCGGCCTCTTCGGCGTCCTCTGCGTCGTCGGGCTCAACAGACTCGACGGGCACCGAGGTCACGTTGTCCCCGACCGAATCGACGATGTCGCGCACATGGGCCAGGAATGCCGTGCGCTCGGGGCCGGTCATAACGCGGACGCGGGCCAGGATGAGCTCGTCGAGCACGCGCTGTGCCGCAGTCTCGCCCTGCATGCCCAAGCGCTCGGTCAGGTCGGAGATGGTGCCGCCGGCCTGCTCGAACATGTCGGACACGCTGCGGGCGATATCAGGGGTGCCTGCGTCCTTGCGGACCTGCTCGCCCTTGGAATTGAGGTCGTCGAGGACCTTCTTGCCGCCCTCGACGGCAACGGCGGCGGCGCC
Organism: Collinsella sp.; assembly: GCA_048416615.1. Classification (GTDB taxonomy): domain Bacteria; phylum Actinomycetota; class Coriobacteriia; order Coriobacteriales; family Coriobacteriaceae; genus Collinsella. Next base: position 113,824 of record DBFSET010000023.1, on the reverse strand, counting down.
GAAGCCCACGTTGATGGCACCGTTAACAAGCTGATCGAATTTCATAACCATGGTTGGCTCCAATCGTGAACAACTGCATTGGCCTTCTTGTACCCAAGATTGGGTGAACGACACAAAATCGTTTTACCGCCAAGATAGAAATCGAGCGGGGCAAAGCCTTTGACGGCGTTTGCCCCGCTCGCTCGCTGCAAGGTTGTCTTTACCTTACGTTGTCGTTCATCGCGAAGGAGTTCTTCATGGCGCAGCTCGTGGTGTAGAGCACCTTGCCCAACAGGGCATCGGTCTCCACGCGCACGAGCTCGGCAAAAGCCTCGTTGGCGCGGGCGAGCTCGGCGGGCACCTCGGCCTCGGGCAGCGCGGCTACGGCAGCGTCAACATCGTGAATCTGCTTGTGGCCCATGCCGCCGATCTTCTCCTGATAATCTTCGACTGCGCGGCCACACTCATGGAAGCGAACATCGGCCAAGGCACCGATCAGGCGATTTGCCCAATAGAAATTCTCGGACGTCACGCGAGCCTGCGTGTCGGCATAGTACTCGGGCATGGTCTCGACATTGGCGTACAGCGGCACGAGCGCGTTAAACGAGTTGGAGCCAAACGCCATCCACTGCACGGCGCGATACGCCGGCTGCGCATAGGGGCGCAGTTGCAGCACGGCGAGCTGACTGTTGCGGTTGATGCCGATGGGACGATAAGCACCGCGCGTGGCGGGCGTACCCTTGCTGCCGTAGCAGTCGTACTCCGTGCCCTGGTAGTGGCTCGAAAGCACGTACTTGATGTCCTCGATGGTCACCTTGCGCTCGGGCACGCGGCTCCAGGGGATGTCGTCGCTCTCGGGCGTGTAGTCGGCGTCGGGGCCGTCCCACACATCGCTGGGGTTGAGGCAGCGCTGCATGTACCAGGCGCGCGGCGTGTTGTAGACGTGGTCGCTGTCACTGTGCGAGCCAAAGGCCTCGCGCGGGTTGAAGACCGCGGCGGGACCGTCGCCCTTAACACCCAGCGTCAGGTCCAGATGCCACTCGGCCATCCAGAAGCGCAGGTCGGCAGAGCACATGTGGTCGGCCTGGGCGCCCTCGGCATCGTCCAGGTCAAAGCTATCGATACCCAGCTGGTTGGGCATGGTCACATAGGCGTCATCGGGCACGCGCTTGGCGATCCAGTGGTGGCCGCCGATGGTCTCGAGCCACCAGATCTCGTCAACATCACTAAAGGCGATGCCGTTGTTCTCGTAGGTGCCGTAGCGCTCGAGCAGGTCGCCCAGGATACGCACGCCATCGCGGGCGGACTTGGCGTACGGTAGGACCAGGGTCACCATGTCCTCCTCGCCCAGACCGCCGGGCTGCGCCGGAACATAGCCTTCGTCGCCCTCGTTGCCCTTGGCGGGCACGTAGTCCACGAGTGGATCGGCGCCGCGGACGCGCTCGTTGGTGGTAAGCGTCTCGGTTGCGGACATGCCAACGTTGAGCTCGTTGAAACCGGCCTCGGCCCAAATGCCATGACCCGGGACAACGTCGGGAACGCTTGTGTAACGCATGGGATTGTCGGGCAGTTCAACGGTCAGGTGGCTCAGGACACTCGTGTAGACACGCGGCTGCTCGTCGGGATGCACTACGCGCATGCGTTTGGGCTCAAACACCCCGTTGGACGAATCCTCGTTGCGGGCGACCAGCGTCGACCCGTCGTAGCTCGCGTTCTTACCAACCAAAATCGTTGTGCACGGCATGCGCATCCTCCTTGAGCGAAGAAATCAAACGGGTACAGTGTATCGCTTCAGCGAAAAAGGGCGAAACCACGGCACCTCGGAACCCTCTCGGAACCCCTGTGGTCAAAAAATGCCAAATATGAGTACTGTCACCAATTTAGTAGCAGCAAATTACCTTGTAATGAGTGCCGAAGATCCCTATTTGTCCAAAAGTGAGACAGCGTTATTCCCCATAGGTTCAATAAAATGGGCTTCCTAACGAGAATGAATATCGTTTGGAAGCCCGAAAGACGTAAAACATATGTGACTATCTTGGCAACAGTACTCATATTTGACGTTTTTTGACCACGTGGTATATCGCTAACCCCTCAAACAGCCTAAAACGCCTATTTCGATGCGCGCTCCGCCGCCTCAATCACGTGTTTGGCAAGGATAGCCGTCGTTACAGCCCCCACGCCGCCCGGCACCGGAGTAATTGCGCCAACAACCGGCTCCGCAGCATCAAAATCGACGTCGCCGACCAGTTTTCCGGCAGCCTCGTCCCAATTAATACCAACATCGATGATCGTCTGGCCCTCGCGAACCGCATCCGCGCCAATTGTGTGCGCGCGTCCAACGGCCGCAACCACAATATCAGCCGCACGGCACTCGGCAGCCAGGTCACGCGTATGCGTATGGCACGTCGTCACCGTGGCATTGCGAGCCGTAAGCATGGCGGCAACGGGACGGCCAATCACCAGCGACCGACCGACAACCACGACCTTGGCCCCATCCAGCTCAACGCCATAATGGTCCAGCAACGCCAACACGGCCTCGGCCGTGCAAGGAGCAAAGCCCTCGCCACGTCCCGAAAGCGTGGTGAGCAGCGAGGCCGGCGTCATGGAGTCAACATCCTTGGCGGGATCGAGTGCCGCGGCAACCGCATCCTCGTCAAGCCCAGCAGGCAGCGGACGAAACATCAGGCAACCATGAACAGCGGGGTCGGCATTGATGTCCTTAATAGCCGCCAGCAATTCATCCTGCGAAACATCGGCAGGAAGCAAAACGCGGCGAGCCTCAATGCCAACCTTCTCGCAGCGCTTGAGGGCGCCGCGCTCGTAGGACAGGTCGTCTTCGCGCTCGCCCACGCGAACGATGGCCAGCGTCGGCACAACGCCGCGCTCGCGCAGAGCTGCGCAACGAGCGGCGAGTTCCTCGGTCAAAGCGCGGGCAACAGGGGCCCCTTTGAGCAGCTCTGTCATAGCTATCCCCTCTTCCTGGCGGCGTCGGCGGCGCGGCGCGCCAGAGCATCGGCGCGCGGCAGCCACGTATCCAGCAGCTCATCGCACGCCGCCTCGAGCTCCTCGGCGCGCGCCCGGTCTTTCATGGACGTGGTATTGGCAAAGAGCGTCAAGCTCGCGCCCTGCATGGCGGCGCGGCAGAACACGGCACCGCACGCCACGTCGGACAGCAGCTGGCGCGAACCCTTGTCGGCCATGTCCTCGAGCAGCGCCAGCGCGCGCCCGCAGGCATCCATGATCCGATACGGTGGCATGGCCGCCACATGCAACGCGTCCTGAATCGCCGCAGGTCGAGCCGGGTCCTCGCGCGGAATACCATACGCCGCGGACACCTGTCCGTAAGCACGAACGTCCTCGGCAACCAGACCCACAAGTTCCTGCGCCAACTCATCCGCTTGGGCAAATGCGCGTGTCAGATCGTCTGCGCGATCGACAAGCGCGGGATTGGTTGCCCCGTAGCGCGCGACCATCCCGCAAAGCGAGGCTCCCAGCGCGCCCACAAAGGCGCTCGCGCTGCCGCCGCCGGGAACCGGCTCGCGCGCGGCAAGCGCCTGGGCAAACTCGCGACAGGTTTTATCCATCATCTCTTGACTCATCGAAACACCTCTGCCCACCGCGCCGGCCACCACGGGCCGCACGCATAATAAAAAATGGGACAACGACGCCAGGAAGCGGTTGTCCCATTCATCGATCTTGTCCAAGCCAGTCTAGCCCATAAGACAAAGACTGTCAGGAGCTCTGGCTATCGGTGTTTTCGATTGCCGGCTATAGGCACGGGAGCCTAGTCCACCCGGAATGTCGGCAGCAGCGTGTCGATAATCTTCGACCCCATGTCGCGGTTTGCAGTCGAGTACTCCAAATGCGCCGTGGCGACCGTCGAGTCCGTGACGATCGTCTTTTCGTAAATGATTGTGTCGCCCTCGCGCCACGAAACCACGTACCAGTTGTCGCCCTCCGCGGTATAGAGGTCGACCTTGCCCGAGGTGTCCTTATCGACAAACATCTCGTGTGCAGTTTCGTCGTTAACGTTGACGTAGCCAGACAGGCTGATCACAAAACCCGTCTCCGGATCCTCGTACCTTGTGCTGCTGCCGCTGGGAGTATCTTCCATCTCAAAGCGATTGGGAATCGACATGCTATAAGGATGCATGTCGTTCGTGTACGTATACACGTCGGTTAGGTAATCGTCCGAATCGCCCGAACCGTAGTATGCCGACTCGTCCTCGGGAACGGCCTCGTCATCGGACGACGAGGGTTCCTTGGACTTGGACTTATCGCTCTTCTTCTTGGCAGAAGAATCTTTCTCGTCCGAAGACCCGGTATCGATCACCGAGATTTGCGTGTCAGAGCTCTTGGACCCGTTAAGCATCGTGAGCGCAAACACCGTGCCGCCCCCGAGGAGTACCACGGCGGCACACGCCACAGCAATGATGATCGGTGCCTTGCTTTTGGGCTTTTGAGGCGCAGGAGCGACCGGCGGCATCGATTGGGTTAGGCCCGGGGCAGAGGAAGGACCAGCGCCCGTAGGCGTCGGCACGGAACCGCCGACCAGCGAAGCCCCACAGTGCTTACAAAACGTTGATCCATCAGGCACTTGCTGTCCGCATATTTTACAGAACATCGTTCGACCTTTCGTGGTTTAGCTTTTGTCACAGCCAAGTCTATACGCCTCCACCCAGGGCGCTGTTGCGCAACATGGAAAAGTCGATGCCGAGCCGTGCCGTCCCATGCGCCCAGTGCCCCAAACATGGGACACATGGCCCACCTTTCGAGACTCCCGGGCAGCACAAGCTGGGGCATATCTATAGGTAAGGAGCCCGTTGGGGCGCGGCCGAGCGACGGCCGCAAACAACGAACGGAGGTATCGCCGCACAGCACACAAAGACATCCGCCGCCAAACTATCAACGCTCCAACAACCCGCGGCGCCGTGATGTCACCGACAGACAAGGAGGACGCCACCATGAAGAAAAAGACCCTATCGATCCTTTCCCTTTGCATCGCCCTCTTTGCCGCGTTTGCCCTTGTCGGCTGCAGCGGAATCGCATCGGGCGGAGGCGGCAGCACCTCAAAGAGCGAAGGCAAGGAAAAGGCCCCCGTCGCCGAAAAGACTGACTTTATCTGGTTTAAGGTCGAGATGCCCGAGAGCGTTGGCGTGAGCGACTCCGCCGGTAAGAACGCCGACAGGGTCCAGCTCACCTTCCCCGAGAACGAGAACACCACAGTCGACCGTTTCATCCCCGTTTGGCAAGAGAAGATGACGGCCGAAGAGTCCTTTGCAGAGCAGGCCGAAAGGCACACCGGAACGTTCCAGTGGGAGGATGGCGACCCCGTCGAGTACAACGGCAGAACATGGCTCACCGGAACGTGCAAGGACAACGGCGGTACTTATACCTACCTCTTTACCGACGTCGACACGGGAAGCATCTATATCATGATTAGGAACGTCGACCTTCACAAGAAAGAAGCCGAGACGCTCCTCAACTCCATCGAGTTCCCCGACGACATCAAGGCGGCCGTCACCGAGGCCCGCGGCGTCGAGATTTCGAGCATCGAGATCAAGTAGCAAGGGTTCGCGCACGCCCGCATGAACGCCCCATTAAATGAACGGGAACCTCACCCCAGGGAGAGCCGGGCAGCACCGGCCCTCCCCTCTTTTGCGTCCGGACATATTGCCACTTAACGGCGCAAATCCGGCCCTCAGAATGGGACACATGGCCCACCCTAGCGAGCCGTCCACGCGTACAGTAAAGGCAGGTAATCCATGGGCGGTTACAGATCGAGGAGGACACGACCATGAAAAAGAAGGCCTTTGCGATTCTCACCCTCTGCATCAGTCTCTTTGCCGCGGTTGCCCTGGTGGGCTGCGGTGGCAGCGGCGGCGCTACCGGAAGTGGCGGTGGCGGTGCGGAAAAGCCAGCCGTGGATATGAGGACCGACTTCATCTGGTTTAAGGTCGAGGTCCCCGAGGGCGTCGAGATCACCGACGTCGCCGGCGACACGGCCGATAGGGCCCAGTTTAAGTTCACCGAGAGCGAGCACGCCAGCGATCGCTTCATCCCTGTCTTCGACTCTGACAAGAACGCTGACGAGCTGTTCGACTACGAGGCAAAGTGGAATGCCAGCTTTGAGTGGACCGAGAATGACCCCGTCAAGTACAACGGCAAGACTTGGCGCAACGCTTCCTATACACACTCGGGCGGCGTGACGACTGAGTACTTCACCGAAGCAGGCGGCGGCAGCGTCTACGTGCGCATCGACAACGTCGAGGAGCACAAGGACGCCGTCGAGACCATGATGAAGTCTCTGGAATTTGCCGACGACATCGCCAAGGCCAAGACCGAGGCCATGGATGTTAAGCTCGACGATATCGAGATTAAGCGCTAAGCGACTCGCGAGCGTAACGAAAAACACGAGCGCAGTGCCAACAAGCGGCGGTGCCCCAGCGTTTCGTACTAAGGGAGGGCCGGTAAACCGACCCTCCCTTTCTTATGCCGATAGCCGGCGAACGCGAGGGTGCCGGGCGGCAAAACCACCCCCAGCGCGGTAGCAGCACAAATAGGCAAGCACCCAAACACGTCCGCCCGCCGATTTATAGCGCCGCGCACACAATTTAAGCCGACACCTTTAAACATCCGGGCAGTATAGTGACCAAAATGAGCGCATTACCGCACCCTGCGAATGGAGGAGTTATGACCGAACATCATGCCATCAGTCGCCGAGCGTTTACGCTGGGCCTTGGACTCGCGGCGTTGTCGCCGCTTGCAAGCCTGCCCGAAACCGCGGGATTGGGCCTTCCCATGCGCGCGGCATTTGCAGAAGACACGCCCACATCGGCGGCCAACCTCGACAAGTTCGTCATTCGTCTTCGCCCCGCGGGCTATTTTCGCACCGCGAGCGTCAACGAAGACGGCAACGTCATCGGCAACGTCTGCCACCTGTTTAATGACGGCACGTCCAGCAAGCTCATCCTTGAGAACGTAACGACCAAGAATGACGATACAAACTGGTATGCTATCCGCACCTTGCTCAATTTCGAAGAGCACAAGAAGACGGGCTACAGCATTTGGTCGGTCGATGGCGACTCGGACAAAGACGGAAAGGTCATCCACGTATGGAGTGGCGAGCATGACGGCAAGCCCAGCCGCTCTTTTGCGTTCGAGCGTCAATCAAACGGAACCTACATCATCCGAGACCGCACGGTCGAGAAAGAAACCGAGAAAAAAGACATTAAGTACCTGGCAATAGAATCGAACGGCAAAGACCAGGACAACAATAAGATCTGCCATAAGAGTAAGAGCATTCCGTGGGAGCTCGAACTTATCGGTTGCGACATGAAAAAGAACGATGCCACGGTTAGCAGCCTCGACTGGATCACGTACAGCAGCTACGTCGACGGACCATGTTGGATGAAATACGTCGACGACGACAAGTTCCTCGACGAGCTGAGCATCCCGGGTACGCACGATTCGGGCACCTGCAGCGTGGACAACGACACTGAGCCCCAATCCTCGCAAGTAAAATGCCAGCAGGATTACATTCCCACGCAGTTGCTCGAAGGCATTCGCTATTTTGATATCCGGCTCGGAAAGGGCGATGACCCCGGCATCGACCACGGGATTTTCTACCTACTCAAAAAAGACGGGAACTATCTGCATCTCTCCGATGTCATCGGGTACTTCAAAACGTTTTTGAACGAAAACCCGACAGAAGCGCTCATCATGCTTGTATCACGAGGCAACGACGAGGCTACCGACGAAAGTGTTACGACGGCTTTCGCCAAGGTTTTGGACGACAACCCCAAACTGTTCTATACGTCGAGCCGCGTTCCCACACTGGGCGAGGTGCGCGGAAAGATCGTCCTGCTACGTCGATTTGGACTCGACGGCGACAGCGTAAGCGGCCACACGTGGGGACTCGACCTCACCGAATGGGATAACAAAATCGCAGCGCACACCGACAGCAGTTCCATGTGCCTCGTCCAAGACGCGCAGGGCTTTGAAGCCGCGGGGGAAACAGGCGACAAAGAGCCCTATTGCACCAAGGTATACGCCCAGGACAAGTACAAACTCACGGGAACCGACAAGCTCAGCTGGGTCGATAATGCGCTGAAGGAAACGACCGGGCGCACGCGCAACGAGGTAGATGTCGAGGACGATAACGGGGCCAAGGAGAAAGTCCTGGAGCGTTGCTGGTCTATCAACTACACCAGCTGCACGGGCTTGTCGCACGGAGGCAATCCTTTTACCTCGGCACGAGTAGTCAACGAGCATCTGTATAAGAGCCCGTACATCAATCCCAGCGGCATCGAGGATACAAAGTCAGATTACCTCAAGCACATTGGCATCATCGCATCCGACTTTGTTGATGCGGCGCTGGCCCGGAGCATCTACCAGCGCAATTACGATACGGAGCACAAGCAGACGGCTTCGTACTATCTCCCGTACTATCTCCCGACCCGCATGCGCATGACGTACGGCGACTCGCTGAGCGATGCCTCATTCCAGGATGGCAAGACCGTTGGCGAGGGCCGTTTCCGCCTCGTTAACAGCAGCAACGTACTCAACGTGGCCGCTTCTGGCAGCGCGTTTGCCATCGAATACGTGGATGTCGACGCCCTGGGCAACGAGACCGCTACAGGACTGCAGGGCTTCGTGCCCATCGATATCGATCCGCTCGCGCTGACGCCCCATTTTGAGGGACTCGAAGGCCTTAAGGCCGGCGAAGACGTGCGCGCCAAGATTGCGGCATCACTCGAGGGCAAGCTCGAAACCGACGCCTGCACCGCCCAGCTCGAGTTTGTGCACGACGCGGACGGCGCTCCGGGCACGGCAATGGCCGAGGGCGAGGCATTTGCCGCGGGGACGTATTGGGTGCGTGCGAAAGGTCTGTTGGGCGACGCGGCGCAGAACTACACGCTCGCCAGCGACGGAGCCGCAAACTTTACCGTAGCGGCCTCGGACAGTGCAGGCGGCACCGGCAGCGGCACGGGTTCCAGCGCAGGCAGCGCTGATAAGAATGGTAAGGGCAACAAGGGCAAGGGCTCGGGCGGAAAACTCGCCGACACGGGCGACGGCTCCGGCATTGCCGCCGGGCTCGCCGCTGCCGCCATGGCGACAACGGTCGCCGGCGCGGCGATGCTTGCCAATGACCGCGAAAACGTTGGGGACGACAGCGAATAGGCAAGCCCGCCTTTTAGACACATCGACTCAATTGGGGGGGCGCAGAATACCGTTCTGCGCCCCGATTTTTACCTTAGCCCGAACACCGTTATCGGCTACATCACCATGTTCAGCGCATTCACGAACTCCTGAGCTTGGGAGCGGCTGCTCAGACTAAAGACACAGGCAGTCAACAGCCTGTTACGTAGGAAAACGTCGCGGCCCTTGATCCTGCTGACCCCCGTAATGTCCTTAAGATAAACAATCTCGGTGTGCTTGCCACCAAAAGTGCCCTTCTTGAGCACCTCGATGCGGTTAGGGTAGATCTTGACGTCTTTAAACCTACCCGAACCTTTGTCCTGGAACAGCAGCGTGTTGTTGTCCATACGCGTCACTCCCGTGGGGTTCGCTAAAACTGTCTCTATGGCCACATTTTAGTCACCGCAAACCCTTTTCGCGGTCGTGCGCAGAGCACCAAAATCGTGTCCGCACGAGCAAATAAAATAATACAGCAAGGAATATAAGCCGTTATCCAAAGATGGCACCACAAAACAAAGGGTTAGTAATAGCTAAGATTTAAGTCTTAAACCCTTAGGAAGTGCTAATATATAGTTATTGAAAGAGGCTAAGATGCAGAGACGCGAATTGATCCGCATCCTCGAAGAAGCCGGCTTCATCTCGAAAGGAGGCACTAATCACGAGAAGTTCGTCAAAGGAGATAAACTCGTGCTCGTGAAACGCCACCGAGAGATTGAGGATCAAATTGCCAAAAGAATCCTAAGGCAGGCAGGACTTCGATAGCTCATCCTCATCACATTTCGCATCGCTTTTTAGAGGAGGTCTTACATGGTTTACGTATGGGAATTTGAGTTCTTTGATTCGGACGGCATGGTCGATGCCGTGCCATGTGGCTCGCTGGGCGGAGGAGGAACGTTTGGCTCCGACCTAAACGACGCTGTCGAAAGCGCCGCTGATTTTCTCGCATGCATGGTCGATGACCACCTAATGGGCGGCGTCGACCTGCCTGCGCCAGACTTCGGACATGAGCCGCGACACGGCGGCAAGATTATCGCCGTAGCCGTCAGCCGCGAACTCAACGATATCCCCGCCGTCACCGCAGCGGATGCCGCGCGCATGCTTGGCGTTAGCTCGGCAAGAGTATCGCAACTGATAAATGCTGGACTGTTGGATTCATGGAAGGATGGCACCAAGCGCATGGTGTCCAAAGCTTCCATCGAGGCACGACTCGCCGACGCTCCAAAGGCAGGGCGCCCAAAAGAGGTCCCTATTGCCGTGTAAAGGAACGCCAGGGCATATCGTTTTGACATATCGGCCATTGAGTTCTCTCGATTCGCGACGCACTGCGTCGCGAATCGAGAGAAACCGTCTCAACCCCAATGATTCGGTTAGGTCCGCACACGCTTGCGCAATGAACAAGCAAAGCATGTTTGCCGTCGGGCTCCCCCAATTCGGATCGCACTGCGTTCCGAATTGAACCTGACACGCTGCCGCAGGTTATCACGAATTCCCGACAGAGCATAAAAGGAGCTTTCCATGACAGACAGACCGAAAACAACGCTGCGCGATTGCATCTATGGACTTGCCGTCGGCGACGCGCTGGGCGTTCCCTACGAGTTCAGGCCCCGCGGCACGTTCGAATGCACGGACATGATCGGCTACGGCACGCACGGACAGCCCGCCGGCACCTGGAGCGACGACACATCTATGACGCTTGCTACCTGCGACTCGATTAGGGAGCTCGGGCATATCGACACCGCAGACATGCGCGACAAGTTCGTAAGCTGGATTGCCCGTGGCGAGTATACGATCGACGGCGTTTTCGATTATGGCGGCACGACCGCCCGCGCCCTGCACGCCGGCAAAGGAAGCTCCGGCGAGTGCGACAACGGCAACGGATCGCTCATGCGCATCGCTCCCCTGGCGTTCACCGATGCGACAGACGAAGAGGTCAGCGAGGTCTCCGCGATTACGCACGCCCACAGAGCGTCAACCGAGTCATGCATCATATTTGTCGAACTGATGAAGGATGTGATGAACGACGCACTCCCCTCGTGGGCACTTCATCTGAAAGGCGTTCCAGAGCAGGAAATCAGGTCAGGTGGTTTCGTCCGCGACACGCTTAAGGCAGCCACCTGGTGCTTCGTCAACACCAGCAGCTACGAAGACTGCGTGCTTACCGCCGTCAATCTGGGAGACGACACCGACACCACCGCAGCTGTCGCAGGGGCCCTCGCCGGCACGGTCTACGGTATCGATGCAATTCCACGGGAGTGGATAGACACCCTGCGTGGCAGGGAACTGATTGAGCGGTGTCTGTTTTAGGGTGCGACACAAAACACGCGAGCCCACACATGAAGAATTAGGCGACAGAAAATGCCCCCAATACTAGTCATCTCCTTGACTTGCACCCTGCATCCTTCGGCCTTGCAGAGGTATTCATCTCAGACTCAACGGCAAGTGCCGCACCGAGACGAGCATTGACCGCGCATCACAGAATGGGTAGTGATAAATGGCTACGCTAATTATTCAAGGAAGAGAATATGACGTCACCCAGGAGCAAGCCGATGAGTACAACGCGCTGTTCGACGAGATGCGCGAAAGGTTCGACGCCCTTCCGTCTCCGAAACCGGGAACGCTCAACTTCAAATTGAGCCTCGATTTCAAGAGCATCACGGACGAGTACATGCCAAGGCTGCGCGAGATAATCGAGAACGCAAATCAACAATGAGTCGCGGCAACAAAATCCTCTGACTAGAGGATGCCGCTTCGACGAAGCTCTTTCCGCACTACATTGCCGCAATACGATCATTTCCCAACAGCAAAGCTTGATTACCGAATGGTCATCATCCTAAAAAAGGCCTCGATAAAAAGGAAACAGGATGATGCGTCGCCGCCATCGCTGCCGCGCACGAACACAAAAGGAGCCATGGCATCATATGGGAAAACTATAATTGCGACATTTTCGACGGCGCGAAAGTTTGATTACCAGCTAGATCGACACTGCTCCAAAACTGCTATCTCAGACTTGCGCTCGGCAAGTGGTTTGGTTACCAGTTAGATCGACACTGTTCCAAAACACTGGCGAGGAAATCAAGTCGATGTTCTTGTTTGATTACCAGTTAGATCGACACTGTTCCAAAACTTGTTCTCGCACTTGAAGTCGTACTTGCCGGTTTGATTACCAGTTAGATCGACACTGTTCCAAAACTTGAGCAGACGGCAGAACTTCTGGCTGGTCGTTTGATTACCAGTTAGATCGACACTGTTCCAAAACCGAGAACAATGTCAGCGAACAATCTGTTAGTTTGATTACCAGTTAGATCGACACTGTTCCAAAACGGCGCCCTCTGCGATGCGGTTGATCTTAAGTTTGATTACCAGTTAGATCGACACTGTTCCAAAACTACGACTTCGAAGTTTTCAAACACGACTGGTTTGATTACCAGTTAGATCGACACTGTTCCAAAACGACTGCGTGTCCATGAGCTCTTTCATGATCGTTTGATTACCAGTTAGATCGACACTGTTCCAAAACCACACACGTACTTGTAACAAAATGCACATTGTTTGATTACCAGTTAGATCGACACTGTTCCAAAACTGGAACAACTGCCGCAACTACTTTAGAGAGTTTGATTACCAGTTAGATCGACACTGTTCCAAAACAAACGCGACCGTTGTGACCTCACCGTCGAGGTTTGATTACCAGTTAGATCGACACTGTTCCAAAACGCAATCACCGACAGCGAAGGTACTCACGTGTTTGATTACCAGTTAGATCGACACTGTTCCAAAACTCTACCTGCTAGCGTTGGCGTTGGCCCCCGGTTTGATTACCAGTTAGATCGACACTGTTCCAAAACGTTCAAAATCATCACCGTCATGCAGAGCGGGTTTGATTACCAGTTAGATCGACACTGTTCCAAAACGGCACCTCCACCATGACGGTCGCCGGGTTGGTTTGATTACCAGTTAGATCGACACTGTTCCAAAACGCGAACTTGTCGAATAGGAACGTGCCTTTGGTTTGATTACCAGTTAGATCGACACTGTTCCAAAACCATTGGAGCAAATTCCCTACTGCAACGAGACGTTCAATCTAACCGGTCAGTTCTTTCAATGCTCTAAAAACTGCAGGTCAACCATTAGTTTATGTTCGTGTCCGTAAGACATGGTATCTTTTTTATTCTCTAGGAGCAGCAGGCTCAATTTAAGGAAAAACACGTGGTCATAGAGCATTTGCAGCTCATTTTCCGTCAAAAAAGTTTTGAGATTTACAAACAAGATTGTCTTTCTGCAGCCAGCGTCAAGAGCAAATGAAAGAAAATTCAGCAGATTATCAAGGAACGATTTGTCTTCTTGAGGCGCTGCGCCAAATCCTAAAAACTTGAGGTAGCGCTTCAAATCCCATTCTAAACCAAACCCCAAATCGGCATTAAAGCCAAGGTTCAATCCGCCTAAACGCACTTTTATTGCACGTTCTGCCTGTTCCACCTGCATACGCAAATCTTCGTCTTCTAGAAACTCGCGCTCAACTTTTTTGGTGATTGCGGCCATAAACGCACGGTCATCCCATGGGAGATTCAGTGCATCAGGAACCATCATCAGAGCGCTGCTGGGCTTAATCTCCTCATCGTCTTTCCAAAGGGAATAGGGCTCCATCGCCTGACGCCCCAATTCGTTTTGCAAAGAAGCTACGATCCGCGCGAACAGAGCTGAGTTCTCGACTTGCAAAACCGATGTCTCCCCTGCTGTTAGCTCCAGCGAGTTTTCAAGTCCCGCAAATACGAGCCTCATAAAACCAGAAGCTCCTCCATCGTATCTATCTCCTCATGGGTCTCACGACTGCCCGTTATGTACTCCATGGTCGAAAACTGAGACTCAGTCACGCGAAGGACCTGTACGAGGCCGGACGGCGGACGATGCTTCCTGAGTCTTTGCACCGCGCTTCCCGCCGCCCCATCATTAACAACAAGCTTTGCATACACGGACTCCTGGAGCATAAGATAGCCATCTTTAAGAAGAAACTTACGGAATACTCGATAGTCTTTTCTCTGTGCAGGAGTATCGACGGGCAAATCATAGAAGACGACAAGCCTCATATATCTGATCCTTTCCCCGACACTCATACGACCTCAAACGACTCGATTTCGTCTACCGACAGCTTCCGGTCAAGAGCCTTGAAGCAATCGGCAACGTACAGAGAGATTACAGAGCCCACGCGATACGTGCCGCCTCGATATGCGATTCCCTGGTTAAGCATGTCGACCAAAAGCAACTTTGTTTCCTTGGAGAATTCGCCGTCATAGTTATCGAACACGATACGGTCAACAAGAGGTCTAAAAGGCTCCATGAAATCGCAGCTCAGGTTGAACTGGTTATACTCGTTCCTATGGCAAATCCCCGTCTGCGTAAGATATCCGCGCGCCGCAATCTCGCGATTGACGCTCGACAGCAGGATCGCATACCCGTAATTGAGAGCAGCATTGAGAGGCGTATCGTCATCCCTCAAGAAGGACGGACCAAACAGGGAGCTGAAATACAGTCGAGCGGCATGACCCTCGCGATTTGTTGTATCACCCGAGCGCACCTCGGCAACAATGCTCTTGAGCGTCTCACCCTGCTCCTCACGCGCACGGGCATGGAGCACATCAGATTGATGTTTGATTTTGTCGCGCACGATTCGTTGCCATACGCGCTTTTTGATTGGTTCGCCCCACTCAAGCTGTTCTGCAATACGCTTACTGGTGTTATGAGCCCCATATAGCGGCAAATACTGCCCAATGGGGTCGCGCTTCTCGTCAGAGACGACAAACGCGACCTTTGCCTTGGCAAGCTCCGAGAGCAGATAAGCGCTTATGAACACCTGGTTGGTCTGGAGGACGACCGACGAAATCTCCGAAAGGTGGACCTTCGCCGTGTCGTCCTCGCGGCGGACAACCATGTAGCCGCCCTTGTACTGTAATTTGCAGGGGCTGGAAATGACGATATTCCTAAAGCCCGACACGAGTCCTTCTCTCGTACATGCCTGTTACAGACTGGTCAATAAGGAAAACCGTCACATTTGAATCGCTCAGCAACTTTGAATAATTAGGTTGTATACAACCCGAAAACTTTGAGCCGCCCGCCGGTGACAAATCAACCATATTCATTGTTCCATTCACCAAGGCAAGCAGGCGCTTGACTACTGCAGCAACATCTTCCGCATCCATAGTTGCGCACTTTTCTATAATCGCCTCAATTTTGAGTTGACGCAGTAGCCTGCCAGAGACGGAAGAAGCCGCGGGATTAAACATATCCAAAAGCTTGATAGCATCTTCGCTACACGCATTTCCCGCGAGCAGTTTCAATTGCTCATTTGAAAAAGCCAGTTGCGTAGCATTCCTCATCTCCTTTTTCCCCGTAATAAAGAACCTCTCGCCATCCACCTCAATCAGCTGTTTCTTGTAGATCTTCGACCTTGTGATACCGACGTACTTTAGGCCCTCCTTCTCCGCAAGTCCCCTCGCATATTCGCCGAGCGCTGCCGAGTCGCCCTCGATGCGCGCCGCAAGCCACACGGGAACCTGAGAGAACCGGAACACCGGCTTATCCTTCTTTTTGGCCTCATAGATAAAGAAGTACGCAAACTGCTGGCTCGAAAAACCACCGTATTGCTTGGCGTCGAGCCCCTGTTTGGTCGACAACTCAAGCTTTGCGCCCATCTTGGGATCACGCGGTGAGTAAATCGTTGCCTTCCAGAACGCGCCCGTATCCTCCTGTGGCATCCTCGAGATGTAGCACTGGCGATAGTTGAGCGCACGGCGAATGCCCTCGGCCTCTGCCGCTGCGTTCCAGCCGTCCGGAAGATACTTTCCCCTATAACGCTTGACCTCGTCGTCCTCGGTCCAGGCATCGTCAAAGACCTCGCCCGTCTCGGGGTCAAAACCCGCAGTCATAAAGCTATTGACGACAAAACCGGCAGATCCAGGCATGCGATGGGTTTTCTTAAACAGCTCAGACTGCTCGCGCACGTACTTCTTAATCACGTGCGAGTAGCCAATGGGGTTCTCATACATTCCGGGGTGGCGCATCTGAATAAACAGGCCCAAGCGACATGCCAGATAGGCATCATGCGCATGATGGAAATCGTTGGCTTCGCGGCATTTGACCAAGCCGGCCGCCTCACGAAGGTTGTGCGATACGCTCGCCTTAACGGGAACGATTTTCGTTCCCTCGTCGGCATAACGCGCCTCAAGCAACGCCTGCGCCATCTTAATCATCTGGCTCGTCTCCACGAGCTGGCGCGCGACGAAGCCCTTCATGGCATTCTCGTTTATGGAAGGGCGCCGCAGGTTGCGATACTTTTTATCGCCAATAAGCTTCGCTTGGTGCAGCTGCTTCCACGTTTCGCCCATCTTCTGGCGAATGCTCTTATCAATCAAAAGCTGGTCGGTCTTGTGCTGATTCTCCTCGCGGTACACCAGCGCCTTGTTTTCGAGGCTGTCGTCCTTAATGTAGGCGCGCGGGATGATATGGTCGACCTCGTACTCGCCCGAGCCTGCCATTAGCTTACTGAGGTCGATAGCGCGGCCAGAATACAGGCATTTTCCGTTCTGCATCAAATAGAGGGTCAGGCGCTCGTCAAGGTTCACATTGGCTGCCTTGAGCTCCTTGAAATCGCCCATAACGGCCAGGTCACCGCCCTCGGCCTTAAACGCCTTGAGCGCGTCCTCGATGGCATCCCAGCGCTTCGTGGTCCGCTTACCCTTTTTCTTTTCGTCCTCGTCGCGAGTCACCTCAACAAAAACGTTGGCCGGTGCGTGCCCCGCAATCTTTGCGATTTCGTCAACAATGCGAATCGCTTGGTTCAGGCTGCGACGAATCGCCGGAGATCCGGGGAGCTCATTAACGCCTAGTGACTTCTCGTTTTCGGCGTAGTATTTGCGATTATGCTCATCCACTTTTTCCTGGAAGCCCAGCGTGTTGTCGTGGAGAATCTCCATCATCACCATGGTCTCGCCCAAGCGACGCTCGGAACTGGGGTTTCCCTCTCGCAGCACGTCCATGATGCTCATAGAGCGACCGGCTTGCGTATCAATCCTAATACCCGTCAGGAACTTCTCCGACAGACGTCCCCAGCCGGTCAGTCGCTTTTTGCAAATCTTCTTAATCTGCTCGGCATCGAGCATTCCGTTGCCACTGGGACCGAACTCATCCTGCAGTTTTTCCTTAAGAATCGAGCGGTCCTCGAACAACGTGTTCCAAAGAATGATCTTCTCGATAACTGGATACTCGGCGCGGCTCAACTCGTCCACGCCAAAGATGTCCTTGGCAAAGAAGATGTACGAGCCCATCTTCGATTCAAGACCGCTCTCACCCTGGCCGCCGCGGACAACCGGATTTGTCGCGTCGCCCTCTTTTACAAGCCAGTCGGCAATCATCTTGTAGGTAACGCGACGCTTTTTATGGAAAAGCTCATGGACAATGCCCTCACGCTGCGCGGCATCCAAGCGTTGCCAATCGTCACCATCTTCAGACCAGCGAACGCCATTGAGTTCATTTAGAACGCAGAACTCCTCATAGAGCAGGGACTGCTTGGGAAGCACCTTCTCGCCAGCAAGATACGTGCAGTCACCTGTCATGCGCAGGATAAAGTTCTCGGCGCTCTTATTCTTATCGATCACGGTATCCCAGTTCCAAGGCGTGATCGTCGCATCTTCCATACCGGGCTTGCGCTCGGACCACTGGAATCGATGCTTGCCATGTTTGTCCTGGGCAGCATTTTTAGGCGTCAGCGGTCCCACATAGTACGGGATTCGGAACGTGACCAGACTCTCGATCTTCGCAGCCTCGTCCTTAAGGAACGGATAAAAACGGCCCTGGCTTTTCAGAATAGCCTGCAGTTCCTCGAGATGCAGCTGGTAGTAGATAGAACCGTTATCACTCGTCTTAAGGCGGCGCAAAAGCGTTGCTTGTCGAATGCCGTCCATCATGGCGACATAGCGCTCATCCGTCTCCGCGCCCGTTCCCGTAAAGAGTTTCTTTACGGATTTAGCGAAGTCATCATAGGACAATTTATGCAGGTCATATGCTGTGTAGCCCTGCGCCTTAGAGGCATCGTAGTCGCGCGAGGGGTCATCGCTATTCGAATCGTGATAGGTTGCGCCGCGGAAGAAAGACTCATATGAGCCGGGAGCATATTCGCGGACCAAGAGCTTAAGCAGAGCAAGGTCTTCTGCGTATTGCTCGTATTTCTTGATCATGTTGATCGAAATAGTTTGACCTTCTGCATATGACAAAAGCCCCTGCAAAACATAAGCAGAATATACCCCGCAGACAGACTCAAGAAGCTCGACGCAATCGTCGGGACACGCAGCTTGCAGTGTCTCGAGTTTCTCGTCGTCAGAAAGCGCGAGCTTAGTTGCCTCGCACTCAAACTCGCCAAACACATCTTTGAACTCGCACTGAAGACCGACGACAGCGTTCGACAAAGCCTTCACCAGCTTTTTATTCGCAGCAGCGTCCAAAGTGTCTACTTTTACAAGAGCCTGAATATCTTTCGCCTTTTGCGAGCGAGAAGATTGCTCGTCAGCCAAGATCTTCGCTACAGAGAGTTCATTAAGTTTCACGAACTCATATTCCCTCGATTCGCACCATGTCTTCAGAGCACCATTGAGATTCTTAAGGGCATCAGATGTCTTTGCTGTCTTTGCCGTCAGCTTCTCTCCCTGGCGCAAAAAGTTACCGCGATGCTTAACGATGTTATGAATCGCAAGGTACACCAAGCGGAGATCTGCCTGCTCATCGGTGCCCATAAGGTAAGCGCGCAGATGATAGATGGTCGGGAAACGATCGTAGTAATCGGCCTTCGTGAAGTCCTTGGTAAAGATCGGGTCGCCTTCGATGGTTCGCGACTGGTTGAGCCGCATGAAAAAGCCCGGATCAACTTCGTTCATTGCAGGCTCAAACAGTTTTTACAGTAGATCCAAGCGCCAACGACGCCGCACATAGCGACGACGCTGACCGCGATGGACACGAGCCGCAGAAGCCGGCTGCGCGGCATCGAACAGACGACTGCCCCAGGTAGGCTGCTTCTTAAAATGCAGGAGCTTGCCATGCTCGTCCGTAACCGCCCAACCCACGGAGTTGGTGCCCATGTCTAGACCGATACTGTACTCACCCGAGTAGTTTCTTAGATTCATATAGACCAGCCCTTTCGCGCTGTGCTACAGTTGCCTTGTCGATTACCAGTTACATCGACACTGCGAGTCAAAATACGGCTATGCCAAAAATGCCTTCTTCGGAGGGCGTCCCGTAGGGGACAATTTGACTTGCCAGAGGGGTTCCGTTTGGAACCCCTCTTTTTTTGATACTACTACCGCGAGCGGACACTTTTTAATAGCTATCGGCAAACGTAATGTTGTTCAGCGCCAACGCTCCGAGCAGGGGCATTTAATGAAGTGCCCAGCACTTCCCCGCAACACAAAAACGGGGCAGTCCGCACTCCTGCGAGCTGCCCCGTGTCGCTGGCTATCGCATCACGACTCTAACCGGCACCGCCCCCTACTTCCCAAAGATCGCAGCGAGCAAGCCCTTGCGTTTGGGCTTTTCTTCTCGGCAGGAACCCTCGGCAACCGCTGCAACCTGGCGCGGTTGCTCGCCGCCTCCACGGCGCACAATCTGGTATAGGAAGGGCGATTTAACGTATTTGACCTCGATGGGCGTGGCGTGCACGGTGCTTTCGCTCGACAGCATCACGTTGGGATTGAGCGGTGCCACCACATGCGTCTCGCGCTTGTCACTAAACACCACCGCAACCGCGCGGCCCGTCTGGCCGTTCACGGCGATGCGCACCTGTTCGCCATCGCGACTATCCGAGGCAGGACGATCGACAAAGTAGACCGGCACCATCACCAGACCGTCCTTATGTTTGCGGGCCTTGCGCGCCCAGGTGCGGATGCTCTTTTTATTGAGCCCCAGCACCGCCTCGGCGTCGTTGCCCGCAACGTCGAGCGCCAACTTATCAATGACCACCTGGTCCTTGGTAGACGCATCGACTGAGACAACGCGAAAGTCACCTTCCTGCATGGCGGGATCGAACGGACCGACCTTGGCAAAGTCCCACGGCTCCAAAATGCCCATGAGGCGAACGTCCAGGTAGTTTGCCCTGGGGTATGCCCAGTCGAGCACCTCGTAGTACACCAAGGCCTCCTTGCTCAGGCCCTTGCCCGGGAAGCTCGCCATCATGCGCAAGTCCGCCAGCGCCATGGGGAAATAGAAGAGCATCATGTCGTTTTGGATCGCGTCTTCCATGTCGTGCCCGGCAAAGGCATCCGGATACTGGCGCACCAGCTGCAGCGCGTTGGCACGTGCCTGCTGCGGCGAGATTTCGCAGGGAATACCCTGCTCGGGCACATACTCCGCACCAACGCCCATGGTCAGGCGCTTGCTAAACGTCCCCGGCTTGAGCAGGTCCGCAATGCCGATCTTATTGCCGCAGGACGGGCACTCAAACACACGCTGCGTTGACTCGCCCTCAAAGGACGCTCCGCAGAAGGGGCAAGGAATGCTCACATGCGTGGCCTCTTGGAACTCCTGCGCCGTGCCGCGATCCTCCCACAGCAGATGTTCCAGGACCGACTGATTGCGCCAGTGCGCATTGAAGAAATACCAGTCCGGGTCCTGCGGGCGCTCGAGTTGCGACACATGCGTGAGTTTGAGCAGTCCATCCACCACCGTCAACGGCGTATGGCGAATACCCAAAGCGCTCTTGGGCTCTCCGGCGTCCGCCTGCCACGGAACCACCGTGCCGCAATAGGCGCACTCAAAGCTGCGCTTAGCCTGGTGCGAGTACATAGGGCCGCCGCAGTTTTGACATTTAATGGCAAACATCTCGTCCATGGAAACGTCCTCCTTTGCACAGGGGCTGTCGACATTAAGTATGTCGAGCAAGCAGGCACATGCCCATACCCATGTGGCCCAAAATGGACCACCCAGGCAGACGAGAAGGCTCGCTCGTTAGCACCGGCAGACTATTGCTGCATTTTCTGAGCATCGGCGCACGGCGCCCCCGTGCGAGCTACACTATCCCCTTAAACATGATTGTGAGGACGACCGCTATGCTATTTGTAAATCGGCTGGTACATACGCTTGTTCCCGGCAGCGAGAGCGAGCCGGTCGATGCATCTTGCCGCACCAACGCGGGCTTTTCCGCAAGCCTCGTCTGCATTGGCCTCAACATCACCCTGTGCCTGGCCAAGGGCATCGCGGGTCTGCTCGCCGGCTCCGTCTCCCTCATCGCCGACGCTTTCAACAACCTCTCCGATGCCTCGAGCAACATTGTGAGCCTGCTCGGTTTCCGCCTTGCCAGCCGCCCGGCAGACGAAGGCCACCCCTATGGTCACGGCCGCTACGAGTACCTAGCCGGCCTGTTCGTCGCCGTCCTGGTTTGCGCCGTCGGCATCAACCTGATTCTCGAGTCGGTCACTAAGATCATCAAGCCCTCGCCCACCGCTTACACGTTTATTTCCCTTGCGGCACTGGCTACGTCCATGCTCGTTAAGCTCTGGATGGCAGCGTTCAACCGCACGCTGGGCAACCGCATCGATTCCGAGACGCTCATCGCCACGGCGCAGGACTCCAAAAACGACGTCATCACCTCGGGCTCGGTCTTGGTGGCGGCGCTTATTTCGCAAACGACCGGCTTTGACCTCGATGGCTGGGCAGGCCTGGGTGTGGGCATCTTCATCTGCATCAGCGGCATGGGCCTGGTGCGCGACGCCATCAGCCCGCTGCTGGGACAGGCACCCGACCCCAAACTCGTACAGGCAATCCGCGACAAGATCATGTCCTATCCGCAGGTCTTGGGCACACACGACCTCATGGTGCACGACTACGGCCCCGGTCGTCAGTTTGCCAGCGCCCACGTGGAGATGCCTGGCGAGGGCGACGCGTTTGAGCACCACGAGATCCTGGACACCATCGAGCACGACATCAAGCGCCAGATGGGCATCGATATCACGCTGCACTGCGACCCCATCGCCACCACCGGCGACGACCTGCGCGGCTGGGTCAAGCGCGGCGTAGCGCAGATCGACCCTGCGCTTTCCATCCACGACCTGCACGAGCACGACGGCTTTGTTTCGTTTGACCTGGTGCGTCCCGACGGCTTTGACATATCCGACGAGGAGCTACTGGAGCTCGTCACGCGCATCGTGCACG
Organism: Collinsella sp.; assembly: GCA_048416615.1. Classification (GTDB taxonomy): domain Bacteria; phylum Actinomycetota; class Coriobacteriia; order Coriobacteriales; family Coriobacteriaceae; genus Collinsella. The sequence continues at coordinate 91,459 of DBFSET010000023.1, read as the reverse complement.
AGCGCCGGCCCGATGCATCATGCGTCGTTACGTTTGACTCGGGCTTTAGCTCGCCCGACCGTCCGGCAGAGCAGCTGTAGCCCGCTTAACAGCTAGTTACCCTGTGCGCCCGAAATGCCGTTTTGCAGAGCGTCCCAGGCATTGGTAGCCATATCGCCCAGATTCTGAGCAGTATCACCCAGGTTTTGTGCCGTATCGCCCAGCTCTTGCGCCTTATCTCCCAACTCCTGCGCCTTGTTGCTCAAGTCCTCCAGCGTATTGGAGCTCGAGCTGTCGGTACCGCTTTGGCCGCCGGACGAGTTGCCATAGCTGTTCTTGTGCGTGAGCTGAATCTCCAGGTTGCCGTTGTCGTTATAGTAGGCATTCGTAACAACCCAGTTGGAATCGATGACGGGCGTTGAGCCATCGTCGGTCAGAATCACGGCGTTCGAAAGGTCGGCTCCGCGCGACTTGAGGAGCTTCTTGGCGTTGGACCAGTACTGTCCCGGGATATCGCTCAGGTCGACGGCAGCAGACTGGGTGGTCTCGGCCTGCTCGGTCGTGGCATCGGTCGTGGCGCCCCGCTTGTTGAGCATGCCCGACACGATGGCGAACACGATCGACAAGGCAAAGAAGATCGCCAGCACAATCAGGATTTTCTTGATCACGCTCGACGAACGCGACGGTGCCTTCTCCTCGTCCTCACCATACTGCGGAATCGATTTGGGATACTCGCGATACGGCTGGCACGCATGCGGATCGCGCGACTCATAACGAGACTGGACCTGCGCCGTACGCGGCATATACGTCGTCTGCTGAGGCTGCGGAATGGGATTATGCGGCAGGTTGTTATAAGCATCTGTCGCCGCATTGCCATACGGGTCCGGCGCCGCATTGTCATACGGGTCCTGCGGTGCATAATCAAACGGATCCCGTGGTGTATCGCCATAGCCCATAACCCGGGTGGGCTCGGCAGAAGGCTGCGTCGCGGCGGGGTCGGCATAACCGGGGTTGGGAACAACGCGGGTCGCATCGGCGCTATCGCCAGCCTGCGCGGAACCGTAGCCGCCCATCACGGTTGTCTTGTCCTGATCCATGCAACGATTCCTTTCCGTCGCGCGTGAGCCTCAAGTTATCCATGCATTCTACCCGCGCAAAAGCCTATGATGGGCAGAGTCCGTCGGTATCTACAAGACATGCGCGGGCCTAAGGATCAAAAAGCCCCGCCGGGCCTTGTGGGCACGGCGGGGCGGACAAGCAGCTATGGACAGCAGACTTAGAACAGGCCGGTGATGTTGCCGTCGTTGTCGACGTCGATGTTCTCGGCCGCGGGCACCTTGGGCAGACCCGGCATGGTCAGAACGCTGCCGGTCAGCGCGACCACAAAGTGGGCACCGGCGGAAACCTTGAGCTCACGCACGGTGATGCGGAAGTTCTCGGGAGCGCCCAGGGCCTTGGCGTTGTCGCTAAAGCTGTACTGCGTCTTGGCGACGCACACCGGCAGGTTGCCAAAGCCGTTCTCGCGCAGCTCGGCGAGCTGGCGCTTGGCGGCCGGCGTAAAGTCAACGCCGTCGGCGCGGTAGACCTTGGTGGCAACGGCCTCGAGGGCATCAGCGACATCAGCGCCGTCCTCATAGGCAAACTTGAGCTCGCTCGGCTGCTCAATCAGACGCATGACCTCATCGGCCAGCTCGAGCGCGCCCTCGCCGCCCTTGGCCCAGACCTCGGAAAGCTTAACGTTGACGCCGAGCTTCTGGCACTCGGACTCGATGAGTGCAAGCTCAGCCTCGGTGTCCGTCGGGAAGCGGTTGATGGCGACCACGCAGGGCAGACCATAAACGTTCTGGATGTTGTCGACATGACGCAGCAAGTTGGGCATGCCAGCCTTGAGTGCCTCGAGGTTCTCCTCGTTGAGGTCGGCCTTGGCGACGCCACCGTTGTACTTAAGCGCACGAGCGGTCGCGACGACCACGACGGCGCTGGGGCGAACGCCCGTCATGCGGCACTTGATGTCGAGGAACTTCTCGGCACCCAGATCGGCACCGAAGCCGGCCTCGGTAATGGCAACATCGCCAAAGCGCATCGCCATACGCGTGGCCATAATAGAGTTGCAGCCGTGGGCAATGTTGGCGAAGGGACCGCCGTGGACAAACGCGGGCGTGCCCTCGAGCGTTTGCACCAGGTTGGGCTTAAGCGCGTCCTTAAGCAACGCGGCCATGGCACCCTGGGCCTTGAGGTCGCGGGCACGGACGGGCTCGCCGGCAAAGCTATAGCCGACGACAATCTCACCCAAGCGTTCCTTGAGGTCGTTGATGCTCGTAGACAGGCACAGGATTGCCATGACCTCGGAGGCAACGGTGATGTCGAAGCCGTCCTCGCGCGGCACACCTTGGGCCTTACCGCCAATGCCATCGATAACATGGCGCAGCTGACGGTCGTTCATGTCGACGACGCGCTTCCAGGTGATGCGCTTAACGTCAATACCGAGCTGATTGCCCTGCTGGATGTGGTTATCGAGCATGGCGGCCAGCAGGTTGTTGGCAGCACCGATGGCATGGAAGTCGCCGGTAAAGTGCAGGTTGATGTCCTCCATGGGAATGACCTGGGCCCAACCGCCGCCAGCGGCACCGCCCTTGACGCCAAAGACGGGACCGAGCGAAGGCTCACGCAGGGCCACGGCGCTCTTGATACCGCGACGACGCAGGCCATCGGCCAGACCGATGGTCGTGGTGGTCTTGCCCTCGCCCGCGGGCGTTGGGTTGATAGCGGTCACGAGGACGAGCTTGGCCTGGTGATCAGTCGGCTCGTTGAGCAGTGAATAGTCGACCTTAGCCTTGTCGAAGCCGTACGGAATAAGGTGCTTAACGTCGACGCCGGCGTTCTTGGCCACCTCGGTAATAGGCAGCGGCGTGACAGAACGTGCGATTTCGATGTCAGTAGGCATGGGCGGTCCTTTCGTTACCGAATGAGAAAAAGACCAATTCAGCATAGCACGGGCGCGCAATAGTAAAACGCCCATAACCGATGAACGGCGATATGTTTACCCGATGCCCAGCGATAGTCCAACAGCCCGCCAAAACAAAACGCCCTAAACGGTAGGTTCAATCCCCAGGTGCTCAAAGGTGCGGAGGGTTGCCTGACGGCCCTGCGGCGTACGAATCATCAATCCGCACTGCAGCAAATAGGGCTCATAGACATCCTCGAGCGTGCCCGGGTCCTCGCCCACCGCGCTGGCAAGGGTCGTAAGTCCCACGGCGCGACCGGAGAACGTCTTGGCGAGCGTCTCCAAAATGCGAATATCCATCCAGTCCAGACCGAGCTCGTCGATCTCGAAGAACTCGAGCGCCTGGCGACAGATATCGAGCTCGATGGGGCCGTTGCCGCGCACCTGTGCGTAATCGCGCACGCGCTTGAGCAGACGGTTGGCAAGACGTGGCGTGCCGCGCGAACGCGAGCCGATCTCGAGTGCACTGGGATGGTCGATCGTCACGCCCAGGATAGTCGCCGAGCGCGTCACAATCTGCGCGAGCTCCTCGACCGTGTAGTAATCCAGGCGATATGAAATGCCAAAGCGGTCGCGCAACGGGCCGGTCAACATGCCTGAGCGGGTCGTTGCCGCCACCAGCGTAAACTTGGGGATATCCAGGCGAATCGAGCGCGCCGCCGGTCCCTTGCCAATCACGATATCGAGGGCAAAGTCCTCCATCGCGGGGTACAGGACCTCCTCGACCGAACGGTTGAGGCGGTGGATCTCGTCGATAAACAGCACATCGCCCGGCTGCAAGTTAGTAAGGATGGCCGCCAGGTCGCCCGTGCGCGCGATGGCAGGGCCACTCGTGGTCTTGATCTGAGCGCCCAGCTCGTTGGCGATAACGGTGGCCAGCGTGGTCTTGCCCAGGCCCGGAGGACCCGAGAAGATCACGTGGTCGAGCGTCTCGCCACGGCTCTGCGCCGCTTCGATCAACACGCGCAGGCTCTGCTTGATGTGCTCCTGGCCGCAGTAATCGTCCAGGCGCTGAGGGCGCAAAGTGCGGTCGACATCGAGATCCTCGGCCGTCAGCTCCGAGCCCACCATACGCTCGCCGTGCGCCATGGATGCCGCCGGCGAGTTACCGGGCGTCGCCCACAAGTCCTGAGAGTCATCGGCTTCCCACATCACGCATCCATTCCGAGTCGCTTAAGCGCCGCGCCGAGCAGATCCTCGACACGCATATTCTGCCCATCATACCCGCTCAGGGCAACATCGGTCTCCTGCGGGCTAAAGCCCATGGAAAGGAGCGCCGCACGGGCATCATCGATCACCGAGGGAGCGGCAGCGGGCACGGGCATCGCAACCTGTCCGGGAATCACGTCGACCGGCACAAAGCCCTTATCCTTGGCAAAGGTGCTCTTGAGTTCCAGGATCAGGCGCTGAGCTGTCTTTTTGCCCACACCGGGTACCTTGGCCATGCCCTTGTCGTCCTCGGCCATCACCAGCGAATACAGCTGTCCCACGGTATAGGTGGAAAGCACGGCAAGCGCCAGGCGCGGGCCAACGCCCGAAACGGACACGAGCCGGTCGAACATCATGCGCTCATCCTTTGAGGAAAAACCGAAAAGTGTCATGGCGTCCTCGCGCACCTGCATACGCGTGTAGAGGCAGACCTCGCCACCGGGCGTCGGCAACGTGGCCGCAGTGCTGCCCGAGATGCCGAGCTCAAAGCCAACGCCCGACACATCGACGACAGCAGAGCTCATCGTGGCCTCGACAAGCGTTCCGTGGAGCTGGGAAATCATCAGTATCCGGTTCCTCTCTGTTGATAGAACTCGCCACCGGTGAGGGCGCGGGTGCGGCTGAGGTTTACGTGGCAGATGGCGCAGGCCAGGGCATCGGCGGCATGGTCGGGATGCGGGTCGTGATCGAGCTGTGTGAGTGTGCGTACCATGTAGGCGACCTGCCGCTTGTCCGCGGCGCCAGTGCCCACCACAGCCTGTTTGATCTGCATGGGCGTGTACTCGCCAATCTCGAGCGCGCATTCCGAAAGTGCGACGAGTGCAGCACCGCGGGCATGCGCCGTGGGGATGGCCGAACGAACGTTGGCGCCAAAGTAGATGCTCTCGACAGCAGCCGTGTCGGGTCGATAACGCTCAACGACATCCTTAAGGTCATGGGCGATATGCGACAGGCGCACCGCGAGCGGACTTCCGGCACTGGTCTCGATGCAGCCATAGGCACGGCAGCGAACCTCGCCACGCCGCTCCTCGATAATCCCCCAACCCGTATGAGCCAAACCGGGGTCAATGCCCAAGATAACCAAGCCGACCTCCCCTCGCCACAAGCACAGCGCAAGACAAGGCCCCGCGCATCATTCACGAACGTCTGTTCTAGAATAACACAACGCTAGCCCTATAAGTCAGCCGAGATCGAATTGTAGGTTGAGTATACGCAAGCGAGCGCCCGCCAGAGCGAGCAAGGTGCCTTGAAAGAGGAGGGCATTGACCTGGCGGTCATGTCCGACGATTGAAAGGCAGATTGCCGCTCTGGCGGGCGCGCAGCGACCTAGTTCTGAGAGAAGAACGGAAATTGTCGGGGATCAACCGGCGGATGCGGCATCGGACCACCCTGGGGACTACCTTGCGAGCCGCCCTGACCGCCCATCATCTTATCGATGGCGTCCTGAACCTCGCCCTCGAACTTTTTCATTCCCTCGTGCAAACGACGCTGACCGTCCTCAGAGCGCAGCTCCTCCATCTGCTCGGGCGAAATACCCAGTAGCTCGCCCAGCACGCCCATCATCTCGTTTCGCACGCGCTCGCTCGTATCCTCGTCAGCAAAACGGCGCACCTCGGCGCGCGCCAGCGAATCGACCGTCATACGCTCCTTGCCGTTAAGCCCCAGGTCGGACCACGCGAGCATGTACGGCCAGGCACGCTCGGCAAACGAACGGGCCGAGACGATCGGCGCCATCGGCAACATGCGGCGGGCAGCTTCACCCTGTCGCACGAGCATCAGCAGCAGCGAGCAGGCCTCAGTCTTGCCAGCGGCCATCGGGATGTCGTCGAAAGATCGATTGCGGTCCACGTGCGCCTCGAGCGCGCCATCGACCTCACCCGGCTCAAGCCCGCCGAGCAGCTGTGCCGCGCGGTCGAGCATATCGACCGGACCGTCGAGCGTCGAGAGCGCTTGCGCCAGCACGCGCTCCATACAATCTTCCACCGCGTTGAGCGTCACGAGCTCTTGGGGCACCACGGCAGACGTGCGGTTGCGCACACGCGCCACAAACTCAAGCGTCGACAGGTACACATCGCCAAAGGGCGCAAAGTCGCCCTGGTAACCGCCGCAAAGCGCCGGCGCCGCCAGCGCATACTCGGTTTTGGACAGCGGGCTCAGCGCCATCGCACCCAGCTCGAGCGCCGTGTCCTCCAGCATGAGGCCCAGCGTGCGCGAGCGCAGACGCTCGGCATCGCCCGCCGACACGTCGCGATCGAGCACACGCGCCGCATCCGGTGCATCGCGCTCGACAGTGCGAATGTGCAGACGCTCGGCAATGGCGCGGACGGCGGCACAGCGGGCAGCCTCGGCCTCCTCCTGCGCCGGCGTAAAGATACGGTTGCGCCCCAGCACCAGGCCAATTACATTGCGCGGACCCAGAGCGTCGACGGCCAGCGCCGCAAGCAAAGACGACGGCAGATCGCCCTCGAGCGCCACCACGGCGCGCGACGCACCGTGGGCTCGGGTGTTGTCGCGCACGGCGAGCACCAGCGCCTGCCACAGCCACTCCTCGGAACGGAACTCGGGCAGTTCGTGATCTTCCAGGGCATCGAGCATCACGCCGCGCTGAATCTCCTGAACCAGCAGGCTCTCCTCAAAACACGGCGCCTGGGCCACCACACGACCGCAGTCGTCGAGCACAAACGACCCGCCGGTATACACCGACTCGTCATAGGCACCGACCGGCGCCATGCAGGCAAACCACACGCTGCGCTTGGATGCGATCTTGCGGTAGGCGCCGCTGCGAACGGCGGCAATGGCGGCAGTCTCGCGGTCGGTCATGTCAAACGCGTTGAATTGGAAATACGCGATGAGGTCGACGCCGGTCGGCAACATCTCGAGTTCGCGGTCCAAGTCAAAAATCACGGCTATGCGCACGCCGTCCACGTCGAACACCGGCGGCGCCCAACGCGTGTCGTTGTTCTCGCCACGCTGCAGGGCAATGCTCGAACGCGCCGGCACCACATGACCGTCCTTGAGCATCATGTAGTCGAGCAGCGGCTGGCCCTCAAACGAAACCGCCGCGGGCACGATGCAGATCATGTCAAGCTCCTGGATACGCTCAGCGACACCAGTCAAGCCGGCAAGCATGTCGTGCTCAAAGTCGGCAGCGCCCACCAGGCCACCGGGCATGGCGCCCATAAAGAGCGGAGCCGGAACGCACAGCACGCGCGCCCCGCGCTCGCGGGCCAGACGAGCCTGGTCCTCGATGCGGCCGCAAATGCCCTCAATATCACCCAGGCGCATATCGATCTGTGCAAGCGCGAGCTTCATGGCTCAGCCCTTTCCGTCGTAAACCATCGAAATCGTAGTAAAAGCGCCGGCCGCATAATGCAGTCGGCGCTTGCATGTGCATATGCTAGCTATGATACCCCGAGCGGGGGCGCGCTCCTAGAACGTCGCGGACCACAGCCCATGCAGGTTGCAATAGGCATAGACGGTACCGGTCTTGGAGCCGCCGGCAAAAAACGTCGCGGGCTTCATGCCGGGCTGGAGGTAATGGACCTCCAGACGGCCCTCGGCCTCAAGGGCAATCCACTCAATATAGTGCTCGGGCAGGCTGGGATGCTCGACCGAGCCCACGCGCGCACGGATCACGTGACCGTCGCGCTCGCTCTCAACGACCGGCACGTGCTTTTCGAGCGCCGCGTCCTCGGTGTTCGCGGTCAGCTCCGTGCAGCCGGCAGGGGTCGCAACGTCGTCGCCAAGGGCGGCGATAAGCTTGCCATCGGGGTCCTTAAAGAATTTCGCCATGATGTTCTCCTTTGCTGATGTGCCAATGTTCTCGATGGTTCTTATGCCCAAAGGCAGGCGAACCATCCACGGCATGGCAAATGAACACATAACGGGCGGGGACGATGGGACAGCGCATGCTATCCGCCCTGGCGGCCCCACCCGAGCGGGTTAGCGCCCGTCGCCGCCCAGCAGCGCCAAAACATCTTCGCGGGTAAACAGCGCCGACGAGATGCCGTCGCCGCCGAGCACGCTGTTGACCAGGTCGCGCTTGGACTCCTGCATCTGCATAATGCGTTCCTCGATCGTGTCCTTGGCGATGAGCTTGTACACGGTCACGGTATGCTTCTGGCCAATACGATGTGCGCGGTCAGTCGCCTGGTCCTGCGCGGCCACGTTCCACCACGGGTCGTAGTGAATGACCACGTCGGCCGCCGTCAGGTTAAGGCCCACGCCGCCCGCCTTGAGCGAGATCAAAAAGACCGGCACCTCGCCCGCTTGGAACTGCGCAACCATCTTGGCACGACTCTCCTTGGACGAAGCGCCCGTGAGCTTAAGAAAGCCGATGTCCTCCTTGGCCAGGCGCTTGCCGATGATATCGAGCATACCCGTAAACTGGCTGAACAACAGGATGCGATGCCCGCCGTCGAGTGCGCCGTGCACGAGCTCCATGCACGTATCGAGCTTGGCGCTCCCCGCCTTGTAATCCTCGTAGTGTAGACGCGGGTCGCAGCAGATCTGGCGCAGCTTGGTGAGCTCGGCGAGCACCTTGAGCTTGTCTTTCTTAAACTCGGATGCCTCGCGATGCTGCACCTGCTGGGCGATGCGGTCTTGGTTGGCCAGGTAGAGCTTGCGCTGCTCGCCGGTGAGCTGCGCCATGACGGTGTCCTCGATCTTCTCGGGCAGGTCGGCAACCACGTCTTCCTTGACACGGCGCAGCACAAACGGCGACACGAGCGCCTGCAGGCGAGCGGCGCTATCGCCCTCGGCATGCTCGACGGGGCTCTCAAAGCGCTTGGCAAACGACTCGCGCGTGCCAAGCAGGCCCGGCATCAAAAAGTCGAAGATGCTCCAGAGCTCGGACAAGCGGTTTTCGATGGGCGTGCCCGTCAGGGCAAAGCGCACGCCGGCAGGCAGGCGCTTGGCGGCACGCGCAACCTGCGTGAGCGGGTTTTTAATGTACTGGGCCTCGTCGAGCACCACACGGGCAAAGTCCTGCTCGACGTACTCGTCGATATCGCGCCGCATAAGGTCATACGACGTCACGACCACGTTATGTTCGGCCACGCCGGCGATCTGCACACGGCGTTGAGCCTTGGCGCCCACAATGGCGTACACATCGAGCGACGGGGCAAAGCGCTCCAGCTCGGCGGTCCAGTTGTACACAAGTGACGCAGGGCACACCACAAGCGTGGGCTTAGCGTCCCCCGCTTCCACGCGCGCCAGGATATGTGCGATCATCTGCAGCGTTTTGCCCAGGCCCATATCGTCGGCCAAGATGCCGCCGAGGCCCAGGTGCTCGAGCGAGCCGAGCCACTGGTAGCCGTCGACCTGATAGCCGCGCAGTGCGGCCTTGAGCGAGACCGGCACCGTAAAGTCCATCTTGCCGAGCGTATCCAGGCGCTCGACGGTGCGACGGAACGCAGCGTCGCGATCGGCTTCGAGCGCGGGCGTGCGCGCAAGCATGCTGTCGACGAACAGGGTGCTCGACGCGGGAAGCGACACGCCGTCGAGCAGGTCGACAGCATCGACCCCCAGATCCTCGGCAAGGCCAAACGCGGCGCGTGCTCCCTCGTCCAGGCGAATGATGTCGCCCGACGTGAGACGCGCAAACGTCTGATGGCGTTTGTAGGAGTCGAGGTAGATGGCAAGGTCTGCCGCCGAAAGGCCGCTCGCGCCCAGCTCGACGTCGAGCAGGTTACTCTTGACGGTTGCACGCACCGAAAGCTTGGGCGCAGGGCGGACCGAGACCTGGCGCAGGCGGTCGCTGAGCATGACCTCGCCCAGCTCAGACAGGGCAGACAGGCCCTCGGTCAGCAAGCGGAACAGGCTCTCGTCATCGCGTTCCTCAAACGCCAGGCCGCCCTCGTAAAAGTCGAAATACAGGGCCGCCGTGTCCATAATGCGAAACTCTGCCACCTCATCGCGCGGCGGCACGCCCGGGCGCTGCTCTTCGAAAGGGCTGCCCGGAGCGCCCAGACTAAAGAGATCTGCCGACCAATCGCCGTAGGAAACCGTAATTTTGCAGGTCACGAGCCCATCGTCGACGCCGATCGCCATGGCAAAACTCGGCTCGGGCGCCACGGTATCGAGCGCAGCGGGCGCGGTAAGGTCGGTGTAGTCGCGCAAAATGGGCAGCGCCATACGACAGAACTCCCCCACCTGGTCGGCAGCGATGTGGACCGGCGTGCGACAGGGCAGCAAGCGCGATAGGAACAGCGCCGCATGCTGGGCAAACGCTACATCGGTGCGGCGCGCGCGGCGGGTGTCGACCAGATAGGCAACGTCGCCCGAAGCAAAGCAGTATGCATCGGCCGGCAGGCGCAGATCGTAGCTGCCACCAGCCGCCGGCGCGATTTTGGCGGCAAGAAGCGGCGGGCGCCTAGACGGCGCCTCGTCCTCCCCTTCCGGAGGCATCTCAACCGCCACGTCATAGGTGCGATGCGTCGTCGTCCCCCGCGACCAGGCGGGCTCAAAGGAGATGGTCTGGCCACGCAGCAGATCCAGCACATATACGATGCTATGCTCGGACAGCGGCAGCTGACGCTCGGCGACAAAACCGCTGCGGGCAAAGTCGTACGACGCCGAACGCGAGCTTGTGATGTCACCGAGATAGGCGACTGTCGTCACAACAAGGTTGAGCAGCTTTGTCGACACGTCATCGAAAGCCTCGGGCACATGGACAAACGTGAGCTTCTTGCCGTACGAGAAGGTGCCGCCTCGGACATAGGCGTCGGCCATGCCGTCGATATCCTTGACCACGTAGGACACCGAACCGCAGCGAATGCGGAACTCGAGCGCCCAGCTAAAGCGGTCGGCGAACAGCGGATTGTAGTACGGCACCAACGAGGGCTCCAACGCCGCTTTGGGGGCGTCGGGATCAACGGCACCGGCAAGCTTGCGGCGCATGCTCGCCAGCTCATCCATGCGCGCGTCCGAAAGATCGGAGAGCGCCGCCATGAGGCTGGGGCTCGTGGGGACGGGCGCCGGAAAGGGAAAGTTGGGGTTGACGGCCGGCGCTTTGGGCGCGGTGCGCGCGGGCTGTTTCGGCTGCGCCGTAAACGTGCGAACCGGAGTGCGCAGCCCCTCAACAGGCTCAATGCCGCTGGCGTCCAGGTACGCCAGCGCTGTGGCGATGGCGTGCTTGCACATGCCGGGGTAGCGATAGGCAGCGGGGCAATCGCAGTCGTAGTCGATCACCTCGTGCTCGTCCATATCGAGCGCCACGTGCGTCTTGTACAGGTCACCGCGCGAGCCGCGCACCGAGCCCTCAACCGTCACGTTTTTGGAGATGCGCGAGCCGCTGTCCTCAATCGACAGCACGGCGCCGTTGAGCATGAGCGAACGGCCCTTCATAAAGGTACCGCTCAGCGCTGCCTCTTTCCGGAGCGCCTGCACAAACGTCCCCTGTGCCATCACTTCCTCCAATCTCGCGCGGATCAGCAACGCCGTCCCTAGATCACCGTCACTCTGCCCTGGTTACCCACGATGGCCTTGGCCTCGGCCAGCAGCGGAATCGAGCGCGCGTTGACCTTGGCAGGCACCTCGGCGCGCAGCACGCGCCCGTCTACCTGCTCGATAAAGATCTCCACGCGGTCGCCGCCCGGGTTAGCGGTGAGCACCGTGGCCAGGCGCGCCATATTGCCCTGGCTAAAGCGGCTGTTGGGCACCATGACCTCAAACACCTTGGGCTTGTTGTTCTCCTCGTTGAGCTCCAGCGGCACGATCTCCTGCGCGATAATCTGGTCGCCGCGGTCCGAGCGCTCGAGCTTGCCCTTAATGCGCACAAAGGCGTCGGACAGCTGCGCGCCGGTCTCGGGATCGACCTCGCCGTACAGGTACCCCTCGGCCTCTTTATAGGTCTTGGGGAACACGACGACGGTGGCCTCGCCTTCCATGTCCTCGAGCTGCACGATGCCCATGGGGTCGCCGTTTTTGGTCACGCGCTTGGACACGCTCGAGACCATGCCGGCCCACCACAGCGCCTTGCCCTCGGGAATCTCCTGGTTGATGGTGCCGCCCGTAGGATTCTGAACTTCGTAGCCGGTGTCGATCTGCGAGAACGAAAAGTCGCGCGCTTTGCTGAGCGCATACTCAAACGGGCGCAGCGGATGGTCCGAGACATAGATGCCCAGAACCTCCTTCTCCTGGCTCAGCTTGAGGTGGCGGTCCCATTCCTGGCCGTCCGGATCGGGCACGCTGACCTCGAAACCCGAGCCCTCGACATCACCAAACATGTCGAAGAACGAGGTCTGGCCGCTCGCGCGGTCCTTCTGGCGCTTTATCGCGGCGTCGATGATGTTCTCGGGGTTGTTCTTGTCCACAAAGTGCATCATCTGGCGGCGCGGATAGCCCGTGGAGTCGAAGGCACCTGCCTTGATGAGCGATTCGATCACGCGGCGGTTGGCCTGGCTCGAGTCCACGCGCTCAACAAAGTCGTGCAGCGTCTTAAACGGACCGCCTGCCTCGCGCTCAGCGATAATCGCCTGCGCCACGCCGGTGCCCACGCCTCGAATACCGGCCAGACCAAAGCGCACGCCCTCCTTGGTAGCCGTGAACTCGGTGCCGGACTCGTTGACATCTGGCGACAGCACGGGGATGCCGTCGTGACGGCACGCCGAGACGTAGTGCACGATCTTGTCGGTCTTGCCCGTATAGGACGTCAGAACGGCCGCCATGTACTCGTGTGGATAGTGCGCCTTGAGCCACGCCGTCTGCATAACCAGGATGGCGTAGCCGGCGGAGTGCGACTTGTTGAAGGCGTAAGATGCGAACTCGAGAACATCGTCCCAAATCTTCTGGGCGACCTCGCGCGTGTAGTTGTTCTTGATAGCGCCGTTCATCCAGTGGTCGTAGGTGGTCTCGTCCGAGCCATCCTCCCAGTGGAGCACCGTCGACGTGAGCAGCTTGATCTTCTTCTTAGCCACGGGCTTACGGATACGCGAGTCCGATTCGCCCTTGGAGAAGCCGCACATCTCGACGGAGATGAGCATAACCTGCTCCTGGTAGACCATGGTGCCGTAGGTTTCACCCAGGATGTCGTCCAGACGGTCGTCGTAGGAGACGGCCGGCTCCTTGCCGTTCATACGGTTGATGTAGGACGAAACCATGCCGGCGCCCAGCGGGCCCGGGCGGTACAGGGCGATCAATGCCACGACGTGCTTGTACTCGGTGGGCTTCATGTTCTTGATCGTGGCCGTCATGCCGGCGGACTCGACCTGGAAGACGCCGGCAGTGTGGCCGGAGCCCATGAGCTTAAAGATCTCGGGATCGTCAAAGGGAATCTCTTCCTCTTTGATGTCGATGCCGAAGTTCTTCTTGATGTTTGCTTTGGCCTTGGAGATAACCGTCAGCGTACGCAGGCCCAGGAAGTCCATCTTGAGCAGGCCCATGTCGGCAACGGTATGGCCCTCGTACTGGGTAATCTCGACGCCGCCCTTAGTATCGAGCTTGGTGGGCACGTGCTCGTTGACGGGGTCGCGGCAGATCAGAACGGCGCACGCGTGCACACCCTCGCCACGGGTGAGGCCCTCAATCGAGAGCGCCGTGTCGATGATGCGGCGGGCGTCGTCGTCCTTTTTATAGGCCTCGGCAAAATCGGGGTTAAACAAATCCTCTTTGCCGGGTTGTTTGTCGAGCACCTGCTTGAGCTTGACCTTGGGGTCGCTCGAGACCATCTTGGACAGGCGCTGGCCCATGTAGACCGGGTAGTCCAGGACGCGCGCGGCATCATTGATGGCCTGCTTGGCCTTGATGGTCGAGTAGGTGATGACGTGGGTGACCTTCTCGGGGCCGTAGAGCTGGCGAACGTGCTCCACGACCTCGAGGCGCCGCTCATCGTCGAAGTCCATATCGATATCGGGCATCTCGGTACGCTGCGGGGAGAGGAACCTCTCAAACATCAGGCCGTTCTCGAGCGGGTCGAACGCGGTGATGTTCATGGCGTAGGCGACGATAGCGCCGGCGGCAGAACCACGGCCGGGGCCGACGCCGATGCCGTTGTCCTTGGCCCATTGCACGTACTCGGCAACGATCAAGAAGTAGGCGGCAAAGCCCTTGTCGCAGATGACCTTGTATTCGTACTCAAAGCGCTCTTTGATGTTGACTCCGCCGATCTCGCGCGTGGCCCAGTCGTCACCGTAGTGCTGGCGCAGGCCCTTCTCGCACTCGCGGCGGAACTGGCTCTCATGCGTCTCGCCGGGATCGAGCAGCGGGAAGCGCGGCAGGATGATGGAGTCCCAGTCGAGCTCGACGTAGCACTTGTCGGCGATCTCGAGCGTGTTGTCGCAGGCCTCGGGGCAATACGGGAACATTGCCCGCATCTCCTCCTCGGTCTTCATGTAAAACTCCGAGCCGGTCATGCGCATGCGGTTGGGGTCATCGACCTTAGCGTTCATGCCAATGCACATGATGACGTCCTGCACGGGCGCGTCCTCGCGGCGCAGGTAGTGGAAGTCGTTGGTGGCGATGACCTTAACGCCCACCTGTTTGGCGATGTCGATGAGCGTGCGGTCCATCTGCTCGTCGGTCAGGCCATTATCGGTGGTAATGCCGTGTTCCTGAATCTCGATGTAGAAGTCGCCGGGGTCGAAGGTGTCACGGAAGGTCTCGGCCCACTTGATGGCGCCCTCCATGTCACCGCGGTCGATGTATTTGGGGATGATGCCGGCGATACAGGCACTCGTGCAGATCATGCCCTTGGCGTGGCGGCGCAGGTTGTCGAGCGTCACGCGCGGCTTGTAGTAAAAGCCCTGCACAGCGGCCTCGGAGACCGTCTGCATCAGGTTGACGTAGCCCTCCTGGTCCTTAGCCAGAAGGATCATGTGGTAAAGCTCGGGCTTATGGTCGCGGGCAAGCGTCTCGTCCGGCGTAAAGTAAACCTCGCAGCCAAAGATGGGCTTGATGACCAGAGGCGGCTTGAGCTCGTCGATGTTGCCCTTCTCGTCCCACATGGCCATGTCCTTCACATACTGGGCATGCTCGCGCGGGTTTGCCTCGGGATCGGGCTCCACCAGCTCGTCGCGGCGGTCCTTTTCCAAGAAGGCCTTGTCGTGGCTCCACGTCTTGTACTCGGGCGTATTGTGGTTGACGGCGTCGCAGGCCAGCGCCAGGTCGGGCACGCCATACATGTAGCCGTGGTCGGTAATGGCCACGGCGGGCATGCCAAGCTCTACGGCACGGTTGACCATATCCTGGATACGGGTTGCGCCGTCGAGCATGGAGAAAACAGTGTGATTGTGCAGATGGACGAATGCCATGTGATGAGCTCCGATGCGGGTTCGTGTTCTGACTGAACGATTTTACCCCACGGCACGGACAGCACCCGAACCTAGCCAAACCCACACGGCTCCTCTTGCAGTTGCGGTGAAATAGTTCCCGCTTGGGCCACCTGGGCCGCAATACAGGAACTATTCCACCGCAAGTTATCTGAGGGCTAGAGATTGTAGGTGACTACTTGGGGTTCGGCGGGTTCGACGAAGATGGTTGGATCCGGCTGCTCCACACGGACGAACTTGACGGTCGCGGCCTCAAAGCCCGCCTTGTGCAAAACATCAGCGTAGACGCGCGCCTGCAGGGCGTGCTTCTCGAGCAGCTGGTCCGGTGTCTCATCCGGCGTGCCACCCGTCTTGTAATCGATGACCAGCGCGCGTGACGGATCGGCCGGGTCGGTGGCCAGTGCATCGATGGCGCCCTCGGCATAGGCACCGTAGCGGGCGATGTCCTCGTCCTCGCAGCCCAGCGAGAAGAACGGCACTTCGGCACGGACGCACGGCCAGGCAAGAAGCTCAGCACGGACCGACGACTTGAGCCAGCGATCCAGAGCGACATCGAAGCGCTCGCGCTGCTCCGGCGTCAGGCGCCACAGGCGCGCCAGCGCATCGGCACGCTCAGCGGGCAGCGCATCGGCACCCATCTCGATCAGCCACTGGCAGGCGGCATGGAACGCCGAGCCCAGTGCCATGGGGTTGCCGGCAGGCTCAACGGCGGCCACGTCTGCATCCGTCATCTCCGAGCCATCCAACTCGGCATCATCGCCGGACTCGTCCATGGGAACACGAGCCTCGGCGGCACGATCTTCCGTCTCGGCATGGAGTGCCGCGGCGATTGACGAGTAGCTATACGAGTCACGCATCGGATACGGACAGATGCCCATGCGCACACCCACTGCCTGGGGATACACAAGCTCAAACGAATCGGGCTTGGGGTCGGCAGGACCGGGGACGATTGTACTGGCCGAATCGTCGGCAGCATCTGTATCGACATCGCCACGAACAAGCCCACCCTCGGCATCCAGCGAAGCGTTGGCCTCAAACGCCCGCTCGCCAAAGGTAAAGTCCGCGAGCGAAATGAGCTCGTAGTCGCCCGGCTGGGAGTTGTCGAACACCAGGTGGTCGGCATCGAGCTGCGGCATATCCAGAGCGTCGGTCGGCAAAATACGGCGCAGCACGTCGTAGGTCAGATCGGTCTCGACGTCGAAGGCCGGCGCACACAGCTTGCCACGGCTCACGCCGGCATCCATCGCCAAGATCACCAGCTCGCGCGCACGCGTCATGGCAACGTAGAGCAAGCGGGCCCGCTCCTCGAGCGAAAGCCGCAGGTCATCGTTGCGCAGGCGAGCAAATGCCTCGGCGGGAGAACCCGTCGCGCAGACGTCCTCCATGAGCTCCGGCGGCAACCACAGCGACGTGCCCTTACCCTTAAACGCATGCTCAAACTGCTTTTTGACGTCGTCGCCCTTCACAAAGGTGCCGTCGGCAAGCTTAACGCCGTCGAAGCGTGCCGGCAGCGCCACGACCTGCGCTCCGCCCTCGACACGTCCCATCTGAGCCGCACCGGACGATTTGCGCACGCCAAAGCACTCCGCAACCGCCACGACCGGATATTCCAGGCCCTTGGAGGCGTGCACCGTCATGATGCGCACCGCGCCGTCGCCCTCCTCGTTGAGGGCGCCCGGGGCTTCCTTGCCCGCCAAGAAGCGGTCGAAGGCCAGCGCGATGGAACGCGGCGAGTTGCCGAACTCGGCCTCCGCCTCGGCCACGGCGTCGAGCGCCTTGAGCACGTTGGCGGCAATGGCCTTGCCCTCGGGACCACGCTGCGCCAGGCGCACGAACCAGCCGGAGGCATTGACCGCGTCGTGCGCGATGGCGGCGAACGAATCACGCCCCACGCGACGCAGTGCGTAGCGCAGCACCTCGCGGGCGCGCGTCACCAGCGGCAAGTCATGCAAACCCGGCACGTCGAAATCACTCATGATGCCCGCGTCGATATTCCGGCGCGAGGTCTCCCCCGTCTCGCTATCGAGCCTGGTCGCCAGCGCCAGGAACTCCTGGGCGCCGAGCGCAAACATCGGCGAGGCGAGCAGCGGCATAAGGCCCTGCGCCGTATCGGCCGGATTGGCGAGCGCACAAACCAGGGCGCGCACCGTCTGCACCTCGGCTGCTTGGGCAAAGACCGAGCCGCCCGCGATGACGCAGTCGAGCCCCTGGTCGCGGAAAGCCTGGGCGTAGACGTCTGCGTTGGTCATGCGGCCCAGCAGCAACACCATGCCGCCCTGGGGCTGGCCGGCATCGGCAAGCGCGCGGAATCGCTCGGCGATTGCACGGGCCTTGGCCTGCGTGCGCTCCTGTGTACTGCCGCCGGCAACAAAGAGGGCCTGGCGACGCGAGGCGTCTGCCACCAGCGTGTCTTTGCGACCGTCGCTCGCCTCAAGATCCAAAAAGCCCTGCATCAGGCCGCCGTCATCGCCATCGAAGACGCGTGCCACGTAACGCAGCACCTCGTCATGGCTGCGGAAGTTGCGCACGAGTTTGACGAGCTGGCCAGCAGGGGCGTCGGCCACGGCGGTCGCCTCGGGCGCGGCAGACGAGCCCACCTTGCGCTCCTGGCGGCGAAACACCTCGACCTCGGCGCCACGGAAGCGGTAGATCGACTGCTGCGCATCGCCCACGGTGCACAGCGCGCGCTCCCCCGCGCCCGTCAGATAGCGAATCAAATCGACCTGCATCTGATCGGTATCCTGGAACTCATCGATCATGACCATCTTAAAGCGGCCCTCGTACGCAGCACGGATGGCTGGGTAATCGCGCAGGGCCTCGTAGGCCATACGCAGCAGGTCGTTATTATCGAGGGCGGACTGGGCAGCCTTCAATGCGCGATACTCGGCCTCGACGGAACGGGCCAGGCCCACCAGCGCATCGAGCGCCGGGCCACCGCAGGCAAGCACGATATTGATAAACGCATCGGCGGCCTCGGCCTTGAGCAGCTCGACCTGCTCCTTGGGGAATGCCTTGCTCGCGCGCGGCATGGTGCACGACATCATGAGTCGCGCCGCATCCTCCATGGTTTTGCCACTCGCCTCAAACGCGTCGATGGCATCGAGCGCCGTCTGCGCCTTCTCGGTCGCGGCCTTGCTTGCGCCCAGCGCCGCGCGATAGGCATCGGCGAGTGCCGAGGTATCGGCCTGGCCGCGCGCCACGCGCGCGTCGTCCATACCGCCCGGCAACTGGCTCGACAGCTCCAGCAGGTCGCGCACCAGACCCTTGATGGTCGTACCGCCGCCAAAGGAACCGCCCTCGCCCGCCATGGGATACCAGGCATAGAGGGCCTTGAGCGATGCCGCGAGCTCGGGGGCGGCATCGGGCGCCGTCGCGCGGGCCAACACATGCTCAACAGCTTGGTCCATAAGTTCGTCGGTATCGGTGAGCACCGTGAACTCGGGGTCGATGCCCAGCTCCAGCGCGTGCGCGCGCAGGATACGCGAGCACATGCCGTGAATGGTCGAGATCCAAGCGTCGTCGACGGTCAGGGCCTCCTCGTCCATGCCCTCGTCGATAAGCGCACGGCGCACGCGGTCGCGAATCTCGGCCGCGGCATCTTTGGTAAAGGTAATGGCGAGCACCTGGTCCAGATGCTCGACGAACGGACCTGATTCGGGCGAGAGCGCGTAGACGATGCGGCGCGTGAGGGTAAAGGTCTTGCCCGAACCGGCGCCCGCCGAGACAAACAGCGGACGGTCGAGCGTTTTGACAATCTGCAGCTGTTGCGGCATCAAAGTCGAAAGATCCATGGTCTACACGTCCCTCCTTACAAACGTTCCTTCGTGGTTATGCGAGCAGCGCGCATGCGCGGCCTGAGCCGACGTCGGGTCGACGGCGGCAACGTTGCCTGCCTCGAGCTCGCGCAGGCGCTCGGCGATGCCGGCCTCAATGCGATCGAGCAGGGCGTCGAAGTCCATGCTGCCACCCTCGCCGGGGAAACCTTTCTTAAGGCCCGGGATGCGACCGTCGCCGCGCTCTTCCTCGAGCAGCTCGGCGCTCGCGGCACCGCGCAACGCCGGCTTGCCGCCCTTGGTCGAAAAGTAGAGCGCCGCGCGGGTGTCCAAATCCAGCGCCCGGCGCATGGCCTGGGCGTAGATGAGCGTTTGGGTATGTGGTGGCAACCAGCGCGGATCGTCGATGGGCGCCGTGCCCGATTCCTCGTCGCGCACCGTAGGGTCGGCGAGCTTAAACTCCTCAACGCCCGTGCGATGCTTGTAGTCGATCACCACGGCACGATTCTCGGCGTCCACGTCCACGCGGTCGATGCGCCCGCCAAGCGGCCAACCGGCATACTCGACCTTGAGCTCGTTGAAGGCGAACTCCAGGTAGCGTGGCGCAAAGGGGGCAAGTGCCTCGGACTCGTAGGCGAGCACGCCTTCCAGCTGCGGCAGAATCTCGGCCACCTGACGTTCCTCTACCGGAGAGAGCGGCACGAGCGGACCCTCGGCACCGCGCTTGCCGGCGTGCTCGGCCAAGGTCTCGTCAAAGACCTCGCGCAGCAGCTCCTGTGCGCGCGGCAGGTTCTCGGGCGTCACGCGCTCCATGCCCTCTTGGGGCAGACGGGCATGCAGATGCTCCAGCACGTCGTGGACAAAGTTGCCCTTCTCCATGTTGCCAAAGCCCGCGTCGATAGACTGGGGCTTGACGCGATACGACACGAACCAGCACAGTGGGCAGGTAGAATAGGCCTCGATCTGCGAGGCGGACGTCAGACGCGGCACGAGCGGCGCGTCCTCGCCCTCGCCATCGCGACGGCGCAGGACCAGATACGGAATGGCTTCATCGCTCAGATGCTGAGGAGCTTCGCAGGTCACGCGCTCGCGCCTAAAACCTTCGCCTGCAGCGGGATCAAAGTCGGCGATGATATCGCCCTCGCCCACGCGCGTGGGCCTGGCAGCGCCAGCGGCCTCGGCATGTGCCCGCAGCTCGGTCCATACGGCTGCCGGGTAGCACTCGCGCGCCTGGCGATCGTGTGTCACGCGGGCAAGCGCGACCGGACCGCTCGTCGCCTGCATTGCACGGCCAAAGCGCACGCGCAGCAGGGCGGCGGGCTCCAAAGACACGCCGTCGCGGCGCAGCTCGGCCGTCAACGTGGCAAGCGGGCCCTCTTCATGCGAAAGCGGATAGCTGTCCAGGTCGACATCGGCAAACAGCACGGCATCGTAGCCGCCAGGACGCAAAACCGACGCATCGGCAAGCGACACGAAGCGCACTTGCGCCCGTGGCGTGCGGTCGACCTCGTAGGTCTCGTAATCGTAAGCGGTGCTGCGCTTGTCCACCTTAGTTCGAACGCCGTCGAGAACCGGCACGGTCGCGGCCTGCGACACGTCGAGCGCGCGAGCATCGTTCATAAGGATGTCGATGGCATGGCGCAGCAGAGCCGTCTCTGCCTGGCGACGGGCCTGGCCGTCAAGGCCGCCTAGGGCGCGATCGGGCAGCGCCTCGGCAACGGCGAGCATGGCCTTGAGCGCCGTCACGGGTTTGTCGCGCCACAGCGCCTGAAACACGTCCGAGACCACGCATGGCACGTTCTTAAACCAGTTATCTTCGCTAGCGGCCTTGCGGGCGCCCCTCACCTGGCCCTGCACGCTCTGCAGCAGGCTCTTGACGCCCGCAGTGGTTTTGTTGCGCGACAGGCGCATGTTCTTGTCGAAGCCGCGGGCGCTCGCGGCGTCGGCACCCGAAAGCGGGCTATAAATCCAGTCGGTAAGCTCTGAAGCGGGCCACCACTCGGTCTTGGAAGCGGTGCCCTCGTCGGCGGCTTTCATACGCTCGATCAGGTTGGCGAGCGCCGTAAACTGCCTGCCCGCGATGGACTGGGAAAACGCCGTGAACTCAGTCGTCTCGGCCGCAATGTGACGCGCCGCCAGACGAGAGGCGAGTTCGCCGAACAGCTGGGGTGTCCGGGCAGAAACAACGAGCACGCGCACGGGGTCGGCAGAAGCGCCGTCGACCTCGGAACCCCGGCACGTTTTTACCAGATCATCAATTGCGTCCGCATAAGCATGAGCACGGGCATGGGGGCCAGCGACCTCAATAAAGGCAGGCTGAGCGGCGGTCCCGTAAGCGGCATCAGACGCGCCGACACCCTCCCCTAGCGGCGCGATCTCAAACAACACATCGCGGGCATCAAATGCCGTGGCAAGCTCCTCGCGCATCGCCGCCTGCTCGCGGGCAAGCAGCACGACGACCTCTCCCCCATTGTTCGCCACGGCAGACAGCAGCTCGAGCAGACCGTGCGTAAACGACGTGATACCGCGCGCGCATACGGCGCGAGTGCACGCCGGCAGGCTATCGGCCAGGACACCGGCCATAATGTCAGCTGCCTCGCAGGGCTCGACCATATCTCGACGGTCCAAACCGCCCGCGTAGGCGCGCAAAAGCTCGAACACACGAGCCTCGGCATCGCTTTTTGGCTCAGGCTGGCAGTTGTCGCCACGGCATCGTTCGGCACCCGTCCCCGCAACGCCCGGCAACACGTCGCGGGCCATGCGCGCGAGCATGCGCACTGTGCCCTGGCTGCGCGAAAGCGGCTGCAGATCGGCATCGTCGAGACGCGTGACCATGTCCGAGAACAGCATCTGGCGCTGCAGGTTGTCGACGAAACCGCGCCCGTCGCCCAAAAGCTCCCAAAGCGAGCGAAGCCACGATGTAGACGTCTTGTAGTCGATACCCAGCGAAACGCCGGCTTCCGCCGCATCATGACGGCACAGATCGAGCTCGGCAAACGTTGGTGCCAGCAACACGGCACGCCCGTGACGGGCAATAAGGTCGGCAAGCAGCGCCGACTCGGCATCGCTCAAATCCGTGCCGGCATTGGTGGTATAGATTCGAACAGGCATGGTCCTCCGCTCAAACCGTTCGCAATAATCAATGCATCCATCCTACCCGCCCACGCGGACACATTGCCACCACAGCTCCATCTTTTGGTACAAAGCAACCTGACCCCAACGAACCAGCCGATTGCGGGCATATAAAAACCGCCCCCGGAGGAGCGGTTTTGCACAATTCGTTTTTGTCGCCGGCCTACTCGCCATCCTCCAACTTAATGAGGATCTTGCGGTAGCCACCGTACTCGCCGTTCAGCGCCTTTGAAACGCGGCTCACCGTGGTGGACGAAGCGCCGGTACGGGCCTGAACCTCAACATAAGGCTCGCCCTCGTCCAAATAGCGCGCAACCTGCAAACGCTGAGAAAGGTCGCAAATCTCGCGCGGCGTGCAGATATCGGTCAAAAACGCCTGGATATCCTTCTCGTCGTCCAAAAGGCTAAATGCGTGGACCAGCTGCTTGACATCAGGCTTGTCAAACATGTTCTCGATATTCATCGATCACCGCCAAACCCGCCAAAAGGCATCGAAGTTGATACTGACATCGGGCATCGTTCGCCCGTTCTATGCAATAGGGCAACGCCTGTGGCTTTTGCCCGTAGCAGTGTAGCACACCACCAAACTAAAGCGACAAGACTCTCTGCCAGCGGCGCGTTTTTCAGGACGAACGCCGTTTAGAAACCATATGCGCACGTAAGCTCCACGAATATTTGAGACAATGGGCGCCCAAACACCGCGGCGCGCCCGCGCAACCATCCAGGTCGCCGCCGCAAGCCGCTTCACGCGACGCCAGCAACCCCGGCGCAAGAAAGGATTCACGCCATGCGCTTTATGCTTAACTGGCTCTTCACCTCGATCGCCATCGCGATCGCCACGTTCCTCGTCCCCGGTATCCAACCCTTCGGCTTTGCCGAGGCTTGGGTCTGCTTTGCCTTCGTGGGACTGTTCCTCAACATCGTCGACTCGCTCGTCAAGCCGTTCCTGACGGTCATCTCGCTGCCGCTCACTATTATCACGCTTGGTATTTTTCAGCTCGTAGTCAACAGCTTTATGCTCGAGCTGGCCAGCTACCTGTCGGTCAATCTGCTGGGCGCGGGTATCTCCATTGCCGGCTTTGGATCGGCCTTTATGGGCAGCATCCTGGTATCCATCATGCGCAGCATTCTCGACAGCATCGCCGAGGGCTAAAACGGCCATTCCGGCCGTGTCCGTCTCAACAGCCCAAAACGAAGGCCGCCCATCGCAAAAATGGGCGGCCTTCTTATTTGCCAAGTCTCAAAGGGCGAGAAAATCTACCATTTCCACCCCGTCCCCAAATGCAGGTGTGGGTTAGATGACGTAGTCGTAGCCATGGTTGGGAGCGACAAGTTGATCGAGCGTCACACCGTCGAGGTAGTCGTTGATGAGCTTGTCCAGGTTCTTCCACACGTCGAGCGTGGGGCACTCATCAGATCGCGAGCAGCCCTTGCAGTCGCCATCCAGGCAGGCGACCGGCGCCAGACTGCCCTCGGTCAGGCGCAAGATCTCGCCCACCGTGTATTGCTCGGGCGGGCGCGTGAGCACATAGCCGCCGCCCTTGCCGCGCATGCCCGAGAGCATGTTGGCGCGCACGAGCGTAGCCAAAATGTTCTCGAGATATTTCTCGGAAATCCCCTGTCGCGCCGCGATCTCTTTGAGCGGGATGCGACCGGCTGCCTGGTGCTCGGCCAGATCGACCATAACGCGCAGGGCATATCTGCCCTTAGTAGAAACCAACATGTATAGTGCTGCCTTTCGGTCATTTAGTCCGTAGAAATTCTAGCCGAAATATTGGTTTTGAAAATACCCGTTCCGGTCAAGATGGTTAATCGACTCGTAATAATCTTCTATTTCCTATTGCGTTACTAGGCTTTACTGTCTACTATGCTTGCCAACAGCAAAACGAACAACCCATAGGGTTTGTGGGTTTCGCTGCTACACACACCGTAAAACCACACGATATCCAGTCATTTGAACACTTTGGAGGTTCACCATGAGCAATGTTTACACGTCCATCGATCAGCTTATCGGCCACACTCCGCTTCTGGAGCTCACTCACTTTGAGGCCGATGAGGACCTCAAGGCCCGCGTGCTCGTCAAGCTGGAATACTTCAACCCCGCCGGCTCCGTCAAAGACCGCGTCGCCAAGAACATGATCGACGAGGCCGAGAAGGCCGGCAAGCTCGTGCGCGGCGGCGACTACACCATCATCGAGCCCACGAGTGGCAACACCGGCGTCGGCATCGCCTCGGTGGCGGCGGCTCGCGGCTACAAGGTGATCATCACCATGCCCGAGACTATGTCCGTCGAACGCCGCAAGCTTATGCAGGCATATGGCGCACAGCTCGTGCTCACCGACGGTTCCAAGGGCATGAAGGGCGCCATCGCCAAGGCCGAGGAACTGCAGAAGGAGACGCCAAACAGCATCATCGCCGGCCAGTTTGTGAACCCCGCCAACCCCGCCATCCACAAGGCCACGACCGGCCCCGAGATCTGGGATGACACCGACGGCGAGGTCGACATCTTCGTCGCCGGCGTTGGAACCGGCGGCACCGTGACCGGCGTGGGTGAGTTCCTTAAGGAGCAGAACCCCGAAATCAAGGTCGTCGCCGTCGAGCCCGCCACTTCCCCGGTGCTCTCCAAGGGCCAAGCCGGCCCGCACAAGATCCAGGGTATCGGCGCCGGTTTTGTGCCCGACGTCCTCGACACCCAGGTCTATGACGAGATCATCCCCGTCGAGAACGACGACGCCTTTGCGACCGGCCGCGCCGTGGGCCACAAGGAGGGCGTGCTCGTGGGCATTTCGTCCGGCGCCGCCGTGTGGGCCGCGCTGCAGCTGGCCAAGCGCCCCGAGAACGAGGGCAAGACCATCGTGGCCCTGCTTGCCGACACCGGCGAGCGCTACCTGTCCACGGCGCTCTTCCAGGACTAGGGCCTGTCGCCCATAGGTTGAGCCCACGGACGAGCCGGTCTCCTCTCTCCCGGCAGTCTGAGCCCATCCAATCAGGGTGTCCCACGAGACGCCCGAACTTGCTACAATGTCTGCGGCGCGGAACCAGCCTCCCGCGCCGCTTTTCTTTTTTGGCCACATGCCACCAAGGAGAACCTCCCCATGCACAACAAGCGCGTGCTCGTCGCCATGAGCGGCGGCGTCGATTCCAGCGTGACCGCGTACCTGCTCAAAAGCCAGGGCTACGAATGCGTCGGCGCCACCATGCGCCTCACCTGCCCCGCGCCCGATCCCGTCACGGGCATGAGTAAGGTCGACCGCGACATCGCCGATGCAAAGGCTGTCGCCGAGCGCCTGGGGATACCCCACCATGTGCTCGACCTGCAGCAGACCTTCGACCGCAATGTTATCGAGCGCTTCGCGACCGCCTACCAGGAGGGACTGACGCCCAATCCGTGCATCATCTGCAACCGACATATTAAGTTTGGCGCGCTGCTCGATGCGGCACTCGATATGGGCTGCGACTACATCGCCACAGGTCACTACGCCAAAACGAGCCAGGCGTCCGACGGCACCTGGCAGCTGCATCGCGGCGAAGATCCCAAAAAGGACCAGAGCTACTTTTTATATTCGCTTACGCAGGAGCGCCTGGCGCACACGATCTTTCCGCTGGCAGGCCTAGACAAAGAGCGCGACGTGCGCCGCATAGCCGCCGAGCAAGGCTTTACCAACGCCCAGAAGGCCGAAAGCGAGGACATCTGCTTTATTCCAGACGGTGACTACGCGGGCTATATCGAGCGCCGCTGCGGACATCCCGCTGCACCGGGCGACATTGTGTGGCGCGACGGCAGCGTGGTCGGACGCCACAACGGCGCGCTGCGCTACACCATCGGCCAGCGCAAGGGTCTGGGCGTCGCGATGGCGCATCCCGTGTATGTGACGGGCGTCGACGCCGCCAACAACACCGTGCATCTGGGCGAGGCAGAGGACCTGACCGCCGCTGCCCTCACGGCCGATGAGTGGATATGGAGCGCGCCGGACGCACGCATGGAGGCGGAGCTCGACGCCGGCGGCATTCGCGTAGGTGCCAAATACCGCTACCGTCAGAAAGACCAGGCAGCGACCCTTACGCGTGACGAAGACAGGCAAATGCTGCTGACCTTTGACGAGCCGCAGCGAGCCATCGCCCCCGGCCAAGCCGTCGTCGTCTATCGCGGCGACATCGTCCTGGGTGGCGGTACGGTGACCGGCGCGCTTAAGTAGCCGCAGGTTTATCGCTGCACGTGTCGAAGCACCTCAACAGCGGCACTAACCTCGATTACGCGACGCTCGAGGCCGCGGCAAATGGCCTCGAGTCGACCCCTCGCCGTGGCCCATTCGCTCTGCGAAAGAATCTCGATCGCCTCATCAACAAATCCGTTGAGCCGCGACGAATTGAACCAATCGAGTGAGTCCGCAAGCGCCAGCTGGACGGAAGGGTCGGGCCCAAACGGCTTAGCGGAAAACCCAAACTCCCCAGCTGCGAGCACGGCAGTTGGTACGTTGTACCACAGGCAGTTGCCGCTATCGAACAGCAGAGCAGGCCTTATCTCCAGGGTGTCGACATTGCGGATGATGCCGAAGTTCCGCCAATGGCGGTCGCTGTTGGCCAAAAGGGCATCGCAGACAATCATCTGCGACATAGACCTTCTCACGGCAGCCTCGTCTGCTCCATGCTTACCAAGGAAGCGGCAGTACCGGTCGTACGTCGAGTTTCCCCGCTGGCTACCAAGTGCGCCCTTAACGGAAACAGCCGGAACGTATTCCTCACGGCCGTCAAGAAAGTCGTCGCACAGGCACACAGGGCCATCGAACATCCGCTCAACCGTATAAGGAACAAACTCGCCCTCCGACAGCAAGCGACGATGCAGAGCCGTTGCAACCGCCTCGTTAAAGGGCCGTTGGTCATCCATGCCGCACCCCTTGACCAGAACGCGAACACCGTTGCGAATCATCCACGATTTAGGAAGCTCGCCCTCGGATGTGTTGTCGGGATTATTAAGACCGATGCCTTCCAGCCAACCCGAGCGCTCTTCGGGCGCCGATCGCTCAAAATCGTTCTCGAAGTAATTGAGGTTTCGCCATTCGAGCCCGTCGCATTCTGCCGGCCGCAGCCAATAACAATCCGAAAGTGATAGACCCAGGCACTGAACCGGCACCTCAACGCCGTTAGCAATCCCCAGCTCGCGGTAGCGCGAAATAAGCCCAGGGCGGACGTCAGGCACCGACCGATGGCTCCACCACACGTTGAGCTCCCGTTTATTCACCGTAGGAGAAGAGCTCGAGCACGTGCCAAACGGCATTCGTTGCGCATCGAGGACCTCGGCAATTTCGAAGGAAAACTCGCGCGTCGGATCAAACGAAACACGCGCAACCTCGTAATCGGCGGACATCAGCGTAAACTTGCGCCCCACATCGGCCGCAGGACGGCGTCCACGTTTGCGGACCTTTTGATAAGCGACCGCGGAATTGTACTCGACCATCTTCCGTCCGCCCACAATATCGCACGCGAGCGTTCCCGATGCGGCAAGTTGAGATATGCGGGCTTTCGTAACGCCCAGCAGGCGGGCAGCATCACCCATAGACAAGTACTCAGACGTATCCATACACCGCATCACCTCGTTAAGTAATTTAAACGTTTAGTAAATAGATTACATACATCATAATACTAAACAACCCAAAGCGAAAAAAGGCCCGAGAAATCGGGCCTTAGCGATTGGTCAGCCGAGTCGCAAGCTACTCCCCTAGCGCTGAACGTAGGCGCGAACCAGCTCGTAGGTATTGCGCACGCCGTCGATGTGGCTGCGCTCGTAGTTGTGGCTCGCGTACACGCCGGGGCCGATCAGACCATGGCGAATGTCGTAGCCGGCCGAGAGCGTGGCCTCGACGTCGGAGCCATAGTGCGGGTACACATCGATGGCGTAATCGAGCTCCAGCTCGCGCGCGATGTTGGACAGCGTGGTTACCAGGTCGTAGTTGTACGGACCGCCCGAATCCTTGGCGCAAATCGAAACCATGCGCTCGGTGCAGCCCAGGTCGTCGCCCACGCAGCCCATGTCCACGCTGATCATCTCGCGCGTGTCGGCCGGCACAAAGGCACCGCCGTGGCCGACCTCCTCGTACACCGTAAAGAGCAACGAAACCTTGCGCGAAAGCGTCACCTCGCCTTCGGCGACGGCGCGGGCCAAACCCAGCAGAATCGACGCGGACAGCTTGTCGTCAAGGAAGCGACTCTTGATGTAGCCGCTCTCCGTCACCGTGGTGCGCGGATCCATAGCGATGATGTCGCCGGTTTGAATACCCAGCTCGAGCACATCGTCCTTGCTGTCAACGTTCTCGTCGAGCAGGATTTCCATGTTCTTCTCGATGGTCTTGACCGGCTCATCGGCCACATGCGCCGAAGGCTCGGTATTGAGGACCACACCCGTGTAGACATTACCGTCACGCGTGTAGACGGTGCAGTTCTCGCCATCGGCCGTAGACCACTGGTGCCCACCAAGCGTCGTGGGGCGCAGGCGACCATTGTCCTTAATGGAACGCACCATGGCGCCCAGGGTATCGACATGGCTCGCCAACACAAGCGGCTCGCCCTCGCCGCCAAGCTCAACGAGCACATTGCCCTTATTGGAGCGCTCGGGCCCAAAGCCCATATCGCGCAACGTCTCCATCAGATAATCAGTCGCCGCACGGGTATAGCCCGTAGGCGAAGCAATCGAGGTAAGCGCCTTCAACTGGTCAGTAATATAGGAGAGCGTAGAATCCATCTTGGACACCAAAGTCACCCTTTCATATCGAATTAAACCCACAGCAACGATACCACCGCGAACCATCTTTTTACCTAGCGAGATGACCCATCGAGCTCTTCAGAACTGCGCCCGCCACGATAAGGAGCCGGCGGGCCCCTGCCCGTTAGCCCCACAATCTTTCCGCAGGACGAAGGAAGCCCCCGCCGCACGAAGTGCGCAGCGGGGGCTTCCGACATGTCCGAGGACGATTGTGGGGCTAACGGGCAGGGGCCCGCCGAACCAAGTTAGGCAGCCGGGCAGATCTTCTTGAAGAGCTCAATGACGTCGTCGAGCGTCGCCTCGCGCGGGTTGCCCGGGAAGCAGGCGTCGGCCATGGCGTCCTTGGCCAGGACCTCAATCTCGTCAGCCTTCATGGCCTCGCAGACGTGCGGGATGTTCACGTCGGCAGAGAGCTGCTTAACGGCGGCGATAGCGGCGTCGGCAGCCTCGTCGGTGCTCATGCCCGTGGTGTCAACGCCCATGGCGACGGCGACCTTGGCCAGGCGCTCAGCGCAAACCGGCTTGTTGAACTCCATGGCGATCGGCAGCAGCATGGCGCAGGCGACGCCGTGCGGGGTGTCGTAGTGAGCGGACAGGGTGTGAGCCATGGCGTGGTCGATGCCCAGGCCAACGTTGGAGAAGCCCATGCCGGCGACATACTGGCCAAGAGCCATGCCCTCGCGGCCGGAGCCGGGCTGACCGGACTTGGCCTCGGCAACGGAGTCGCGCAGGTTCTCGCTGATCAGCTTGATAGCCTCAAAGTGGAACATATCGGAGAGCTCCCAAGCGCCCTTGGTGGTGTAGCCCTCGATGGCGTGGGTCAGAGCGTCCATGCCGGTGGAAGCGGTCAGACCGGCGGGCATGGAAGCCATCATGTCGGGGTCGACGACGGCGACCTCGGGGGCGTCGTTGGTGTCGACGCACACGAACTTGCGGACCTTCTCGGGGTCGGTGATGACGTAGTTGATGGTCACCTCGGCAGCGGTACCGGCTGTCGTCGGTACGGCGATGGTGAACACGGCGTGATTCTTGGTGGGAGCAACGCCCTCGAGGCTGCGGACATCAGCGAACTCGGGGTTGTTGATGATGATGCCGATGGCCTTGGCGGTGTCCATGGAGGAGCCGCCACCGATGGTCACGATAGCGTCAGCCTCGGCGGCCTTGAAGGCCTCGACGCCGTCCTTGACGTTCTGGATAGTGGGGTTGGGCTTGATCTCGGAGTAGAGGCTCCAAGCGATGCCGGCGGCGTCGAGCTCGTCGGTCACCTTAGCGGTAACGCCAAACTTGACCAGATCGGGGTCGGAGCAGACGAAGATCTTCTTGTAGCCGCGACGCTGGAGCTCGCCGGGAATCTCCTTGATGGCGCCGGAACCATGATAAGAGATGGTATTGAGAACGAAACGATTAGCCATTGATAGCCTCCAATCGTGTGCGGGGCACCCATTACGCCCCACGCTACGAGTCCCATCCTAACGCTTTTGAAACAAAAAACACGTGAGAACGTCAAAATTGTTAAAGCGTTTCAACAGATGATGAAAAAGATTGCGGCAAAGGGGCAGCCCCTTTGCCGCATTCGGTTACTTTCGGCAGCCCTCTTTCCAAGCCTCGGCCGCAACCTTCCAGCGTAAGCGCAAGTCGCGCTCACGGTCGATGAACATGATGGCAAACGCAACAAACAGCAGCAAGCTCGCCACGACGATGGCGTGCAGGCCCATGCGCTCAATACACCAGTTGCCCAACACGGCGCCAAACACAAAGGTAAAGATCACGCCAAAGTACAGCAGGCCGTTTTCCAAAAAGCCGCGCCTGTGGGTGATGATGTAATCGTCCACGTTTTGCAGCGCGTTGCGCAAGTTGCCGATGCACATGGTCGTAGCGATGCCGTGACCGTGGATCTTGCGGAAGCTCTCGACCTGCATGCCGCAGGCAAACGAGGTGAGGCAGTTGGCGAGCAGGTTGAAATTGCCGCCCGGGATAAAGCTCACGCCCAGCAAGATGACGGCTTCAAAGAACACCGTCACCTGACGCCAGTGAATCACGCTGCCAAACCGCTCGTGTACCAGATCGGCAAGCATAATACCCACGGCAAACGACACCACAGGGAAGAAGTAGCGCTCCGCAAGTGCCCAGTTGCCCTCCGAGATGCTCACGCCCACGAGCAGGATGTTGCCTGTCTGCGCGTTGGCGAAAACATGGTCGCGCCCAATGTACGAATACACGTCCATAAAGCCACCGGCGAGCGCCAAGATGATGCCCAGCTCAATAGACTCCGATATCTGTTTGGCACGCTGCATCGTCGTGCATCCTCCTTGTTGACGACTCTCTCGTGCGTTGGCGGAAACATAGCCGCCGTTCATACTGTAACCCATTGACAACATGGCGTGCGCGCGAGACGACCCCTTCGACACAGGGATACACAGTCTGGAAACAAACGCCACCCGCATCGACGCGCCAATCCGCCAGCTCATGTACTCCACCAGTCTTTTTAGCCCCGTCCCAAAAAGACTGGTTACAATTACGTGCAGCATACAAACACCGGGAGGGATCGTGGCAAAAAAGCCTCAGCACGCTCAGAACAACCAGCGCAGTCAGCAGGGCAAACAGGGCCAGCAGCAAAAGCGCGGCGGTAAGACGCAAGGCTCGCGACCCACGCATGCCTCTGCAGCGCCCGCCCGTCCCTGGCGCCCGGGCCGCGATAAGTTCCTCCCCGTCAGCCGCACCGACATGGATGCCCGCGGCTGGGACCAGTGCGACTTTGTCTACATCTGCGGCGACGCCTACGTGGACCACCCCAGCTTTGGCATGGCCATCATCAGCCGCGTACTCGATGCACACGGCTACAAGGTGGGCATCATCTGCCAGCCCGACTGGACCGATCCCGCCAGCATCAGCGTGCTCGGCGAGCCGCGCCTGGGCTTTTTGGTCAGTGCCGGCAACATGGACTCCATGGTCAACCACTATTCGGTGACCAAGCACCGCCGCCACACCGACGCCTATACCCCCGGCGGCGAGGAAGGCCACCGCCCCAACCGAGCCGTCACGGTCTACGGCAACCTTATCCGCCAGACGTTCAAGGATGCCCCCATCATCATCGGCGGCATCGAGGCGAGCCTACGCCGTCTGGCCCACTACGACTACTGGCAGGACAAGCTCAAGCGCTCGGTACTGCTCGACTCGGGCGCCGACATCCTCATCTACGGCATGGGCGAGCACGCGATTGTCGAGATTGCCGACGCGCTCGACGCGGGGCTGCCCGTCGATCAGATCACCTATATCAACGGCACCGTCTACCGCACGGGTTCGCTCGACGAGGTCTACGACTACGACCTGCTGCCCAGCTGGGACGACCTTACCGCCGACAAGCTCAACTACGCACGCAGCTTCAATGTGCAACAGCAGAATATGGATCCCATCACCGGGCATCGCCTGGTAGAGCCCTACCCCAACAGCGTCTATGTGGTGCAGAACCCGCCGTCGGCGACGCTCACCACCGATGAGATGGACGAGGTGGCCGAGCTCCCCTATGCACGCGATTGGCATCCCGACTACGACGCGGCAGGCGGCGTGCCGGCCTTTGCCGAGATCAAGTTTTCCATTAGCTCCAACCGCGGCTGTTTTGGCGAGTGCTCGTTTTGCGCGCTCACCTTCCACCAGGGCCGCGTGCTGCAGATGCGCAGCCACGATTCGATCATGCGCGAGGCCGAGCTGCTCACGCACGATCCCGAGTTTAAGGGCTACATCAACGACGTGGGCGGACCGACGGCAAACTTTAGCCGCCCTGCCTGCGACAAGCAGCTCAAGCACGGCGTGTGCAAGAACAAGCGCTGCCTGTGGCCGAGTGTGTGCAAGAACATGGTGGTCGACGAGAGCGGCTACACGCAGTTGCTGCGCGACCTGCGCCAGCTGCCGGGCGTCAAGAAGGTCTTCATCCGCAGCGGCATCCGCTTTGACTACACCATGGCCGATGCCTCGGACGAGTTTTTGCGCGAGCTGCTGGAGCACCATGTCTCGGGCCAGCTGCGCGTGGCACCCGAGCACGTGAGCGACGCGGTGTTGTCCGTGATGGGCAAGCCGAGCCGAGCCGTCTACGACGCGTTCTGCCGTAAATTTGAACGCCTGAACCGCGAATACGGACTCAAGCAGTACGTAGTGCCGTACCTAATCTCGAGCCATCCCGGCTCAACGATGAAGGAAGCAGTGGACCTTGCCGAGGCCGTGCGCGACATGGGCTACATGCCCGAACAGGTGCAGGACTTCTACCCCACCCCGTCCACCATGTCAACGTGCATGTACTACACCGGCGTGGATCCGCGCACCATGCAGCCGATCTACGTGGCGCGCGACCCGCACGAGAAGGCCATGCAGCGTGCGCTCATCCAGTATCGCAAGCCCGAGAACTACAAGCTCGTGCGCGAGGCGCTGGAAAAGGCTGGCCGCCGCGATCTGATCGGCTACACCAAGCATTGCCTGATTCGTCCCGTGCCCCCGCGCCCGGGCGAGACATCGGCCGGCGGTGGGCATGGAACCGGCAAGAAGGGCGGCAAACCACATGGCGGTGGCGCTGGCAAGGGACCCAAAGGCAGCAAGGGCCACGGCGGCATGTCGCGTGCGCAAAACACCGCAGGTCGCAATCGCGCGGCCCAGGGACGGCAGGGCGCCAACGGAGGCGGCAGGCGCAACTAGGGCAGCGGTGCGCTCGCTGCGTCCATCCCACACGCGTGGCGCAGCGAGCGCATTGCCTCAACGAGGATGACGCCGGCGATAGCGACCGTAATTGCCACATCGAGCGGCGTGTTCACAAACCAGAGCAACGTCATGAGATACGACCCGGCATTAAAGGCAAAGTGCAGCAGGATCGTGTAGCGGAGCTTTCCGGTCGTCACGAGCACCCAACCAAAGATGAGGCCGGCGGCACCCGCGTAGCAACCCTGCACCCAATTCATGTGCATAAAACCGAAGATTGCCGCCTGCAGCACAATCGCCGCGGCAATACCCCACGTACTTGGGGCCGCCCAGGGCACCATGGCGCCGTCCTGCGCGCTCGCACGACGCCGGTGCTTCCAAAGTGGGCGGCACTGCGGATTAAACGCTCGGAGCGAAAACTCAAAAATAATGCCGCGCACCAGCAGCTCTTCACAAAATGGGGCGCCGAGCACCGTAGTCAGGACGGCGAGATAGCTGGTGTCGCCCATGCCTGTTTCCTCGACAAGCTCGCTGTAGTCGGCCGCGGCCTCGGGCAACAGCGACAGCGCGGCGTCGGTCACGTAGCCAACGACCACCTGCAGGGCAAGGCCAATCACGATAACGCAGGCGATGCGTTTCCACGCCCCACGCGCTCCCCCGCCGAGCGGGTGCTCGCTTTGCCGGCGTGCCATAAACGAACGCGGCCACAGATAACGCCACCACAGCAGCGCCATCAAAAACGACGCCGTCTGCGCGACGGCCTGAAGCAATTGGATGTCGAGATCATCGATCGAAAAACCCATGAACACCGATGCGACGCCAAGGGCGGAGAACAAAACGACGCTCAGGGCAATATCGGCAGCGACGACGCCAAAACAGGCAAGCGCCCAAATCATCGCATTGAGCATGCCAACCTCCTCCCGACGACTAGTCATTGGGGACGTTCTTCAACGACTAGCTGTTGGGGACACTCTTTGCCAAAGGCCCCGTTGGGCGAGATGTCAAACGGGAAGGTGCCGCAGCGATTGAACGCGGCGATAAACATGCGGATGGCGTTGGACGGCGTGGTGCCCACGAGCTGGGTTGCCGCCGCGAAGGCTGCCTTCTCCTCGGGCAAGACCTTCGCGACTACGGGGGTCATGTGTTCTGCCATGGCGCTTCCTTTTTGAAACGACGGTAGTGCGGATAGATGCGGGCCACGCGGCTGGGCGACGGGCTGTGAAGGCAACCCGATTGGCCCGCATCCGGAGTTTGTTTCTGCGGCGTTGGTATTACTTGGTATTCCTAAGTATTACCCCGCAGATAGAATACCACACCAGACCCCGTGGGGACGGAGGGAAATGGATCATTTTGTTGCTGAGTTAGTTTTTAGAGCGTGATGACATCCGAGATATCGAGGGCCTGAGCGTCGGCGGCATCGTGCGTGGCAAGCAGGAGCATGCGGCCGTCGAGCAGGTCGAGCACAGCTTCGGCGCATGCGTCGCGCGCAGCGGTATCTAAACCGGTAAAAGGCTCATCCAGAATGACGGCGCCGCCCGGGCACAGCAGGGCGCGGGCGATCTCGACGCGACGGCGCTGCCCGCCCGAAAGCTCAGCCACGCGAACATGCACGTCGATTCCCGGCACCAACCGGCGCAGCAAGGTCGTAGCGTTCGAAGCATCCACGCGCGCATCGGCACACACCAGCACGTTATCCAAAGCCGAGCTGCCCTCTACCAAGCGTGCATCCTGAAACACCATCGAGCACGGCGCGCACTCCCCCGCTGCCAACGAAAGCAGCGTCGACTTGCCCATGCCCGAAGCGCCCATCACGCAGATACGCCCACCCGCAGGCACGTTGAGCACCAGACCATCCAGCGCCGGCGCCCAGGGCGCACGATCGCCCACGGCAAGCGCAAGCTCCGCTGCGGCGTCATCGCTCGCAGCCCCCGCACGCCCGCGCAGTCCATGCCCATGCGCCCGCACGGCCGCGCGCCACGCCACGGGTCCCGAAACCCGCAGCAGCCACACCAGCACGCGCTCACACGCCCACGAGGCGGCAACGACCAGCACGGTCCACGCCAGCAAATCAGCCGTCTCAATCAAAAGCTTTGCCTGATAGATGCGCTCGCCCACGGTGCCCACCGCCATGCCGATCAGCTCGGCTGCCACGCCGGCCTTCCAGCTCATGCCGATCACGGCGCGGGCGCACGGAAGCACAAACGGCAGGACTTCGCGC
The DNA here is from genome assembly GCA_048416615.1 of Collinsella sp. GTDB lineage: Bacteria > Actinomycetota > Coriobacteriia > Coriobacteriales > Coriobacteriaceae > Collinsella. Next base: position 55,437 of record DBFSET010000023.1, on the reverse strand, counting down.
CAGGTATGGGCGCAAAACAGGCGCCAGCCGCGCACGCCATGCAGACGGAACATCTGCTCCAGCGGTTTATTCACCTGTGCCAAGCCCTCGGCCAGCGAAAAATACACGCCCGGCAGCGCCATCAAAAAGACCGCGGCGATGCTCACGCGCGCCGATCCCAACCAAATAAGCAGCAGGACCACCACGCAGGCAACCGGCGTCGCCTTAACAAACGAAAGTGCCGGAGCCACCAGGCGCGCAAACGCCCGCAACCGTGACGAAATCCCGGCAAGCACGCCACCACACACCGCGGCAAGCGCCAGCCCGCCCAGTATCCGCGCGCCCGAGCCCACCAAAATCGCCCAGGTACCGCCATCGCACACCAGGCGCAGCAGCGCCAAGGCAACAGCACCCGGCCCCGGCAAGATCAGTGGCTGCGCCACCAGCACCGCCGCGAAGACCCACACGGCAAGCCAAAAGGCGGCGACGGCACCTGCTGCCGCCACCGCCTTCATACGCTCTGTCATTTGTCGAGCAAACGCACGCACGGGCTACTCCATGTAGTAGAAATCGTCAGCCGGAAGTTTACCACCCACGGCGCTCGCGTCCGCGTCGGACAGCACCTGCAGATACCCACTAAGTGCCGCCTTCATATCCTTGCCCGTCTGGCACACGAGCATGCACCCGGGAATCGCCTTCTCGGCGATCTTGGCGTTGTCCACGATGCCGGCATCGACCACGGCCTGCGCCCAGTCTGCCGGCGCCGCATTGACAGCCTTAACGCTCGCCGCATGGCAGCTCAAGAACTCCGCCACGGCCTCGGGATGTTCCTCGGCAAACGCGCGGCGCACCACGGTCACGCCCGTCAGCAGGCGCGAACCCGTGTCACCCGCCAGCTCATCCCACACATCGGTCAGACTTACCGGCGCTGACAGCTTGCCTTCGCTCTTGGCGATGGCAGCGGTCTTGAACGGCTCCGGCAGCACGCCCACGGCAGACGGGTCGGCAAGCAGGGCCGACAGCACCTCGGTGGGCTCGCTCTTAAACTCGAGCGTCACCTGGCCGGTCAGGCCCGCGCGCTCCAGCAGGAAGTTCATGACGTACTCTGGCGTGGTGCCCTTGCCCGTCATGTAGACGGTGCGACCCGCCAGATCGCCAAACGAGGCCACATTCGCGTCGCCCGTCACCACATTCAGCACACCCAGCGTGTTGATGTCGATGACCCGCACCGCACCCTCGGTCTTGTTGTAGAGCACGCTCGCCACGTTGGCGGGCACCAGGGCAATGTCGATATCGCCCTGAATGACCTTGGGCACGATCTCGTCGGCGGCAGTGTTGATCGCAAAGTCGAACTCATTGTCCGTCTCGCCATCGGCCGCCCGGTCCATAAACTGCACCAGACCAATCGAGGTCGGCCCCTTGAGCGAGGCGACGTGCACCTCGACCGGCTCTGCAGCAGCACCGGCGCCGTCCGTGGCAGCCGAGCCCGCGGCGGACCCGGCACCGGCGGCCCCGCCGCCACAGCCCGCGAGCGCAAGCGACAGGGCGCCCGCGGCGAGCGCCGAGGCAAACCCCCGGCGCGACATCTCAAAATCAAACGCGCGCATCGCTAGCACGTCCCCTCGTTGGGCATCGTCCATGCGTGATGGTCGGTATGCAGCAGCTCCTCGGCCAGTGGCGAGAGCGGCTCGCCCAAGAACTCGCGGTAGCACGCCTGGACATCGGGATTCTCGTGCGAGAAGCGAATGTCCGCAGCGGCATCCAGACCCCACAGCACCTGACCGCGCTCGGCTGCCAGCTCGCAGCCGTCGTGGATGGGCTGACCGCCGCCACCGACGCACCCGCCCGGGCATGCCATGACCTCAACGAAGTCATAACTCGCACGGCCGTCGCGAATCGCGTCGAGCAGGTGGGCGGCGTTGCCCAGTCCGTGTGCCACGGCGACGCGCACCTCGGTGCCATCGATATCGGCCACGGCCTCCTTCCAGCCGTCGAGTCCGCGCACATCGGTAAAGAAGTCGGCGTCGGGGTTCTTGCCCGTCACCAGGTAATAGGCCGAGCGCACGGCGGCCTCCATCACGCCGCCCGTGGCGCCAAAGATCACACCCGCACCCGTGCCAAAGCCTAGCGGCGTATCGAGTGGCTCCTCAACCAGCGTGTCCACGCTCACGTGGTTCGCGCGGATCATGCGCACCATCTCGCGCACCGTCAGCGCAACGTCCACATCGGGCGTGCCGTCCTCGCCCACCATGCTCGGCAGCGCGCACTCGGCCTTCTTGGCCGTGCACGGCATCACGGACACCACAAACAGACGCTCGGGCTCCACGCCCAGCACCTTGGCGTAGTAGGTCTTGGCGATGGCGCCAAACATCTGCTGCGGCGACTTTGACGTAGACAGGCTGTCGACAAACTCGGGGTAACGCGCCTTCACAAAGCGCACCCAGCCCGGGCAGCAGCTCGTAAACATGGGCCAGCCGCGGCTGTCGCCCTCGCCCTCGGCGGCCTTACCCAGGCGCTCGAGCAGCTCGGAGCCCTCCTCCATGATGGTGAGGTCGGCCGAGAAGTCGGTGTCGAACACGTACTCAAAGCCAACGCGGCGCAGTGCGCAGGCCAAGCGCTCAACGGTGGCCTCCTCACGTGGAATGCCGAGCTCCTCGCCCCAGGCGCTACGCACGGCCGGCGCAATCTGCACCAGCACGATCTTATCGGGATCGGCGAGAGCATCGAACACGGTCTCGGTATCGTCACGCTCGCGCAGCGCGCCTGTCGGGCAATGCGTGATGCACTGGCCGCATGCGACGCAATCGGTCTTGCCAATCGGCGCGCGCCCGCGGGTGCCCACGGCGGTATGCGTGGCGCGGTTGGTCAGGTCCCAAATCCCTAAGCCCTGCACGCTCTCGCACACCTTGATGCAGCGCATGCATTTAATGCACTTGTCGTTATCGCGGATGATGGGGAAATCGAAGTCCCAGCCCTCGCGCGCCAGGTGCTGCTCGTACGGCAGATAGAAGATGCCCAGGTCGTTGGCGATGGTCTGCAGGTTGCAGTTACCACTGCGCACGCAGCTCGTACAGCGCGAGTCGTGCTGGGACAGCAGCAGCTGCACGTTGGTGCGTCGCGCCTCGCGGGCCTTGGGGCTGTTGGTGCGGACCACCATGCCGTCGAGCACGTAGTTGTTGCAGGCGGCAACCAGCTGGTCGCAGCCCTCAACCTCGACCACGCACACGCGGCAACCGCCGATCTCATTTAGATCGCGCAGGTAGCACAGGGTAGGAATCTGGATGCCGGCGGACTTGGCCGCGTCCAGGATCGTGGTGTGCTCGGGCACCACGACCTCGCAATTATCGATAGTGAGCTTGACCATGTTGAGTGCTCCGCTTTCGGTGTTGTCGCTGACAGTGGTTTTGTTGGGCTCTACCATTCCAGGTTCCTCCCTCCGCGGAACGCGCCAAATCCAAAGTGGTCGCAACGCAGGCAGCGGCTTGCCTCCTGGCGTGCCTCCTCCTCGGTGAGGCCCTGCTCGACTAGATTCCAATCGTGGATGCGCTCGCCGGCCTCGCGCTCGCCCAGCTCGCAGCGGCCGCACTCGTGCTTGCCCTTAAACTGCACGGTCGGCAGCTCAACGTCGAGCTTGATCTTGTGGTCGAAGCCCAGGTAGCGGTCGATATTTGCCGAAGCCACGCGGCCGGCGTTGATGGCACGGATGACGGTGGCGGGACCGGTCTGGCAGTCGCCGCCGCTAAAGAGACCGTCGAAGTTAGGCACGGCGCCATCCGAATCGGTGACCACGCAGCCCCACTTACAGGCGACGCCCATGTCCTCAAACGGCTTGGAATCGATGTCCTGGCCAATGGCCACAAACACGCGCTCGCAGGGAATGACGCGCTCGGACGTGGCGGCGGCACGCGGGGCCGGGCGCCCACGACGGGGCTCGCCGATAATCTGCGGCTGCACGCGCAGGCCAGTCACGCGGCCTTCCTCACCCGTCTCGATAGCGAGCGGGGCCGTGAGCTCCAGAACCTCGCAGCCCTCGGCCTGGGCGCCGGCAATCTCGGCATCCTGGGCCGTCATATCGCAGATGCGACGGCGATAGACGATGCTCACCTTTTCGGCACCGCAACGCACGGCAGAGCGCGCCACGTCCATGGCCACATTGCCGCCGCCGATGACGCACACGCGCTGGCCGCTCAGGTCGGGCAGCTCGTCGTCGCCGATGGCACGCAGCATCTTGACAGCCGATTCCACGCCGGGCGCCTCTTCACCCGGAAGGCCGAGCTTCTTGTCGCTGTGGGCACCGATGGCCAGGTAGACGGCATCGAACTCGTCGTGCAGGCGGGCAAGCTCCTCGCCGTTGACGGAGTGGTCGAGTTCCACGTCGATGCCGGCGCTCAAGATCCAGTCGATCTCGGCCTGCAGGCGCTCGCGCGGCAGACGATAGCTGGGAATGCCATAGCGCAGCATGCCGCCCAGGTGGTGGCGCTGCTCAAAGATGGTCACCTTATGGCCCATCACGGCCAGGTAGTAGGCACAGGAAAGGCCGGCCGGGCCGCCGCCGATCACGGCGATGCGCTTGCCGGTGTTGTCGGCCACGCTGGGCTTGTAATCGTTGAGGTCGCTGTGCTCAACGGCAAAACGCTTGAGGGCGAGGATGTTCATGGGATCGTCGACCATGCCGCGACGGCAGTGCATCTCGCAGGGATGCTCGCACACCAGGCCGCAAACGAGCGGCAGCGGGTTGTTCTTGCGGATGACCTTGACGGCATCGGCATAGCGGCCGGCCTCGACCAGCGAAATGTAACCGGGAATGTCGACGTGCGCCGGGCAGCCCGAGACGCACGGGACGCGGGCCTCGCGGTCAAAGCCACAGGAGTGCTCGCGGATGTGGTGCTCAAAATCGTCGCGGAAGCCGCGAATGGCCGTGAGTGCCATGGCGCCGGCCTCGTAGCCGATAGCGCAGTCGCTCGAAAGATAGATGGTGCGGGCGGTGCGCTCAATCAAGTTGAGCGTGGACTCGTCGGCGCGGCCCTCGAGCACATCGGCGAGCAGATCGCTCAGCGCGCTCAGGCCCACGCGGCAGGGCGTGCACTTGCCGCAGCTCTGGGTGGAGCACAGGTTGACGAGCGCCGCCGTAAACTCGACGGGGCACGGGGCGAGCGAGCTCACCGCCAGACGACGTCCGAGCGCATCGTGCAGGTCGTCCATAACGGCCTGAGCGTGGCTGCGTTCCATTACATGCAGTCGTGCCATAAGGTCCCCTCTCACATGGCAGCCCGGAGGCGAGGCCGGGCGAAATTGCTACACGCACAACACTGACCTAAAAAGTTGTTAGGTCTCCACGCAGTTCGGCAGGCGGTATGAAATGTCACCATCAGCGGTGAAAATGAACATTATCGCAGATAAATGCCATATTTGATAAAACGCGTTACCAAACGACAATGCCCCGCCCACGCAATCACGTGGGCGGGGCATTGCTTCAGGCATGCGGCCAGCGACCCTGTTGCTTTTACTTAAGCTCGGGCCAGTAACCCTTGTTGGCCTCGATCATGTCGTCGAGAACCTCCTTGGCGACCTTCATCGACGGCACGGTCTTGTTGAGCGTAAAGGCCTTAAGCGCCTTCTCGTACGAACCCTCGATCGTAGCCTCGACAATGAGCTTCTCGGAGTTCAGCTGCTGCATCATGAGGCCCTGCTGGAACAGCGGAATGTTGTCGCGGCTGATGACCTCGGGGCCGTTCTTGCCAATGTAGGCAGGCAGCTCGACCATAGCGTCGTAGGGCATGTTGGGGATGGCGCCCTTGTTCTCGCAAATGACCAGGAAGCGCTGCTTGGTGTCGTTCTTCAGAGCGATAGCCAGATCGGCAATCCAGTCGCCGTGGCTGCCCGCATAGAACGTGCTCTCGTCGATCTCGCCCGTCTTCTCGTAATGGTCGATACCATCAAAGAGGTTCTTCTCACGCGTCTCCTCAACCTCGTTAGCACGGGTGCGCTCGGGGTTGGAGTGCTCGACGAACTCCTTCTGCTGCAGGTAGTAGTTCAGATACGTGTTGGGCAGGTACTCCGGGAAGCACTCCATGATCTCGTACTCGCCCTTCCAGACGTAGTACCAGCTGCCCTTGGTGTGGCGGTTCTGCTCGGGGTGCTCGTCGACGGCCTCCTCGGGCTTCTTTGCCATGAGCGAGCCCATGCCCTTGAGGTAAGAGTCGGGCAGCAGAATCTCATGCTCCTTGATGTACTCGCGCAGTTGCGGGAGCACCTCCTCGCCCTTGTGGCGGATCGAGGTGAACCAACCAAAGTGGTTGAGGCCAAAGTAATCGTACTCGACATCCTTCTTGTCGATATCGAGCGCGGCGCAAACCACGTCGATGATCGCGATCGGCATGTCGCAGATGTTGATGATACGAGCGTTGGGACGCAGCACGCGGCAGCCCTCGGAGACGATGGCGGCAGGGTTGGAGTAGTTGAGAATCCAGTAGTCCTTCTTGGCGTACTTCTCAACGTCATCGATCAGCTCGACCATGGGGAAGATGGTGCGCATGCCGTAGGCAAGGCCGCCGCAACCGCAAGTCTCCTGACCCACGCAGCCGTGACGCAGCGGAATCTTCTCGTCCTGCTCGCGCATGGCGTAGCCGCCCACGCGCATCTGGGCAAACACGAAGCTCGCGTCGGTAAAAGCCGTCTTTTTGTCGGTGGTCACCGTGAGCTTGATGTCCAGGCCGAGGTCCTCGTGCAAAATCCAGTCCACGAGCACGCCGATCTTGCGCTGGCGCTCCTCGTTGATGTCGTACAGACGAATCTCGTCAACGTCGAGCTCGTCCTTGCGCAGGGCGATGGACTTGACGATGCCGGGGGTAAAGGTGGATCCGCCACCACACAGAGTAATGATCATTGTTTACTGCTCCTTCTCAATTGCGTTTTCGACCTTGTCGCGCATCTCGGCGACCTTCATGCCAAAGATGATCTGGATATTATTGCCGTTGCGGTTGATGCCGCTGTTGGGCACGTGGTTGATGAGGTCCTCATTGATGAGGTCCGGGTTCTTAACGTTCACGCGGAGACGCGTAAAGCAGTTCTCGAGCTCCTCGATGTTGTCCTTGCCGCCAAGACCTGCGACCAGGTCGGCAATACCTGCATCGACGCCCTCTGCGGGAGCCGCGGCAACAGCGCCCTGCTTCACCGCGACAGACGCGGCGGCCTCGCCCTCGGCAACGGACTCGGCGAGCTCGGACTCCTCCTCGCGACCAGGCGTGTGAAGGTTGAGCTTCTTGATAAGGAAGGTGAAGAGGAAGAAGTACAGCGCGGCGTTGACGACTCCAAGCACCAGCATAACCGGCCAGTTGGTCTTGTCGACACCGAGGACCAGGTTGGAAACCACGATGTTGATGATGCCGCCTGCAGTCGAAGCGGGCACGGAGAGGACCTTGAGCAGAACCAGGAAGATGCCGGAAAGAACCGAGTGAACGACAAAGAGCACGGGAGCGGCAAAGACAAAGAGGAAGTCCATGGGCTCGGTGACACAGGAGAGCACGGCGGTGATGATCAGCGGGATGATAACGGCCTTGGTCTTATCCTTGTTCCCCTTGTAAGCGGTGACGATAAAGGCGAGACCGATACCGATGTAGGGCCACAGGTTGTTGAAGGTGTAGCTGTTGAAGTAGGTGCTATCGGAGAAGGGCTGGCCCGTCATTGCCATCTCGGCGACACGGATGGGATAGGCACCGGCGATAACCTGATCGCCCAGCGTCAGGGTGCCACCCACATCGGAGAACTGGAACGGGGTGTAGATGAGGTGGTGCAGACCGGTAGGAACGAGCAGCTTGTTGAGCATGCCGTAGATAAACAGACCGATGTTGCCCGACTCCTTAATGATGCCGGCAACGGAGGAGATGGCACCCTGAACCGGAGGCCAAACGATGCAGAACCCAGCGCCCATGATCCAGGAAATGATGATCATGATCAGGAACGGAAAGCGAACGCCCGAGAACATCGAAAGGGCAATGGGGAACTGCTTGTTCGAGTACTTGTTGAACACGGCACCGGTGATGCAACCAAGAATGATGCCGCCAAACACGCCGGTATCGAGCACCTGAATGCCCATAACGGTGGCCTGGCCGGTTCCGGTAAGGCCGAGCATGCCGCTCGCATCGGCAAGAGAGCCGGTGGCGTTGAGCACGATGTTGTTAGCCTGCAGGAACAGGAAGAACGACATCAGGGCAATCAGCGAGGCATGGCCTTTGTTCTTCTTTGCCATGGCGCCGGCGATGCCCACGCAGAACAGAATCGAGAGGTTGTTGATGATAAACATCAGCGACTGGTAGACAACGGCGCCCACAAGCTGGAACGGACCGGAGCCCAGTACGGGGACCAAAGCACAAATGGTCTTGTTGGTCAGAATGATGCCCACGATGAGCAGGATGCCGGCAACCGAGAGATACATCATCGGCTGAACGATCGACTTCGCGAACACCTCCAACGGCGCTTTGAAATTGAACTTCTTTTTTGCGGTCATAGCGGTACTCCCCTTCCTTTTCCGCAAATTAAGACAGATGTGCCCTAGACAAGACCGTGAGCCTTGCCTTATATCAATCGATGTGTGGGCACGTTATGCCTAGAGACCAGGTTCTCCAAGCAGGTTAACGATGTGATATGCGAGATAACTCTTCTCAGCATCGGTAACGACAACGTTATAGGTAGACGACAAGTGGGCGGCTATGGCGTCCGCGCACGAGAATGCGCACGGATACGCCGTTTCATCGATTCGGAACAGCGCGTCTCCGTTGATTTGCCCGGCCGTAGGATCGAGCGCTGGCTGTGCGAAAAACTGCAGGTGACGAACGAAACGTTCGTAAGGCAGCGAGGTGTCATCGAGGGTCGTAGCATAGCGCTCAGAAACAATCGCGAGCACGTCGCGAACAAGCTGGACCGAAACAATCAGACGATCGGAGCGTTGCGGCATGGTGGCGTTGACGATATGCAGCGTAATGAAACCCTGCTCTTCTTCGCTCATCTGGATGCCCATATACTCCTTGATAATCTGCAGCGCACGGCCCGCAAGCGCGTACTCCTTGCGATAGAACTGCTGGATCTCGAGTAGCAACGGATTCTCACAGGGGACGCCCTTGCGCTCGCGCTCCAAAGCAAGGCTGATATGGTCTGCGAGAGCAATGAGAATCTTATCGTTGATGTCGGCATTGAGCTCTCGACGAAGCATCTGAACGATTTCCTCGGAAATCACGAGGTTGACGGTGGGGATGGACTCCAAAAGATGTGCCAAGCGGTCAATCGTACGCGAGTCCTGAGAAGTTCCCTCCTGCAACGCGTAGGTCTTTTCGATCGACGCCTCGTCGATGGCATCGCCGGCATGACGGCCAAAGCAGAGGCCTCGACCGATGACGATGAGCTCGGAGCCATCGTCCGAAGTGACCATTGCGACGTTGTTGTTAAAAACTCGCTTGATAACCACGGTACCCACCACAAGAATTTACTCGGAAAGCCAGACGACAGGCTCTTTAACAGCAACAGGGCCGGAAGCATGCTCACGAAGAGTCGAGTTCTCCGAACGCTCGCACACGATAACGAAGACCGTGGGATCAAAGCCGGCAGCGCGAACCACGTCGAAATCGACCTCGACGAGGGGCTGGCCCGCGTCAACGTGATCACCCTGGGCAACAAGCGCATGGAAGCCCTTGCCCTCAAGTTTAACAGTGTCGATTCCGATATGCAGCATCACCTGAGCAGAGCTGTCGTCGGACATGATGCCCAGCGCGTGCTCAGTCGGAAACAGCGCCGCGACGGTGCCGGAAACAGGAGCGCACACCGTTCCCTCTTGGGGAACCACGGCAACGCCATCGCCCACGGCACGGCTGCTAAAAGCGGGGTCATTGGTATTTTCTAGATGAACAAGCTCGCCGGAAACGGGAGCGAGAATTTCGAACTCGGAAGCTGCAGTCTTCTGCTCACCCGAACCGCCCATCAGGCGAGAAAAGAAACCCATGGTGGTATGTCCCTTCATAAATATAGCCCAACCAAAATCAAACGAATGCATCCATAGAGACACACCCGTTCAAAGACTTTGGTTAGGCCCACGTCCGAGGGACTCGGTAACCTTCCGCATTTCTTTTACGGGGGTTATTATAGACAAGCCCAAAGCCGGAACAACCATTATGACCGATGAACGGTATTTTTTCTTCGATAAACGGTATTTAGGCGACACTTGGGGACGTTCCATTTCTGCCGGCACCCAGGGACACTCCTTGTTTGGTGCATTGGGGACAGATTACTTTGCACCAATCATGAGTTGCGGTGAAATAGGGACTGAAAAGCCGCTCAAAAGGCCAAAACAGTCCGTATTCCACCGCAACTTCAAGACGTTGGTGCAAACCAATCTGTCCCCTTGCACCAAAAAGGGCTCCGAGCAAAAACATGCCCGGAGCCCTCTGGTCGCCTCGACTTAGAGCGCGACGCGTATGTTACTTGCGCTTGCCGCCGCCGTCACCGGGGCGACGGGAGCTACCGCCGCGCTTGCCGCCACGATTGTTACCATAGCTGCCACGGTTATCGCGACCGCCGGCACGACCGCCGCGGGAGCCGGCCTGGTTGCCGCCACGCCCGCCGCGATAGCCGCCACGGCGCTCCTCGCGGGTGTCGTCGTAGTTGCGCCAGTCATCGCGACGATCGCGGCTGGCACGCGGGTCGCGACGATCGCGCGACTCGTTAGAACGACCAGCGCCGCCGCGGCCACCGTTGCCACGAGCGCGCTCGCGACGCTCACCACCGCGGCCGCCATCGTGACCTCCGCGCTCGTCAAAGCGCTTGCCGCCGCGGGTACCACGCTCGTCACGCGAACCACGGCCTTCGCCGCCACGGCGCTCATCGCGCCCGCCGCGCTCGCCATCGCGACCGGAGCGACGACGGTCACCCGAGCCGCGCTTGCCGCCGCGCGAACCACGGCCTTCGTCCTCGCGCTCAACACGACGACGACCGCCACGGTCCTCGTCCTCACGACGGCGGCGGTGTGCCTCGCCCTGGAACTGCTTAGCGCGACGCTCGGCACGGTTGCCGCGCGGGCCCTGCTCAACAGCACCGCCGCGCTCCTCGGCAGCCACCTCGCGAGCCACGCTCTCAACGGCCTCGTCCACGCGAGCCTGAACGCCCTCGCGCACGCGGGTCTTGCCGCCACGCTTGGGACGACTCGGGCGCTCGCCGTCGCTGCGGCGCTCGTCGCGACCGCGGTTGGAACGACCGGCCACATCGCCGTAATCGTCGCCGCTGCGCTTGCCGTCGCGACGTGCCTGCTCGAGCTTCTTCTTGCTCTTGGACTTGCCGCGCTTGGTCTTCTTCTTCACCTTAAAGGCCGCAGGATCGCGCTCGGGGTCAACCGCGGGCGGATTGGGGCCCACATGCAGGTCGCCGGCGTCATAAATGTCGGCCGTCTTGTCCATGAGCTTCTCGATCTCGTAGAACTCATCGACGTCCTGCTCGGTCACAAACGTAATGGCCCAGCCCAGCTCGCCGGCGCGGCCCGTGCGGCCGATGCGGTGGATGTAGTCGGTCGGCTCGGCCGGCACGTCAAAGTTCACGACATAGCGCACATCGCTAATGTCGATGCCGCGGGCGAGGACGTCGGTTGCCACCAGCACGTCGACGGTGCCGTCGCGGAAAGCCGAAAGCGCGCGCTCGCGCTGGGCCTGGCTGCGGTTGCCGTGGATTGCGGCGGCCTTGATGCCCTTGCGCTCCAGACGACGGCAGCAGCTGTCGGCGCGGTGCTTGGTGCGCATAAAGACGATAGTGCGCTCCGGGCCCTCCTTTTTGAGGAACTCGGGCAGCAGGTTGTTCTTGGCCTCGATGGACACCGGGAACACAAACTGGTCGACGGTGTCGGCGGTCGACGTGGCGGGCGCGATCTCCACGCGGGCCGGGTCGCTCACCAGGTCGGTGATCTCGCCCACGGCCTCCTCGTCGAGCGTGGCCGAGAACAGCAGCGTCTGGCGCTCGGCCGGCGTCTCGCGCACAATGCGGCGGACGGCGGGCAAAAAGCCCATGTCGAGCATGCGGTCGGCCTCGTCGAGCACCAGCACCTTGACCTCGTCCAGGTGGCAGGCGCCCTGCTCGATCAGATCGACCAGACGGCCCGGCGTGGCGACCAGGATGTCGCAGCCGTACTTGAGCGCCGCGGTCTGGGGCTTGTAGCTCACGCCGCCCACGACGGTCACGGCAACATGGCCCGTAACGTCGGCGATCTTGCTCGCGACCTCGTCGATCTGCTGCGCGAGCTCGCGCGTGGGGGTGATGACGAGCATCACGGGGCCGCGGCCGTTGCCTTCGGGTTTCTTGGAGCCGCGACGGCGGTTGCGGCCTCCGCGCTCGCGCACGGGCTTGGGCGGGGCGATGTGCTCCAGGTTGTTCATGGTCGGCAGCAAGAAGGCGGCCGTCTTGCCGGTGCCGGTCTGAGCGGCGGCAAGCAGGTCACGGCCCTCGAGCACCACGGGGATCGAGCCGGCCTGGACAGGCGTGGGCGCCGTGTAGCCTAGGTTCTCGATGGCACGAAGCATCTCGTCCGAAAGTCCCAGCTCGTCAAAGGCGGGCAGGTTCTCGGTCGCGGACTCGACGGTCTCGGCGGCGCTGGCCTCGTCGGCAGCATCGAAGGCAGCCTGGGCCATGGTCTCGCGGGTCTCGTCCAGAATCTCGGCGTCCGTGACGTCGGGTACAGAATTACGCATATGTTGTTGTTCCTTATCTGCACGCGTTATGGGCACGGCATGCGGCCGCGCGGGGCGTGCTTGGTAGTGCGCTAATACATACAAAAACAGGTGCGCACAGAGAGGACGTTGCTCAGCACGCTGGCGATCGCTTTGGCAGCCCTATCACGCGCCGTCCAGACGCAGCAGCTCTAAGCGATGGAGCAGATTCGCCGCCGGTTAGTATACCCGCGCTTCGCATGCCCCCACGTAAACCACAGATGACGGGGCGGACGGGGCGGGTCTGGGCCGATTGTCTCAATCTGCAACAGCTGCTCAGCAAAAACCGGCCGAACCGTTACAGATCAAGACAGAACTCAGCCACGCAAAACAAAATCTCGATTTGTAACAGTTAGAGGTCATTTTCCCTGTTAGATGTTACAGGTTGAGATGTTTGACAGGGGCTGCCAACGATTGAGCAGCCACCCTCATCTGTAACGAAATGTCATACATTTCTTTCTATACTGGACACCCCCAGGGGGTATGGGTGTATAGTATCGGCAGGTTAACAATTCAAACACCGAACTACAGAAAGGAGAAGCCATGGCTCAAGATAAGTTTGACGTGGACGGCATGACGTGCGCCGCCTGCCAGGCGCATGTGGACCGCGCCGTGAGCAAGCTCGACGGCGTCCAAAGCGTCGCGGTCAACCTGCTCGCCGGCTCCATGTTGGTGGACTATGACCCCGCGCAGGTCTCCCCCGACGACATCTGCACCGCTGTCGATCGCACGGGTTACTCGGCCTCGCCTGTCGATGCGGGCGCTGGCGCCGCCAGCTCAAGCGGCAGTGCGCAAGCCAGGTCCGGTGCCACCCATATGGAGTCGCCTACCAAAAAGCTGGAGGCCACCGCCTCCGCCATGCGCACCCGACTCATCGTCTCGATTGTCTTTCTCATTCCGCTGTTCTACATAGGCATGGGGCACATGCTCGGCTGGCCGCTGCCCAGCGTCTTCACCGACCACACCCACAGCATGACGCTCGCCCTCACCGAGCTCGTCCTGCTCATCCCCATCGTCTACGTCAACGACGCGTACTTTATCAACGGCTTCAAATCACTCGTGCACGGCGCGCCCACCATGGACGCTCTCATCGCCGTCGGCGCCACCGCGTCAATCGCCTGGTCGCTGTACGCCATGTTCATCATGGCCGACCAGTTGGCCGCAGGTCAGGTACACGAGGCCATGATGACGAGCATGGACAACCTGTATTTTGAGAGCGCCGGCACCATCCTGTCGCTCGTCACCGTGGGCAAATACCTCGAGACGCGCAGCAAATCCAAGACCGGCGGCGCTATCGAGGCGCTGATCGACCTGGCACCCAAGACCGCGACCGTCGTTGCCGACGACGGCACCGAAACCACCGTGGACGTCGACAGCATCCTTCCCGGCCAGGTGCTGCGTGTGCGCCCCGGCGAGTCTATCCCTGTCGACGGCGTGGTGCTCGAGGGCAGCTCGGCCGTGGACGAGAGCGCGCTCACCGGCGAGTCCATCCCCGTGGAAAAGACCGCCGGCGACACCGTCAACGCCGCCACGGTCAACCGCACCGGATCGTTTACCTTCCGCGCCACACGCGTGGGCGCCGACACGTCGCTTGCCAAGATCATCCAGCTCGTCGAGGACGCCAACGCCACCAAGGCGCCCATCGCCCGCCTGGCCGACAAGGTCGCCGGCGTGTTTGTGCCCGTGGTGTTTGTGATCTCGACCGTGACCTTTGCGGTGTGGATGGCACTGACCGGCAGCGTGAACGAGGCGCTCACCTCCGCCGTGGCGGTGTTGGTGATCAGCTGTCCGTGCGCACTCGGCCTGGCCACGCCCGTCGCCATCATGGTGGGCACCGGCAAGGGCGCCGAAATGGGCATCCTGTTTAAGAGCGCCGAGGCGCTGGAGAACCTGCGCAGCGTGGGCACCGTGGTGCTCGACAAGACGGGCACGGTCACCCGCGGCAAGCCGGCCGTGACCGATATCGTGGTGGCCACGCGCGCTGACGGCTCGCCCGCTATGAGTGAAAAGGCGCTACTGAAGCTCGCTGCCGCGCTGGAGCGCTCGAGCGAGCACCCGCTGGCCGAGGCGATTATGGCCGAGTGCGGGGCGCGCGGAATCGTCGCACGCATGGTCGAGGACTTTGCCGCCGTGCCCGGTCGTGGCGTTACGGCGCGCGAGGGGCAGAATATCATCGCAGCCGGCAACGTGCGCTTCATGGGCGAGTTGGGCGCTGCCGTGCCTACGGACCTTGCCGAGCAATTTGCCACCGAGGGCAAAACGCCGCTGTTCTTTGCCAAGAACGGCGAGCTCGTCGGCACCATCGCCGTGGCCGACGAGGTCAAAGAGACGAGCGCCGGGGCCATCGCCGCACTGCGTTCGCTCGGCGTCGATGTGCGCATGCTCACCGGCGACAACCACGTGACGGCCGAGGCCATCGCCCGCCGCGTGGGGCTGAGCAGCGAACAGGTCATCGCCGACGTTCTTCCTGCCGACAAGGAACGCCACGTGCGCGAACTGCAGAATGCGGGCGGCAAGGTCGCCATGGTGGGCGACGGCATCAATGACTCCCCCGCCCTGGCGCGCGCCGACGTGGGCCTTGCCATCGGCACCGGCGCCGATATCGCCAAAGAGGGTGCCGACGTGGTGCTCATGCGCAGCGACCTTATGGATGTTGCGCGGGCCATCGAGCTGTCGCGCGCCACGATCCGCAACATCAAACAGGACCTGTTCTGGGCACTGTTCTACAACGGCATCGGCATTCCGCTGGCGGCGGGCGTGTTCTTCCCGCTCACCGGATGGCAGCTCTCGCCGATGTTTGGCGCCGCGGCCATGAGCCTGTCGAGCGTGTGCGTCGTAAGCAATGCGCTGCGCCTGAAATCCTTTAAGCCTAAAGTGGCAAAATAGGCTCACCATTACGTCCATTTAGAACGGGTTTTCCAGGTGCCCGAGATTGACCTGAAAGAGGAGCGACGCGTACTTCGGTACGCGCGCGACGGCCTGAAGGTCAAGGTCGGGTGCCTGGGAAAGCCGACACAACAGAGAGGAATACCCATGCGTTACACAATCAAGACTTCGGGCCTCATGTGCGGCCACTGCGACGCTACTGTCGAGACGGCACTGCTCAACGTGGCCGGCGTGACCGACGCCGACGCCGATCACGAGACCCAGACCGTCCAGGTGGAGTGCGCCGACACCGTGACCGCCGAGCAGCTCGCCGCCGCCGTCGAGGGCGCCGGCGAGAAGTTCCACGCCCTGTCTGTGACCGCAGCGTAGCAGCCACCAGAGGCATTCGACCCCATCGACCAGAAACGAGGACCCGCCATGATGGCAGACCATAAATCGGTGACCCGCATGCTCAAGACGGCACGCGGCCAGATCGACGGCATCCTGCGGATGGTCGATGAGGACCGCTACTGCGTCGATATTTCCACGCAGCTCATGGCCACGCAGGCGCTCATCGCGCGCATCAACGCCGATGTGTTGAAGGCGCACATCGAGGGCTGCGTCGCCTCGGCCATCGAATCGGGCGACGAAGACCTCAAAGCCGCCAAGCTCGCCGAGATCGAACGCGTCGTCGACAAACTCACCAAGTAATTGGTGCAAGGGGGACAGATTTCTTTGCACCATCTTGGTGCATCGGGGACAGGTACGTTTGCACCACCTTGGTGCAGATTAACCTGTCCCCTTTGCACCAAAAGGGGTATAAAGGCGTGCAGAAGATCGAATGAAAGGCAATTCGCATGAATGACTTTATGAAAGGTCGCAACGGCGCCGACGAACTTACCATCGTGTTGGGCTTCATAGGAATTATTTTCGCGATGGTCGGATCGTCGGCCCGCCACCAGTGGCTCATCTGGATCGCCATCGCCGTAATCGTACTCGGCGTGCTGCGTGGCCTGTCCAAAAACATCGGCGCCCGCCGCAAGGAAAATGATGCCTTCGTTGCCGCGACTGCGAACGTCCCCTGCCTGGGCAAGTTCGTCGCCAGCCTGGGCGGCGGCACGGCGGCGGCCAACGCCTCGCGCGCATCGGGTACGAGCAAGGAAGACTTTGAGCGTGCCAAGCGCACGGCTAAGAAGATGTGGAAGGGTCGGAAGACCACGGCCTACCTCAAGTGCCCCAACTGCGGTCAGATGCTGTCCGTCCCCAAGGGCAAGGGCAAGATCCGCGTCACCTGCCCCAAGTGCCACGCCAAGATGGAGACGCGCTCCTAACGCCCGTATGTGGGGCAAACTTACCAGGTTTATTTCCCCAAATCTGAAGTATTTGTTCGATAAAAAGCCGAGGCCTCGTGTTTAGACCTCGGCTTTTTGTATATGACGGCAGCATTCGATGAAGCTGTCGCCCCGTCGCGCCAGCGCCTAAGCTATGCCGTCGCGAGCGAGCTCCTCGGCCAGCGCCTCTGCAGGCATGGCCATAATCGCGTCGAGCTCGGTGTCCACCTCGGGGATGTGCTTGACCTTCAGCTTGCGCACCAGGTCACCGCGGCACATCACGTGCATCGGATCGCGCAGGGCCGCCAGGTCACCCAGAGGATTCTTGCGCGTCACCAGGATATCGGCCGCCTTGCCGCACTCGATCGTGCCGGTCTCACCGCCCAGACCCAGCAGCTCGGCATTGACCTGTGTGGCCGTGTGCAGCGCAAAGGCATTGCTCACGCCAACGTACTTGGCAAAGTAAGCCACCTCGCGCCACATGTCGTACTGCGTCACAAACGGGCAGCTCGAGTCCGTGCCCAGGCCCACCTTAACGCCGGCATCCAGGGCGGCGCGAGCGCTCTCGATGATACCCGAGCACACGATGTCACCGTTCTTCTTTTGTGTGTCGGTCGAATGGGTCTTTTCCGGATCGAGCAACACAAACGGCAGCGCCGGACTGATCGTGCAGGTCACGCTCGGCGCGCGTCCCTCGAGCTGTGTTCCTGCGGCGCCGCGGTACAGCTCCAGGATCTCGGGGGTCATCGGAGCGCCGTGCTCGATCGTATCGACGCCGGCCTGAAGCGCGGCCTTCACACCTTCGGTACTCTCGACATGGGCCATGACCGGAAGGCCGACCTCGTGCGCCGCCTTGCACGCCGCCGCGGCGACATCGACCGGCATGCGCAGCACGCCCGGCTCGCCCACCTCAGTCGCATCGAACACGCCGCCCGTCACGAATAGCTTGATGACGTCGGCACCGCGCGCGTACAAATCACGCACCTGTTCGGCCGCCTCGTCGAGGGTATTGGCCACCTGCGCAAAGAGGCCCGCACCGTGGCCACCTGGCACCGTGACACCCGTTCCCGGTGCCACCAGACGCGGACCCTGATACTTGCCGGCGTCGATGGCGTTGCGCACGGCGATGTCGGCAAACAGCGGGTCGCCTGCACCGCGCACCGCAGTCACGCCGCTTGCCAGCTGCTGTTGAGCGCTGCCTTTGAGGATATGGCGCACGATGGCGCGGCCCACGGGATTGTCGAGCTTCTTCATCAGCGCGCCCGCATCGCCCGCCGAAACCGGCTTGCCCGAACCGCACAGATGCACATGCATATTGATGAGACCCGGCATGAGATACGCACCGCCTAGGTCGATGACCTCGGCCCCCGCTGGAGCTTGGGCCACGGCGCTCGGTCCCATCCAGGTGATGATGCCACGCTCGACAGCCACGGCCATATCGGGCTGCGGCTCCATATGTTCCGAACCATCCAGGACGGTCGCATTGATAAACAATGTGGGACGATCGGCAGACGCCATATCGAGCTCCTCCCTCGCGATTAACTTGAACATTTGTCCATTATTACCCAGTGCAGCGGGATTGCTGCGGACATATCGGTTAACGGAGAAAGGAGGAGATACGGAGAACGGAACGCGTTGCAGTCCCACCCCAGCGACGTCCGGGAAATGTCTCAATCTGTAACAGGTGGACCGGGTTTTAGCAGCCAAATGTTACAGAACAAGATCTTTCGGCACCTCGTCCAACCTTTGTCTCGATCTGTAGCATGTAGACCGGTTTTTGGCCGTTAGATGTTACAGATTGAGATCTTTCAGCAGGCGCCAACCTTCTGTCTTGATCTGTAACAGTTACGAGGCCAAACGGTCCCTTGTTGTTACAGATTGAGACAAAATCGACAGGAACAACCACATCCGCGTCAGCTGCACCCCTCAGCGCCCATACCACTGGCGTCTCCATTCCTCAGCCAAATCGGCCCGTCGCGGAATACCCGCCAGCCTCATCTTCTCAACCAGCTTCCCCGGATTCTTGAGCTCATCAAACGTAAACCGAAGTACCTTGTGCCCGAGCATTGTCAGATGGGACTCCCGCTGACGTTCTGCCACGAATGGGTCGACCGACTCCCGACCCTCGTCGTTCTGCAAGGCATACTTCCTCTTTCCGTCCAGCTCGCCAATCACGCATGTTCCGTCCTCGAGCCTCCAAAAATAATCAACGCGAAACACTTGGCTCGGATCGAGCGGGTCGCGAAACTCCACCTGCAACTCCGGAACTGGAAAGCCGTACGCAATAAAGAACGCCCGAAATCGAGACTCGCCGCCGTTTTCGGACAGCCCGTCCGCATACGACGCAATCACCTGCGCTCTGCGATACCCGCGCTTGCCTTCACAATCCATACGAAGCCGCTCACAAAAGTCATCGCGCGATACGCCCTTTGCTCGCAACGCAGAATCGGCAATCGCCAGGCCATACGAAAACGGCGCGCGCAGCAGGCAATCCTCTACCGTGCGCCAAAACGGCGTCGCCCGCACGCCGTCGACTTGTTCAAGCGCACCCGCCGTCTGTGGACGCAACAGCCGACATCCTGCACTCAGCGGCACCGAGCAACCTGTCTTAACAAGAAATCGCGGCCCAAGCAGATCATTCGGCACCTCCAGACCCCACAAAAGTGCCGCGTCATAACCCCAAAACGCCCAATCGGGATGAAACTCCGCAAGCCCTTTAATGGTCCGCAGCGCTCGCTCCGCCGGCGTCAACGCATCCCAATCATGTTGAAAACAGAACAGATACGACTCGGGCTCCGCGATATCGTCGGTTCCCACATGACGCCGCAGCCACATGAGATCGGCATTGTCGTGTGTCACAAGCAGCACGCCTTGTTCAGCCGCCTTCGCGAGCCTGGCAAGCATCCTATTCCGCGCCAAGGTGTTACGTGTCGCCTGCTTGTGTTTAAGAACGGTATTAGACACTTTCATCACCACCACATCAGGGAAATGGCCCATTGTCACCGTTGCCGCTGTCGGCAAACGTCTCAATCTGTAACAGGAAGACCGATTTTTGACCGCCAAACGTTACAAATCGAGACATTCGTGCAGCATTGCACCTCTTTGTCTCAATCTGTAACAGGAAGACCGGTTTTTTGTCCCTAAACGTTACAGATCGAGACATAAAGGCAGAAGGCAAGGCAGGTGACAACCGCCCACCCCCTACTCCCATTCCTGTTCGTAGATGTTGAGCGACTTGACGTACCGCCCCTGGGCGCCCATGATGTCGCGGACCAGGCGCAAGAAGAAGCTAATGCACGAGGTGTCGAAACCGTCCTCTAGGTCCTCGGGATGCACCGCGCCCGGCCCGTCGACCGCCGTGTCGCTCAGGCGCGCGATGTCATACAGGTAAAGCTGCCCCGCCGTCAGCCAGACATCGTCGATGCACGCGAGTCGCACCGCAATCGCGCCATCGCTCCAATGCTCCTTTTGCACGATATGTGGGTCGTAGACGTCAAAGCGACGGTCGGTGCGCGTGTCCTTCAGCACGACCATGCCAGTCGCGGACTCCTTGTCCAAAATGCCAAAGCGCGAGAAATACTGCGTGTCGCGTACCTGCTTAAGTCGCCCGAGCGAAACAGGAGAAATTGACGCTGGCGGCTCGTCCACAAACAGCTCCAACAGCGTCTTGCCGCGGTAATAGGGGCGCTCAAACAACAGCCAATCGGTAAACGCCATGTTGTAGGCCATGATTTCGTTTTGAGAAGGTTCCTCGCAATAGCTGAGCCACGGATCGACGATAATCTCGAACTGCTCGCGCGCCGGCTCCAGGAATTGAAACTTCCGCAGCATCCAAAAGTGAGCCATGTCGGCAATATCGTTGCCGACAGCTTCAGCCAGCTGTGCTCGGTCAAAAACTTGGTCAGTCATGGCATCCTCCTCAAACTGATGGACCTCAATTTGAGCTTACGAGGAGGGCGAGCAACCACTGTCAGCGCGGGCAAAATAGGCCTTCGACTGCAAACCAGATGCTAACCAAACACTTGACGGGACACTTGACCGAATGAGCGCACCGCAAAGAAACCGCAGGTAGACATAGACAGTCAGTTCACTCATTTGAGGCAAGCGCCCGCTACCGCCACAGAAAGAGCAGAGTAGCGCAGCCGCAAACGTCGACAAATGAACACTTGCACGTCAATAAATGACAAAATCGCCCGCGAACTCGCAAGGAGTGTCCCAGACTGCCGGCAAAAAAGGAACGTCCCCAGCTGCCGGCACTTGGGGACGTTCCTCATGTGCCGGCCGTTGGGGACAGCCCTTGACGATTCAGTTGTAGACAGCCGCCTTACAGCTCCAGCGCCTCGGCGACTTCGGCTGCACAGGCCAGGGCATCCGCCATGGCACTCACCACGAGCGAGCTGCCGTTGCGGGCATCACCGGCCACATACACCGGCGCGGCATCCGCGGCGACACCCTCCGTGCGAGCCGCGAGGTGCGAGCCCTCGGCAGCCATCACCGGCAGCGGACGCCCAACGGTAGCAACAGGCACGCTCACCGCATCGAACACGCTATGCTCCGGACCCGTAAAGCCGCAGGCGATGAGCACCAGCTGTGCCGGCACCTCGCGCTCGGAGCCCGCGATGCGCTCGGGCTTGCCGGCCGACCAATCTAGATCGACTACGCGCAGACCCGCGGCCGCGCCCTTCTTGTCCAGCAACACTTCGAGCGTATCCACACCCCAGGCACGCATCTCGCCACCCATCGCAGCGATAGCCTCCTGCTGGCCGTAGTCGGTCTTCTTAACGTTGGGCCACTGCGGCCAAGGGTTGCTCACCGCACGCTTATCGGGCGCAGCCGGCAAGAACTCAAACTGGCGCACGCTGCGCGCACCCTGGCGCACCGCGGTACCCACGCAGTCGTTGCCGGTATCGCCGCCGCCAATGACCACAACGTCCAGGCCGCGCGCGTTCACCGCGGGCTCACCGCCATCGAGTACCGAGACGGTCGAAGCCGTCAGGTAGTCCACGGCATACACCACGCCCGGGGCATCCACATTCGTAGCCGAAAGACCGCGGGGCGCACGAGCACCGGCAGCCACCACAACGGCGTCAAAGCCATTGAGCTTGGCCGCCACCGCAGGGTTCGTAACGTCAGCACCCAGCTCAAAGACAATACCCAACTCACGCATGAGCGCCACGCGACGCTCGACCACGGACTTCTCGAGCTTCATGTTGGGAATGCCGTACATGAGCAGACCACCCGGGCGGTCGTCACGCTCAAACACCGTCACGCGGGCGCCACGACGCGCAAGCTCCCATGCCGCCACCAGACCAGCAGGACCGGAGCCCACCACGGCAACCGTGGGTGCGCCCTCCCCCGCCGGCTCAAAACGACGCGGACCGCCATTTGCCCATTCGTGGTCGCTGATCGCACGCTCGTTGTCGTGAATCGTCGTGGGCTGACCGTCGACCGAACCCAGGTTGCACGCGGCCTCGCAAAGCGCCGGGCACACGCGACTCGTAAACTCGGGCATGGGCGAGGTGAGCGACAGGCGCTCGGCAGCCTCGTCCCAGCGGCCGCGGTACACCAGCTCGTTCCACTCGGGAATCAGGTTGTGCAGGGGGCAGCCGCTCGGGCGTGCCTTGCCAAAGCTCGCACCCATCTGGCAAAACGCCACGCCGCACATCATGCAGCGGCTCGCCTGGGCGCGGCGCGCATCGTCATCGAGCTCCACGTACAGCGGATCGAAATCGCGGCTGCGCTCCTCCACGGGGCGAAGCTCGTGGGCCACGCGATCGATATCAAGAAAAGCACCGGGCTTACCCATGGCACTTACGCCTCCTTCTTGGTCGAAGCAACAGAGCTGGCAGCCACGGACGCAGCGCCTACAGCACCGCCCGCGGCATCAAAGCGAGCGACATCCGCGGCACTCGCGCGACCGGTCACGATGTCAAACGCCAGCTCCTCAGCCTGCGCATGCGTCTTGCCCACAGCCTCGGCCGCAGCGACAATCGCCAGCACGCGCTCGTACTCGGTCGGAATGACCTTCACAAAGTGCTTGCTCATCGTCTCAAAGCTGTAGAGCAGCTTAATGCCGCGCGGGCTCTGCGTCGCGTCCACGTGCTCTTGGATGAGCTCGCGAATCTGCGCCAGCTCGCCGGCCGTCGGGGCCTTGAGCTCAACGCTCTCGTGGTTCACACGGGCATCGAGCGTGCCGTACTGGTCAAAGACATAGGCCACGCCGCCTGTCATGCCGGCGGCAAAATTCTGCCCGACCTCGCCCAGGATGAGCGCCAGACCGCCCGTCATATACTCGCAGCCATGGTTGCCGCAGCCTTCGACCACCACGGTGGCACCGGAGTTGCGCACGGCAAAACGCTGGCCGGCAAGACCGTTAATGAAGCCACGGCCGCTCGTGGCGCCAAAGAACGCAACGTTGCCCACGATGATGTTCTCGTCGAACTTGTAGGTCGCATGCGGGTTGGGGCGCACCGACACCTCGCCGCCCGAAAGGCCCTTGCCAAAGTAGTCGTTGGCGTCGCCGCACACGTTGAGCGTAATGCCGCGCGGCAGGAAGGCGCCAAAGCTCTGACCGGCCGAGCCATCGCAATCGATGGTGATGGAGCCGGCGGGCAGACCCTCGGGATGCGCCTTAGTCACCGCGTTGCCCAAGATGGTGCCGACGCAGCGGTTGACGTTGGCGATATCGGCGCGGAAGCGAATCGGACGCAGGTGCGCACGGGCATCGGCCGTATAGGGCACAAACAACGTGGAGTCGAGCGTCTTGTCGAGCTCGCTGTCCGCGGCCATCTGCGGCAGGAAGTGGCGACCGTCGGCGCCCGGAATATGCGCACCGAACTCGCAGGTCGCGCTCGCCAGCACGGGCGACAGATCGAGCAGGTTTGCTTTGCGGTTGCCCGGGACCTCGATCTGGCGTAAGCACTCGGGATGACCGACCATCTCGTCGACGGTGCGGAAGCCCAGGCTCGCCATGACCTCGCGCAGCTGCTCGGCAACAAAGAGCATAAAGTGCTCAACGTGCTCGGGCTTGCCGCGGAAGCCGCGACGCAGGCGGCAGTTTTGCGTAGCGATGCCGGCCGGGCAGGTGTCCTGCTGGCAGTCGCGCTGCATGAGGCAACCCATGGAGATGAGCGGCATGGTCGCAAAGCCAAACTCCTCGGCACCCAGCAGACAGGCGACGGCGACGTCGGTGCCGTCCATGAGCTTGCCGTCGGCTTCGAGCACCACGCGCGAGCGCAGGCCGTTTTGCAGCAGCGTCTGCTGAGCCTCGGCGAGGCCAAGCTCCAACGGCAGACCCGCATGCCAGATAGAGTCGCGCGCAGCGGCACCCGAGCCGCCATTGTGGCCGCTGATCAAGATCTTGTCGGCAGCACCCTTGGCCACACCGGTGGCGATGGTGCCGACGCCAGCCTCGCTGACCAGCTTGACCGACACGCGCGCGCCGGGGTTGGCGTTCTTAAGGTCAAAGATCAGCTCTGCCAGGTCCTCGATAGAGTAGATGTCGTGGTGCGGCGGAGGCGAGATCAGGCCGATGCCGGGCGTAGACTGACGGACCTCGGCGATCCAGGGGTAGACCTTCTTGCCGGGCAGGTGGCCACCCTCGCCGGGCTTGGCGCCCTGGGCCATCTTGATCTGAATCTCGAAGGCGCTGCACAGATAGCGGCTCGTCACGCCAAAGCGCGCACTTGCCACCTGCTTGATCGCTGAGTTCTTGGAGTCGCCGTTGGCCAGCGGGGTCTCGCGACGCGGATCCTCGCCGCCCTCGCCGGAGTTGGAACGGCCGTGCAGGCGGTTCATGGCGATGGCCATGCACTCGTGTGCCTCTTTGCTGATGGAGCCATATGACATGGCGCCGGTGTTAAAGCGGCGGACGATGTTGAGTGCGGACTCGACCTCGTCGAGTGCCACCGGAGTGCGGCCGCTGGCATCAAAGTCCAGCAGGTCGCGCAGGCGCACGGCACGGCCGGTGCGGTGCAGGCGGGCGCTGTACTCCTTAAAGGTGTCGTAGCTGTCCTCACGGCAGGCGGTCTGCAGCAGGTAGACAGTTTGCGGATCGATGAGGTGATCCTCGCCGCCGAGCGGGCGCCACTTGGTCAGACCCAGCGTGGGCAGTTGATCGGGAGCCGGGCTCTTAAGGATAGCGAGCGCGGCGTCGTAGCGCTCGTTTTGCTCGCGCTCAACGTCCTCGACACCCATACCGCCCACACGGCTCACCGTGCCGGCGAAGTACGCGTTGACGAACTCCGGCGTAAAGCCCACGGCCTCGAAGATCTGCGCCGAATGGTAGCTCTGCACCGTGGAGATGCCCATCTTGGACATGATGGAGACGATGCCGGCGGTCGCAGCCTTATTGTAGTTGGCGATGCCCTGCTCGGCCGTCACGTCCAGGTCGCCGCGTGCCGCCAGATCGCGGATGCACGCATGTGCGTTGTACGGATAGATGCCGCTCGCAGAGTAGCCCACCAGTGCCGCAAAGTCGTGCGGGGACACGGCGTCGCCGCACTCTACCACGATGTCGGCAAAGGTACGCACGCCGGCGCGGATCAGATGGTTGTGCACGCAGCCCACGGCGAGCAGCGAGGGCACGGGCACCTCGCCCGCAGCGGCGCGATCGCTCAGCACCACGATGTTCACGCCGTCGCGGACCGCAGCCTCAACGTCCTCTGCAAGCTGCTTGAGCGCAGCCTGCAGCGTGCCCTCGCCGGCATCGCGGCGGTAGACGGCACGGAAACGACGGGTCTTAAAGCCCACGCGGTCGATGGCGCAGATGCGGTCAAACTCCTCCTCGTTGAGCAGCGGACGCTCCAAGCGCACCAGCTGGCAGGCCGTGCGGGAATCCTCGAGCAGGTTGCCGTGGTTGCCCAGGTAGAGCGTGGTCGAAGTGACCATATGCTCGCGAAGGGCGTCGATGGGCGGGTTCGTGACCTGGGCGAACAGCTGATAGAAATAGTCGTAGAAGGAGCGCGTCTTCTTGGACAGGCAGGCCAGCGGCGCGTCGATGCCCATCGAGGCGAGCGGGGCCTTGCCCTGCTGGGCCATGGGACGCACGACCTCGTCAACATCATCCCAGTGATAGCCGAGCTTGGCCATGCGCACGGCGGCGGGCACCTCGGCGTCCTCGGCGGGCGTTGCCGCAACGGGCTCATCGAGCGCGTCGACGGTCAGCGTCTCCTCGGCAATCCAATCACGGTAGGGCTTTTCCTTGGCGTAACGGGCGCGCAGCTCGTCGTTGTAGATGACGCGCCCGCGGGCAAAATCGACCTCGAGCATCTGGCCCGGCCCCAGACAGCCGCTCGTCAGGATGTTCTCGGGGCTCACCTCGATGGTACCCACCTCGCTTGCCAGCATAAAGCGACCGTCGCGCGTCACATAGTAGCGGGCGGGACGCAGACCGTTACGGTCGAGGGCAGCGCCCAGCGTGCGACCGTCGGTAAAGGCGATGGCCGCCGGGCCATCCCACGGCTCCATGAGCATGGACTGGTAAGCGTCGTAGGCGCGGCGCTCCTCACTCAGGCTGTCGTTGTGGTCCCACGGCTCGGGCAGCAACATGGACGCGGCACGCGTAAGCGGGCGACCGTTCATGACCAAGAACTCGAGCACGTTGTCCAGAATCGCGGAGTCGGAACCCTCGCGGTTGATGATGGGCATCACGCGCTCAAGATCGTGCTGCAGCACGGGGCTGTACAGGTTGGGTTCGCGGGCGCGAATCCAGTTGACGTTGCCCTTGAGGGTGTTGATCTCGCCGTTATGGATGATAAAACGGTTGGGGTGCGCGCGCTCCCAGCTGGGCGTGGTGTTGGTGGAGTAGCGCGAATGGACGAGCGCCACGGCCGTCTTAACGGCCGCGTCGTTGAGGTCGATGAAGAAGCGGCGCATCTGCGTGGCGACCAGCATGCCCTTGTACACGATAGTGCGCGAGCTCATAGAGCACACGTAGAAGATCTTGTCGCGCAGGGCAAACTCGGCGTCGGCCTTCTTCTCGATGGTGCGGCGGCACACGTACAGGCGGCGCTCAAAGGCATCGCCGGCGGGTGTGTCGTCCGGACGGCCCAGGAAGGCCTGCAGGATAGTGGGCATGCAGGCGCGGGCCGTCTCGCCCAGGTCGTGCGGGTCGACCGGCACCTCGCGCCAAAAGAGCAGCGGCACGCCGGCCTCGGCGCAGCCCTCCTCAAACACGCGGCGGGCATCCTCTACGCCCCTGTCGTCCTGCGGGAAGAACAGCATGGCCACGCCATAATCGCCTTCTGCCGGCAGAATCTGGCCGCACTTTTGAGCCTCTTTACGGAAAAAGTGATGCGGAACCTGGAACAGGATGCCAGCGCCGTCGCCGGTGTTCTTCTCGAGTCCGGTGCCGCCGCGGTGCTCCAAGTTGACCAGAATGGACAGTGCGTCGTCCAGAATCTGGTGATGGCGCTCACCGTTGATATCGGCGAGCGCGCCGATGCCGCATGCATCGTGGTCGAATTCGGGGCGATAAAGGCCCTGCTGCTGAGCGGAATCTGCCTGCATCGCGATCCTCCCCTAGATATTTAGTCAGTCAGTTGAATAGGCATACTAGGAGCATCGCCGGCCCGTTGTGTTTCCCGCCCGTTTCGAAACAATCGCGTAACGCGCGCGGGACATCTACGTCTTGCCATCAAACGCGTACATCAGCCTCCAAACATGTCAAAAAACGACATCTTTGGAGGCTGACGTACACCTTTTGGAGCAGAACAGCATGTCCCCAATGCACCAACCCATCCCCGCTGGACCAATATTTTGTTAGTCTTGGTTAACTTTTTAGCCTAAAACGGGTATCCTTTGCGGCGTCAAACAAACGGCACGCACACCGTGCCAGATCAAGGAGGCCCCTATGGCACACCAGACAGACCGGCAGACGATGCAACTCGTCCTTATCCGTCACGGAGAATCCGAGTGGAACAAACTCAACCTGTTCACCGGCTGGACCGATGTTGAGCTCACCGACACGGCCGCGAAGAAGCCGCCGCAGGCGGCCGTGCCCTCAAAGAAGCGGGTTTCGACTTTGACATCTGCTACACCTCGCGCCTCAAGCGCGCGATCCATACCCTCAACATCGTGCTCGGCCAAATGGATCGCGAGTGGCTGCCCGTCATCAAATCCTGGAAGCTCAACGAGCGCCACTACGGCGCGCTGCAGGGTCTCAACAAGGCCGATGCCGCAGCGGAGCACGGCGACGAGCAGGTGCTCATCTGGCGCCGCTCCTTCGACGTCTGCCCGCCGGCGCTCGAGCCGGACGACGCGCGCGACCCCCACGCCCAGGAGCAATACCGTGATGTCGCACCCGATCAGCTGCCCTATACCGAGTGCCTCAAGGACACGATCGCCCGCGCCTGGCCCTATTTCGAAGACGAGATTCGCCCCCAGATGCTCGCCGGCAAGCGCGTGCTCATCGCCGCACACGGCAACTCCCTGCGCTCTCTCGTCATGAAGTTCGAGCACCTCACGCCCGAGGAGATTCTCAAGGTCAACATCCCCACCGGCGTGCCGCTCGTCTACACCTTCGACACCGATTTCAACGTCATCGACAAGCGCTACATCGGCGACCCGGCGACCATCGCCGCCAAGATCAACGCCGTGGCCAATCAGGGCAAGGCGCGCAAGTAGCCCCAACCCAAATCCGACGCGTGGCGCCGCACGACCCAGATGCGACGCCACGCCGCCCATACACAGGAGCGCACCATGCTCAACCATCTCAAACAACACTTTGGCTCCCGACGCACCGGTGGTCACGGAGGCCTGGATATTGCGCGGCACATCGGTCCCGGGCTGCTCGTCACCGTCGGCTTTATCGACCCAGGCAACTGGGCCTCCAATATGGCCGCGGGCTCGCAGTTTGGCTACGCGCTGCTGTGGATCGTCACGCTGTCCACGATTATGCTCATTGTGCTGCAGCACAACGCGGCACACCTGGGTATCGCCACGGGCGCCTGTCTTGCCGAAGCCACGACACGTTACCTTCCCCGCTTCGTTGGGCGCACGGTGCTCGCCAGTGCCTATCTTGCGACCATCGCCACCGCCATGGCCGAAGTCCTGGGCGGTGCGATCGCGCTTCAAATGCTCTTTGGCCTGCCCGCGCGCGCGGGCTGTGTCATCGTGGCGGCGGTATCGATGGCGATGCTCATGACGAGCTCCTACAAGCGCGCCGAGCGATGGATCATCGCCTTCGTAGGCGTGGTAGGACTCTCGTTTTTGGCCGAGCTTGCGCTGGTCAAGGTCGACTGGCCGCAGGCCGCCGCAAGCTGGATCACACCCAGTATGCCCACCGGCTCGGCCGCGATTATCGTAAGTGTCCTAGGCGCGGTCGTTATGCCCCACAACCTCTTCCTGCACTCTGAGGTCATCCAATCCATGCACTTCGAAGGCCAAGGCGAGCAAGTTATCGAAGAACGCCTGCGCTACGAGCTCTTCGACACGCTCTTTTCGATGGGCGTGGGCTGGGCAATCAACTCGGCCATGGTCATCCTGGCCGCAACGACCTTCTTTGCGCACGGTATGGTCGTAGACGACCTCGCCGTCGCAGCGGCCACGCTCGCCCCCATCTTAGGCCCGGCGAGCGCGACCATCTTTGCGGTAGCGCTGCTGTTCGCGGGTCTCTCGAGTAGCGTGACAGCGGGCATGGCGGCGGGAACCATCACCGCGGGCATGTTCGACGAGGAATACGACATCCACGACCGACATTCCTCAATCGGAGTGGTGGCCTGTTTCGTCGGCGCAGTGGCGGCGTGCCTGGTCGTCCCAAATCCTTTTGAAGGTCTCATCTGGAGTCAGGCGTTGTTGTCGCTTCAGCTGCCGATTACGGTCTTTGTGCTCATACGACTCACCAGTTCGTCCCGCGTCATGGGCAAATACGCCAACTCGCACCCACTTAACGCGTTGCTCGTAGGAATCGGTGTCGTCGTGACGATTCTCGATGTCGTGTTGTTGACAGGGATGTAATGGGACGGAACACCCACCCAGGCAAACGTCTCGATCTGTAACATCTAGACCCGCTTTTGATGTTTATCTGTTACAGATTGAGATCTTTCCGAGGGACAGCTCCGTTTGTCTCAATCTGTAACACGTAGACCCCGTTTTCACTGCTAGATGTTACAGATTGAGACAAACGGTCGGCCGGACTCACGACGGACAGGATCGGCTAACAGCAGCCGTGATCCCTTGGGGACGGAGGAAAAGGGCCCCGGCCGGGATGACCGACCGGAGCCCTTGGACAGAGCTATGTTCGGCTTTCGCCGTGTGCCTGCGAGCTACTCCTCGACGAGCTCAAACTGATCGGGACCGACGCCGCACACCGGGCACACATAATCCTCGGGCAGCTCGGGCGTATCGACCTCAACCTCGTAACCGCAAACGACGCACACGAACTTATACGTCTTCTTCTCCTCAGCCATGATGTTCTCCTCTCGAACGTGACTGGTGATGTACTTCGCTTATTAGTATATGTTCTCAATAATATAATGCAAGTGTTTTTAAAACATTTCTAGCCTTGATACGAGGACGCCTTCGGAGGCGTCTTGCCCTTCAGGACCTTGTGGTAGTAGTCGTAGGTGAGCGGCGTCTCGTCGCTCAGGCGCTCGGCATCCTCGACCTCGCCGATAAACAGCAGATGCGTGCCCACATCCACAGTGTCGATCAAATGGCAGCTAAACAGGGCCGCCGCGTGCTCGGGCACATAGGGCATGCCCAGAGCCGTCTCGCGGGTCTCGTATTTGGCAAACTTGTCATAATCGCTGCTGGTGCGGAACCCAAAGTTACCGATGTAGAGCATGTCGGCAGTCTGATCGATCACGGTCAGCGCGAACGCTTTGGCCGATGCGATGACGCCCGAGGTGACGTTGTCCTTGTTCACGGCAACCGAAATGCGCGGCGGCATGGACGTC
Source organism: Collinsella sp. (assembly GCA_048416615.1). Lineage (GTDB taxonomy): Bacteria > Actinomycetota > Coriobacteriia > Coriobacteriales > Coriobacteriaceae > Collinsella. The sequence goes on along the minus strand of DBFSET010000023.1, from coordinate 24,630 downwards.
ACCTGCACCGCCGTATTGATGACGCAGCCGGCGCGCAGCCCGTCTGCCGCAGCGCTCACCACATACAGACCACTCGGCATGGTAAAGAACGCAGTTTTGTCCATAACGATCACTCCCCTAACCCGGGTTGGTACCTTATGGATGTATGTACCCACAAAAAAGGCGGCGCCCATAACGGACGCCACCTTTGAGACATATGTGTCAGAACAGTTAGGAAGGCGGAACGGGCGCAGCAGGGCGCCTCCCCGCAAGTCATGTGCCTAGCGATTACGCTCCTTGAGGGCGCGGTCAATCTCGCGCTGGACATCGCGCTTGGCCATATCCTCGCGCTTGTCGTAAAGTTTCTTGCCGCGGCCTAGGCCCAGCAGCAGCTTTACGCGGCCGTCGGTATTAAAGTAGAGCTCCAACGGCACCAGCGCATAGCCGCGGTTGCGCAGTTTGCCGTCAAGAAAGTCAATCTCCTTGCGGTGCAGCAGCAGACGACGGCGGCGATCAGGGTCGCGATTCCACACGCCACCATGGCTATAAGGGTGAATATGCAGGCCCACGAGCCAGCACTCGCCGCCACGAATCAGTGCAAAGGTGTCGGTGATCTGGCACGCGCGCTCGCGAATCGACTTGACCTCGGTACCGCTCAGCTCAATGCCGCACTCAAAGGTCTCATCGATAAAGTACTCGTGGTGTGCCGAGCGATTCTTGGAGATGAGCTTGCGCTCGCGCTTACTGGGCATCGCTGGCCTCCTCGGTCCCATCGACGTTTGAGCCCGCGGCGTCGCGCTTTGCCTTGCGCTCAGCATTGAGCTCGGCGTCGCTCTCGCGCACCAGTTTGATAATCGCCGCGCAGGCCTCCTCGCCCACAAGGTCGCGAGCACGCACTGTCAGGCGCGTCGCCTCCTGCTTGTCGCCGTCGCTTGCAGCATCGGTCGCGCACATAATCAGGCAGATGGCAATCTCGGCCGAAGGCGAGATCGGCACGCCTTGCAGGGCCAGTTCACCCATCACGTGCTCGTCGCTCTCCTCGGCGGCATCCGGATAGGTGGTATGAATCTTGTTGAGCAGGCGCGTCGTGTGTGCATCGTTGGGCGCTAAGCGCAGTGCCAGACGCGCGCAACCCACGGCGGCCGAGACATTCTCGGTCTCGGGCTCCAAGAAGTACTGGCCCAGATTGGCGTACGCGCGGGCGGCACACTTGCCATCGCTTGCACGCTCCAGCACCGAAAACGAGAGCGATGCCCATTCCTGCTTGTCCTCGAGCGCGCGGAACAGCTCGGCCAAGTCCAAGCGATAGTTGCAGTTCATGGGGTCCCAACGCACAGCCTGCATCAGGGCATTACGAGCGCTCACATAATCCTGCTGGCGAATGTAGGCAAACGCCATGTCAGAGTACAGGCGGTCAAACGGCACCTCGACCTGCACGAGCTCGCGCGGATCCTTCTCCACGCGACGATAGGCCAAGCGCTCAAACTTGCTATCGAAGCTAAAGTATTGGCGCTTCTCCTCCGTCTTGCACTCGGCGTCGATATACTCCTCGGCGAGCTCCACCAGGCGCTCCAACAGCGGCGTCGCCGTAGCCAGGTCGCCCTGCGCCAGATAGTTCTCGGCATACGTGATGTCTTGCAAGCTGATGGGCAGATCCATGGCTACTCCTCGATCTGAGCGAAACACGGCAGGCGCCGCATATACGGTCGATACACAAAACCCGGGTCTCTTACGAGGCCCGGGCATTCATTTGTGGGTAGCCCGTACCAGATTCGAACTGGTGATCTCCGCCTTGAGAGGGCGGCGTCCTAAACCGCTAGACGAACGGGCCATATGTAGCAAATGCAATGGCTGGGATGGAGGGAGTCGAACCCCCATTGACGGAACCAGAATCCGCTGTCCTGCCATTAGACGACATCCCAATGACTGCATCGCTGCGCTCGGCTGTGCCTTTGCGCAAGAAAGAAATATACGGGAAGTCCCGCCATGACGCAAGCCCCAATTTTGACTTTTTTGAAATTCGGCCAAATTGGCCTAATTTCGTCCAACCCGTGAAGGACCTGTGAAGCCAACCGCTGTACACGAAGGGCAAAACGCCGCGAGCGGTAGCCGTCAACCGTTGGCAGATTCTACCGCGAAAACGATAGCACCAGGCAACACAATCGAAGTATCAATGATCGCGTAGATGTCGAGGCGCCATGGACGAAGAGCTTGATTACCTATGGGAGACCCTGGGCCTCGAGATCACTGCTGGCCCTTGGCCCGAACGGAACAAAATCCATCCCGCACTGCGCCCCGCCATCACGGTGATGCAGGCAAACTACCGCCGTGCCTCATTTTTGATCATGCGGACGTCATGGCATGCGGCGCTCCCCGACCTCAAGCGCATCCAGGCAAGCCTCGTCGAGCTGTCCGGCATGCCGACCGTCATATCCGAGACGAACCTGGAGCGGCGGCAGCGCGAGCGTCTGCAGCGGCAACGGATTCCGTTTATCTGCCCCGGAATTCAGGCATACCTGCCCTTTATGGACGAAGAGTACTGGAGCGGCACGCCCGACAAGCACGTAAAGATCTACGACCCACACGAATGGGCGCAGCTGAAGGACTGACCGGGGCAGGCCCGCTGGCGGAAAGTGCGTCCCAGATTTCAAGCTCAAACTGGTCCCCACTTTCCCGTAGAGCCCTCAACCGGAAAGCACATCCCAGAATCAGCGCTCAAAACGGGACGCACTTTCCGCAGCCGCTACAGCAACGCCTCGGTCCAAGCCGCTTCCTTAAAGCCGGGGATCGCAAAGTCATCGCCCACCAGCAGCGGACGCTTAACCAGCATGCCGTCGGTCGCCAGCAGCTCGCAGCATTCCTGGTCCGTCATACCCGCATCCAGGCGCGCCTTCAGACCCAGCTCTCGATATTTCATGCCCGACGAGTTAAAGAAGCGTCGCACCGGCAACCCCGAACGAGCAATCCAGGTCGCAAGTTCATCGGCCGTGGGATTGTCCGTAACGATATCGCGGTCGATATACTCAACCCCATGTTCGTCCAGCCATGCCTTGGCCTTTTTACACGTCGAGCATTTGGGATATTCAACAAACAGTACGGTCACGGGAATCCTCCGAATGCAGATCAGCCAACGCAGGTACACACCATACGAGGCGCCTTCGCATGATGAGGCAATTGTAGCCCACGGGTCACACGCTAAACGAACCGTACCCCGAATCCGCGTTTGATGAACGGCAACAGCTCCATTGCCTCGGGCGTGATATGGCCCGCAACGTTCATGCGCTCGTCGCCGGGAAGATCGACCCGCGCAATCTCAAGCTCACCTTCGTAGCGCCCATAGCCGCTATTGCTCACAGCGATCGACCCCGTCTTTCGCGGCACGCCGACACCGGTGTCCGTCGGCACGGAATCCGGCTTAAGCGTCGTGCGCGACTCCTGAGACCTAAAGATGAGGGCGCTCGAATCGGGCCGGTCGTGATGAATCTGCCCACGTACATAGGCATAGCCGGACTCAAGCTCACATTGCAAATCCACGTATCCGGCAGAAACTTGAGCAAACTGCGCCCAGCCCGCATCGGAAAGATCGGGGTCGCCAACCAAAACGATGTCGCAATCGGCGCCGTGTGCGAGCTCAAGCATGTTGAGGGCAACCTTCGACGCGCGACCGCGCTGCGCCTCAACCGTCGGCAGTCCCTCGAATACCGGCCCGCGAACGTTGGCGTCACCTGGCACAAAAGCCATGATTTCGAAGCCAAGCGCCGCAAGACGAAGATTCGTCCGAGCAATGTCCTCCAGAGCTAAACCGGTATAAGGCTTGGGATAAAAATTGTGGCAGGCGGCAAAACGAGTCACATCGGCACCGGCTTCTCGCCACGATGCGATTTCATCAGAACTCACCGTCGATGCATTGACCACAATGCGAAATTCACCGGACAGCTCCGCGACCCGCTGGGCGCTAAAGCCATAGTCCAAACGAAGGTATTCCAGCCCCAGATCGCGCAGATCTTCGATACGCTCAAGCCCGAGCAAATCGCACGTGCGCGGCCCCACATCGGCAATGAGCGCAATGCCGCGGGCGGAAAGCAGCGACAGCACGTGACGGACCTTATCGGCATACGCCGCTCCCCCATCCTCGGGAATATGCAGCGAGGTGAACGCGTAGCGCGCACCCGCCGCGGCGCCACGCTCAATCGTCCGTTCAATATCCTGCAGAGGGCTGGAAAGATAAATCGAAATACCCGTTTTCACGCTTCAACGCTCCTTTAAAAAAGGCCGGCGGAGCAGTTAGCCCCGCCGGCACAACCATAGCATCAAGAAATCTTCCGCGCGCCGCGAGCCCTGAGCAACACGGCTCGCGATATCAAACTACTCGCCAAAGAACTCGTTGATCCTCTGCTCGTCGACGCCAAAGAACCACGTCAGGACAAAGCCGGCGGCATAAGCAAGCAGCATAGCGGCAACGTAGCCGAGCTGCTGACCAGGAACGACGATCAACAGGCCAAACAGACCGGAAACACCCTGGGAAACCGTACCGATGTGAAGCAGTGCTGCAAGCGCGCCGCCAAATCCGGCACCCAGGCAGGCCGTCACAAACGGACGAACGAGCGGCAGCGTAACGGCATACATCAGAGGCTCGCCCACACCCAGGATTCCAACGGGAATGGACTCTGCGACGTACTTCTTGAGCTTGGCGTTCTTGGTCTTAAAGTACAGCGCCAAACCGGCACCGACCTGGCCGCCGCCAGCCATCATAAGGATGGGCAGCAGGTAATTGATGCCCTTGGTACCGCCGTCGGGATCGTTGAGCATAGCGTGGATCGGCGTGAGCGCCTGATGCAGGCCGACGGACACCAGCGGCAAGAAGCCTGCCGACAGGATATAGCCACCCAGGACGCCCAGCTTCTCGAAGATAAAGGTGAGAACGCTAAAGATGGCAGTCGTCAGCCATGCGCCAACCGGCTGGATGACAAGCATCAGAGCAAAGGCGCCGATGATGAGCACCAGCAGCGGGGACAGGAACGTATCGAGCGCGTTGGGCATAACCTTGCGAATCTGACGCTCCATCCAGGCAAAAAATGCGCCAGCGATGAGAGCCGCGATCATGCCGCCCGCTGCGGGGTTGTACTGCGCACTGGTGAGCGGCAGCAGAATGGCAGTGGCAGGATCAGCCGCGCCAGGCGCAAGCAGGGGCATGGCACTGTTGGCGATACACATCATGCCGGCGATGCCGCCCAACGCAGCGGAGCCACCAAACTCACGTGCCGCGTTATAGCCCACCAAGATGGGCAGATAAGCAAACAGGGCCCAGCCCATGGAACGAATGCCCTGGTACCACCACTCGCCTGCAAGCGCGCCTGCCGTCGAGACGTTAATGACGTTGCAGATACCGTTGATGAGGCCAGCCGCAATGATGCCGGGAAGCAGGGCGACGAAGACATTGGAAATCTTCTTGAGGAAGGCCTGAACCGGCTTGGACTCGTACTTGGCCTTCTGCGCGGCCTTGTTTGTGGCCGCAGCGTCAACCACGCTCTCGTCAGCAACGCCTTTCGCGAGGCCGGTGAGCTTGGAGAACTCCTCGAGCACCTTATTCACCTTGCCTGGACCCAGCACGATCTGCATCGTGTCGTCCTCGACCAGGCCCATCACGCCGTCGAGCGCCTTAATACCCTCCGTGTCGACGTTGCCCGTGTCTTTGACGGTCACGCGCAGGCGCGTCATGCACGCTGCGTTTGCCAGCACGTTGTCTTTACCGCCCAAAAGGTCCAGCAGCTTTTGAGCCAGCTCTTTGTTCGTCATAACTCCTCCTTGTATTGGGTATCTCGTCTGGATGTCATATCAGCTCACGCCGCGCACCTATTGGGCATCGGCGTTGCTCTTCTCATGGCCACTCACCGCAGCACGGACATGGCCTCGAGCGCGCTCAAGAGCTACCGCAGCCTGCTCGGCATCGCAGTCCAGCAGCACCGAGACAATAGCGGTTTTTACGTGGCCGCCGGCATCTGCAAGCGCCTGAACAGCGCGCTCGCGCGTGCAGCCGGTCGCCTCCATCACGATGTTCTGGCCGCGCACCACCAACTTCTCGTTCGTCTGCTGCACATCGACCATCAGGTTTTGGTATACCTTGCCGATCTTGACCATGGCACCGGTCGAAATCATGTTGAGAATGAGCTTTTGAACCGTTCCCGCCTTAAGCCTCGTTGAGCCGGTCAGCACCTCGGGACCGGGCACAGGCTCAATGGCAAGATCTGCGCTCTCCCCGATCTTCGACCCTTGGTTGCAGGCAATTGCAATGGTCTTGCACCCAGTTGCCTTGGCGTACACAAGGCCGCCCACCACATAAGGAGTACGACCGCTTGCCGCCAGGCCAACGACAAGATCCTTGTCCGAGAGTCCACGCTCTCGCAGGTCGTTCGCGCCAAGCTCATCGCTGTCTTCGGCACCTTCGACAGCCTTGATAAACGCCGTCTCGCCTCCGGCAATGAGCCCGACAATCAGATCGGGTGACACGCCAAACGTGGGCGGACACTCCGAAGCGTCGAGTACGCCCAGACGACCGCTGGTACCTGCGCCCATGTAAAAGACGCGCCCGCCGCGCTCAAGCGCCTCGGCAGCCCAGTCGATTGCTGTGGCAACCTGGGGCAACACTTTCGTGACCGACTGGACGGCACGAAGATCCTCATCGTTCATCGTCGTGACGATTTGCAGCGATGTCATCGTATCGAGGTCCATTGACCTTTGATTACGCTGTTCAGTCGTGAATTTTGTTAAATCGAGCATTTCATTCACCTCATCTTTCCTGTTTCTCGATGTAGTTTTGCTTAATGACATGCGTCGCCCGCTCGTAGTCGCTGGCAACGTAAGCAGCGTACAGGGCATCGACAACCATAAGCTGGGCCATACGCGAAGCCATGGCACCGCTGCGGACCAAGGGTTCACTCGCAGCGACGCCGAGCACGGCATCGGCCATGGTGGCAAGCTTGGACGATCCGTCTACCTTGGTCACGGCCACAACGGGACAGTTGTGGCGTTGGGCCTCGGCAGTGCAGTCCAGCACTTCTTGCGTCAAGCCCGAGTAGCTAAAGGCGATTGCCATATCGCCCTCATGCATGTTCTTGGCACACAAGAGCTGATCATGCCAGTCGTCGTACAGATGGCACTCTTTGTCGACACGCATGAGCTTTTGCGCCAGATCGTGCGCGACCAAACGAGAGGCACCAATACCGAACAGATTGACTGCGCGTGCCCGCTTAAGACGGGCCGCGCACCGCTCCAAGACGGTGTAATCGAGCGTTCGCGCCGTCGCCTCGATCGTACGCACGTTGCTTTTCATCACCTTCCCCACGATACGTTCGACGCTGTCATCCATGGAGATGTCCTCGAGGGCTACGTCTTTCTTGTCACCTAAGAGCGCCAGCTCGGCAATCAGTTCGCGCTGGAACTCCTTGTAGCCCGCAAAACCCAAACGCTTGCAAAAGCGCAAAATGCTCGAGGGCGAGGAGAACGTGACATCGGCAAGACCGCGGACGGGCAGCCCGACCACCTCGTGCGGATGAGCGCTTACATATGCGATGACATTGCGTTCCGCCGGGCTCGCGCTGAGCTCACGCTCGCGAAGCCGCAAAAGCAATCCGTTTGCCATCTCAAACACCTCCGTTGAGTAGAATTAAAGACCAACGAACGATTCGTACCGGATACAAACAGCTTTTGCGGTACATTGTGCCGCATCGTGGCGCACAAAGGGCGAGCGTTCTACCGCTCGCCCCTCAAATCCGACCGCTCGGAAATACGCGCGACACAAAATGATTCATCGAGGTCGCATCATTTGTAACAGGGTTGTTAACGGCGTCTCGTATAGGCGCTAATGGGACGGGTCGCGCGCTGAACCAGCGCGGCGGCCAACAGCACCAACAGCATGGCGGTGACATAGCCCGCGGCATCGAAGCCCAGGTCGATCATGTCGAAATGACGACCAGGAACAAAGATCTTGTGCACTTGGTCACCGACAGAGCAGACGGCGCAAAAGAGCAGAGCGAGTACGTACCGGAATCGCGCGCATGGCAGGCACTCGCCCAGGCATGCCACTGTCGCCGAAGCAAACAGTCCTACGAAGAAGAACTCAACGGTATGTGCGACGCGACGAATGTTGGCACCCATCCACAGACGAACGGGCGCAAGCGGGTCGGGATGAATGGCGCCAGTCGTTGAGTCCGCGTCCCCGGCGGCATCCCCTGCCTGGGTCTCCCCCGCAGTCTCGGGCTGCACGCTGGCGCTTCGCCCTTCCACCGCACGCGCGGTGGACTCGCTGAGTGACGACGTCTGCTCCACGTTTTGCTCCGTCAGTATCCAAATACTTGCCAGCGTCACGACCAGCAGGACAACCGAAATCCATCCGACTATATGCTTCACACGCGCCAAGGGCTAACCTCCGTCATTTTTTGAGCAGCAGCGAGTGTACCCCCAAATGCAGTTGTCGCCGTAGCGAAATCCAAAATGTTCGAATCGGGGCGCCAAAGGACCGTGGCGCCCCTACTCCATCTCGCGCATCCAGCGATCGAACGTCCCCACGCACACGCCTAGTCGCTTTGCCGCCTGACTCCGCGTGATATCACCCGCCTCGTAGGTATCACGCACCAGCTCGAATTGCGGAGGACAGGGCTTACGGGGCCGGCCAAAGCGCACGCCGCGCGCTCGCGCCGCCGCAATGCCCTCGGCTTGGCGCCGGTGAATGTTCTCGCGCTCCACCTGCGCCACATAGCTCAGCAACTGCAAAACGATATCGGCAATCAACGCACTCGTTACGTCCGACCCACCACAGTCTCTGGCGCGCGTGTCGAGCAATGGCATGTCCAGCACCACGATGGCGACGCCGAGCTCTTTGGTTATGCACCGCCATTCCTCGAGGATCTCGCTGTAGTTACGGCCCAGCCGATCAATGGAAAGCACCACCAGCACATCACCGGAATCCAACGCGCACAGCAGCTCGCGATACCGCGGTCGATCGAAGTCCTTGCCGCTCGCACGATCGGCAAAGATATTCGCCGGTTCCACGCCATAGGCGCTCAGCGCATCCAGCTGCCGATTCAGATTTTGATCACGCGAGCTCACCCGCGCATACCCGTACACCGTTGCCATCTCATCCCCGCTCTCTCGTAAACCTCCCAAAAAGGGACAGGTTTATTTTGGTAGGTTTTATCTCCCCTATAGCAGGTGGAAGACGCAAGCGCGCGGGCGGCAAGGCGATTGAACCGCCACAAAAAAGGCGGCCCCAAAAGACCGCCCCGTTCTCTATCAATCACCAAATTCCGGCTAATGAATAAGCCTGAAATCCAAGTGCCCGCGCGTGGTGTTGACGCGCGAGACCTCGATGATCACGCGCTGCCCCAGCTCATAGCGAGTCCCCGTGTCGGCGCCCGTAAGCGTGAGCGCGTCCTCATCAAACTCGAACCACTCGTTGCCCAGACTCTTGATCGAAACCAAACCCTCAACCTGTGTCAGATCCAGGCGCACAAAGAGGCCCATGCTGCTGACCCACGAGATCGTTCCGGCGTAGCGCTCACCCAGGCGGTCCTCGTAGTACTGGGCGATCTTAATCTTTTGCGTCGCATGGCTGGCGGCGTCGGCCGCACGCTCGGCATCGCTGCACGCGCGGCAGATTTGCGGCAGGATGCGCGGCAGGGACTCGCGGCCCTTACCGATCAGCCGCGGCGTACGCACCAAGGCGTCCTTGCCGCCCAGCTGCTCGTAGGCCAGCTGCAGCTTGAGTACGCGATGCACCACCAGATCGGGATAGCGGCGAATGGGACTCGTAAAGTGGCAATAGCACGGCGCGGCAAGTGCAAAGTGGCCCTCGTTGCGCGGCTTGTACAGTGCGCGCTGCATACTGCGCAGCAGCAACGTGTTGACGAGCGGCGCGTTAGCCGTACCGGCTGCGGCATCAACCGCCGCCTGCAGCTCATCGGGGCTTCCCAGAGCAATGCCGGCCGCACGGCGGTCATCGATGATACCCAGCTGCGCCAGCGCCACGGCGGCACCATGCAGGCTGTCGGGGCTGGGGTCATCGTGCACGCGATAGCAGGCCTCGATATCGCGGTCGGCCAGCCACTCCGCCACGCACTCGTTGGCCAGCAGCATGGCTTCCTCAATCAGCGACGTGGCGCAGGAGCGCTCGCGTGCCACGATCTGCACGGGCACGCCGTTCTCGTCCAGCAGCGCACGGATCTCGGCCGTGTCAAAGTCGACCGAACCGCGTGCGCGACGAATACGACGGCGAAGCTCGGCGAGCTCGTTGGCAGCTACGAGGAAATCCCCCAGGTCGACGTTATAGCCGCGAGCGGTTTCCTCGCACGCAAGCCCGCGCTCGAGCGCTTCCTCGCGCGAGGCTTCAACCGCGGCAACATCCTCGGCGGCACCCTCCAGCACCGAATACTCCACCGCACCGGCACGCACCAGCAGCGCCTCGGCACCGTCGTAGTCCATGCGCACGCGCGAGCGGATCACGCTGGGATAGGGATCGTAATGGCGCACGCGACCCTGCGCGTCGAGCTCAATGTCGACGGTAAACGCCAAGCGGTCCTCGTCGGGACGCAGCGAGCACAAATCGTTCGACAGGCGCTCGGGCAACATGGGCAGCACGCGATCGGCAAGATACACCGACGTCGTGCGATGGCGGGCTTCCAGATCGATATGTCCGTCCCAGGCAACATAGTGCGAAACGTCGGCAATATGGACACCCAGCTTGTAGCCACCCTCGGGCGTGCGCTCCAGCGAGATGGCGTCGTCAAAGTCGCGCGCGTCGACCGGGTCAATCGTAATGACAAAGCGGTCGCGCAGGTCTCGGCGGAGCGGGTCCTTGAGCGCCGAGGCTACATCGAGCGAAAGTGCCTCGGCCTCGGCTAGCGCGGCCTCGGGATACGTATCGGTATAGCCATAGCGCGCCATCACATACTGAACGCCCAAATCGGGCGCATCATCGCCGCCAATACGGCGCTCAATCGTCACGGTGCCCGATTCCAGGCGCGTCGGATACGTCAGAATGCGTGCGACGACCGCATCACCCGGATGAACGCCCAAGCGCTCCGCCGAGGTGTCCTCCGGCAGAATAAAGAAATCGGCCTTAAGGCGAGAATCAAGCGGCTCGATCACCCCGAGCGGGCCGGCGGTCTGGTACGTGCCCACCACACTAATGGCGGCGCGCTCGACGACGCCCTCGATTACGGCGCGTCGCTCGCCATGCGGGCTGTTCTTAATGCTCACGGCAACGGTATCGCCGTCCATAATCTCGCGCTTGCCGCGGCCCATGACCTTGTAGTCGCCGTTTTCGGTTACAACATAGGCGCTATGCTCATGGAGCTGCACGCGTCCGGTCAGACTCGGGCGACGCTCGCTGCGCACCGGCCCGCGCTTATTGCGAGCTCCACGCTTATGCTTGTTATTGCGCCCCATGGCGCCTCCTTACTATCGATGGCCGTTTACACCCCAAGAGTCTACCCAAATGATCCCTAGGGGACGGCAGGATTGCGGATCGCATAGATAGACCAGCGCCACAATGGTCCGCAATCCTGCCGTCCCCTAGGGATCAAAAAACGGGCCGCCCCCAAAAGAGACGACCCGTTGAAGGAACGAATTCCAAGCACGCCTACACGCGCAGATAGCGGCGCATGGCGATGGCGGAACCAAAGAGACCGATAATGACGCCGACCAGAATCAGCGCGGCGTAGGTCACCAGGTAGTACTGCATCGGCAGCGCAAACGACATCCAGCCGATGCTCTCCTGCAGACGCGGAACCATCAGGTTACGCAGCAGCTCCAGCACGCCGATAGAAAGCAGCGAGCCCAAAATGGCCTGCAGCACGCCCTCGGTAATGAACGGCCCGCGAATGAAGCCGTTGCTTGCGCCCACCAGACGCATGATCGCAATCTCACGACGACGCGCCGTAATGGACAGGCGAATCGTGTTGTTAATGAAAATGAACGCGATAAAGGTCAGCAGGCCGACGAGCACCACGGCGGCGATACGGATGTAGTTCGTCACCTGGAACAGGCGGCTCACTTCCTCCTGGCCGTACAGAACGCTCGCGTTGACGTCGCCGTCGTCCGCGATCTTCTGAAAATCGGCGTTCTTCTTGAGCTTCTGGGCCGTGCTCTCGACCTTGGACGGATCGTCCATCTCGATGGCATAAGAAGCCGGCAGCGGGTTCTGACCGTCGAGCGCGCTCATGGTAGCGTCGGCGTTACCCGACATCTTGCTCGTGTACTCGGCCAGCGCGTCGTCCTTGTCCTTGTACGTCACGGACTTGACGTTGCTCCACGTCTTGAGCTCGGCCTCAAAGGCCTGAACATCTGCCTGGTCGGCGTCATCGCTAATAAAGGCGTTGATGACGACCTGATCCTCGACGGTGCCGATCACGGAGTTCAGCATCGCGGAACCCATAATGAACAGGCCGATGATAAACAGCGAAAGGAAAATCGTGATAACGGCGCCGAGCGAGGTGGTCCAGTTACGGAAGAAGTGGCTGATTGCCTCTTTGAGCGAGTAGCCCACGTTAGTTGGTGCCATAGTTGCCGTAACCTCCCCTCTCCTGGTCGCGGATTACGTGGCCGCCCTCGAGGGCGATCACGCGACGGTGCATGCTATCGACCATCTCGCGGTCGTGCGTAGCGACGATCACGGTGGTACCGGTGCGGTTAATGCGCTCAAGCAGCTTCATGATGCCCAGCGAAATCGCCGGGTCGAGGTTGCCCGTGGGCTCGTCGCAAATCAGCAGCGGCGGGCGGTTGACCATAGCGCGGGCAACGGCCACGCGCTGCTGCTCGCCACCGGAAAGTTGATCGGGCAGCGAGTCCATCTGATCGGCCAGACCGACCAGACGCAGCACCTCGGGTACCTGGCTGCGGATGACGCCCTTGGGCTTGCCGATGCACTGCAGGGCAAACGCCACGTTTTCGTAGGCGGTCTTTTGCGGCAGGAGCTTAAAGTCCTGGAACACGGCGCCAATCTGACGACGCAGGAACGGAACCTTGCGGTTCTTGATCTTCATGAGATCCTGGCCGGCGACCAAAATGCGACCGCTTGTGGGCTTGACGTCGCGGTTGAGCGTCGACAGCAGCGTGGTCTTACCCGAGCCGGAGTGACCGACCAAAAAGACGAACTCGCCCGGATAGATCTCGATGTTGATGTCGTCGAGTGCGGGCTTGTTGGGCTGCGCCGGATAGATCTTGGTGACGTGCTCCATAAGGATGACGGGCTCGACACCGGCCTGCTTGGCCATCTTTTTACGGCTGGCCTGCGGGTCGATGGGCGCAAACACCGACGTGAAATCGGGGTTGTTGAGCGCGTTGTCGAGGCTTGCGACCTCGGCGGCCTGATCGCGCTCGACCACGGGAGCCGCAGGCTGCGTGGGGTCGGGAATGCCGGCAAAAAGACCGGACTGCGCGGGCTGCGGCGCTGGAGCCGCAGGGGCCATGGGATCGGGGATGCCGGCCATGGTCGGCTGCGGCGTGGCGGCGCTCATCTGAGGCTGAGCCACACGGGCGGTCACCGTCTGAACGGGCTCAAAGCCAGCCGTGCCGGAAAGCGCAACATCGTTGTTGGGGTTGTAGGCAAAGGGATCTGCCGCCGGCTGTGCCTGATCTGCCGGCTGTGCGGGAATCGGGCTAAACAGCTGATCCTCTGAATCCGGAGTGGCGAAACGATTGCCCGCGACGCTCGGCTGCGTCTTGGGGGCTTCATCGCCCGCACCGGAGGTACGGAAGTGGTTACCCACTGGTGCTCCTTATCGTCGTGCGTTTAAACTACATGAGCGCTTTGTATTTTAGCAGGATTGCCTTTGCTGCACATAAGAAGCATGGCGGCTTTGGGATCTGTCCGGCCGGGCACAGGGTTACCTCCCAAATCGTCCTCGCGCATGGCCGGCATTTGTCCTGCTCCTGCGGAGCTGCGGACAAACGCCGGCCTGCGCTGCGGAAAGATTTGGGAGGTAACCCTGTGCCCGGCCTGCGGCTACTATGGGGCCTCTTTAGAAGTTGCGGTGAAATAGGGACTGTTTTAGCAGTTAAAAGCCCTCATCAGTCCCTATTTCACCGCAACTTATGTTGGGGCTCATTGTTGCGCAACTTGGGTTTGGGTTTTCGCTTTACAGTTGAGTTAGATGGATGGTTCTAGGCTTGCTGGAGGTTGGTATGGTTTGTCCGTATTGTGGTGCTGAGCTTGCTGATGGTGCACGGTTTTGCGTGGGATGCGGGGCTGCGCTTGATGGGGCACAGACTATGCCCGTAGCCGAATCTGCGGTTGCACCGGCACCAGTGGGTTCGTCCGCTCCCGGTAAGAAACCCAAGAAAGGCGTCGTGATCGCTATCGTCTGCGCTGTGGTAATCGTTGTTGGCGGGGGCGGTGGGCTGGCGTATCACCTGTATCAGCAGCATGTTCAGGAGCAGGAGCAGTATGAGTCGGCGCATTCCAAGCATGCGCTCGTGGTGAGTGTAAAGGCTGAAGGGTGGGACACCGATAACGGCGCCTCGCGTGTGCCGGTGCGTGTAGAGGGCAAGACGGTCGACGGAAAGAAGGTCGACAAGGTCGAATATGTCGCTTCCGACGGCTCGGGCATCAAGCTTATCCAGGGCAAGTACACGCTCAAGGCGGCAGGCTTCCCTATCGCCGCCGATGGCACCATCTACCAGGTGCCTTGCACAAAGGCCAAGCTCACGATCGACGACGCTTTTGCTAAGGGCGAGAAGATCGACTTGGCAGAACTCGCCGAGCAGGATTCGGTTTTGGACTTTACGCCCATCGATGCCGCTGACGTGACCGACGACGAGATCAACGACGCCGTGACACTCGCCATGGCATACAAGGGCAAGGACGCGCCCAATGTCGATGCACTGCAACACGCCGCAACGAACCGCCGCGACACCGCCGTCGCGGCCAAGAAAGCCGCCGAAGAGGAGACGGCGCGCCAGGCCGAGGAACAGCGCAAAGCCGCCGCACGCCACATCGAGGCCCAAACCTTTAGCGTCGCCCTGCCCGAGTACTGGGATGGCAGGGTGACAGTGGAAGTCGACGGAGACACGATCACCGTCCGATCAAAGCTCTACCCCAGTAGAGTTGTCATCGCGCTCATCGGGTCTGCTAACCCCGATCGCAATATGGGGGACGTTGCCGGCGGCGCAATTAAGATAGTGCCGTTAAGTGACAACTTCTTCGTTCGACTCGGTCGAACTAGTTGGTCTTATGTCGCCGCAGATGAGGCTCACAGTAAAAAATATTTTGGCAGTAGCCATTATTCCGATAGCGTATCAGAAGAGGAGGCAACCGAGCTCACGGATCTACAGAGCCTTGGCACAGTCTCATACAGCAAAATCCTCTCGGACTTCCTCGCATCAGAAGATAGCCACTATAGCGATGGGTTGGCACAGCAGGACAAGGCCATGCAAGACGCGCTGACACCAAGTCTAAAGCTCCTCTAGCTTCCTCCCTGCCGCCCAAACACAAAGCCGGGGTGCCTCCACATGGAAGGCACCCCGGCTTATTTATTGCCCAATGCAGGAGTGGATCTCAAGGTAAGGCCAAAGCAAAACGTCTTAGGCCAAGAACTCCTTGGTGGTCGCCACGATGTTCGCGGCGTCCAGACCGTACTTGTGCAGGAGCTCGGCACCCGGGCCGGACTCGCCGAAGGTATCGTTGACACCGATCTTCTTGAGCGGCGTCGGGCACTGCTCGCACAGGACATCGGCGACGGCGCTGCCCAGGCCACCGATCACGGAGTGCTCCTCGACGGTCACGACGTGGCCGGTCTTGGTGGCGCTCTTAACGATCAGGTCGGTATCGATGGGCTTGATGGTGTGCATGTTGATGACCTCGGCATCGATGCCCTCGGCGGCAAGCTGCTCAGCGGCCTCAAGGGCCTCGCCGACCATCAGACCGCAGGCGATGATGGTGACGTCGGTGCCCTCGCGCATCACGATGCCTTTGCCTACCTCGAACTTGTAGGTCTCGGGGTCGTTGATAACCGGCGAGGCTAGACGGGCGAAGCGCATATACACGGGGCCGTCGCACTCGTAGGCGGCGCGCGTCACGGCGCGGGCCTCGACATCGTCGGCGGGAACAATCACGGTCATGCCGGGGATAACGCGCATCAGGGCGATATCCTCGCAGCACTGGTGCGTGGCGCCGTCCTCGCCCACCGAGATACCGGCGTGCGTGGCACCGATCTTAACGTTAAGGTGCGGGTAGCCAATGGAGTTGCGGACCTGCTCAAAGGCGCGGCCGGCGGCGAACATGGCAAAGCTGCTCGCGAAGGCAACACGGCCGGTGGTTGCGATACCGGCGGCAACACCCATCAGGTTGCTCTCGGCAATGCCCACATCGAAGAAGCGGTCGGGGCAGGCTGCCTTGAACTTGCCAGTCTGCGTGGCGGCGGCCAGGTCGGCGTCGAGGACCACAAAGTCATCGTGCTCGTTGGCGAGCTCGACGAGGGCCTCGCCGTAGCTTACGCGCGTGGCGATTTTCTTGACGTCTGCCATCCTAGAGCTCCTCTCCGGCGGCCGTGAGCTCTGCCATGGCCTGCTCAAACTGTTCATCGTTGGGGGCCTTACCGTGCCAACCCACCTGGTTCTCCATAAAGGAGACGCCCTTGCCCTTCATGGTCTCGGCGATAATGGCGGTCGGCTGACCCTTGGTGGCGCGGGCCTCGGCAAAGGCGGCGCGGATCTGATCGAAATCATTGCCGTCGGCGAGCTCCACCACATGGAACTTAAAGGCGCGGAACTTGTCGGCGAGCGGCATGGGGTCGTTGACCTCCTCGACGGGGCCGTCGATCTGCAGGCCGTTGTGGTCGACGATCACGCAGAGGTTATCGAGCTGCTGGTTGCCGGCAAACATGGCGGCCTCCCAGACCTGGCCCTCCTCACTCTCGCCATCGCCCAGCAGGGCGTAGGTGCGATAGTCATCGCCCCAGTGCTTGGCGGCAACGGCCATGCCCACGGCGGCGGAGATGCCCTGGCCGAGCGAACCGGTGGACATGTCGACGCCCGGGGTGTCGTTCATGTTAGGGTGACCCTGCAGGTGGCTGCCGATGTGGCGCAGCGTCTCGAGATCCTCCTTGGGGAAGAACCCGCGCTCGGCGAGCACGGCGTACAGACCAGGCGCGCAGTGGCCCTTGGAAAGCACGAAGCGATCGCGGTCGGCCTTGCGGGGGTCGGCCGGGTCGACGTTCATTTCCTCAAAGTACAGATAGGTCATGATGTCGGCAGCGCCGAGCGAACCGCCCGGATGGCCGGACTTGGCAGCGTGCACGCCGGTGACGATGCCCTTCCTTACCTCGTTGGCAACCTTTTTGAGCTCTTCGTCGCTCATTGTGCCTTCCTTTCATCCTCTTTAGACAAAATGCGCACGGCACAGAAGGTCGTCCCAACCCAGCCGCGATGCACGTACGCCATTCATTATGCTGGAAACTGGAAGCTTTACCAGAGTATTTATCATTATTTGAACAATTGAGCAGGCAGAACCGCTGATGAAACGGTTTATCAATGTGAACGTCTTTTGGATGGAACGCAGTCGACCCTACGCGTTAATGTCCTTGAAACCTTCGCCGAAGGTTTCCGTAACGTCGGCCACGGTCACGATGGCGCGCGGGTCGCGCTCGCGCACAATGGTCTTGAGCGTGTTGAGCTCGCGACGGCTCACAATGACCATGATCACCGGCTTCTCGGCACCCGAGTACATGCCGGTCGCCTTAAACTTGGTGCAGCCGCGACCCAAGCCATACATGATGTCGGCCGCGATATCGGGAAACTTGTCCGAGATGATGAGCACCATACGGCGCCTGTTGCCGCCGTCGACCACGGCATCGATCACGTAGCCGCTAACGACCATCGAAAGGCCCGCATACAGCGCGTTTTCGACCGAAAAGACTGGGGCCGACAGCGCGCACACGGCAACATCGATCGCCATGACGGTCGAGCCAACCGGCAGCGATGTGTTGCGCGAGATAATCTGACCGATGGTGTCTGAGCCGCCAGTGTTGGCACCGGCACGCAGCACCATGCCGTAGCCGATGCCCGTGATAATGCCGCCCCACATGGCGGGCAGCATCAGATCGGAATGCGCCAGCGGCGCCACAAACGGAGCGAACAGGTCGGTGAAAAAGCCCAGCAGCACAAAGCCCGTCGCCGTCTGTACCACGTAGAACATGCCACCCTCGCGCATAACGACCAGCAGCAGCAAGGCATTCATCACGATGGTCTGGATACCGACGGGAAGCGAGATGCCATGAGACGCACCGACCGCCTGGATAATCGTGGCGAGACCCGTAACGCCGCCGGCGGCAAGGCCGTTGGGGATCAAAAACAGGTCCGTCGCGATAGCGGCCAGAGCGCAGCCCAGCATAATCTTGGGCAGATCGTGAAAGAAGTTCAGCGAAAGAATGCGTTTGATGTCCAGACGATATGCCATGCTGCCTCCCTCAAAAAAGCGCACCCCGTCGGATGCGCTTTGAACTTCTTGCTGTATTCGATTCTACCGATTCACCGAGCAAATACCACCCCTGCGAAGTGTTTGCATCGACCCGGAGCCAACCATGTGCCTAGGCGTCCGAGCCTTCCGCATCGGCATTGCCGGTTGCCCAGCGATGGTAGCCGATCACAAACGGATCCAGATCGCCATCGTCGAGAACGGCCTCGACGTTGCTGGTCTCCACGCCCGTGCGCAGGTCCTTGACCATCTGATACGGGTAGAGCACGTAGCTGCGAATCTGGTTACCAAAACCGATCGTGGTCTTCGGCCCGCGGATCTCGTCAAGCGCCTCGGCGCGCTTCTCGAGCTCGATCTCGTACAGGCGGGCCTTGAGAATCTGCATGCACGCGGCCTTGTTTTGAATCTGGCTGCGCTCGTTTTGGCATGTGACAACGATGCCGCTGGGAAAATGCGTCACGCGTACGGCGGAGTCGGTGGTGTTGACGCCCTGTCCGCCCGGGCCGCTCGCGTGATACACGTCCACGCGGATATCGTCGGGACTGATCTCGATGTCGATATCGTCAGGCAGCACGGGGATGACCTCGACGCCGGCAAACGTGGTCTGGCGGCGCTTCTTGTCGTCGGTGGGGCTAATGCGCACCAGACGGTGCACACCGGCCTCGGCGCGCAGCATGCCAAACGCGTCCTTGCCCTCGACGGTAAAGGTCGCGCGATCAATACCGATGACCTCGGCAGCGGGGCAGTCGTTAATCGTGACCTTCCAGCCGCGACGCTGGCAGTACTTCATGTACATCTTAAAAAGCATGAAGGTCCAGTCCTGCGCCTCCAGACCGCCCTGTCCGGGCTTGATGGTAACAATCGCGTCGCCGTGATCGAACTCACCGGTAAACCAGCTCGAAAGCTCGAGCTCGTCGATAGCGCGGGCCAGGCGTTCTGCCGTAGCGGCAGCCTCCTCGCGCAATGCGGCAGCATCGGGGTCGTCGCCCATCTCCTCGGCAAGCTCCAGCGCCGCGCGGGCGTCAGATAGCTCGCCGCGCGCGGTATCCACGGCAGCGATATCTTCCTTGGCGCGAGCGATCTCCTCCATGGTGGCGCGAGCGGCGTCGGCGTCATCCCAAAAGCCGGGGACCACGCTTTTGGCCTCGAGCTCAGTCACGCGCGTGCGCTTCTCGTCCAAATGAAGATACGACTCGACCTCGCCGAGCCGGTCCGCAAACGCGTCCAGCTCGGCGGGCGTTACCTCTAAAGCCTCGGCCATTAACGATTCCTGCCGTGGCAGTACTTGAACTTCTTGCCGCTGCCGCAGGGGCAAAGGTCATTGCGACCAACGTTGACGTACGGGTCGTCGCTCTCGTCCTTGCGGTAGGTGGTCACCTTGCCGCCGTTGTTGACAGCAGCCGGGCCTCCCTGGACGGCCGTACGAGCCTGAACCTGTGCCTGCTTGCGCAGCACCGAGCTGCCGTTGTCGCCATCGACGTCGGCGGGGCCGGAGAAGCGCGCACCTTCGAGCGCGGGGTCCTCCTTGTGCTCCACGGCCTGCGGGGCGGCCTTGATCTCGATGCGCAGGACGGTGCGCAGGTAATCCTCGTACATGGTGTCGACGAGCATCTGGAACGCGCCATAAGCCTCGGTCTTGTACTCGACCAGCGGGTCGCGCTGACCAAAGCCGCGCAGTCCGATGCCGGTCTTGAGGTAGTCCATCTCCTGCAGGTAGTTCATCCAGCGGGTATCGATGACGCGCAGCATAACCTGGGTGTTGAGCTCGCGCATGAGGTCCTCACCCAGGCGCTCGGCCTTCATGTTGTAGCACTTCTCAACGTAGGCCAGGACATCGGCAGCAAGGGCCTCGAAGTCCTCGTCGGGGAACTTCGGCGTATCGATATGGCCGGTGAGCTCAACGACCCACTTGCGCAGGCCCTCGAGATCGCGCTCGCCCTCGTGGCTGTCCTTGGTGCAGAACTCCTGAACGCAGCGGTACACGGTGTCGTGCATGACCTCGGTGATGTGGTCGGTCAGGTCCTTGCCGTCCAGAATCTTGTTACGCTCGGCGTAGATGACCTGGCGCTGCTTGTTCATGACGTCATCGTACTCGAGGACGCTCTTACGCATGGAGAAGTTGATGCTCTCGACCTTGTGCTGGGCGCTCTCGACGGCCTTGGAGATGATCTTGTGCTGTATGGGCATGTCGTCGCCCATGTCGGCGGTGACCATCATTTTGGAGACGCGGTCCATCTTGTCGCCGCCGAACAGGCGCATGAGGTCGTCCTCGAGCGACAAGTAGAACTGGGTCTCGCCCGGATCGCCCTGACGACCGGAGCGGCCACGCAGCTGGTTGTCGATACGACGGGACTCATGGCGCTCGGTGCCGATGACGGTCAGGCCACCGGCGGCAAGCACGCGCTCGCGCTCGGCCTTGCAGGTCTCCTTGGCCTCGGCGTTAAACTGCTCGAGCTGCTCGGGCGTCACGTCCTCCATGGTCAGGCCCTCGTACTCAAGGCGCTCGCGCACCAGCTCGTCGGGGTTGCCGCCCAGCAGGATGTCGGTACCACGACCGGCCATGTTAGTAGCGATGGTCACGGCGCCGTAGCGTCCGGCCTGGGCAACGATATGAGCCTCGCGCTCGTGATGCTTAGCGTTGAGGACCTCGTGCGCGATGCCGCGCTTGGTAAGGGCGGCCGACAGCTTCTCGGAGCTTTCGATGGAGACGGTGCCCACCAGGACCGGTTGGCCCTTGGCGTGACGTCGCTCGACGTCGTCGGCAACGGCGTTGTACTTGGCCTGGACGGTGCGGTACACCAGGTCCTCGTGGTCAACACGCTGCACGGGCTTGTTGGGGGGGATGACCTCGACGGGCAGTTTATAAATCTCACGGAACTCGGCGTCCTCGGTGAGTGCCGTACCGGTCATGCCGGAGAGCTTGTCATAGAGACGGAAGTAGTTCTGAAGGGTGATGGTGGCCAGCGTCTGGTTCTCCTCGCGCACGAGCACGCCCTCTTTGGCCTCGATGGCCTGGTGCAAGCCCTCGGAATAGCGGCGGCCTTCCATGATGCGACCAGTGAACTCGTCGACGATCTTGACCTCGCCATTAGTGACCACGTACTGCTTGTCGCGGTGGAACATGTACTGGGCCTTCAGCGCCTGCTGCAGGTGGTTGACCAGCTGGCCGGAGAGATCGGCATAGATGTCATCGATACCCAGGCGGCGCTCAATCTTCTTAAGGCCGCGCTCGGTGGCGGCGATGGTGTGCTTGGCCTCGTCCATGACGTAGTCGCCCGTGGGCTCGACGTCCTCGGTGGCGGTGAGCATGTCGTGCGACACGTCCTCGCCGCGCTCAAGGCCGCGCACGGCACGCGCGAAGTCCTTGTAGGTGCTGGCGGACTTGGTGCCGGCACCCGAGATGATGAGCGGGGTACGCGCCTCGTCGATCAAGATGGAGTCGACCTCGTCGACGATGGCGTAATGGTGGCCGCACTGCACGCGCTGCTCGGGGCGAGTGACCATGTTGTCGCGCAGGTAATCGAAACCGAACTCGGAGTTGGTGCCGTAGGTGACGTCTGCCTGGTAGGCCGGACGCTTGAGCTCGAGCGGCATGTTGTTCTGGAGCAGACCAACGGTCATTCCCAGGTACTTGTAGATGCGGCCCATCCACTCGGAGTCGCGCTTTGCCAGGTAATCGTTGACAGTAACGACATGCACGCCCTTGCCAGCAATAGCGTTGAGGTAGCCGGCCAAGGTGGAGACCAGGGTCTTGCCTTCGCCGGTCTTCATCTCGGCAATATGACCCTCATGAAGCGCCATGGCGCCGATGAGCTGTACGTCAAAGTGACGCATGCCCGTGATGCGCTTGGAAGCCTCACGCACGGTGGCAAAAGCCTCGGGGAGCATGTCGTCGAGCGACTCGCCGTTGGCGTAACGCTCACGGAACTTATCGGTCTGGGCGCGGAGTTCCTCCTCGGTCATCTTCTCAAACTGGGGCTCAAGACCGTTGATCTGGTCGACGATCTTGTAGTAGCGCTTAAGGTCCTTATCGGATCCAAAGGACAGCAGCTTTGACATGAATCCCATGTGGTTTTCCTTTTTTGCCATCGCCCACGCCATGCAGCCTCGGGCGAGTTAAACACAGATAAATGTACTTTAGCCAAACAGGACGCGGCCTATACGGTCGACCTCGACCGCCACGTAATAACTACGACCCGACCGACCTGCCAAAAAGGGACAGGTTTATTTTGGCAGGTTTTATCTGGGAAAACGCTGCCACTCTGCAATTTGGCGCAAGCTAACCCGTCCCCTTCGCACCAATCTGGTGCAATGGGGGCAGGCTCGTTTGCACCAATAAAAGAAAAGGGCCGCGTACCCAAATGGATACGCGGCCCTTTAGCCATGAATGCGAGTGTTTGCTCGGCGAGCTATTTACTCAGCAGCCTCGGTGGTCTCGGCCTCGGCAGCGGCCTCCTCGACGGGAGCCTCTGCGGGAGCCTCGGCGGCCTGCTTGGCAGCCTCCTCGGCGAACTTAGCGGCACGCTTAGCCTTCTCGGCAGCCTTAGCCTCAGCGGCGGCCTTGCGAGCGGCCTCGGCCTCAGCAGCCTTGGCGGCCTTGGCAGCCTTGGCCTCCTCAGCCTTCTTGAGCTGGGCGGCAGCGGCGCCACCGAACTTGTCGGCGAAGCGCTGGACGCGTCCACCGGTGTCGACGAACTTCTGCTGGCCGGTGTAGAACGGGTGGCACTCGTTGCAAAGCTCGACCTTCATCTCGGACACGGTAGCGTGCGTCTTGAAGGTGTTGCCGCAGGAGCACGTCACCGTGCACTCGACATACTGGGGATGGATACCCTGCTTCATGGTAGGACTCCTTATTGGTCAGGCGCTGGTTACCGATCAGCGCATAAGGCGTCTTGGTTTCCGACCAAGACAACAAACTCGGCTATGGTACCACGGCGCCGCGTGTCCCACAAAAGGTTCACGGTCTTTTCGGAACGACACGAATCTGACCCATCGAAACACATCTCCACCGTTCCTTCAACTGGGAAAATGCCGTCCCCGGGGCCTGAGAAGGGCCCCGGGGACGTTCGACTGACTGCGGGAACGGCCTTTCCGCTCAATGTGTTCGGCTGAGATCGGAAATCAACCAAACTGAACCAGGTTCAGTTGACATGGTTAAAAACGAGGGGCGACGCTTTTGCGTCACCCCTCGTCCCGGCCGGGTTGCTTTAGTTGTACACACGGTAGTTACACTTGAACTGGGTTATGTGTCCATAGCTGGAGCGGTACCAACCCGATGTATAGCTGATTACTTCTGGGCCTAGATATTCGTATCTCTTGTTGTAGCGAAGCTGACGGTAGGTCGTG
This sequence comes from Collinsella sp., assembly GCA_048416615.1. Classification (GTDB taxonomy): domain Bacteria; phylum Actinomycetota; class Coriobacteriia; order Coriobacteriales; family Coriobacteriaceae; genus Collinsella. Next base: position 839 of record DBFSET010000023.1, on the reverse strand, counting down.
TCGTACTCTGCTACGTAAAACGTGTCTCCAGAGAAGGCTTTGTACCGGTCTTTAACCGTCGAAGCCATGTACGCGGGTTCGACATCGCCTTTCTCTCCGTTGAGCGCATAGACGGGTGCCGCGATTCCGCATAAAGCCGTTGCCACGAGGATGGCGTAGACAGCCATGCGCGACGCATTGGACTTCAGCTGTTCAAATAGTTTCATGTCATTCACCTCCCTCGTATGTATCGAGGTATTCCTGCTTGAGCGTCTGCGAGGACGACTCGGTCTTTTCCACGAGCGTGCCGGCCTCGATGAAGTAGAACGAGTCGGTGAGGTCTGCCAGGTCGTCGAGCAGATGGCTTGAAATGAGCACGCTTCGTCCCCGCGCCACCTCGCTGCGCATCGCGTCGCAGGAGGTTTTCCGTTTTCCCGGATCGAGGCCGTTCAGCGGTTCATCGAGGATGAGGTACGGGCAATCGGTCGATATCGCCATGGCAAGCTTTACCTGCTGCTTCATTCCTGTCGAGAGTTTACGGGTCGGCTTGTCGAGATATGGGGAGATTCCGAGGGAGCTGCAGAGCGAGTCGATGTCGGTGGCCGATTTCCACGCCTCCCTAACGAAAGAGAGGTGCTCGATGGCCGATAGCGTGGGATAGAGATCCGTGCCGCCCGAAGAGCTCAGGTAGACGAGTTCTGCAAATTCGGCTGATCGACGTTGGTAGATTCCGTCTGCCGCCAGGCTTCCCGAGCGGATACGGGTGGGAAATTGGCCCGACAGCGCTTCAAGAAGGGTGGTTTTCCCCGAGCCGTTGGGAGCGACGAGCCCCGCCGCCGTTCCCGGGCTCAGGAAAAGCG
>DBFSET010000022.1:0-7748 GCA_048416615.1 Collinsella sp. | reverse complement strand
GGTCGACACTTCTTTTCGCACACGGCGGCCCGGCGACCGCCCGCAGCTGACACTTTCTGATACCTGCCTGTCCAAACCACCACAAAGGGGACAGGCACCTTTGTGGTGGTTTGGACAGTTGCGGTGAAATGGTTCCTGTTTTTCGGTCTGCGGCGCCTAAACAGGAACTATTCCACCGCAAGTTAATGAAGCTAGTCGCAGGCGATGTCGAGGTTCTTGCCGATGAGGCCTACGTAGCCGCCTTCGTCCAGCAACTCATTTGACTGAATAGGGAAAAAAGGAAAAAATAGGAAAAAAAGGAAAGGAGACTCATGACTGAAACCATCTTCTCCCCCTCATTTGGAAATCGCCCGTCCTATCTGGTGGGGCGCGGGAGCGTGATTTCGACATTCATCTCCGGCCTTGAGCAGGAGCCGGGCAATCGAGACCGAGCCATGCTCATGCTCGGCCAGCGAGGCAGCGGCAAAACGGTTCTGCTGTGGGAACTTGCCGATCGCGCACGCAAGCTCGGCTTTGTTGTCGCCACGCCCACCGTAGCCTCCGAGGATATGCTCGAGCGCATTGTTGAGAAGATCCAGGAAGCGGGCGAGCCCTACGCCAACAAGCATCGTCTCCCCAAACTTGCGGGCGGCAGCCTGAGCGTCTTCGGCTTCTCAGCCGGCCTTGAGTTCACGCGCGATGTGCAGGAAACCAAAAGCTTCCAGTTCAAGCTCACGCAGCTGGCGCGCAAGCTGACCGAGCAGGGACACGGCATCCTCATCCTTATCGATGAGCTCCAGGCCAATTCGCCCGAGATCAGACAGCTCGTCACCGCCTATCAAGAGCTGGTCGGCGAGGGGCTCAACGTCGCGCTCGTCATGGCGGGCCTCCCGGGAGCAGTCTCCGCGACACTCAACGACCGCGTACTGACATTTCTCAACCGCGCACGCAAGGTCACGCTCGAACCGCTTTCAGTTGGAGATGTGGATGCCTACTATCAGCGAGCTTTCGAAGAGCTCGACCTTGATATTCCAGGCAATCTTCGGCTGGACGCTGCTCGCGCAACTCAGGGCTCGCCCTACATGCTGCAGCTCATCGGCTACAACATCGCCAATCGTTGCCAGGCAGGAGAACACGTAACACCAGAGCAAGTCGACGGAGCAATCGAAGCGTCAAAGGCCGATTTCGAAAACGATGTGTGCGAAACGACACTCGCCGCGCTATCGGACCAAGACGTCGCGTTTCTCGACGCAATGACTGATGACGAAGCCGCCGTGTCTCGCATTTCTGATGTTGCGAAGCGTATGTCAGTCACACCGGACTACGCACAAAAGTATCGCCGGCGCCTCATCGACGCCGGCGTAATCGAACAGGCGCGCCGCGGTTACGTGCGTTTCGCCGTACCATATATGGCTGACTATCTGCGCAGCCAACTCTAGGCAGCCACCACAATGGGGACAGGCACCTTTGTGGTGGTTTGGGCCCGTTTGTCTCGATCTGTAACAGTTAGGCCGCCAAAACCGGGCCTGGTGTTACAGATCGAGATTTTTCGGGCGGCCCCTGCAGTTTGTCTAAATCTGTAACAGGTAGAGACGATTTGGCACGCTAGATGTTACAGATCGAGACGAAAGGCTCTAGTCCACGGCGATGTCGAGGTTCTTGCCGATGAGACCTACGTAGCCGCCCTCGGCAGCCTTGGGGCTGTCAGCATGGCAGAGAACCCACTTGTCGGCCTTCCAGTAGCAGTAGCTGTCACCAGCGGCAGGCATGTCGGCCGCGGCCTCGGGGCGCGGACCGTTGGTGCCGGCGGGCAGCGCCACCATCACCTGGAAGCCGCCGTCGTCGACCATGCAGGGCGTGTAGTGAAGCGTGGTGTTGAAAACCTCAACAAGCGTGCCGGCCGGCACGCGGAACGCCTTGACGCACGCGGTGTCGAGCTTGCCGTCCTCGATCTCCCAGCGATGCGCCACAAGCAGGATAAAGTCGCGGGCGCCCAGGTTGAACTCGCTCGCGCGGTGGTACTCCAGGCAGTTGAGACGCGTGTTGTGGCCGTTGCACCAGCCGAGCTGGAAGGGACGACCGCCAAACATGAGAAAGCCCAGTTTATCGGCATCCTTGACGCCCTCGAGCTCCGGCGCGGAGGCCACATACTTGCTGCCCTCGGGGATGGGCGTGGAGGCAAGTGCCTCGAGCACGGGCGACGTAAGCTCGGACGGAACGTTATCCCAAACGTTGCCATAGGACTTGAACTCGGGATCAGAGACAGAGTAGATATGCATGTTCGCTCCTGTTCGTTTGTGTGACAGTATGAACATTCTAGAACAATCTTGTTCTGTTTTGAGCACTCGGCATAAAAAAGCGCTCCGCAAAGAGCGGGAGCGCTTCTAGTACAAACGCTATTCCTGCGAGGAGCCTTATGCCTGCTGATAGTGCAGGTGCTTCTCGTCGATATCGGCCAGGTCGCGGTCGAGGTAGCGGCGCGCGAGCCAGTTTGCCATGGGGAGGTTCTGGTCCAGGTAGTTACCGCACTCCTCGGGAGCGGCTCCGGGGACATCGCCCTCAAAGCCGGCAACGAACTCGAACAGCTCGCGCACGAGCGGCAGGATCTCCTCGCTCGTCACCTCGCCAAAAACGACAAGGTAAAAACCCGTGCGGCAGCCCATGGGGCCAAAGTAGACAATACGGCTCGACCACTCAGCATGATTGCGGAGGAACGTCGCGCCCAGGTGCTCGATGGTGTGGCACTCGGCCGTGTTCATGACCGGCTCCTTGTTGGGCGTGGTCAGGCGCAGGTCAAACGTGGTGACGGCGGCGCCGGTCGCCGGATCGCGGTCGATACGGCTCACATACACGCCGGGCTCAAGCAGCAGATGGTCAACGGAAAAACTCGCGATGCGCTCCATGGCAGATCCTCTCGGTAGTCAATTTGGGACGGGGCTCTTTTAGCTGGTTCGAATGGTCGCACCAATCATACCAGTCAAAAAAGCCCCGTCCCAAATAAGCTACCCGGGACGAGGATCAATGAGTTTTTAATCCCCGTCCCAGAAAAATCATGCTAGGCAGTGCACGAGATGGTGGCGGCTACAGCGTGGCGCCAGCCGGCGATCTTTTTGGCGCGTTCGTCAGCGGTCATGGCAGGCTCCACGATGCCGCGGGCGCCGTAGACGTCGACGACATCGCGCGTGTACATGCCCAGCGCAATGCCGCAGGCCCAGGCGGCACCCAGACCGCTCATCTCGTCGTTGCTCGCGATGCGAATGGGCGAACCAACCAAGTCGCTCTCAAACTGCATCAGGTACGCGTCGCGCGTGGGACCGCCATCAACACGAAGCTCGGCCAATGCCGCGCCCGAATCCTCGACCATCGCATCGATCACGTCAAAGATCTGATAGGCGATCGACTCGTCGGCGGCCTTCACGAACTCCGCGCGACCCGTGGTGCGCGTCATGCCAAAGACGCAGCCCTCGGCGTCACTCGCCCAGTGCGGCGCGCCCAAACCGGTAAACGCCGGCACAAAGTAGACGCGGCTCGCCGGATTGGCGGCGTAGCACAGATCGGTGACTTCCTCGGGGTTGTTGATGAGTTCCAGATCATCGCGCAGCCACGTCTTGACGGCGCCGGCGTAGCTCACGTTGCCCTCGAGCACGTACTCGGTCACGCCGTCCATACGCCATGCGAGCGAGCTCGAAAGCCCGTGCGAGCTGGCAACGAACTCGTCGCCGACGTTCATCATGACCGAGCTGCCGGTGCCATAGGTCGCCTTGGCCATACCGCGACTGTGGCAGCCCTGCGCGAACAAGGCCGCATGGCTGTCGCCGAGCACGCCGTGAATGGGCACGGGCGCCGGCAAAAAGCCGCCCAGGTCCGTCGTGCCGAACAGGCCATCGGAATCGGTCACCTGCGGCAGGCAGGCCACGTCGACGCCAAAGGCCTCGCACACTGGCTCGCTCCAGCAGCCACGGCGCAGGTCAAAGAGCTGCGTGCGGCTGGCGTTGGACCAGTCACAGCGGAACTCCGCGCCGCCCGTGAGCGTCCAGACCACCCAGGCATCGATGGTGCCCAGGCACAGCTCGCCCGCCGCCGCGGCCTCGGCAGCCGCGGGAACGTTCGCGAGAATCCAGGCCATCTTGCCCGCCGGATAGTAGGGCGAGAGTACCAGACCCGTCGTGTCGCGCACCAGGTCGGCCACACCCTCGCGCGCGGCCAGCTTGTCGCACAGCTCGCGGGCGCGGGCGCACTGCCACACCACGGCGTCGCACAGCGGCTCGCCCGTCGTGCGGTTCCAGGCAACGGTCGTCTCGCGCTGGTTGGAGATACCGATGCCGGCGACGTCGGCCGGGTCGACCCCGGTCTCCTCCACCACGGCACGCGCTACGGCCAGAACATTGGCGGCAATCTCGGCCGGATCATGGCTCACCCAGCCGGCCTCGTTGACAATCTGGCGATGCGAACGGTCGGCACGATGAATCAGATGGCCGCCCTCGTCCACCAGCAGCGCCTTGGTGCCCTGCGTGGATTGATCGATTCCGATGATGTATTTGCTCATGTACTCTCCTGTCTCCCCCGCCGATTCAAAAACTAAAACCCAACGGACAAGGAGCGAGCGGCCACCAAGTGCCGCAGATTGCCGTGAAAGAGGAGCGCCGCGTACTTTGCGTACGCAAGCGACCGTTTGAGCGGCAAGGTGCGGTGCTTGGCGGCCGCGCGGCGTCTGTGTCTACTAGTTGCCGAGGAATTCGGCAACGGTCTTGACGATTCCGGCGCCGGTGAGGCCGTAGTGTGCAAAGACCTCGGGACTCGTGCCGGTGATGACCGGCGCGTCGGGCAAGGAGAGGCACTTGACCGGACGCGGGCAATGCTCGCCCACCACCTGCGCGACCATAGAACCCAGGCCGCCGAAGGGGCTGTGCTCCTCGACGGTCACGACAGCGCGCGTGGCACCGGCGGCCTCAATCACGGCCTCGGCGTCGAGCGGCTTGACGCAGTACATGTCGAGCACCGTCGCCGAGATGCCCTGCTCGGCCAGCAGGTCGGCGGCGTCCACGGCATGGCGGACCATCTCGCCGGTGGCGACGAGCGTCACATCGGTGCCGCGGCGCACCCAGGTGGCGCGATCCATCTGGAACGGGCACTCGTCCTCGGTGTACACGTCCTCGACCGGGTTGCGGCCCACGCGGATGTAGGCCGGCTTGTTATCGGCTACCAGGGCACGCACGAGCTCGGCGGTCTGGAAGCGATCGCTCGGCAGATACACGCGCATGTTGGGAATCGCGCTCATAGCGGCGATATCTTGCGCGGAGTGGTGGCTCATACCCAGGGCGCCGTAGGACACGCCGCCCGAGATGCCGATGAGCTTGACGTTGGTGTTGGAGTACGAGACGTCGACCTTGCACTGCTCATACGAGCGCGTGGTCACAAAGGATGCCGGCGAGGCGGCCCAGGCCTTCTTGCCGCACGAAGCCATACCGGCAGCGATGCTCACCAGGTCCTGCTCGGCAATGCCGACCTCAACGGACTGCTGGGGATACTGATCAAAGAACGGCGTGAGCGAGGCGGAGCCGCGGGAGTCAGAGCACAGGACGACGATATCCTTATCGGTCTTCGCGGCCTCGAGCAGCGTGTCGCAGATAACCTTGCGATTGGCGATCTTGTTAGCCATTGATGGCCTCCTTATGGGCAGCGAAATCGGCGATGATCTGGGCATATTCCTCATCGTTGGGCAGGTGATGATGCCAGCTGGCTTTGTCCTCCATGACGGACGAGCCGTAGCCCTTCACCGTGTTGAGGATGATGACCGTGGGCTTGCCCTTGGTCTCGGCAGCAAGCGTCAGCGCAGCGTCAATAGCCTGGACGTCGTTGCCCGGAATGGACAGCACGTTCCAGCCGAAGGCGGCCCAGCGCTCCTCCTGCGAATCCTGCTTCATAACGTCCTCGGTGCTGCCGCTGATCTGCAAGCGGTTGCGATCCACGAGCGCGCACAGGTTATCGAGCTGGTAGTTGCCGCCGCTCATGGCGCCCTCCCAGACCGAGCCCTCGGCAAGCTCGCCGTCGCCCATGATGGTGTAGACGCGGTAGTCGCGGCCGTCCATCTTGCCGGCGAGCGCCATGCCCACGGCCACGGGCAGGCCGTGACCCAGCGAGCCCGAGTTCATCTCGATGCCCTTGAGCTTGTTGTTGGGGTGGCCGATGTAGGGGCTGCCGAACTTGGAGAAGCGAGCCTTGACGTCGTCGAGATCAAGATAGCCCTCGTGGCAGAGCACCGCGTAGTAGGCCTCCATGGCGTGGCCCTTGGAGAGCACGAAGCGATCGCGGTTGGGATCGTCGACGGTCTCGGGCGAAATGTTGAGGTGGTTGGCGTAGAGGGTCATGAGGGCGTCGATCACCGACATGTCGCCGCCGATGTGGCCGCCGGCGCCAGCCATGATGATATCGACGCAATCGCGGCGAAGGTCCCAACGCAGGGACTCAAGCTCTTCGATAGTTGCCACGAAAAACTCCTTTCAGGGAATTTCTAAAGTCAGAGCCACCGCATTTCCACAGTGCCCAAGATTGCGGTGAAAGAGGAGCGCCGCGTACTTTGGTACGCAAGCGACGGCTTGAACCGCAAGGTTGGGTGCTGTGGTAGCGCGCCGGCTCGTTGCTACAAAGTAGGCACGACCCTACTCACCGCGCAGGTAAGCTTTAACGTCCTGCTCAATAGGGTCGTATAGGTCGGGGGCGATGCCGATGTACTTGCACGCCTCGTAGAGCACCGGCACCACGTTGGCGTGAATAGCGACGCAGTGGTGGATGTAGGGGCCCTCGACGATCTTGGCCTCGAGGCGCTTGAGGTTCTCGACCTCGACCCACAGATAGGTGCCCATGCCGGCCGGGCCGTCGATGCCGCGGGCGTTGCCCAGCAGCAGCGAGTACTCGCCGTTGTCACCATCAAAGCGGGCAAGGGTGAGGTCGCCGTGCTTGGCCTCGGCCGTCAGCGCACCGGGGTGATCGAAAGCCAGCGGGTAGGTGAGCTTGGGCTTGACGGCCGCGCAGCTGCAGGGCCAGGGGCCGCAGTGCTGCAGCAGCTCGCCGTTCTCGTTATCGGGATGGCGCACGGTCCAGTCGGCGAACATGCCACGGTGACGGCCCAGGTCGGCGGCCTCGACCATCAGTGCGGTGATGGCGCCGTGGATGTCGGTTTCGCAGACGATGGGAATACCCATCTCGTTGAGGATGGCGTTGGCGGCGCAGGGCATAATGCCCAGCTCGTCCTGCAGAGCGTTCCAGCACTGAATGGCACCGGCGTTGCAGCCGTACTTCTCGACCAGGCGCTTCATGGCGATGGCAAGACCGGCGACCGCGGGAACCTTGTCCTCGGGGATGCAGATCTCAAAGCTGTCGTTGATGTGGGCAAGCATGGCGGCCATGGCCTGCTCGTCGGTCTGGGCGTCGCGCACGGCCCGGACAAGCTCGGTCATGGGAATGGGCGAAAGCTGGATGTTGAACTTCTCGAGCAGCTCGCCCTCGTTGCACATGGTCGACCAGAAGTCGAACGGACGGGTGGCCATCTGCAGGATGCGGGTGTGCTTGAAGGTCTTGACCACGTTGCACACGGCCAAAAAGTCCCAAACGCCGCGCTCGAACTCGGGGTCGGTCAGGCGGCAGTTGGTCATGTAGGTAAAGGGCACCTGGAAGCGACGCAGGACCTTGCCGGTGGCGAACAGGCCGCACTGACTATCGCGCAGACGGGTGCCGTCGGGCTCGGGGCGCTCGTCGCGCGGGCCCCACAG
>DBFSET010000021.1:0-109284 GCA_048416615.1 Collinsella sp. | reverse complement strand
AACGGCAGGGCCAGGCGAGCAACTCGTCCGGTCTCGGGCGCATCGCCCCTTGCCGGATTCAGATTCGACAAGGGGCGACCATTGTGCAATCGCAAGAAGATGACGGGGCGGAATGTCAATCCTGGTCTAACAGAGCCTTTTTTAATCCCCGTCCCAGAAAAATCAATATGCATAGAAAGTCATAATTATCATTTCGTAAACATTTCGATGAAATTAACGCCATGGCGCATACTTGCGGTTAAAATACCGCAAGGCCTAACTACCAACCTTTAAGCCGGTCCGGAGAGACCGGGAAGGAGAATTATGGCGAATAACCATACTGCGGGCACTGCTGCCCGCACCTTCGCGCCCAGCGAGCTTTGCCAGCGCATGCTGGCCAAAACCAGCAAGGGCACCTGCGGTCCCTGCATCCTGTACCTTGAGGATGGGACCATTTTTTATGGCCGTGCATGCGGTGCCGAGGGTACCGCGACCGGCGAGGTCTGCTTCAACACCTCGCTTGAGGGCTACTTTGAGGTCATGACCGACCCGAGCTATGCCGGCCAAATCGTAACCATGACCTATCCGCAGATCGGTAACTACGGCATCGACGAGACCGACGTCCAGTCGGCCTTCCCCGGTGATACCGCCCGCCCCGCGAGCGCTCCGGCTATGCGCGGTATGATCGTCCGCGACATGTGCGCCACGCCTTCCAACTGGCGCTCGGCCGTCAGCGTGCCGGAGTACCTGCGTGCCCACGGCATCGTCGCTATCGAGGGTGTCGACACCCGCGCTCTTGTGCGCCATCTGCGCGACAACGGTTCCAAGATGGGTATTATCTCGACGGAGATGTTTGACGTCGCCGAGCTTGCCGAGCGTCTGGCCGCAGCGCCGACGCTGGTGGGCGAGAACCTGGTCAAGACCGTGAGCTGCTCTGAGCCCCACGTTTTTGCCGCGAGCGATCTGCCCGCTACGCATGATTTTGCGCTTGCCCCTGCCGCTCCTGCCCGCCACAAAGTGGTCGCCTACGACTGCGGCGTCAAGCGCGGCATTCTGGAGGGTCTGGTCCGCGCCGGCTGCGACCTTACTGTCGTGCCGTGGGATACGCCCGCGGGTGAGGTGCTCGACATGAATCCCGACGGCGTCTTTTTATCCAACGGCCCCGGCGACCCCGATGCCGTGGTGGAGACCTACGAGCAGGTGCAGCAGCTGATCGGCAAGGTGCCGGTCTTTGGCATTTGCCTTGGTCACCAGATGATCAGCTTGGCGTGCGGCGCCCAAATGGAAAAACTTAAATTCGGTCACCGTGGCGGCAACCAGCCGGTTATGAACCTGGTGAGCCGGCGCGTGGAGATCACCGCGCAAAACCACGGCTTTGGCCTGCTGTTCCCCAGTCTGGGCAAACTGATCCCGGAGCTTTCCGGCGGCGAGACCGAGCATGCGGCCGATGGCGACCTGCGCGCCTGGGTGCGTCGCGGCATCGCGCCGGTCGTGATGAACGAGCGCTTCGGCCGCATTCGCCTGACGCACGTGAACCTCAACGACGGCACCGCCGAGGGCATCCAGCTGCTCGACGCCCCGTGCTTCTCGGTCCAGTACCACCCCGAGGCCTCGCCCGGCCCCACCGATGCCCACTATCTCTTTACCGCCTTTACGCGACTCATGGACGGCGAGGAGAACTACCTGGACATCGATACCGCGAAGGACCGCCTAGCCGGCTGGAACTTTGCTGAGTCCGAGAACGCCGAGACCGAGACCGAGGAGAACTAACATGCCGAAACGTACTGACATCAAGCGCATCCTCGTCATTGGTTCGGGCCCCATCGTTATTGGCCAGGCCTGTGAGTTCGACTACTCCGGCGCCCAGGCTTGCAAGGTGCTCAAGGAGGATGGCTTTGAGGTCATTCTGGTCAACTCCAACCCGGCGACCATCATGACCGACCCGGGTCTTGCCGACCGCACCTATGTCGAGCCCATCACCGCCGAGTTCATTGAGCGCGTAATCAAGAAAGAGCGCCCGGACGCGCTGCTGCCCACGCTGGGCGGCCAGACCGGTCTGAACGCCGCCGTCGAGCTGGCGAAAGACGGCACACTGGACAAGTACGGCGTCGAGATGATCGGCTGCGACCTGGCCGCTATCGAGCGCGGCGAGGACCGCAAGCTCTTTAACGAGGCCATGGCCGAGATTGGCCTGGAGGTCGCGCGCTCGGGCTATGCCTACAGCGTGACCGACGCCGAGGCTATCGCCGAGCGCGTGGGCTATCCCTGCGTACTGCGCCCGAGCTTTACCCTCGGCGGCGCCGGCGGCGGCATCGCTCACACCCACGAGGAGCTCGTCTCCATCGTGAGCCAGGGCCTGGAGCTCTCGCCTGCCCACGAGGTGCTGGTTGAGGAGTCCATCGAGGGCTGGAAAGAGTATGAGATGGAGGTCATGCGTGACCACGCCGGTAACGGCATCATCGTGTGCTCCATCGAGAATCTCGACCCCATGGGCGTGCACACCGGCGACTCCATCACCGTGGCGCCGGCGCAGACCCTCTCCGACCTTGAGTACCAGCGCATGCGTGTCGCCTCGCTCGCCATCCTGGAGAAGATCGGTGTCGAGACCGGTGGCTCCAACGTGCAGTTTGCCGTGAACCCCCAGACCGGCCGCCTGATCGTCATCGAGATGAACCCGCGCGTGAGCCGCTCGTCCGCGCTGGCCTCCAAGGCCACGGGTTTCCCCATCGCCAAGGCCGCCGCTCGCCTGGCCGTGGGCTACACGCTCGACGAGATCGTCAACGATATCACCAAGGCCACGCCCGCCTGCTTTGAGCCCACGATCGACTACTGCGTGGTCAAGGTGCCGCGCTTTGCCTTCGAGAAGTTCAAGGGTACCGACCCCACGCTCACCACGCGCATGAAGGCCGTGGGCGAGATCATGGCAATCGGCCGCACCTTTGAGGAGGCCTTTGGCAAGGCCATGCGCTCGCTGGAGGACGGACACCAGGGCATTTGCGCCGGTGGCAAGGAAGGCGCCGACAAGCTGAGCGACGATGAGCTCGCTCAGGCCGTGGCAACCCCGACCGAGCACCGCATCTTCTTTGTGGTCGAGGCCCTGCGCCGTGGCTGGGACATCGCCCGCATCCATGCCATCTGCGGTATCGATCCGTGGTACCTCAACCGTATCAACGACATGGTGCAGGTCCAGGAGAGCATCCGTGGCCTGCGTGTGGAGGATATCGACGCCGACGCGATGCGCCTGCTCAAGCAGTACGGCACGAGCGACGCCGAGATTGCCGCGCTGACCGGCTCGGACGAGCGCTTTGTGCGCGCCTACCGCAAGGGTCTGGGCGTGGTTCCCAGCATGAAGACGGTCGATACCTGCGCTGCCGAGTTCTCGAGCGCCACGGAATATCACTACAAGACCTACGAGAACATCTACCGCACGAGCCCGGTCGCCAAGAAGTGCGTTGCCCCCGACGAGACCACGCCGGCAAGCAAGCCCAAGGCGATGATTTTGGGTGCCGGCCCCAACCGCATTGGCCAGGGTATCGAGTTCGATTACTGCTGCGTGCACGCGAGCTACGCGCTGGCGGCCCGCGGCTTCGAGACCATCATGGTCAATTGCAATCCCGAGACCGTCTCGACCGACTACGACACATCCGACCGTCTATACTTTGAGCCGCTCACTTACGAGGACGTCATGGACGTTATCGACGTTGAGCGCCCCGACGGCGTCGTGGTGACGCTCGGCGGTCAGACCCCGCTTAAGCTGGCGCGCATGCTCGAGGAGAGCGGCGTGAACATCATGGGCACCAAGCCCGACGCCATCGACTTTGCCGAGGACCGCGAGCGCTTTGCCGCCCTGCTCGACAAGCTGGGCATTATGTATCCGCCGGCGGGCCAGGCAACCTCGTTTGAGGAGGCCGAGGCCGTGGCCGCGCACATCGGCTACCCGCTGCTGGTGCGTCCGAGCTACGTGCTGGGCGGCCGCGGCATGATGATCGCCTACGATGCCGAGCATCTGCGCGATTACATGGCAGAGGCTGCGCGCATCAGCCCCGACTACCCGGTGTATCTGGACCGCTTCCTGGAGGGCGCAATAGAGTCCGATGTCGACGCCCTGTGCGATGGCGAAGAGGTATACATCGGCGGCATCCTGGAGCATATCGAGGAAGCCGGTATTCACTCCGGCGACTCCGCGACCTGCATCCCGCCGTTCAGCTTTAGCGAGAGCCTGCAGGCGAAGCTCCGCGAGACCACGCGCCGCATCGCGATGGCGCTGGGAGTCCGCGGTCTGGTCAACGTGCAATATGCCATCAAGGGCGAGACCGTCTACGTGATCGAGGCCAACCCGCGCGCCAGCCGTACCGTGCCGTTTATCTCCAAGGCCACCGGTGTGCCGCTGGCCAAATGCGCGGCGCGCATCATGGCAGGCGATTCCATCGCGAGCTTGGGCCTGCCGAGCGACGAACGTCAGCTGGACTGGTTCTGCATGAAGGAAGCCGTCATGCCCTGGGGTCGTTTCCCGGGCGCCGACGTCATCCTGGGGCCCGAGATGAAGTCGACGGGCGAGGTCATGGGCATCGCCAAGAGCTATCCCGAGGCATATGCCAAGACGCAGCTGGCGATCGACTACAAGCTGCCCGACCCGAGCGCCGGCAAGGTATTCATCAGCGTGTGCGACCGCGACAAGCGCCACATCCTTTCGGTCGCGCGTATCCTGCGTTACCTGGGCTTTGACATCTGCTCCACCGAGGGTACGGCGCGCGTGCTGCGTGGAGGCAACGTGACGTGCGAGATCGTGGAGAAGATTAGCGGCCCGCACGACGGCGAGCGCCCCAACATCGGCGACCTCATCGCCGATGGCAAGATCGCGGTGATTATCAACACGCCGTACGGCCCGGGTTCGCGCGGCGACGGCTATCTGTTGCGTACCGAGGCGGTGCGCCGCGGCGTAACCTGCGTGACCGCGATGTCCGCTGCCAACACGTACGTGAGTGCCATCGAGGCGGTGCGCGAGGACCAGCAGGGTCACGGCAGCGCCAACGACATGGGCATGGACGTCATCGCCCTGCAGGACCTGCCGCAGCACACGGTGTAGATTGACCTGTCCGGCCGGGGCGGAGGGGGCCGAGTTTCCCCCTTCGCCCCGGCTGCAAGCAGAGTCGCTCAGTGGGAAACTCGGCCCCCTCCGCCCCGGCCTGCGGTGACTCGGCTGCACCGTGTGCTGCCGAAGGGGCTTTGCGCGATGACTAGGGCTGGATAAAAAAGAGAGTGTGGGCAGAGCCCACGTTTTGTATGGGGTCCTCCGGTGAATTGCATTCACCGGAGGACCTTTTTGTGGCTGGCTGAGAGTGCCGCTGGACAGTTAGTTCAGATTTGTATTTTTGTGAGGGTGGAAAAGGCCGATTTGAGCTCAAATGAGCCGTTCTTGGCGGTCTGATGCGACAAGGATGCGCAGTCAGGAATGAGAAAAGGGCGTCATTGGGTCTAAAACGGCTTCAAAACGATACGTTTGCACGTAAGGACCCGGCCAAAAAATACAAATCTGAACTAACTGTCCACCACCCTCCGTCAACCTCTCATTCCAAACCAAATCAGCCAACGTACGTCATAGCAATCTCCGGTAGGTCGCAGGACGGCGGTCGAGCTTTTCTCTCGGGAAACTTCGCGAAGCCCAGTTCCCGAGGGAAAGGTATGGTCTGTGTAATACCAGATAAACAGTACATTTTTGCTAGATTGGTATTTGACTGAAGAACCAATTGGTATGGCTTATTAAGCCCACCTTGCCGTTGACGCTCATTTTACTGTCGCTGGGAGAATTCCGAACTTGGATGCGCAAGTGCTCCCATATATTGATATGACCTAGTAGGTGGCTATCTGGTTACTACCAGTTGGCCCCTTGGTAACGGGTGGCCCCATTGTGCGGAATGTACCGAACATCCCCGTTTGATACGTTTTCTCATGCTGCCGGGGGGGGGGCGTCCTCGGCGCCTTAGCATCTCGGAAGAAAGGAGACCAGGTGCGCAGGAATTCCATTTTTACGAAACGGTGGGTGAAGGGAAGTGCGGTCCTCGTTGCCACTGCAGCGACGCTCGTGTTTGCCAATCCCCAGCAGGCGATTGCCACGCCACTCAAGGGCGTCGACTCGGCGACCGTGTCCCAGTCTGCCTCGAATGTCGTCGACATCGATTTCGCTGACGGCATCAAGGGCCGTATTACGTTCCTCGAGGACGGTATTTTCCGTTATAACGTCGACCCCAAGGGTGAGTTTTCCGATTACGCCACGCCGCGCAGTAAGTCCCACACGGCTAAAATCCAGGCTCAGCCCGATACCTCGGACACCTACAGCAAGCCGAGCGCGACGGTTGCCGACAAGGGCGACACTATCGAGATCACCGGCGGAAAGGCGACCGTGATCCTGGACAAGGCGACTGGCAAGATGAGTATCAAGTCAGGCGACCGTGTCGTGGTTTCCGAGTCCGCGTCCCTCGACCTTGATAAGAAGGGTACCGTCCAGACGCTCGCCAAGGAGAAGTCCGAGAACTTCTTTGGCGGCGGCACCCAGAACGGACGCTTCCTGCACACCAACCAGACCATCGCCATCTCCAACACGAACAACTGGACCGATGGCGGCGTTGCCTCGCCCAACCCGTTTTATTGGACGAGTGACGGCTACGGCGTACTCCGAAACACGTTTGCAGAGGGTTCCTACGACTTCGGTTCCACGGACTCATCGACGGTCACGACTTTGCACAGCGAGAATGAGTTTGATGCCTACTACTTCGTGGCGACCAACGAGGGCGCTTCGAACGTGGCAACCGAGATGCTGCAGGACTACTACAAGGTGACCGGTAACCCGGTACTGCTGCCCGAGTACGGGTTCTACCTTGGTCATCTTAATGCCTACAACCGTGATGGCTGGTCAACGACCTCGGGTCAAAAGAAGTGGGAGACCAAGGGCAGCAAGTCCTCGAGCGAGAAGGGCGACGTTAAGTACGAGTCTGGCATGTCGACGGGCTACAAGCTCGACGGCACACTTGCGGCCGAGACGCTCAACGGTGAGGGCCCTTCGGTTGATACCGAGAACATGAAAGCGACCGATTTCGACCGCCAGTTCTCTGCTCGGCAGGTTATCGATGACTACGAGGACAACGACATGCCGCTCGGTTGGTTCCTGCCGAACGACGGCTACGGCGCCGGCTATGGCCAGAACGGTTACTACAAGACCGGCGGCGTCAACTCCGACGGAACGAGCTCGGCTGACCGTCTTAACGCTGTGCGTGCCAATGTCGACAACCTTAAGAAGTTCACCGAGTATGCCAACTCCAAGGGTGTGAGCACGGGCTTGTGGACCCAGTCCAACCTTGAGCCCGACAGCAACTCCGAGACCCCGTGGCACCTGCTTCGCGACTTCGACGCCGAGGTCAAGACGGGAGGCATCTCTACCCTTAAGACCGACGTCGCCTGGGTTGGATCTGGCTACTCCTTTGGTCTTAATGGCATCAAGACAGCTTATGACACGGTGACGACCGGCGCCAACAAGCGCCCCAACATCATCACGCTCGATGGCTGGGCTGGCACGCAGCGCTTTGGCGGCATTTGGACCGGCGACCAGTATGGCGGTAACTGGGAGTACATTCGCTTCCATATCCCCACGTATATCGGTCAGAGTCTTTCGGGCAACCCCAACATCGGCTCCGACATGGATGGCATCTTTGGCGGCGACCCCATCATCTCTGCGCGTGACTACCAGTGGAAGACGTTCACGCCCTCTATGCTCGATATGGACGGTTGGGGCACCTACCGCAAATCGCCCATGACGCACGGCGATCCCTACACAGGCATCTCGCGCTTCTACCTCAAGCTCAAGGCGCAGCTCATGCCCTATATCTACACGAGCGCGGCCTCGGCGGCCAACATCGACACGGGTAACGGCGATGCCGGCCTGCCCATGATCCGCGCCATGCTGCTTTCCGACAACTCCGAGTACGCCGCAAGCACTTCGACGCAGTACCAGTATATGTTCGGTGAGAACTTCCTAGTGGCACCGGTGTATCAGGATACCCAGGCAGATGAGAACGGCAACGACATTCGCAATGGGATTTACCTCCCCAACTACGGCACCGACGAGAATCCCACCATCTGGATCGACTACTTCTCGGGTAAGCAGTATCGCGGCGGCCAGGTTCTCAACAACTACGAGGCTCCGCTTTGGAAGCTGCCGCTGTTTGTGAAGGCCAACGCTATCGTGCCGATGTACGCCGAGAACAACAACCCCGAGGCCGTGAGCGACACCAACACCAAGGGTACCGACCGCAGCCAGCGTATCGTCGAATTCTTCGCCACCGAGGGCGACGGCACCTTTACGCAGTACGAGGACGACGGCTCCTCCATCGAGAACAACACGACTGAGGACGATTCCTACGGTACGATCGACAATATCTCCTACGGTGAGCATGTGAGCACCGTCTACAGATCCGAGGCCGCAGGCGGCACCGCGACCTTTACCGCCGAGGCCTCGCAGGGCGGCTACAGCGGCTACGACTCCAACCGCACCACGACCTTTGTGGCCAACGTCTCCGCCAAGCCCACGAGCGTCTCCGCCAAGAACGGCGGATCCGCGCTCAACGTGGTTGAGGTCGACTCGCAGGAGGCCTTTGACGCCGCGACCCCCGAGGCCGGCCAGGCGGTCTACTTCTACAACGAGACCCCCAACCTCAACCACTACGGTAGCGACGCAGGCAGCACCGAGGCCGAGCAGGGCGAGAGCTTCAACAACACCAAGATCACCACGAATCCCAAGGTCTACGTCAAGTTCGCGAAGACCGATGTCGCCACGGCAGCGCAGACGCTCGAACTGGGCGATTTCGTGAACGCCGATGCCACGCTCGCGGCCGACCGCTTCAACGAGAGCCTCTCCGCACCCGCGAACCTTGCTGCCCCCGAGGACGCCACGACCCCCACGAGCATTAAGCTCACCTGGGGGAAGGTCGATGGTGCTACCTCCTACGACCTTAAGGTAGACGGCACTGTGTTCGCCGTGGGCGATGCGGCAGAATTCACGCATACCGATCTTGCCTACAACAGCAAGCATACCTACCAGATTCGTTCGCGCAACGCCGATGGCTACTCCGCATGGAGCGACGTGCTTGAGGCGAACTCTGCGCTCGACCCGTGGCGGAACGTGCCTGAGGCCGAGGAAATCACTTGGGAGGGCTCGCTCTACGGTAGCCATAAGGCCGAACTCGCCTTCGACCATGAGTTCCAGTCGGGCGACGGCGGTTTCCACTCCGGTGGCAACGATCTGGGCAAGGCGCTTACCGTTGACTACGGTCGCGCTTACAAGCTCGACAAGCTCGAGTACTATCCGCGCGATGATGCCGGTAACGGCACTGTGACCAAGATGCGCATCGAGACGAGCCTCGACGGCGTGCATTGGACGACGCAGGAGGTCGACTGGGAGCGCTCCGCCGCTTGCAAGACGGTGGCGTTCGACGGCGCCGTGGCCGCGCGCTACGTGCGTATGACGCCGCTCGCGTCCGTGGGCAACTTCTTCTCCGCCTCCGAGATCGCCATCTACAAGACCGACGGCACGGACGGCTTCGCCGTGGGCTCCAACCTCAACAAGGCCACGGTCTCCGACGGCGACTACTCCAACATGAAGAATTACCTGGGTCTTGAGAACCGCGAGCCCGACACCTCGACGTTCGACTCCCAGATCCGCGCCCACTTCGCCGACCTCAACGGCAACGGCGTCTACGACGTGTACGACTACTCCTTCACCATGGCGGCGCTCGACGGCGGCACCAAGCAAAAGGGCAAGGCTGCTGGCACCCTCGCGGTGATCCCGAGCAAGATGGAGGTCGAGGCCGGCGACGAGATCACGGTCGACGTCTACGCCACCGACGCCGAGAACGTCAACGCGCTCGGTGCGCTCGTCAACTTCAACAGCGACCAGTTCGAGTATGTCTCCGAGAGCATCGCGCAGGATGCGTCGACGGCGGGCATGGAGAACCTCTCGCGCGAGAAAGTGCAGTTCACGGATGGCTACCAGACCATCAACCTGGCCTTCGCCAACCGCGGCGACGCCAAGCTCTTCAACAGTACTGGTGTGGTCGCGAGCTTTAAACTCAAGGCTAAGACGGCCGGCAAGGTCGAGCTGCCCTCGACGTCTTGGCTCGTCGGCCCGGCGTGCGACGCGCTCGAGTTCGTGAGTGATGGCACCGTGACGATGCCCGGTGTCCCGCAGCCCACCAAGTCCGAGTACGGCCGCGACGCCTTTGACATCACGATGACCAACGACGAGCTCCCCACCGACGATGGCGCCAACGTCGAGAAGCTCATCCAGCAGAAGAGCTATGACGGACTGTTCGACAACAATGAGGGCGGCAACGACTTCGAGTTCCTGTGGAACTATGGGCCCAACTGGATCGACGGCAAGATGCCGACCTACGTCAAGCTGCCCGCCACGATGACGTTCGCCTTCAAGACGCCGTCGAAACTCGATAGTGTCGAGGTCGTTAACCGCAACGGTGGCAACGGCACCGTGCAGAAGATTAAGTCCGTCGTGACGTTCGAGGACGGCTCGACCCAGGAGTTCTCGGGCGGAAGCTTTGATTCCTATCAGGCTCGCTACGCCTTTGGCCTCTCTGCCGAGAACAAGGGCAAGAAGGCGACCAAGGTCGAGATCACGCCGCTTGAGGCATCGGGTGACCAGATGCTCACGCTGCGCGAGATCAACTTCAACTACACACAGGGTGTCGAGGCCATCGAGGGTGTCGAACTGGGCAAGAACCAGACCGAGTTCTTCGAGGGCGATGTGACGCTCGTCGACGCCAAGGCCACGCCCGAGAGCGCCGGCTACCCCTATGTGACGGTCGAGAGCTCCGATCCTTCTGTGGTGAGCGTCTCCGCTGTCCAGGCCGGCGATAGCGTGAGCTACTACCTGCGCGCCAACAAGGCCGGCAAGGCAACGATCACGGTGGCGTCGGTGCTCGATCCCTCCAAGACCGCATCCTATGAGGTCGAGGTCAAGGCTGGTGTCGACACCTCTGCGCTCATGGCAGCGCTTTCCAAGGCCGCGGGCTACAGCGAGTCCGTCTACACCAAGGATTCCTATGCAGCCCTCACCGCTGCGGTCGAGGCGGCTCAGAAGCTCCTCGATGGCGGCCAGGGCAGCTATAGCAAGAAGGATGTCGCAGACGCCACGGCCAAGATCGAGAAGGCAATCGACGGCCTCAAGATGCGCCCCGTCGATGAGAAGAGCCTCATCAACACGCCCGAGAACCGCGAGAACGTCAAGGTGACCGGCTTCTCGAGCGAGGCCGACTATGAGGGCAGCAACGCCGTCAACGCTCTTGACGGCGATGAGCAGACGCTCTGGCACAGCGACTGGGCCTATAAGGCCGGTATGCCCCAGTACCTGACCGTCGACCTGGGCCGCGACTACGATCTCACCGACGTCACGTTCCTGCCGCGCCAGGACGGCGGCACGAACGGCGATATCTTTGAGGCCGAGGTGCTGGTTTCCGACACCGCCGACGGTTATGAGATGGGCACCGCCACGTCGATGGGTACGTTTACCTTCGACAACGACGGCCGCGTGCTCACCGACCGTGGCGACTGGAAGCAGATGAGCTTTGGTGCCGCGCGCGGTCGCTACGTGACCGTCAAGGTGCTCCACGCCGGCGGTGGCAGCGTTGACGCCTACTGCAGCATGGCGGAGCTCAAGTTCTACGGTACGGCCGTTCCCAATCCGGTGGCGAAGGACGACCTCACTGCCGCGATTGAAAAGGTTGATGCCGAGGTTGCAGCCGGCGACCTTAAGGCCAGCGACTACACCGAGGCTTCCTGGACCGCGTTCCAGAACGCCTTGGCGAGCGCCCGCGCCATCCTGAACGACGAGAACGCCACGCAGGACGAGGTCGACCAGGCACTCAAGGCACTCGAGAGTGCTCGCGACGCGCTTGAGAAGACTCCGGTGACCCCGGTCGAGAACCCGACCAAGAAGCAGCTCAAGGCCTTGGTCAAGCAGGCGAAGGAGACTGACACCAGGGGCAAGACGGACGAGTCTGTCAAGGCCCTGACGGATGCCATTACCTACGCCGAGGACGTCTTGGGTGATGAGAATGCTTCCGACATCCAGCTCCAGGCGGCCTATGACCAGCTCAAGCTGGCCATTGAGAGCCTCAAGGATGCCGATTCCGGCAACCAGGGCGGCTCGGGCAACCAGGGTTCCGGCAATGGCTCAAACGGCGGCAACCAGGCGGGCAAGCCCGCAGGCGACAAGGCCCAGGGCAGCAAGAAGAGCGGTTCGGCGATCCCCAATACCGGCGACCAGACGGCGGCGACCGTCGCGGCCGTCGGTGGTCTTGGCGCCATCATCGCCGCGATCGGCGCTTTCTTCCATCGTCGCAGCAAGGCTAAGTAGTCCCAGCGACAACTAAGCAAACGTGCCCGCCGCTCCGTCAAGGACGGCGGGCATTGCTTTATTATTTCAGCCAACGTACGTCATGGCAATATCCGGTAGGTCGCAGGGCGCTTCGCGGGCGGGCCAGGCTCTATCTGAACGACTTTGCGAAGCAACCGGAGTGAAGATAAAGCCTGGCCCGCCCGCGAAGCGCCACAGAGACCGCAGGGACGGGAGCAGCTATACTACTCTCAGTAGTTAAGGGTCGCGGATTCGCCGCGTCACCGCTCTCAACAGGAGGTCTTTGTTTATGGCAGATCAGAAGCCGGTTGTCGGGATCATCATGGGCTCCAAGTCCGATCTGGGCGTTATGGAAGGTTGCACTGCCGAGCTCGAGGCACTGGGCGTGCCCTATGAGCTCGTCATTGCAAGCGCGCATCGCACGCCGGCGAAGGTCCATGAGTGGGCCTCGACTGCTGCCGACCGCGGCATCAAGGTGATTATCGCCGCCGCCGGCAAGGCTGCTCACCTGGGTGGTGTCGTGGCTGCGTTTACGCCGCTGCCGGTTATCGGCGTGCCTATGAAGACGAGCGATCTGGGTGGTATGGACTCGCTGCTGTCGATGGTGCAGATGCCTTCGGGCGTGCCCGTTGCCTGTGTGGCCATCAACGGTGCCAAGAACGCTGCCATTTACGCCACGCAGATTCTGGGCGCATGCGACCCCGAGTACCGCAAGGTTATCGAGAAGATGAAGCAGGAGATGGCTGACGCCTAAGCGCTCTGCCAGTCCATTTGTAGCATAAGGAGAGCCATGTCCGACTATCAGGGAAAGCGTTTTTCGGCTTCTCGGATTCCCGATCCAGCCAAGTCGGGAGCAGCTCGCGTGCCGCAGCAGGGTCGGATATCCTCTCCTCAGCAGCCACGCGCGCCGCGCCCCGTGACGCCGGCGAAGCATCGTCGTCAGGATGCACCTGCTGCATATCGCCCCTCGTCATACAGTGCGGCCAAGAAGTCGCCTCGCTCTTCGGCGCATACCGCGCCATCGAGCTATACCGAGCCGCCGCGCAAAAAGCGCCGCTCCGTCATTCCCATTCTGCTCATCATCATCGGCATTGGCCTGATCGTTGCTGCGGCCGCCATCTTTATCAACGCGCAGATTGGCTATAAGCAGGCGAGCGAGTCGTATCAAAAAATCGAAAAGCAATATGTGAGCGACAAGGACGCCAGTGGCGTGCCAATTATCGACTTCAATGCGCTTGCCCAGACAAATCCCGAGGTTGTGGGTTGGATTTACGCGCCCGGCACCAATATCAACTACCCCGTGGTGCAGACCAACAACAACTCCAAGTACCTTAACACGCTGTTTGACGGTACGGCCAATGCGTCGGGCGCCATCTTTTTGGATAGCGACGATACCGCGCCGGGCATGGTGGATCAGCAGACCACGATTTACGGTCATCATATGAACGACGGTTCGATGTTCAACGTGATTTCGGATACGACCGATCAAGCGACGTTCGACAGCATGGACTACGTGTACTACATCACACGTGACGCGACGTATAAGCTGCGTCCGCTGGCGACCAAGGTGGTCGAGGACACGTATGCCAAGGCGCGCACGCCCAACTTTGAGGGCGATGACGGACTGAAGAATTATCTGTCCGAGATGCTCGACGGTGCCTCTGCCGTGGCGAGCGATGCCAGCGATCGTGCCGCTTCGGCAACCAAGGTCGTAACGCTTGTGACCTGCCGTTCGCTGTCATTTAGCAATACGCGCGCCGTCATGGTGCTCACGCCGGTCGAGGAATAAAGTGTCCGGGCCCCGTCCCAAAAAGACTACCCTGGAAATCAAAAGGAGAAATGATGCTTGAAAGCGGCAAATCGATGCCTTCGGTTGATGCTTGGCTGCGCGAAGCCAAGGCCGATGTTTCGGCGGCTGATTGTGGGATGTACCTGACACACAACGGCGTGGTGCGTGCGACGCCCAAGGCCGAGGTGCGTGGGGTCGAGACAGATGGTGTGGCGCCTGGGCATAAGGTGGGCGGCATGGTGTTTGGCTTCGATGCCGAAAAGGTGCAGGCCGCTATCGAGGCAACGCGCGCGATGCCGGGTATCGGCTATGTGCGCGTGTGGCTGGCGAGTGGCGAGCTTACCGTGGGCGACGACATCATGCTCGTACTCATTGGCGGAGACATTCGCCCGCATGTCGTCGATGCGCTGCAGGCGCTCGTCGGTACCATCAAAAATGAGTGTGTGAGCGAGGTCGAGCGCGAGGCGTAAGGCCGGCAGCAGCACTCGCCAACAAAAAGCCCGCTGGCAGTTCAATCAGTCTGCCAGTGGGCTTTTCTGTGCGTTGAAAAATCTCGGCATTGCGTGGCGCTACACGCGCGTCGCATCCTTGGGGCTCATGGTCATGCTCTGGAAGCGGTTCTCCATGTAATCGTTATCGAAATACTTGCCGTAGAACTGCGCGACGGGAATATCCGGCTCCGTGCCGTTGACGCGCTGGTACCAGTAGTCGAGCGACTGTAGCGTCATGATGCCGTCGACCAGCATAATGACGGTAAAGATGACGGTAGCCGAGTAGCGGCTTTTCCACGGAATCATGTTGATGAGCTTGAGCAGCCTCGGCAGCAGCAGCTTGATCCAGATAAGGCCACCCAGGCCCCACAGGCAGGCAAAGCCCGTGCAGGTGCGTCCGCCCGTAAGGACGGCGAGTGGGTCGGGCATGCCGAACAGCTTCATGTGCGAGTAGCTCCACGAGACCACGCCAAATGAGGTCTGCATAAACCAGCCCACGAACACCTCAAAGCTCGCGCCGAGCACAGCGCTTACCAGGAAAATGATGATGGGGTTCTTTTTATAGAAGCGGTTGAGCACCATGGTCATGAGTACGGCACCAAAGCCATAGATGGGGCTGAAGGGACCAAACAGCATGCCGGCGCGGTCCTGGTAGACGCCTGGATCGTCGACCGTCATGTGCCAGATGTCCTCGGCGATCAGGCCGAGCACGCAGCAGACGAGGAATACCCAGAACAGGTTGAAGTAGTTGAGCTTGATGTAGCCCTCGCCGGTTTCATCGCGGCCGAGCATACCCTCGTCGGCGGCGTCGCGGTCGAGCATCTCCTGCAGGCGGCGCTGGAGTTCGCGCTCCTGGCGCAGCGTGGGGTCGACGGTGGCCGAAAGCGCGATGAGGATACCGAGCTGAATAGCGGGACGAAGCAAGAAGAGCCCGATACCCTGGAGCATCACGTCGACCAAAAGCTCGACGACGGTGAATGCAATAAGGATGTAGGACAGGCGGGCGGCGTTGCGGCGCTGGTTTTTGATAAGGTCCAGGCCAAAGATGATCAGGATGACGGCACTTGCCGCAGAGAGCATGATGCCGGCGACGATGAGTCCAACCGAGACCAGCATATTGTCGCCGAGTTTTTCGGCGGCGTTGCCGTTGATGAGCGCGGTGATGACCTGCCACATAAAGGCGGCGACCGACGGGAGTGTGCCCACGCCGGACAGGATGCACAGGACGGCGTACACTTTAATGATGAGGGGAATCTTCTTGACCTCCGTGGCGCTGGGGACGCTGGGGTCGAGTTCGTTTCGATCCATACAGAACCTTTCTCGCTTTGTCCTAGGTTACTAGGATACGCCGCCGACCTGCCAAAAGACAGGACGAACGTCCCAATTGCAACTTTGTAATCCCCAACGGTGGACGCGGCGGCCATCTGGGGGCGCGGGCGCTTGCACTGGGCAGACCGATAAAATGTTTGGCCGCAAAACGGATTATTAGCTCGGTGGGCTTTTAAAAAGCGCTGCTCATGCGCTGGGGAGCGCGTCGCGCCGTGCGTATAATAAGGCGGGTAACGCCAAAATACGAGGCTCTGAGGGGATGCCATGTCTCAAGAAACCATCCGCGCGGCCGAGCGTGCCGCGGGACAGGTGAACACCATGTCGACGTATGATCCGGACTCCGACCAGCTGCATGAGGAATGCGGCGTTTTTGGTGTGTGGGCGCCCGATCGCGACGTGGCTCGACTGACGTACTTTGGCCTGCGTGCACTGCAGCACCGTGGCCAAGAATCGGCGGGAATCGCCGTTGGTGACGGCGGTACGGTTATGGTCCGCAAGGATCTGGGCCTGCTCGACCGCGTGTTCTCCAATGCCGACTTGTCGACGCTCTCCGGTCAGCTGGCCGTGGGTCATGTGCGCTACGGCACCGCCGGCGCCAAGAGCTGGGAAGCCTCTCAGCCGCACCTCTCTACCATCAATAGCGTCATTATCGCGCTCGCGCACAACGGCACCCTCGTCAACACCGACGAGCTGCGTCGCCAGCTGATCGAGCTGGGCGTACCGTTCCTCTCCAACTCGGATTCCGAGGTCGCGACCAAACTCATCGGCTACTTTACTCAGCGTACTGGCCATCTGCGCGAGGGCATTCGCAAGACCATGGAGCTCGTGCGCGGCGGCTACGCCATGACACTTATCAACGAGCAGGCGCTCTACGCATTCCGCGACCCGCACGGCATTCGCCCGCTCGTGCTGGGCAAGCTCGTGGACGAGGGCCTGGATCAGGCCGACGCCGCATCCGTTTCGCAGCTGCCGTCGCAGGACGGCGCCGCGACGGTCGACGCCACCACCCATGTCACCCGCGCCGGCGGCTGGGTCGTCGCCTCCGAGACTTGTGCGCTCGACATTGTGGGCGCGGAGTACGTCCGCGACGTCCGTCCCGGCGAGATTTTGCGCATCAGCGCCGAGGGCCTTGTGTCTGAGCAAGGCGTGCCTGCCGCCGAAGAGCCTGCTAACTGCATCTTTGAGCAGGTCTACTTCGCTCGCCCCGACTCCATCATGAACGGCAAGAGCGTCTACGCCTGCCGCTATGACATGGGTCGTCAGCTGGCACATGAGGAGCCCGTCGAGGCCGACCTGGTCATCGGCGTGCCCGACTCCGGCCTGCCGCCCGCGGAGGGGTATTCGCACGAGAGCGGTATTCCCTTTGGCGAGGGCCTTATCAAGAATCGCTATGTGGGCCGTACGTTTATCGAGCCTACGCAGGAGCTGCGTGCCATGGGCGTGCGTATGAAGCTCAACCCGCTGCGCGACAACATCGAGGGCAAGCGCCTGGTCGTCATCGACGACTCCATCGTCCGCGGCACCACCATGGTGCAGCTCGTCAAGATGCTGCGCAACGCCGGCGCCAAGGAGATTCATATCCGCATCAACTCGCCCGAGGTCATCTGGCCGTGCTTCTACGGCATCGATACCGACGTGCAGTCGCAGCTTATCAGCGCCAACAAGACGGTCGACGAGATTTGCGAGTATATCGGCGCCGATTCGCTGGCCTTCCTTTCGGTCGAGGGCCTGCTGAAGGTCATGCCCAAGGGCGGCTACTGCGACGCGTGCTTTACCGGACGCTACCCCGTGGCGATTCCCGAGAGCTTTGGCCGCGACAAGTTCATGGAGGGCTTTAAGCCCCGCAACCTGGACAAGCCGCTGCACTTTGACGACGACGCCGTGGTCGAGAAATACGACGACCGCAGCTGGGAAGAGGAGCACGGCGAGGCCTAAAGCCTGCCATGTAGGGACAGGTTTATTTTGGTAGGTTTTACCTGCCGTTTTGTTGATATGACGGCGCGTGCTGTTATGGCTCGCGCCAAAATGAACGCAACTATGAGCACCGTTTGGCGCCCGCGCGGCACCACGGTAGTGGGAGAGGAAGGCTCAGATGAGCGACAGCAAGCATGTGACGTACGAGGACGCCGGCGTCGATACCGCCGAGGGCGGCCGCGCCGTCGACGCTATTAAGCAGATGGTCAAGGACACCAACCGCCCCGAGGTTATCGGCGGCATCGGTGGCTTTGGTGGCCTGTTCTCGGCCGCCGCGCTTAAGGATATGGAAGACCCGATCTTGATCAGCGGTACCGACGGCGTGGGCACCAAGCTCGTGCTCGCCCAGATCATGGACCGTCACGAGACGGTGGGTCAGGACCTGGTCGCCATGTGCGTCAATGACATTTTGGCTTCGGGCGCCGAGCCGCTGTTCTTCCTGGATTACGTTGCCATCGGTCACATTGAGGCCGAGCACATGGCAAAGATCATCAAGGGCGTGGCCGACGGCTGCAAGCTCGCGGGTTGCGCGCTCGTGGGCGGCGAGATGGCCGAACACCCGGGCGTCATGGCCCCCGCCGATTACGACCTCGCCGGCTTTACCGTGGGCGTCGTCGATCGTCCCAAGATGCTCGACCCCGCGAACGTTCGCCCCGGCGATGTGATCCTGGGCCTGCCCTCCACCGGCGTGCACTCCAACGGATACTCACTCGTGCGCAAGGTTATCGGTGTCGACGGCATCAAGCCGGGCACGCCCGAGGCTGCCGCTAAGGCCGAGGAGCTGAGTCGTCCGCTCGAGGAGCTCGGCGGTGCTTCGCTGGCCGACGCCCTGCTGGCTCCCACGCGCATTTATGTGAAGCCGATTCTGGAGCTGCTCCACGGTGGCGCCAACGTTCATGCCATTGCCCATATCACCGGCGGCGGTATTACCGAGAACCTCAACCGCGCGCTCGCCGACGACGTCGATGCCGTGGTCACCCGCAACGGCGCCGAGATGGGCTGGGATGTTCCGCCCGTCATCACCTACGTGTCGCGTCAGGCCGAGCTCGCGCCCAACGAGGCATGCAAGACCTTCAACATGGGCGTTGGCCTGTGCCTGATCGTCGCCCCCGAGGACGAGGCCGCCGTGACCGAGGCCCTGGTCGCGCTGGGCGAGAAGCCGTTCCGCGTGGGCGAGTGCGTCGAGGGTTCCGGTAAGGTCGTGTACTCCGATGAGCGCTAACGAGCAGATGGCTGCTGCCGAGGGCCTGGGCTTTGTACCCTACACCCGTCCGACCGGCACCGATACGGCCGAGCCGCTCAAGATCGGCGTGCTTATCAGCGGTTCGGGTACCAACCTGCAGGCGCTGATCGACCTGATCGCCGTCGGCAAGCTCAACGCCTCGATTGAGCTTGTGGTGTCGAGCCGTCCTTCGGCCAAGGGCTTGCAGCGCGCTGAGCGTGCGGGCATCCAGACACTCACGCTGTCCAAGGATGTCTATGCCGACCCCATCGCCGCCGACGAGATCATCGCGCATGAGCTGCTCGAGCGCGGCTGCGAATATGTGGTCATGGCCGGCTACATGCGCATGGTGCACACGCCGCTGCTGGCGGCGTTCCCCAATCGCGTGGTCAACCTGCATCCGGCGCTGCTGCCGAGCTTTACCGGCGCGCATGCGATCGACGATGCGTTTGCCCGCGGCGTCAAGGTGACCGGCGTGACCGTGCACTTTGCCAACGAGATCTACGACAACGGCCCCATCATCGCCCAGCGTGCGCTGGCTGTTGAGGAGGGCTGGGACGTCGACACGCTCGAGGAGCACATCCATGCGATCGAGCACGTGCTGTACCCCGAGGTCGTGCAGATACTCGCCGACGGGCGCGTCCACGTGCTGGAGAGCGGCAAGGTCGCAATTGATGCAGCGCGCTAGCGCGTGCAAACGGGTCACCTAGGTTTCTCTGAGGCGTAAACGACTATAAAGCCGATTGGGGCATATGGAATTACATGTGCCCCAATCGGCTTTTACTATCTCTTTGACTTCGGGCTCCTGATAACGTGACGGGTGGGACTTCGGAAAATGAGGGCGGTTGGCCGCGAGCATGATATGGATATCAGCGGCGATTTCTCCATCTCGGCAAAAAATGGCTTCAAGTTGAGCATCGGCTCGGACTTCGAGGGGGCGGACCTGTTCAGCGAAAATTCTTACACTGACACTCATGCCATGAGCCAGGATAACTAGCCGGTATAGGGTCACTTGAGTGGGTATGCGTCTGTTCAAGCGGTCCATTGGCTTGCTTAAGAAATGGTTAAACTACGTAGCGTACAGCACGTGAGTAACTTACGACTCAGTGAGACTAAAGGGAATCGGAGAAGAAAGCCCATGTTTTGTCCCAAATGCGGTAGCAAGATCAGTGACGATGCGCGGTACTGTACCGAATGCGGGCTGCCCTTGGAAGGACTCTCGGGTAAAACTGCGGCCGAGGAAGGGTCCGGCGCCGAGCCGCTGGCGCGAGAATCCTCGTCCGCTGAAGTCATGTTGGAGTCTGCAAATACCGAAACGGACTCTGCGATAGGATCCGCGAATGTCGAGTCCACAGCAGAACCGAGTCCCGAGCCGGTCTCGAAGACCGCGGGTAGCGGTCACTCCCAGATGTACAACCTCTTTATGCAACGCTGTCAGGTCGGTAACCGCCTGGTGCCGCAGTTTGCTATCATGATCGCCGCATTTATCGCCGCGGCAGGCATCGCTTACGCTGCTTTCATTCTCTACAAGAACGTCATCGAGCCCAATCTCCAGCAGCAATCCGTGCAACAGGAGCAAGCGACCGAAAGACCCAAGAAGGACGAGGGGGCGGCCGAAGAAGTTGTCTATACGTTGGAGGCAAAGTCATTGACGGTGTCTGCTCCGGTCGACCCTATGCTCAATCAGGGCGAGCGGACTGACGTGGAATGGTCCTATCCGCAACTTAAGAGCTCCGCCAAAGACGACGTCGCAGACAAAATTAACAAGGCGATTCTCGAGCCCCTTCAAATTGATGCGGAGCGAACGAATCGAGCATCAGATAATGAGCAATCAGATGCTGAGCTGTACCCCGACGGCGAATTTCCCTGCATATCGAGAAACGTGACGGTTACGTACATGGATGAGAACTATTTTTGTATCCGTGACGAGCGCTATTCGACGGGATGGGGTCCGCATGGCGACACGTATGTGACTGGTGTTATTTTTGATTTGCATACGGGTGATACTGTCAGCCCTCAGGACATGTTTGGCATTGATACCGAGGATCTTGCCAGTTCTATGAGTTCGGCAGTTTGGCCGTATCTTACGGAAATGGGCAGAGAGTATCCGTCTGATTACAATTCTATGCTCATGCGGAGCAATTCCTCAGACTATTCAATCAAGGGCTCAACATGCTTGTATGTGACATCCAAGGGACTGGTGTATCGCACCGAAGACTATGAGCTCGGTACTTTTGCGGACGGCAATTGCGAGATTTTGGTTGCGTCTTGGGATGATGGGTCTCAAGTGGGGTCCGAAGTAACCCCCGATGAGGTCAAGGACGGTACAACGGTGAAAGTCGATAAGGAGGACTAACATGTTCTGTCCCAACTGTGGATTTGAGCTTGATGGCGATTTGCGATACTGCACCGAGTGCGGCTATGCACTCGAAGATGCAAAGGCGGTGCTGAACTCTGTCAGCAACGAAGTGGCAGAAGAACCTTCCGTTATCAATGAGGCTGCGGAAGAGATTTTCGCTAGCGACGAAACGGAGAAGGAGCCTTTCGCCGGTGCCGAGGCGGGGGAGGAAAAGTCGCCCGTGGAGAGCGAGCCCGTAGCGGACGAAGAAGACGACCAACCTAAAGACGACGTGTCGTCCGGTGCAACGCCTTCGATTCCAGCCGTGCGTGCCGACCGACCAAAACTGAGCAATCCGGTCGCCAAGCCCGTCGCTGCGCCAGCCCCTGCTCCTGCGGCGAATGCATCCGCACAGAAAAAGGAGCCCAAGGCGCTCTATATCGTTGGTGTCGTCGTTGGCCTGGCAGTCATTGCCATCTTTAGCTACCTGCTGTTCTTTAGCAAGTCCGGCGGCGACGTTGCCCATTACGGCCAGGACAAGGCCATCGTGGTGGTCCAAGAATCCAAGATCACCCCGACCGACGCAAAGGGCGAGAAACTCAAGAAGTACTCGGTGACCCTGAACGGCGACAACGGCTACAGCACCAATGCTGAGGTTAAGGGTGACGAGGGCTTCACGGTAAGCCAGTTTCCCGATGTTAAACCGGGGAAATATACCCTCACCGTTAAGGACTCCAAGTCAAAAGTCGAGTGGAGTATTCCCGTCAAAGTCGTCGATAACTCTAAATCCGCTGATGCCGTAAAAGAGGTTTCCCTCGAGGTGCCTAAGGCCAACGAGGCCGATACAAAGACAGGCGAAGGCGACAAGAAGGATGGAGGCACCGCTGCGGACAATACCGCTACGCATGCCGCTTACAAGCAAAAGTGCCAGGAATACCTCGCGTGCTATGGAGAGCCGCAAATTGCTGAGGTGACTGATTCTGTCTATGCGATGCGAGGGCTTTGTCTTATCGACCTCGTTGATTTTGATCAGGATGGCCAGCCTGAGCTCTTGACCGTTGTGAACGGTATGAGCGATGCCGAACTAAAGAGTGCCTGGAATGGAGATATGGAGGGACTTCAAAAGTCCTACACCGTAGAGGTTTGGTCGTCAGCTGATGGTGGCATCAAGAGGCTTTACAGTCAAAATTGGCTTGATAACAGCAACGGAGGAACGATGTTTCTTCCGCTGATTAAAGCGGATGGCGGCAGCATCCTCGTAAGCCAAAGAACATATGAGATGAGCAATGCTATTACGGCATTGCTTGCTGGAAGGCAGGTTTTGGCCGGGGACAATACTTCGGTATATGGCAAGAAAAGCGATGCTTTTTCGCTTGTAAGCAACTACGAGTCCTGGGGAGTTGCGCCGAGCGAGGGCAATGGCTACGAATACTATTGTGCGTCGGAGGGCAAGGAAATTTCCGAGACGGACTATAATGCCCTATATCAGCAATTTGGCTATGGGCACAATTACCGGACATATTATTTCCTTGATTTTTCAACCTCAGGTTACGGCACTATTTCGGGGGAATCCCACGTCGATCCCAATCAAGTTGCGGCAGTCACCAAAGATACGCTCAAAAAGGTGGGAATCGAATAAAAACTGAAAGGGGCTTGGAAAACTGTTTCCAAGCCCCTTTCTTATAGTAGCTGCTCGAGTCCAACAAGCCTCGCGCTGCTTGCTTGAGCCGCTCTATTTTGACACGCTTCGCTAAATCCACCCTTGCTAAACAAGTAATACTGTTTGATCGGCCGGCCCAGCAGCGCACTGCGCCGCTCGAGTGTTTCAAGAACGTCGGTATCTACGGGCTCGTTTCTCCATTTGCACTCGCCAACGACGAGCTCGCCATCGGCATCCTCTAATACAATGTCAATCTCTTCTTGGTGACGCGTTGCCGGGTTAGTGCCCCACCAAGAGCCGATTGCCTTGGGCAGTACATCCAGCTCGCCCTCAACGACCTGTCGTATCAACCACTGGCGGCATACCTCTTCAAATGTGGGGCCCACGAAGGTAGACAAATCGCGCTTGACGATACGCGCGGCAACAGCGGCTCCGAGCCCCTCTTCAATTGTTCCCGTGTACTGCGGAACAAATCGATACCAAAACCTGAACAGGTTATCGCAGATTCGATAGACCACCTGACGTTTTGTTGCTTTGGCAACGGGCGTGACGCGTTCAACGATTCGCAGATCAATCAATGCGTCGAGTAATCGCGCGACTTGTGGCGTTGCGAGTCGGGTGACATCGGCGATTTCCTTGGGACGTACACAGCCGTTAGCGATGGCGGCTATGACGCCATTGTAGATAGCCGGGCTTCGGACTTCCTGCAACAGATAGTTCTGGGGCTCGGCGTACAGAAACGCATCTTGGCGCAACAGAGCGTGCTCAAGGTTCCATTGCGTGGAGCGCGTGCTATCAAGCTGCGATAAATAGAGCGGCATGCCGCCGACAACGGAATACAGCTCGATAATTCTCTCGATGGGTGCATCGGGAAGCATTTGCGCTACATCGAAAACGACAAAGGGGTCGATGCGCAACTGCATGGTGCGGCGCCCATAGAGAGGACTTTGGTGTCCTAGCACCTGGTGTTCCATAAAACTCATGGACGATCCGCAGAGCACCAAGAACAGGTTGCTCTTGTCTTTGTGTCGGTCGATAAGCGTTTGCAGACACGACGACACGCCCGGGTCGCTCTCGGCGAGGTAAGGATACTCGTCAATGACCAGAATGACTTGCTCCGCTTTGGCGCGTTCAAAGACGGACTCGAGTGCAACCTGGATGGAAGGGAATGCTGCTCCTGCGGCACTATCACCAAGCATCTCGCGGCTGAGCAGCGCAAGGTTTTCGCTTGCAACGGTTTGCTGCCCGGTAAAGAAGATCACACTGGGCTTATCCTGCGTAAAAGCGCGAAGCAGGCTTGTTTTGCCCACGCGGCGCCTTCCGTAGACTACGGCAAACTGGAAGGAACCCTTTTGATAAGCGGTTTCTAGGGACTCAAGCTCACTCTGGCGTCCGACAAACATGGCATGCCTCGCTCATATGCGTGTTACTAACATATATAGTACTAACACGTATGTGAGCAATTTTCCAGTCGGACGGAGAAGAAATGACAGCGCTTCTACTTAACGAGGCGCTTGAGTTTGGCATAGTCCTGAATCTGCTTTTTGCGCTTGGCGTTGAGGAGGTTGTTGAGGTCGAGCTTCTCAATGGTGCAGCGTTTGAGTAGCTCGGAGCTGTCAAAGCCGTTTGACTCAATGTCTTCATCCAGATCGTGCTTGAGCTTGGTCCATTTATTGAGCTGCGAGCGCACGTAGGCCGCGGGACGTTCTATCTCGTTGGCGATGTCGCGTACGCTGGCGCCCGTTCCAAACGACTCACGTATCTTCGCCGTCTCCTTGCGCGTGCGCTCGTTTTTGGCATCGGTCTTGCATCGATCGCTGCAGTAGTGCCGTTTGACGCCACGATGCCCGGCAAGTGAGTAGGCGCGTCCGCACTGCTCGCAATAGCCAATTTTGACGGTGCTCAGCTTGCGCGAAAAATCAAACCAGAGCCACGAGAGATAGCTGTCAAAGGAGAGGAACCCTGTGGACTCGTTGCCCTGGAACACATCCACGTGCGCGCCCGAGAGATGCGAGATCACGAGCGCCTGCACCAAAGCGGTGAGTGCATCGCGGTCATCGTTGTCAAGTTCTTCGCGGCGCTCCTGGATATCTGCTTGAGGGTCGATTACATAGAAGCTCTCCTCGCTATTGCTGACCTTGAGTCGCGCTGAAATCTCCGAGCTGGAGTCTTCGTCCATGTAGAACATCGCCTGCAAAACACTGAAGTCATTAGCGGTGAGCTCGTGTTCAAAAGAGAGCACGTTGAGTGCAACGAGGGATTCTTCCTCGTCGATCATAAACATAAAGGCGTAGAAATATCCCGCATCGGATTCGATTTTGCGCACGATGGGCAGGCTTTTGAATGAGTCGGTATAATCTCCGCCCGCCCTCAGGATAGTGGTGTAGATCTTGAAGGATGACCCGTTTGCCGCGCAGGTTACCACTGATTTCTCGATTCTTTCCAATGCGGAGACCTTTGCGATGGTGCAGCTCCCGTTGAGGTATTCCTGGATGCGCATGGCAATAAGTGCTGCCATCGCGGCATTGGCCCAATCGCGTACGGATTCTATTGCGTGCTTGCCAAAAAGCGGCCCGGTCTGTTCGGCGTAATCAAGTACGTTAAAGAGGCTTGCGCGGAAGGGCTGCTCTTTAACGGCGGTGGGTTCGATGCATGATGCCAGCCTGATCAGATCGGCATGGCGCTCGCTGTGTGCGGACCCTTCGTTGCTTTTGCTGCCGGCCAGCTCGGTGGGCATGTAGAGTTCAAAGACAAGCTGGGCCTCGCCAACGGGCCTATTGGGTTCGTTCTCTATGAGGTTGACTTTCTTAAACGGAATCGAACCTTCAACGGTGCGTGTTTGGGAGAACTCAAACATTGTTACCCCTGTCTCTAGCTGAAGGTTTAATAGCGTAGCACGTTTAGGAAAATTACCCGGTCAAAATCTCTATATCGGATAAACGGCCAATCGTATCTTGTGATCGTCAAGAAAAGGGGTAACGAGAAAGGACCCGATCATGCATTGCAAACAGTGTGGAGCAGAGATTAACGACGGCGCCAAGTTCTGCGGCGTGTGCGGAACGCCTACAGTCGCGGCTGCGGCCAGCACGGCGGGAGACGCGATTTACGTCGAGGCCCGGCCGATTGAGAGCCAGTCTGTCGAGGCTCAGTTTCAAGCGGCGGAGGATGCAGAGGCCGCTGCTTGCCTGCAAGATTCACTTCGCGAGTCCATCGGGTCCCTTACGCGAGCGTCAGTGATTTCGTTGCTCTATGTGCTCTTTTTCAATTACGTGCTGGGAGGGGGCTCACTGGGGCTCGACTATATGATTCTGCTGGGGCTGCTTCTGATTGGTCCCTGGAAGGTAATTATCTCGCTGTACCGCAGCGGTGTAAGGCTTCCCTTTGTCTATGGTGGCGGCATTATCGGTATCACGATTATGCTAATCGAACTTGTGGTTCTCGTGGGCCTTCCTGTCGTTGTTCTGATGCTTTTTACTGGTTGGGCAGCGTGATTCACGGAGCGGTTCCGGTTGTTCCCGAATTAGCCCCGATGACGATGGTGGCACTTTGGCCTATCGTCTCGGTTGCCAACATCATCTTCAAGGCAATCAAGCTGCACATGGCTCGCGCCTAGCAAGTAGCCCGTCGCATGCCTTCCGCGTGGGGTCAGGCGAATTTGAAAGGTGAAAGAAAAGGTTTACAGTCGAGCAAATTGTCCTGGGCCTTTTCTGTTTGCAGGCTGTGGACTATCGTTTCGATATGCTGAAGTTCTAGGGGGGGGGATATATGTACTGCGCAAGCTGCGGGGCAAAGATCAAAGACGGGGCGCGATACTGTTCCGCATGCGGAAAACCGTTGGATGTGGATGATGCGCCGGCGAATGCTCAGCAGCCGCTTCTTTCAGGTACACCAAAGGCGCCTGCTGATAGAAAAGCGACGAGCGATCCTGCTGCATCTCGCGCAGAGAGCGCTTCTCCGGCGCCCTCTGAGCATATGTCCTTTGCGGCCTTTATGATGCAGCGTCGGCAGATCGGCCGTTTTGCCGTGCCTACGTTTGTCGCCATTTTTGCAGCAATCATCTTTACCGCTAGTGTCGCCTACGCACTGGTCAAAGCTTACGAGGCCTTTGTGCTGCCTCAGCTGCAGCAGCAGGAACAGCCGGCTGCAGTCGAGAATAAGTCGTCTCAAAAGAAGGTCGCGGCAGCTAACAAGAAAGCGCACAAGGCCTACGAGGGCGTGGTTGCGCGTTACGAGGACTTTGTGAGCTATTGCGAGCAGAAGGGAGCTGGTACTGCCAACTACGACGACTGGGCTCTGGGGCGCGGCGATGATTCTGGGCTGGGGCAGATATTCGTTTATGACAGCCAGAATGCTCCCGGCTTTTTAAACTACTACTATGCTTTCGATGATTTGAACGGCGACGGAATTGACGAGTTGTTTATTGGGTCTGTCGATGCGCAGAACGATATTTCGGCGATTGTAGGTGCCTACTGCTTTGTTGATGGAAAGGCCGTTTCGGTTATGCCTTCGTCAGAGATGGTAGAAGGCTCCAGCAATATGACGAATCAGTATGACGGTTTTATTGCTCAGGGTGAGAGCCAAGTCATTACTGTCTGTAAGGACGGCATCGTTAAATTTACTTGTAGTCAGGATTGTAACCAGGCAGACTTCTATATTTCGCTTACTGCAAAGGGTCCTGAGGTCGTAGACGCGGTGCAAATTCAAAATAAGGAATTCGATAGACAGAATGGCGCCTACTTGGTGAGGACCGTCGAGGATGGTGGCAAACCACAGGAGACGATGGTCCAGGGGCGTGAAGAAGCGTGCAAAATTCTTGACGAGATTGCCGGGGAGCATCCGGAGGCCGACATTGAAAAGCCGTCTGCAAGCAGCGATATGTGGAAGGCATTCAAAGGAGCGGAGCCTTCGGAGAGCTCTTTGAAGGACGGCTCTGGCGCTGCAGACGATCGAACTGGCGCATCTCAAGCACCATCTGAAGCGGCATCCGATAGCGGCGACGATGGGGAGGCCGCTGCGGGCGACGATGGCGTGATCGCCGACATGGATGCGTTCATTGCAAACGCCAAGCGCGAGTTGATTGTGACAGATGACGCCTCTATTATGTACAAGGTCGCTGATAGGCCAAGCTATTGGGAGGGGGCGGCAACGTACGTTTGGTACGTCGAGTTTTATAAAGACGGAAAGGTCGTAGCGTCTGCGGAATGCGGCTCTGAAGGGTATCCGTGCCGGTCGATTATGGCCTATCACGAGAGCTAGTAACTTTAGCCGAGACATGTTGGCATTACGGCGTGCGCGGCTCCTATACCTTTCCCCTTGTTCCATCCGACGAGTTTAGTTACAGCTAAAACGGCCGTTACGAAGAGCTGACCGAGAGGCCGAAGACACTCGCCCGCTAAGCGGGTGTGCCCCAAAAGGGTATCTGGGGTTCGAACCCTCCCGGTTCTTCGTCAGTTGACCAAAGGTGCGACATTATTACCGCTCGCCGGCGGGTGACTAAATGCGATGACTTGAGGGCTATAATTAACCGAGCTAAGTTGGGGGATAGATTGAGACGCACGGGCTTTCGATGCGCCTGTCGGCTCGGCATTTCGCAATTCATTAGACACGCGGAGCGCGTGGTTTGGGATTAACGAAAGGAATCAGCATGTCTCTGTTCCATAGCGATAACGAAAAGGAAGAAAAGCACAGCGGAATACTCGGTGCCTTTTCTGTCGACAATATCAAATGGGAGCCTGGCAACAACGAAGATGCCTCGCTTGTCTCATTCCGCTATCCCTACGAGGATTTCCCCAACGGGTCCTATCTTCAGGTTGCGCAATCGCAGATTGCCGTTTTTACCAACAATATGGGGGCGGGCAGTTCTACTGACGCTACGGGTGCCGGCGATTCTCAGGTAAGCGTGTTTGTCGGTCCGTGCAAGATCAAGCTCGACACGGGAGACAGCCGATTCGCCCCGTTCCGCAATGCCGCTCATTCGCTTACCGGCGGTAGCTCGGCGTTTCATTCCGTTGTGTACTTTATCAATACCAACTACATGAACGAGCTACGCTGGGGCACGACCGAGCCCATCATCGTTCAAGACCCTGAGGAAGACGTCAACGTTCACGTTCGCGCCTTCGGTTTGTTTGGCGTGCATATCGAACAGAACGATTTGAGTCTGGTTCCCATTCAGGCGAGGAAGTTCCTTGTTAAGGTCGTGGGCACGCGAGATCGCTATACACGAGAAGAACTTACCTCCTTTATGCGGGCAAAAATCCTTGAGTATGTTCCCGACTTGCTTGCTAAGGCGATTGTTGACCAGGAGGTTTCCGTTCTTAAAATTGCGACGCATCTGAGCGACTTCTCGTCTCAGATGCAGGTCAAGCTCGTTAACTATTTCGATGAGTTTGGTCTCACACTCGATAACTTCTCGTTCAACAGCATCAAGCCCTTCGAAGAGGATCTTGCCGCCATCAACGAGATGAAGATCCAGCGTAAGCGGAGCATTCTCGAGGCACAGGGTAACGCTGCCCAGATGGACATCGAGTCCGAGGCACTTGCCAGGAAGCGTGCGCGCGAAGGCTACAACTATCAGCAGGAGCGCGGCATGGACGTAATGGAGGGTGCTGCGGGCAATGAGGGGAGTGCCGCATCGGGCCTCATGGGAGCCGGCATGGGACTCGGCATGGGCGTTGGCATGGGCGGTGCATTTGGAGCTGGCTTCTCCAACTTGGCCAACCAGACCATGGGCGCTGTTGCTCCCATGGTTGGAACGGCTTCCGCGTCCGCAGGTATGCAAAACGGTCTCGTGTGTCCCGGTTGCGGAAACGTTAATCCGATGGGTGCTAAGTTCTGCCTGGAATGCGGACAAAAGCTCGAGCAGGGTGTTGCGTGTTTGGCGTGTGGGCATCTTAACCCGGTCGGTGCCAAGTTCTGCCTTGAGTGCGGGAACCGGTTGACCTCGCCAAGGTGCCCGAGCTGCGGAGCCGAGTTGCCGGAAGGGACCAAATTCTGCCCCGATTGTGGAACTAAGATCCAATAAGGAGAAACAAAGATGAACGGTTCTGTTAAACGTGTCATTTTGGGCGAGGCAATCGTCTTGGTGGCGTGGCTTGTAATCATGTTTGTCTGCAAAAACGCGCTGATGAACCCTATCGTCTTTGCTATGTCGCTTGGTTTTGGGGTTTTGGCTTTTGCGGTGGCTTCGATTTCGGCTACCATGTCCGATAAGCAGTCCACGGTCAAAAGCACGACCGAAATCCATTATTTGCCGATTGCATCCAGCTGTGCCTATTTTGTTGTTGCCCTTCTTGCCAATACGTACTTTGCGTTTGTGGCGTATGGGTGGGGCGGCAGCACGATCCCGGTTGTCGCAAACGTTGTTCTTCTCGTTGTGCTTGTCCTTGTGCAGATGGGTCTTGGCTCCTATGCCCGCCGGGCAGACCAAAAGGTTGCCGCCGCCCTCGCAAAGACGGTTCAAACGGCACAGTTCGGATCATATGTGGGGCAGCTTCTTGCCGTAGCGGAGGACGCTCAGGTTAAAGCCGAACTCAAAGGGCTCAAGGATGACATCTCCTTTAGTTCCAACATGTCGCACCCCCATGTTCAAGAGATCGAGCGACAGTTCTCCGCCGCGCTTGAGGCGGTCTCGAATTCCATGAGTGCCGATGAGCCGGCAGATGTTACGGTTGGCCTTGTCCATGATGCGCGCAATATCTGGAAAAAGCGCAATGCGGCGCTGACCGCTGTCAAATAAGGGCTCGCGCTGCTTTTTACCAGGGCACTTTGATGGTTGAAGTGGGGGAAGCTATTGGAAATCAACGGAATAACTTGCGAGGGCTGCGGCAGCACCGATGTCGAGTTTGACCCCGCAACTCGAAAGGTTCATTGCAACCAGTGCGGTCGCGAGATGTACTATTCGCGGGCGCGTCTGGGGGCCACGGGCAAAATCGCGTTTGCCAAGGACAATGCCATCAAGTTTTTTAAGGGCGGCAACTTCCCGGAGGCCCGCAAATTTGCCGCGGACGTGCTCAATATGATGCAAGACAACGCGGCGGCACAGTTTATGGTTGCGTACTGCGATGAGTTTTGCGAAGGTCTTTCGGGTTCGATGACGGTTTTCTTTAAAAGGGCCGAAGATATCCCTCTCGAATATGATGAGGTGCGTGACTTGATCGACTTGTTTGAGTCGACGCTCTACAACATGCGTGACTTTGAGGTTCAGATGGTATCGCTCGTGGTCGCCAATATGCAGAGCATGGAGGATCGGTCTCGACTTGAGAACTTTATCGATGCTGTGTGCCCGTTCTGCATAGCGCGGTATGCTTCGGAAGACTTTATGACTGCAGAGCGGGAGAGTTTCTATCAAGATATTGCCGCCAACTGCAATACACCCAAAACGTGTCTTGCACTACTCAAGGGCATTAGAGAGAACCCCGGGTCCCCCTATAAAACTGGTTCGTTTGCGTTACGAAGAAGGACTTCGTACTTTTTCGAACACTATGTGGAGCCCGTCGGTCGCATCGTCAATTCGATGAAGGCAAGCCAATACAAACAGAAGTTTCTTGTGGCCTATCAGCAGGTGTCCGAGCAATACCGAAGCATGGCCTCTCAATAAAGCAGATGGCGGGCGCTTACTCGCTTAAAGCTATTGGATGATCTAAACAGTGCAAACTGAAAGGTGGTACAGATGAGTGATTCGGGAGTAGATACTGTCCTTATCGAGCGCAGGATCGCCGCTATTGGAACAAAAGTTGACCAGATGACCACGAAGGTCGATAAGGTCGAATCGCAAATGGAGGAAGTGCGGAAGGACCTTAAAAAGCTCCGAAAGGACTTTCTCGAGATGATGCTCGAGCAGCGTCGTACCGCCGCACTTGAGCAGGCGACTACGGAGCTCGTGAGCGTCCGGCAGGAGATGGACAAAAAGTTCGGCAACTACTCAGTGGTTCGAAACACAATGGTCGGTATTCTCCAGGCAACCGATGCGGCGCTCGTGCGCAAGGCGACGATTTCGACGGTCTCCGAGGAGTTAATGATCTCTACCCCGGACTACTGGCTGGCACCTGTCCTGGTTGCCCTTGCGGCATGGATCAACAACAACCGAGATCTTGCAGAGCGCGCAATACGCGAGGCTGTCAAACGTGACAACGAGCACACGTCGCTTGCGATGGCTCTGATCTGCAGACGTAATAACCGCACGGCTACGTGCTACGAATGGTTAGCGCGCTACTTCTCGACGCAAAACGCCGCCCGCATCGATGCCGATGCGATGGTCTACATCGATGCCTATATCAACGGCATCTTTGGAACCGACGAAAAGCACCTGTGCGACGACTATATGGCGGGCTGGATCGAGCAGATCAGAAATCAGAGCCCTGAGTTCGAGAATGAGCAGTCAGAGTCATGGGCGGAGTACTTTACCGGCTACGAGGAGGATATGAGTTCGAGATATCCGGCGCTCAAGGTGGTGGTCAAGGAGTTTGACTACATCAATAAGTATCTCGGAAAAGTCGAGGCAATCGAGAGCATCTCCAATGACTTCGCCGACCTCAAGGCTTCTGATGTTGACGAGAGGACGCTTGCCGAGCAGGTTGACAGGCATTTGATGGAGCTCGTTAACTCCGATGACTCCAAGGAGCGAAATTTGCGCCGCCAGGAGGAGTATCTTCTTGCGGTCAAGGCATTTGGCGGAGACGTGGAGCGCGCCCGAGAGCTCGTCAATCGTCGCCGCGATGAGAAGCGTCAG
The DNA here is from genome assembly GCA_048416615.1 of Collinsella sp. Classification (GTDB taxonomy): domain Bacteria; phylum Actinomycetota; class Coriobacteriia; order Coriobacteriales; family Coriobacteriaceae; genus Collinsella. Next base: position 76,357 of record DBFSET010000021.1, on the reverse strand, counting down.
CAGACGATGAACATCATCGACCAGATGACACGCTCGATGCGCGACCAGAGTGCGTCTGTGGATGTGCATAAGAAGAAGACCGCGATTCAGTTTTTGGGTTCCTATATCAACGGTGGTTTCAACCGGTATCGCAAGAGCGACATCCCCGAATTTCCGCAGGCGATCACCCTTGACTTCGACGGATGGACAAGCAGGGCGGTTACCGGCGATGAGGGTAATGCGCTGCGCGGCGATTATGTTCGCTATGTCGGTGAAGAGAAGAAAAAGGAGCTCGCTGAGCTTGATGTCAAGGTTGCGAAGGGCAACAAGAGCCACAAGATAGCGGCCGTTGTCCTCGCTGTTTTGGGAGTAGCTTTCTTTGCGTTTGTAAACCAGGTTATTGGCATTCTGCTTCTTGCGGGGGCTGGCTATTGTCTAGTAAAGACGAGCCTCTCGGGCAAGCAGCGCGCTACGGAGGCAGAAGAGATTGAGGCCAAATACTCCAAACGCATCCAGGAAGGCTGTTCCGAGATCGATCTGGCGCTTAATCAGTGGAAGAGCGCGAAGGAAGCTGCGGCCGAGCGCAGCGACCTGCTTAAGCTTGAAAAGGTTGCCTAGCCGGTAGGATTTGTCTCGATAATCCATGAATGGAGTGAAAAAGATGGCTGATGAAGTGACTGATTTCGACCATAACGATGCTGCAATGCAGGACCTCGATGCATTGAGCGAGCTCGATAGTCTGTTTGAAGAGGACGAGCGACTGAAGCAAGCTGAGAACAATGTTTTGACCCAAAATCTCACGGGCTTCGCAAACTGCTTTCCCGATTGGGATTTGCATCCGCCGGTAGCGTAGAAAAGCGCTTGAAGCACAAGCTACGATCATTTGGAAACATCGATGTTTCTGCGGGCTAGAAGCCATGGGGCTTTTGGCCCGCTGGCTTTCATATGCCGGTCGGCGGCATAGGGCATCAATCGTATTCTAGATTCTTGGACGCCAGGCCGACTCGCTTCGGATCGGGCGCTACACCACCTTTCTCGACACTACCAATCTGACAGGGCCTCGTCCGTTCTCGGTCGGGGCCCTTTTGTGTGACCTAACAGGTTTGCTATACTGCTAGCAAGTAGGAAGGAGCCGCTATGGGTACAGCAACAGTGCAGCTCAACACGCGAATCGATCCTATGATCAAAGCTGGTGGCGATGCGGTCCTCACTCGCAATGGATTGGGGCCGAGCGATGCCATTCGTGCGCTTTGGGCCTATCTCGTCGAGCATCAAACGTTGCCGGGATTTATGGTAGCGGATAAGCGCGAGGCATCCCGTGCGGAGAGTCTGGCCGAGCAGGGAAGTGGCCTGGCTTTTTCTTCGTTGGGGCTGAGCGCGTCGGATTTTGCACCGGCCGAATCTTCGGCGGAAGACTGGGATGCCGTACGGGATGATATGTATGATGCGATGATTGCCGACATCGAGGCGAATTGCTGATGATTGAGGCAAAGCATCTCTTGGTAGATACGAACGTTTGGCTCGATTATTACCTGCAAGAGGGGGCGTTCGACGAAGCGAGAAGATTGGTTGAACTGGCCGAGGCAGGAAAGATCGACCTTCTGTATGCGCCAACGACGGCAAAGGATGTATTCTATCTTTTGCCTCGGCGTCTAGCCCGGCGGAACGTGAATGGGATGAACGTGTCGTTTGCCTCGGCGTCATGGGCCTGCATTGAGCACATGATGCAGGTGGCAACCGCCTCTCCGCTTTCGTTGGCAGAGTGCGAGATGGCGCGCATGCTTGGCAAGCGCATGCCGGATCTTGAAGACAACCTCATCATCGCTTCGGGCGAGACGGCAGACGTTGACTACGTAGTCACGAGCGACCGGCGCATGCTGGAGGAGATGCCCGAAGTTTGCCTGACGCCTGCCCGCGCACTCGATATGATTGGGATCCTAAACTAACCTTGCCTGTCTCGTTTCGCTATCATATGGGGCATTGTGAACCTCATGCAACTTTGGAGGACGGTATGGCGGATAACGCCGAGATGCTATTCTCGCCTGAGCTGGTGTTTTTTGATTGGGAGTGCGCGACGCCGGGTGAGGTGTTTGCGCGCCTCGAGGGTGAGCTTGCCCCGCGCGGCTACATTACATCCGGTTGGCTCGATGCCGTCCGCGCGCGCGAGGATGCCTATCCCACGGGCCTTGCCATGCCGGCGGCCAACATCGCCATCCCGCACACCGATCCGGGGTTTGTGGCTAAGCCCTATATCGCGGTGGTGAAGCCCGCATCGACCGTGACGTTTAATGCCATGGCGGGCATGGGTGCCCCGGTGCCGGCGCAGATCATCATCAACCTGGGCATTGCCGAGCCGGGCGGGCAAGTCGAGGCCCTGCAAGCGCTCATGAATATCTTTATGGATGCCGATGCCGCAGCCGATGTACTCGGCCAAACCACGCCGCAGGGCATGGTCGACGCCATCCGTCGCCACTTTTAAGGTCGGCGCTGGGGGACTGTCCCTAACTGCCGGCAGAAAAGGAACGTCCCTAATTGCCAACTGCCAGACTTGTCCCCTTTGCACCAAAATGGTGCAGATTAACCTGTCCCCCATGCACCAGGTGTGCCGCGGGGGCTGCGTTGTGACACAATGGCGTTTGTTCGATTCGTGATGCGAAAGGCCAACTATGGCAAACAAGAAAAAGAACTCCGAGGCCGTGCCGACGCCCGAGCAGCGGTCCCGCGCCGCCTCCAGCTCTCGTAAGAAGCAGCGCAAGACCTATGTGTCCAAGACCGTCAAGATTGTCCTGGTGGTCATCGGCGTGCTGGCGATGCTGCTTTCCGTCTCGGCCATGGCGTGCTCCGGCCTGATGTCGCAGACCGAAAGTGCCAGCTCGGGCTATAAGCTTACTGGTGGCGTGGCTGCTACCATCAACGGCACCAACCTCACCGAGGACACCGTGACCAAGCAGATCATGAGCATGCGCACGTCCTACGGCTACACCAAGGACAAGGACTGGGCACAGTACCTGGTCGACAACGACCTCACACCCAAGAAGTACCGCAAGCAGCTCATCGACTCCTACGCGCAGCAGATTCTGCTTCAGCAGGCGCAGAAGGAAAACGGCGTGACGGTGTCGGACAAGGAGGTCGAGAAGGCTTGGAAGGACGCGTGCAAGAGCGCGGGCGGTGCCAAGACCTTTAAGAAGACGCTTAAGACCTACGGCTACACCGAGGACACCTACAAGGATTCGCTCAAGGAGAGCCTGGCGCAGCAGAAGCTCAAGGATGCCGTGGCACCCACCAGCAAGCCCAAGGACAGCGAGATTGTCGATTACATCAATGAGAACCTGTCCAACTACAACGATGCCCGTCGTTCGTCGAATATCCTGATCAAGGTCGATTCCGACGCTTCCGACGAGGACAAGGCTGCCGCCAAGGCCAAGGCGCAGGAGTGCCTGGACAAGATCAACTCCGGCGAGCTGAGCTTTGAGGATGCCGTGAAGCAGTACTCTGACGACACCGGCTCCAAGGAGAAGAAGGGCGATGTGGGCTGGGACAAGCTCACTACCTTCGTCGACAGCTATCAGGCGGCACTCGGGGGACTCAATAAGGGCGATGTGAGCGACGTCGTCGAGTCGACCTATGGTTATCACATCATCAAGTGCACCGACTACTTCCATGTCGATAATCAGGTCGATGACATTAAGCAGGTGCCCAAGGACATTAAGAAGTATGTCTCCAACGTGGTGAAGACGCAGGCGGCCAGTGCTGCATACAGCGAGTGGCTGGAGCAGTACAAGAAGGACGCCGACATTACCGTCAACCCCATGCCCAAGGACGTGCCGTACAACGTCAGCCTGAAGGGCGTCACCAAGAGTTCGACCGACGATTCGTCGACGACTAAGTAATCATGGGGCGGTGCCCGCGTGAGTGCCGCCCACACTATTGAGGAGGATTTGCAGATGACCAACGAAGAGCTGCAGCAGGAAATGATCGCCGCCATGAAGGCCAAGGACAAGGTTCGCCTGTCTATCATTCGCCAGGTCAAGGCCGAGGTGAAGAATATCGAGGTTAATGAGCGCCGCGACGTGACCGAGGAAGACGTCAACAGCATGATCAAGCGTCTGATTAAGCAGACGAGCGAGACGCTGGAGATGTCCATCAAGGCCGGTACCGACCAGGACCGTACCGACAACCTGACCGAGCAGGTCAAGATCTTGGAGAGCCTGCTGCCCGCACAGGTTTCGGGCGAGGAGCTCGAGGCTCTGATCGAGCAGGTCATCGCCGAGCTGGGCGCCACGTCCAAGAAGCAGATGGGCCAGGTCATGGGTGCACTCGGCAAGGCCACCGGCGGCAACTTCGATAAGCCTGCCGCGGCAAAGATCATCGGAGCAAAATTGGCGTAAGTGCCGGCCGACACATAGCCGATGTTGAGGGGGCGTGGCCATTGCGGTCGCGCCCCTTTTTGCTGGGCGGTGCTCATTGGGGACAGGCTTAAATGAGTGCCCAATGAGCGGGTACTCATTTAAGCCTGTCCCCAATGAGTGGGTTAAAGGTTGCGGGTTCTTTACGGGAATGTAGTGTGGGCTGCGGAAACGTGGTTCTTTCCGTACAATAGTTCAACTCGTGTAAACGCAGGGAAGGGACATCCATGGCAGACATGATCGAGATCAAGCATCTCAACAAGTACTTTGGCGACCTGCATGTGCTCAAAGATATCAATCTCACCGTCAAGCGCGGCGAGAAGCTCGTAATGATCGGGCCTTCCGGCTCGGGTAAGTCGACGCTCATCCGTTGCGTCGATTATCTGGAGGAACCCACGTCGGGCGAGGTCGTCATCGACGGTACGCCGCTCACCAAAAAGAACCACCTGGAGATGGCTCGCAAGTATAGTTCCATGGTGTTTCAGCAGTTCAACCTGTATCCCAACATGACGGTGCTGGGCAACCTAACGCTCGCGCCCATCAAACTGCAAAAGAAGAGCAAGGAGGAGGCGACCGAGATCGCCATCGCCGCGCTCAAGCGCGTTGGCATGGCGCATAAGGCCGGCGAGTATCCGCAGAACCTCTCGGGCGGTCAGCAGCAGCGCATCGCCATCGCCCGTGCCCTGTGCACCAAGCAGCCCATCATCCTGTTTGACGAGCCGACCTCGGCGCTCGACCCCGAGATGGTCCAGGAGGTTCTGGACGTTATGATTGAGCTCGCGCAGGAGGACATCACCATGATCTGCGTGACGCACGAGATGGGTTTTGCGCGTCAGGTGGCCGACCGCGTCATCTTTATGGAGGACGGCCGCATTCTGGAGGAGGGCACGCCCGAGCACTTCTTCGATAACCCCGAGAACCCGCGCTGCCGCGAGTTCCTGTCCAAGATTCTGCACTAGGCGCGGTGATGGACATGACGGATATGACAAGGACGGCCGTGTCGCGCCGTCACTTTTTGCAGCTGGCGGGCGCCGGTATGCTTGCGCTGACGGGGATCGCGCTTGCCGGTTGCGGCAACTCCACCAGCGGCGAGGACTCCGACAAGGGGTCTAAGCTTGCGGCCATTAAGTCGCGTGGCCATCTGAATGCCGGCGTTAAGAAGGACGTTCCCGGCTACGGCTATTACGACACCGCCAAGGGCCGCTTTGAGGGCATGGAGGTCGATTTGTGCTACCAGATCGCCGCTGCCGTCTTTGGCGTGAGCTACAAGGAGGCCCGCGCCCAGGAGCTTGTCGAGTTTACCGACGTAACGCCCAAGACACGCGGCCCGCTGATCGATAACGGCCAACTCGACGTGGTCGCGGCGACCTACACCATCACCGACGAGCGCAAGAAGAGCTGGGATTTCTCGACGCCGTACCGCACCGACTACGTGGGACTCATGGTCAAGAGGCGTTCGGGCTTTACCTCGATTGAGGACCTGGACGGCAAGGTCATTGGTGTGAGCCAGGGTGCCACCACGCAGGGCCTGATCGAGCAGATGATCAAGGACAACGGCTTTAGCTGTAAGCCCGAGTTTAGGGCATTTAGCGGCTACCCCATCATCAAGAGTTCGCTCGACGCCGGCAATATCGACGTCTTTGCCATGGACCGCTCCACGCTGGCCGGCTACATGAACGAGACCGTTGAGTTGTTGCAGCCCGAGGTCAAGTTTGGCGAGCAGGGCTACGGCGTGGCGACCAAGAAGGGCTGCGACCTTTCGGCCGTGGTCGATCAGGTGATTTGCGATCGCCTGGCCGATGGCTGGCTCGACCAAGAGGTCAAGACCTGGGGTCTTGTATAGGCACATCGTCCAAGGAAGGAATCAAATGCTCGAAGGATTATTTGACGCCGACCGTTGGTCGACGACATTTCAAAACATGGGGCCCTTCTGGGAGGGCTTTGGCGTGACGCTGCAGGTGGTCGTTGCCGGTCTGCTGCTGTCGCTGGTGCTGGGTACGCTGCTGGGCGTATTCTCCACCACTCGCTCGCGCGTGCTGCGCGCCATAAGCCGCGTGTACGTGGAGTTTTACCAGAACACCCCGTTGCCCGTGCAGGTGCTCTTTATGTACATGGCCGGTCCGCAGTTTTTGCAGGCCATAACCGGTGCCGACCAGCCGGTGCGCATCGCTCCGTTCGTGCTGGGCTTCTTGGGCGTGGGCCTGTATCACGCGGCCTACATTTCGGAGGTCATCCGCACCGGTATCGAGGCGGTCCCGCGCGGTCAGATGGAAGCGGCCCAGAGCCAGGGCTTCACCCGTGCGCAGGCGTACTGGTACATCGTGCTGCCCCAGACGTTCAAGATCATTCTGCCGCCGCTGTGTAACCAGGCGCTCAATCTGGTCAAGAACACGTCGGTGCTGGCGCTTGTGGCCGGCGGCGACCTTATGTACCGTTCCGACAACTTTGTGAGTCTGTACGGTTACCTGCAGGGATACATCGTCTGCTGTCTTATGTACTTCATCATCTGCTTTCCGCTCGCCATGCTGGTGCAGTGGCTCGAGCGCCGCTCCAAGGAGCGTCCGCGCGGCGTGAGCCTGGCCGAGCTGGGGCTCGACAACGTAGAGGAGGCCTAGCGCATGGAAATCTTCAACGCGACCAACCTGCTCTACATTTGGGGCGGCTTTGTTAAGACAATCGAGATCTCGGCGCTGTCGATTTTTTTCTCGCTCATCTTTGGCACGGTGCTGGCGCTCGTTAAAAGCTATGCGCCCCGCCCGTTCCGTATTTTGGTGAGCGCCTATATCGAGCTGTTCCGCTGCACGCCGAACCTGCTGTGGATCCTGTTTATCTACTTTACGGTGCAGGGTTTGGACATTGTGATTTCGACCATCGCCTTCACGCTGTTTACCAGCGCTGTTATGGCCGAGATTGTGCGCGGCGGCCTCAACTCGATTCCGCGCGGTCAGTTTGAGGCAGCGCAGAGCCAGGGCTTCGGCTTCTTTGCCACCATGCGCTACATCATTCTGCCGCAGACATTTAAGACGATCATTCCGGCGCTGTTTAGCCAGTGCACGACCGTCATCAAGGACAGCTCGTATCTTTCGGGCATTAACGTGGCCGAGCTCATGTACGCGGCAAACGTCGTGATGGCCCACGCGATCGATCTGTCGCAGGTGCTTATGCTCTACGGCCTGGTGTTTGCGATGTACTTTGTGCTCAACTTTGGTATCTCGCTGCTGGTCCGAGCGTATCAGAGGCGAATGGTGGCAGCGTAGAATGTGACAAAGGGATTGTCCCTTTGTCACATAGAGAAAGGAATCGCGATGAGCGATCTGGAGAACAAGAAGAGCCCCGTGGTCATTACCATCGCGCGCGACTTTGGCGCCGAGGGCCACGAGATTGGTAGTATCCTCGCCGATGAGTTGGGGATTCCGCTGTACGATAACGAGCTGCTGGTGCGTGCGTCGCTGCGCGCGGGCGAGTCGCTCGACAAGATGGCCGCCTACGACGAGCGCCTGGCCGTGGAGAACATGGCGTTTTTGCCCGACCGTTACGACGCCCGTTCGTACTCGGATAAGTTGTTCCAAAAGATGAGCCAGGTGATTTTGGATCTGGGCGAGACCGAGAGCTGCATTATCGAGGGTCGTCTGTCCGACTACCTGCTGCGTAACAACCCCAACCACATTGCCGTGTTGGTGACCGCACCCTTTGAGGACCGCGTCGAGATCGTGCGCAAGAAGCGCGGACTTAACAAAAAGAAGGGCGCCAAGCTGGTCAAGCAGCAGCAGAAGGCGCGCGAGGCGTTCTACAAGCGCTACAGCGCCGGAAAGTGGAAGATGACGAGCGGCAAGGATATCGTTGTCAACCGCGCCAAGTTGGGACGCGAGGGCTGTAAAGACGTCATCGCCGCTGCCTACCGCTACAAGGTAGCGCAGCTCGAAGGCTAGCCGACCAAAACCACCACAAAGGGGGCAGCACCTTTGTGGTGGTTTTTGTTTTAGGCAGAGAAAGTCAACTGGTTCTGCCGGGGCCGATCGCTCAAAGAACTCAAGGATGCTCAAAAAGCTCAAAGATACTCAAATAAATTATAGATAGTAGGGGCATAATTAAGTTATATGAGTTAAAGGGAGGCTTTATGGCGGCACCGACGGCGTACAGGCAGGCAAATCCATTCACGCCGATGTTCGGACGTGTACCGGCGTATATGGCCGGCCGTGAGCAAATCATCGATGATATGGTGCTGGCGTTTGAAAATGACGACTCCGATCCCAATCTTTGCTCGGTTTTCTATGGTGCGCGTGGTACAGGTAAAACGGCGCTTTTGGCATATCTGTCGTACCGCGCCCAGCAAGAGGGCTGGATTACAGCGAATGTGACGGCCTCGGAGGGGATGCTCGAAGACATTTTGCAGCGCCTCAACGAATCAGCCGCCCATCTGATCGAAAAGCCCGCTTCTAGGCGTGTGAACAGTGTCGGCATTGCCCCCGTAGGAAGCATGAGCTGGGAAAACATCGATGTTGAATTTGAGGGCGCTAACTGGCGTACTAAGATGAACGCTTTGTTTGCTCAGCTTGAAGCGACTGACACCGGGGTGCTTATCGCCGTTGACGAAGTGGATGCATCGTTTGCGCAAATGACGGAGCTTGTTACTACCTACCAGCACTTTGTAAGCGAGAATAAAAAGGTGGCTTTGCTTATGGCGGGGCTGCCGTTTCGCGTGCTGGCGCTGCTGACGGGGAAATCGACATCGTTTCTTCGTCGCGCGGCTCAACATTCGCTGGGATCAATTTCACCGACTGAGGTAAAAGAAGCGTTTCGACTAACGATTGAGGACGGCGGCAAGACGATTTCTGATGAGGCGATCGACCTCGCTGCCAAGGCGATCGATGGCTTTCCATTTATGTTCCAGTTGGTGGGGTATCGGGCATGGAATGCTTCGCGCCAAGCCTCCGAGGTTTCTATTGAGGATGTCGAACGAGGCGCGAAACTTGCGCAAGAGGAGCTGGAATCGCGAGTTTTCGCTTCAACAGCGGCGGAACTTTCACGAGGGGACCTTGAATTTCTTCGTGCAATGAATCCGGTTGGAACGACGACCAGGCAAGAGCTGGCAGCGAGGCTTAAGAAGAGTTCCGGTTCGATTTCAACGTATAAAAAGCGTCTGGTAGAGGCTGGGGTAATTGAAGAGCCTCTACAAGGACGTTTTGAGTTTGCATTGCCAGGCTTTGGCCGATATGTCGCATCGCTTTACTAGAGGGTCGTTGCTGCGAAGGATCGCTTCATGTCCCTTTACTGTCTCGATCTGTAACAATAAGCCTGCTTTTAGGGGCCTATCTGTTACAGACTGAGACAAACTGGCAGAGTGGCCTTCTGCTCCGCTCAAACCACCGCAAAGGGGGCCTTTGTGGTGGTTTTTGTTTTAGGCAGAGGGGAAGGCTTTGGCGAGACCGGCGCGCGTCTGCGTGTCGGTCTTTTGGTAGATAGAGCTCAGGTGGCGCTGTACCATGCGCATCGAGATGCCGAGTTCCTCGGCGACCTGCTTGAGCGGGCGTTCATCCTGGGTCACGGCTATGAGCACGTCGACTTCGCGCGGGGTGAGAGCGTGGTCGGCGATGAAGGCCTGACGTTGCTCTTCGATGGTGGGGGCGGCGAGTGCTTCCTTTGCCAGTTGCTCGCGCTCGCGCTCCTGCTCGGTTTGGGGCAGGCGAAACAGGCCGGCTGCCACGAATGTCGCGCAGGCGGCGACGAGCAAAACGAGCGCGCCGATCATAATGAGGGCAACGTTGTCCGAGGTTACGAGAGCAAGCGAGATGCCCGATGTAGTGAATGCGCATACATTGTTGGCGGCGCGTCCCATGCCGCCCCAGAGGGCGGGTGCATGCATGCGCGGTGCCAGCTGTGTAAAGGTGGCGGTAAAGAACGTGACAAAAAAGCCCGAACTCAGATAAAAGACGACAAGGCCCAGGTTGGGATCGGCGCCGGCCTCCACGGCCGGGATGGAAATGGTCGAGAGCACGGCGATGCCGAGCATGACAAGTCCCATGTAGCGGCGCTCGGCAAGGTCAAAGATAAGACCGGCGGCAAGGCCGCTTGCCGCCAAAAAGAGGCGCGGCCAGGTTTGCACGGCAATGGTGCCGTGGGCGTTGGAGAGTGTGACCACGTTGTCGAGGGTCGAGAACAAGCAGGCGAGAATCATGACGAGCGCGATGCTCCAGCATGCCTGTTTGGCGAGGGCATGAGAGGGCTCAATAAAGGGATTGATGGCGGAGTTGGAGCTCTCGGCGGCCTTTTGGGGAACGACGCTGAGGGCGGAGATGGCGATAGTCGCTGCGCCAAGGACGATGAGCTCTGCGATACCGCCGCAATTGAGCAGGTTGATGGCGAACTGTATCAGGATGCCCGCGGCATAGGCCGCTCCTGCGCCAGTGGCGAGCTTGGGATCATCCTGGAATGCCAACGAAAAGGCGTGGTGCGCTGCGGCACCCAACAGGCCGAGTCCAAAGAACCCCACGCAGCCCAGAATTTCGAGCACAAGCGGGGCCGTAGGGAACTGAATTTGGGTCAGGCCCACGATGACGATAGGGACGGCGGCGGCGTTGACGGCTGCCGGCGAGTGGCCTTTGCGCCGTGCGAGCCCGAGCAGCGGCGCATATCCGATAAAGCCGATCACGCTGGCGCCGAGGATGAAGCCCTGCGCAATCACAACACGCTCGGCACCGGTGAGCAGCCCGACATTAATGTCGAATCGAAACTCGGCGGCAAGAAAGACAAAGGTAAAGAGCGCAAGTGCCAAAAGTGCGTTGATTTTAGGCTTACTCAGATTCAAGGACAGTCCTTTGGGTGGACGGAATAGTCGTGTTCTCGATTGTAGCGTCCCTGGGACGCGTGTGACGACAACGAAATCATATTGAATTAAACCGCAGGTAGAGACCTAGGTTCGCATCTGCGAACCTAGGCATACGGAGTCATTTGGCACATCTTGGTGGTACAGGACCACCACGAAGGGGACAGGCACCTTTGTGGTGGTATATCCCTACGACCAAGGAGGCCGTTATGAACGCAAGTCACTTTGACAAGCAAGCTCAACGTGAGTCCACCTGCTCGCTGGTTCACGGTACCTGGCGTTGTGTGGGTGCCAAAATAGCTTGCGCCGGCGCGTGTGCGCTTATGGTCGGTCAGTTGCTGCTGCCGAGCGTGGCGCTGGCGACGGAATGCGCCGATCCCGCCGTTGGGACGGATGAGGTTGCCGCGGCTCCGGTGACGCCGACGGTTGCGGAGGATACGGCGGCTCCGGCGCCGGTACCGGTGGCTCCGGCTGCGCCGATGACTGACGCGGCTCCGGCGGCACCGTCCACGGCAGAAGCTCAGCAAGATCAGCAGGACGCACCGGCGGCAACGGTGAACGATGCGGTTGCTGTCAACCAAGATGGCTCTCTTGGTGGCACCGACAGCTCGTCGGCAAACAACGCCATCATGCCCTGCGGTGTGACCGATGTTGTTGGCGGCAGCGACGTTAGGGTCAACACGACCGTGGTCCCCCACTATACGGACTGCGCGCTTCCGAGCAAGGTCACACTCAAAAAGGGCCAGCCGTATACCCACGATTTTCTCGATGTAGAGGGTGGCATTCCAGAAACGCTTGCGAGCGAAGTTGTCGAGGTTAAGTACTACAGGGCCGATGCCGCTTCGGGCACTCTGATCGAAGTTCAGGATGCGTCCATGTCCGACGTGACGGCTCGCTTCGAACCCGTTGGCAATCACATGAGGCTGACGCTGACCTTTACGGGTGGCGCGGCAGGCGGCTCGTATCGACTCACGCGCAATGAGGCTCTCTATATTGGCACGGCACTGGAGTATACCGGAACTGACTATGAAGGCAGCTCGACTATCCTCAACGAAACCAGGTACGATTATTACCTCCGCTACGTCATCAATAGCGAAATTACGCTCGTTGCGTCAGAAAACGAAGCCCTCCATAACCTGGACGTCAACGACGTGAAGACCGACTACGCGCCCGGCGAGGCGCCGCGCGCAACCGCGACGATCCCCGCTGCCGATGCCGACAAGTACGAGATCGCCTTCGAGTGCTGGGAGGAAATGGAGCTCAATATGGAATCCGGGGAGTCGGTACCCGTCGCCTTCTGGTATTCCGACCCCGCGCAGTACACGCCGGGCATGAAGAAGATTGACCACTTCGAAGAGGGAAAGTTCTACATGTACTCCGTTGAGCTGAGGCTCAAGGGCGACAATACCGTGGCCGATGACTGCGAAATGAACGTCAACGGCCATTGGGTACACCACTTCAAGACCGTCAACGGCGTCTTCGCGCCAAACGCTGACAATATGCTGTGCGAGCAGCCGATCGACGAATGGCGTGCCATCGACGTTATCGAGATCAACGGTGTTACGACCACCTTCAAGGCAGGCGATAAGCCGGTCTTTACGGCGAATGTTCCGACGGGCTCCAACTCCCTTCCTCAGTGTGAGTACTGGACGGGTAGCGACGGCAGCGAAGTGAACTCTCAGAAGTTCTGGGATCAGAACATCACGAACCACATCGACGCCTTTAAGCCTGGCGTGACCTATCGCTACGGTATCTACCTCAAGCCCGCGCGCGGATTCTACTTTACGCCCAACACCAAGCTGGTGATCAACGGCCAGGAGTGCGGCTACCAGGTCGCGGATAGTGTATCCGATGAGGACAGCGGCTGGATCTACACCCTGTGGCTCAACACCGATCTGACCTTTACGCCCGAGGCCACGCCGACTCCCGATCCGCAGCCTACGCCGGATCCCAAGCCGACGCCGCAGCCTGGGGTGAAGCCCGCGGCCAAGCCGGTCGCGACAGCTATCACGACCAAGACGGTTGAGAAAATCACGCCGTTCAAGAAGGGCGACGCCGTCCTAGCTGCCACGGGAGATACCACCGTAATGACGGTTACCGCCCTGGGCATCGCCGGCGCAACCGTTGCCGCCGCAGGCATCGCTGCGACCAAGCGCCGCAAGCGTTAGGTTTTAGCGACAGCGCCCATTCTCGGCCTCAGCAAAATCTCAATCTGTAACACCAGGCTGCCCAAAACGGCTCCAGGTGTTGCAGATTGAGATGAACTGTTCAGCCGCTAACCTAACGTCTCGATCTGTAACACGTAGCGAGGAATTTGGCCTCTAACTGTTACAGATTGAGACAAAGCGGGGGCGGCTGGAGAAATATCTCGATCTGTAACAACTACGAGGCTCAACAGGGTCTAACTGTTACAGATCGAGACAAACCGACCGGGCAAGTCCCCAAACCACCACAAAGGTGCCTGTCCCCATTGTGGTGGTTTGGGCGGCCGGCATAGAAAAAGTCCCCGCCGGGCGTGTGCTCGACGGGGACTTTGCCGTTTAGCGGCTAGCGCTGCGGGTGATTACTCGCCCAGCAGGCTCTTGGTGATGGAGGCAGCGGCCTTCTTGCCGGCGCCCATCGCCAGAATGACCGTAGCGGCACCGGTGACGATGTCGCCGCCGGCCCAGATGCGGGGATCGGTGGTCTGGCCGGTCTCCTCGTCAGCGACGATGTAGCCCCACTTGTTGAGCTCCATCTTGCCGCCGATCTTCTTTGCGAAGGGGTTGGCGTTGGTGCCGATAGCCGAGATCGCGACGTCGCAGGGAATCTCCTCGATGGCGCCCTCGATGGGCACCGGGCGACGACGACCGGACTCGTCGGGCTCGCCGAGCTCCATCTTCTGGACCTTGACGGCGCATACGGAGCCGTCCTCGCCAGGGACAAACTCGAGCGGGGAGACGAGCGGCAGAACCTCGACGCCCTCGGCCTTAGCGTGGTGCAGCTCGGCGCGACGGCAGGGCATCTCGTCCTCGGTACGGCGGTAGGCGATGATGGCGTGCTCGGCGCCCAGACGCTTGGCGGTACGGACGGCGTCCATAGCCACGTTGCCGCCACCAAAGACGACGACGTTCTTGCCGTGTTTGGTGGGAGTGTCGTACTCGGGGAACTTGTTGGCCTTCATCAGGTTCACGCGGGTGAGGTACTCGTTCGCGAAGAAGACGTTGGGCAGGTTCTCGCCGGGGACGTTGAGGAACTTGGGCAGGCCAGCGCCGGTCGCCACGTAGATGGCGTCGAAGCCCTGCTCGAACAGCTCCTCGGCCGTGGCCATGTTGCCCACGACGGAGTTGTACTCAAACTTGACGCCCATGTCCTCCAGGCCGTCAATCTCGCGCTTGACGACTGCCTTGGGCAGACGGAACTCGGGGATGCCGTAGACCAGCACGCCGCCGCCGGTAAAGAAGGCCTCGAAGACGGTGACGTCAAAGCCGTTGCGGGCGAGCTCGCCGGCGCAGGTGATGCCGGACGGGCCGGAGCCGACGACGGCGACCTTCTTGCCGTTCTTGGGGGCCATCTTGGGCGTGGAGGCGAGCTCGGGGCGATCGCCCAGGAAGCGCTCGAGCTGGCCGATGGCCACAGGCTCGGACTTCTTGCCGCGGATGCACTTGCCCTCGCACTGGTTCTCCTGCGGGCAGACGCGGCCGCAGATGGCGGGAAGCATGGAGTCCTCGCGGATGGTATCGAGAGCGCCGCCGAAGTCCTTCTCGCGGATCTGCTCGATAAAGCGGGGGATGTTGATGTTGACGGGGCAGCCCTCAACACAGAACGGCTTCTTGCAGTTGAGGCAGCGCTCGGCCTCAGCCAGCGCCATCTCCTCGGTGAAGCCCTTGTCGACGGGGCGGAAGTCGCAGGCGCGCTCGGCAGCCGGCTCCTCGTTATCGGGGGTGCGGGGCGACTTCATATCGGCAACGAAACGACCGTTAACTAGTGGCATGCGCAGCTCTTTTCCTCATAGGCCTTGAGGGACGCGCCCTCTTCGGAACGGTAAGCGGCCTGGCGGGCACGAAGGTCATCCCAGTCGACCAGGGTGGCATCGAAGTCGGGGCCGTCGACGCAAGCGAACTTGGTCACGCCGCCCACCTCGACGCGGCAGCAGCCGCACATACCGGTGCCGTCAACCATGATGGGGTTGAGCGACGCGGTGATGGGGGTGTCGTACTTCTGGGCGGTGAGGGTCGAGAACTTCATCATCGGAACGGGGCCGACGCAGAAGACCTGGCTCACGGCCTTGTCCTGCAGCAGGCGCTCCAGCGGAGCGGTGACAACGCCCTGCTCGCCGTAGGAACCGTCATCGGTAGTGATGTGGATGTGGTCTTCGTCGAGGAGCTCGCGGAACTGGTCCTCCATGAGCAGGAGGTCCTTGGTGCGGGCGCCCATGATGGCGTGCACCTCGTGGCCGGTCTCGACCAGGTGCTTGGCGACCGGGAAGGCAATTGCCAGGCCGACGCCGCCGCCAATGACGGCGCAGGGGCCCTCGGCCATCTCGGTGGGAACGCCCAGCGGGCCCACGACGTCGCGCAGCGACTCGCCGGCCTCGTAGGTGGAAAGCATCTCGGTGGTCTTGCCGATCACCATGAAGATGAACTCGACCCAGCCCTCGTCACCGTTCCAGCCGGCCAGGGTAAACGGGACACGCTCGCCCGTCTCGTTGGCGCGAACCATGAGGAACTGTCCAGCGTGCGCATGTTTGGCGATTGCAGGCGCCTCGATGCGGAACTTGAACACCTTCTCCGAGAACTGCGTCTTCTCCAGGATCTTATACATAGAACCCCTCTCTTGTTAGGGCTGCCGAACCGTGCCTCCACGGAAATGGACGGTAGCCCGAATAAAACCGTACGCGCACAGGCGTTGTGCAGACATACGGTGCAAATTATACCCTCATGGACATGTCGCTTACGTGTGTCTTTGGCAGGTGGGAGCAGGGTTTATCCACTTTGGCCTACCAAATAGGGGCAGGTTTATTTTGGTCAGCCTTATCGGGTAAAACGGCAAAGGGGGCCGGCCTCGGTTTGTGATGAGGCCGGCCCCCTTTGGGGTGTTGCGTGCATATGGCGGCGCAGGGTTTATTGCGATGCGCTCACTGTGGCGTTTCCGCAGATAAAACCTGCCAAAATAAACCTGTCCCTAAATGGTAGGTTTTAGTGCTTGCCGTTGGCGGAGGCGCCGCCGTTGACGTGGTCGCGGGCATAGACCACGCCGTGCACGATCGCCAGGCCGGCGGCGTCGGCCGCGCGGGCGCAGGTGTCCTGGAAATCCTCGGCCTCGCGGGCGCGCAGCTGCTTAAGCACGTAGTCGGCGACGGCCATCTTGCCGGGAGGGTTGCCGATGCCGGTGCGGATGCGGCTGAAGTCGCGGCTGCCCATCTTGTCGATGATGGAACGCAGGCCGTTGTGGCCAGCATGGCCGCCGCCCACCTTGACGCGCACGTCGCCGGCGGGAATATCGAGCTCGTCGTGGATTACGAGCAGCTCCTCGGCCTTGATCTTGTACTCGCGACAGAGCTTGGAGATGGGGCCGCCCGAGGTATTCATGTACGACTGCGGCTTGACCAGCACGATCTGGCGCTTGCCGCCCTCTTCCTCAACATCGTTGATATTGATGAGTGCGATCTCGGCGCCGGCCTGGTTTTTCCAGTACGTGACGCCGGCCTGACGGGCCAACTCGTCGATCGCTTTGAAGCCAGCGTTGTGGCGGGTTTCGGCATACTCATCGCCAGGGTTGCCAAGTCCGGCAACCATGCGAATCTTAAGCGGCTGTGCAGCTGCCATATTTGTCCTCCGTTACGTAAATAGTTCAATCAACGACAAAGGCTACCACGCCCGCCGAAGGCGAGACTTCGTTTCAGCGAAATCCCACCAGACAAAAGCACGGCTGCGGCAGAGCAAGCCGTCGGAACAGAAGAAACCCCCGCGCGACCTTTGCGAAGCAAGGGGGAGCGCGGGGGTTTCTTCTGTTCCGACGGCGATGCGCCGGGTTGCAAGGACGATGCGACTACAGCGCGAAGTCGCCGCCGACGAGCGTGGAGACGGGCTCCTCGTGGTAAACGGCGGAGATGGCCTGAGCGAACTCCTCGGCGACCGAGATGGTCTTGATCTTGCCGCCGACCTCGACGGGAATGGCGTCGGTGACGAGGCACTCGACGATCGGGGCGTCGTTCAGACGCTCGATGGCCGGACCGGAGAAGATGCCGTGGGTGGCGCAGACGTAGATGTCGCCAGCGCCCATAGCCTTGAGCTCCTTGACGTTGGCGCACAGGGTGCCAGCGGTGTCGATCATGTCGTCGTTGATGATGCAGGTCTTGCCCTTGATGTCACCGATGATGCCCATGACCTCGGCGGCGTTGTGGCGCGGACGGCCCTTGTGGGCGATGGCCAGGTCGCAGCCGAGCATGTCGGACAGCTTCTTGGCGGCCTTGGCGCGGCCCACGTCGGGGGAGACGACAACCAGGTTGTCGGTGTCGAAGTGCATGTCGTTGTAGTACTGGCCAAACAGCGGCAGTGCGGACAGGTGGTTGACCGGGATATCAAAGAAGCCCTGGATCTGGCCCTGGTGCAGGTCGAGGGTGATGATGCGGTTGACGCCGGCGCGCTCGAGCAGGTTGGCGACGAGGCGGGCGGTGATGGGCTCGCGCGGGCCGGCCTTGCGGTCCTGGCGGGCATAGCCGTAGTGGGTGATGACGGCGGTGATGGAGCGGGCGGATGCGCGCTTGGCAGCGTCGGTGGCGATGAGCAGCTCCATGAGCATGTCGTTGACGTTGCCGCCGGCCACGGACTGAATCAGGAAGACGTCGGCGCCGCGGACGGTCTCGTCGTAGCGGGCGTAAATCTCACCGTTGGCGAACTGCTTTAGCGTAAGGCCCGAAAGCTCGACCCCAAGGTACTCAGCGATCTTCTGAGCGAGGGGACGGTTGGAGGAACCGGAATACACGCGGATGGACTTGCGCATATTCTCCGACTTCTCGGGATCATTAATCGGCATTACCCTTCTCCTTTATATCGAATGCCATATAGATGCCTTTTTGCATTGTAACCGCGCGGCGGGGTTAATCGGGTCTTGATAACGTCTTTACCGTCAACGGACACGAACCGACCACTCATCCGGTTGCGCAGGTCACGATAGAAAAAGGAGCCGTCCCCATGGAACAGCTCCTTTTGTGCTTGGCAAAGCGTTATGCCTCGTCGTCCTCGTGCAGACGGCGGCGATAATCGGCGGCCCAGCCCTCAATATTTACCTGACGGGCGCGGCCCAGACCGAGTGCGTCGGCCGGAACCGGCTCGGTGATGACGGAGCCGGCGGCCACGAGTGCACCGTCGCCAATCTGGGCGGGCGCGACCATCATGGTGTCGGAACCGATGAAGGCATCCTTGCCGATGACGGTCTTGTGCTTGTGGACGCCGTCGTAGTTGCAGGTGATGGAGCCCGCGCCTACGTTGACGCCGGAGCCCATAGTGGTATCGCCGATGTAGGACAGGTGGGGCACCTTGGAGCCCTCGCCGATCGTGGACTTCTTGATCTCCACGTGCGTGCCGGCCTTGGAGCCGTCGAGCATATGGGTGCCCGGGCGCAGGTAGGCGCGCGGGCCACAGTCGACGCCGTTCTCGATGACGGCCTCGATGGCGATGGTCTCATCGATGATGCAGCCGCTGCCGACGGTGGTGTCGGTGAGGCGGCTGTTGGGGCCGAGCTGGCACTCTTCGCCCACGGTGACGTGACCGATCAGATGCGTCTGCGGCCACACGATGGTGTCTCGGCCGATGACGGCATCGGGGCCGATCCAGGCCTGCGTGGGATCGATGAACGTGACGCCCTCGGTCATCCAGTGCTCGTTGATGCGGTCGCGCGCGATGGCGGTGAGCTGCGCGAGCTGGATGCGGCTGTTGACGCCCAGGCCGTCGCGGTAGTCGTCACAGTGGAAGATGGAGACCGCCTGGCCGTGACCCTTGAGGATTTCGAGCATGTCGGGCAGGTAGTACTCGGACTGTGCGTTGTCGTTGTCGATCTCGTTGATGTGGGCGGCAAGCTGCGCGCCGTCGAAGGCGTAGCAGCCGGCGTTGCACTCCAGCAGCGTGGCGGCCTGCTCGGGCGTGCAGTCCTTCTGCTCGATGATGCGCTCGATCTGACCATCGGCGCCCAGCTTGATGCGGCCGTAGCCGAAGGGGTCGGGCGGGGTCATGGTCATGACGGTGCAGGCGAGCTCGCCGGTGGCGACGGTCTGCGCGAACTTAGCGACGGTGTCGGCGGTGATGAGCGGCAGGTCGCCGTTGAGCACGACGACGGGGCCTTGCGTGATGCCGCAGGCCTCAAGCGCGACCTTTACGGCGTGGCCGGTGCCCAGGCGCTCGGTCTGCTCGACGCACTCGACCTTGGTGGCGCTGTTGGTGTAGGCGCCATCGATGAGGGCGCGCATCTCGTCGGCGTGGCTGCCGATGACGACCACGACGCGGCTGCAGCCGGCCTTGATGGTGGCGTCGACGATCCACTGGACCATGGGCTTACCCAGGATCTTGTGCGAAACCTTGCAGTGGTTCGACTTCATGCGGGTGCCCTCGCCGGCAGCGAGGATAATTGCGGTTGCGTCCATGTGATCTCCTGTTACGTTATAGAGACGTGTGTTTGGAAACGATACACGGCGCAATATGATACCGCAGGCATATGATGAGCGCGTAACGATTGATGCGCGACAGCTGAGGTTTGGGCCGCTGGTGTGGTGTTTGCGCTGCTTGCGGGCGGTGCCGGCAGTGCTTCGGCGTCGGTGATTTGGCGGGAGGGCGGGGATGCCTATGGACAACATACGAGAGGGTTCGGGCGCCGAGCCCGTGGGGGCATTTTCGATGTCGCATCCGGCAGTTCCGGCGCTCTACATGGTGCTGACGTTGGGGCTCACCATGTTCTCGATGCAACCGGTGTTGATCGCGCTGTCGCTTGCGGGTGGGTTGGCGTACGGGTTTGCGACGCGCGGTGCTGCGCGCACGTTGGGGGCGCTTCGCTGGCAGCTGCCGGTGATTTTGATCATCGCGGTGCTCAATCCGCTGTTTAGCGCCTCGGGCTCGACGGAGCTGTTTCGTATTGGCATGCGCGCGGTGTATCTGGAGAGCATGGTTTACGGCCTGTGCATGGGCGGGCTGTTTGTGGCGAGCGCGCTGTGGTTTGAGGCGGCGGCGTCGATGCTCGGCTACGACAAGGTGCTCGCGCTTTTGGGTAACGCCGCGCCGGTGATTGCGCTCATGATCTCGATGTGTATGCGGCTTATCCCGCAGTTTTTGCGCCGCGGCCGCACGGTGCTGGCGGTGCAGGACGCGATCGATGTGCCGGGGCGTGCGCCCGCCGATCCCGTGCGATCGCGCCTGCGGGCGTCGAGCGTGCTGATGGGCTGGGGCATGGAAGATTCGCTTGAGCGCGCGGATGCCATGCGCTCGCGCGGGTGGGGTGCTGCGTCGCGCCGTACGACGTACGCGCGGTATCGACTGGGACGCAGCGACGTTGCCGCGCTGGTCGAGCTCGCGCTGTTTGGTGCCGCCGCGGTGGCAGTGGCATGGATCGCGACAACGCAGTATTCGTTTTACCCGCAGCTTTCGGTGCCCGCGCCGTGGCTGGGCTATGTTGTGTACGCTGCCTGGATGGTACTGCCCTGTGTGTTGCATGCGATCGATGAGAAGAGGTTTGGCTGATGGCTCGGTTGGATAGGGGCTCGGTGTCGGGCGCGGCGTGCGGCCCGGATATGCCGGCGATTGAGGTGCGGAGCCTGAGCTTCGCCTACCCCGGGGCTGATGCTGCGGTGCTCGAGGGGCTCGACTGGTCTGTTCCTCAAGGTGCATTTGCGCTGCTTGTCGGCGGTACCGGATCGGGTAAGTCGACGCTGCTGTCGCTGCTCAAGCCCGAGATCGCTCCGGCGGGCGAGCGCACTGGCGATGCGCGCGTGCTGGGCGAGAACGTTGCCGACATGGACGTGCGCGCGTCTGCGGAGCGCGTGGGCTACGTGTTCCAGGATCCCGAGAACCAGATTGTGTGCGAGACCGTGTGGCATGAGATGGCGTTTGGCCTGGAGAATCTGGGTGTGTCGCGCGACGAGATGCGTCGCCGTGTTGCCGAGACCAGCTATTTCTTTGGTCTGGAGGACTGGCTTCATCGCGATACCGATACGCTTTCGGGCGGCCGCAAGCAGTTGCTGTCGCTTGCCGCCGTCCTGGCGCTGCGTCCGCGTGTGCTGCTACTCGACGAGCCCACGTCTCAGCTCGATCCCGTTGCCGAGAAGAATTTTCTGCACGCGCTGTTTCGCGTGAACCGTGAACTGGGCTGCACGGTTGTTGTGGCTACGCATCAACCGCGGCCGATGCTCGAGTATGCGACGCGTGCGTACCGGATTGAGGGCGGTCGCGTGCGCGAGGTGGCGGATATGGCTTCTTTGGGACGCCGAGAATCGCTGTTTTCCGATGACGTGTTGGGGTGGGGTGCCATCCGATGTGCAAAAAACGGAGTATTCAGCAGGCGTGAGGACAATTTAGGCTCTCTGGAGCCGACCGGGGACGTATCGAGCGCGAAAAAAAGTTCGGAATTGGACAAATCGTCCGAATTTGTGGCGCAAACGTCGCTCGAAAACGGCTCGGAAGCCTTCCCGCGCACGGATGGAAGCAGAATACTCCAAAAAATGCACGGCGGGCCGGCTACCACCCTGTCGGAAGGCTGGTTTCGCTACGATCGCGCGGGCGGTTGGGTGCTGCGCGGGCTCGATGTGACGTTTTCAGCCGGCGCGGTGCATGCGGTCGTGGGCGGAAACGGCTGCGGCAAGTCGACGATGCTCTCGGTGCTGGCCAAGACGGCTAAGCTGCAGCGTGGCCGCATGGTGCGTGGGACGGCCTCGGCGGCACTGCTGCCACAGAATCCTAAGGCATTGCTGGTCGCCGAAACGGTGCGCGACGAGCTGATGGAATGGGCTTCGACCTGCGGATACGACGAGGCCGCAGTACAGGAGCAGACAGCGCGCCTGGGCCTAGCGGGCTTGGAGGCGCGTCACCCGTACGATCTTTCGGGCGGTCAGCGCCAGCTGCTTGCGTTGGCAAAGCTGCTGTTGATCGGTCCGGAGCTGCTGCTGCTTGATGAGCCCACCAAGGGTTTGGACTTGGCCAGCCGCCGCATCATCGCTCGCGCCCTGCGTGACCATGCGAATGCCGGCGGTACCGTCATCATGGCCACGCACGACTTAGACTTTGCCGAGCAGGTGTCCGACGACGTCGCCATGATGTTCGACGGCGAGATCGCCTGCATGGAGCCTCCGGCAGATTTCTTTGCCGACAACGTGTTCTACAGGGCGTGATGGGATGACAGATCGTCGCGCCTCGCGCCTACTCACAAAAATGGAGATTCCGCTGCTCCTGGCGGTGCCGGCAGTGATGACTGCGGCGTTGCTGGCGGGCATTGAGCAGGCGGCGCTTGCCATGCTGGTTGTAGTGGCGCTCGTGCTCGCACTGTTCTTTGCGGGCTATGAGGCATCGCGTCCAGGCCTGCGCCAGATCATGCCCACGCTGGTGCTGGCGGCGCTGGCCGCGGCGGGGCGCATCCTGTTTGGCCCCATTCCCGACTTTAAGCCCGTGAGCGCTATCGCCATTATCGCGGGTGCGACACTTGGCCGCCGCAATGGTTTTATGGTCGGCGCGTTGGCAGCGCTGACCAGTAATTTCTTT
Source organism: Collinsella sp. (assembly GCA_048416615.1). Lineage (GTDB taxonomy): Bacteria > Actinomycetota > Coriobacteriia > Coriobacteriales > Coriobacteriaceae > Collinsella. The sequence goes on along the minus strand of DBFSET010000021.1, from coordinate 53,432 downwards.
TTTGGACAGGGCATGTGGACGCCATGGCAGATGTATGCCTGGGGTCTGGTTGGCTATGTTGGCGGCGTGCTGGCGCATGTGGGCGCGTTTGACCGCGCCGATGGAACTGTGCGAATGCCGGCGCTGTTGACCTACGGCTTTGCGTCGGGCCTGCTGTATGGCGTCGTGATCAACGCGTATGACATCATCGGTTTTGTGCAGCCGCTCACGTGGGCGGGCGCCGTGGCGCGTCTTGCCACGGCGGTGCCGTTCGATATCACGCATGGCCTCGCGACCTGCGTGTTTTTGGCCGCTCTGTACAAGCCCTGGTGTCGCCGCATCAACCGCGTCGTCGTGAAGTACGGGCTGTAGTGGCGGTTGCACCGGGGCGGGAATCAATGCTGCCTTGGTGCCATATCAAAACTATGCCGGTTTACGGGGCTGGATTGACACGGACCGACCATACCGGCATTTTTTCGAAAATAGACGAGCCGTCTACCTGCGGCTTTGTTATTTCGGAATTGCGTATGGTTGGGGGTTCGCGATTCAGCCCCGTAAACCGGCATAGTTTTGAAATGGCCGGCATATATTGCTGTCGTCACTGATCTCAGAGGGCCGAAAGGATCCGTTTCCCCGTCCCTAAGCGGTCGCTGGGGATGCCCGCCACGAAACCAGCCCATCTACTACGTTTAGCTTGATACCCCCGACCATGACCGCGTTTTATGAAAAACCGCAGGCTTTCTACCTGCGGTTTTCTTTTTGCGTTGTTCGCTGTGGTTGAGGGTGGTGGCTTAAACGTAGTAGATGAGCCAGTTTCGTGGCGAGTGGGCCACGTGGATGCCCTCGCGAGGTGAAAATGATCCCTTTTCCTCCGTCCCCGGGGGATCATCTGGGGGTTAGAGCTCCAGGGCGAGGGTGACGGGGCAGTGATCGCTGCCAAAGATGTCGCCGCGGATGCCGGTGTCGCGTACGTTGCCGGCGATTGCGTCGCTTACCAGGAAGTAGTCGATGCGCCAGCCTGCGTTGTTCTTGCGGGCATTAAAGCGGTAGCTCCACCAGCTGTAGACGCCCTCGACGTCCGGATTGGCCGCGCGCCAGGTGTCGGTAAAACCGGCGTCGAGCAGCTCGGTGAACTTGCCGCGCTCCTCGTCCGAAAAGCCGGCGTTGCCGCGGTTGGACTTGGGGTTCTTAAGGTCGATCTCCTCGTGTGCCACGTTAAAGTCGCCGCAGGTTACGACGGGCTTTCCGGTCTCGCGCTCGAGGCCTGCCAAAAAGCCGCGATAGGCATCGTCCCAGGCCATGCGTACATCGATGCGCGCGAGCTCGTTTTGGGCGTTGGGCGTATAGACGTCCACGAACCAAAACTTGTCGAACTCGAGCGCACAGACGCGGCCCTCGGTTGCGGCTTGGGCGACGAGCTCGGCCGCCTCGCCCTCGCCGGCGTGGGGCAGCAGCGCATCGGCGCGCAGCACGCGCAGCGGTTCCTGGCGGCTAAAGACCGCGGTGCCCGAGTAGCCCTTGCGCTCGGCGTAGCTCCAGGTTTGGTGATAGCCAGGCAGGTCAATATCGACCTGGCCCTCCTGCAGCTTGGTTTCTTGCAGCGCCAGGATATCGACATCGAGCTCCTGTGCGATCTGGATAAAGCTTGGGTCTTTTTTGAGCACGGCGCGCAGGCCGTTGACGTTCCACGAGGCGAAAGTGTAAGTCTGAGGCATGGTGTCCTTTCGACGGGGTTGGCAGGCTTAAGATTAGCGCAACAGGGGCGGGGCGGAGTCCGCGAGTGATGGTGCAAACGCCGCCGTCCCGGAGACACGGACGGAGGACATATATGACGCAGGCAATATCGGGTCCCAAGCGGGCCTCCGCCGCGCTAGCGGAGCTGTTCGACACCCATAACCACGTGGTCTTCTTTGGCGGCGCGGGCGTTTCCACGGCAAGCGGCATTCCCGATTTCCGCAGCGTGGACGGTCTGTATCACCAGCGGTTTTCCTATCCGCCCGAGACTATGCTCTCGCACAGCTTCTGCGAGGCGCATCCGGCGGAGTTTTTCGACTTCTACCGGACCAAGATGATCGCCCTTAACGCCAAGCCCAACCACTGCCATGCCAAGCTGGCGGAGCTGGAGCGCGCCGGCAAGCTCGACGCCGTGGTGACGCAAAATATCGACGGCCTGCACCAGATGGCCGGCTCGCAGCGCGTGTTCGAGCTGCATGGCTCGGTCCACCGCAATATCTGCCAGACGTGCGGCGCGGTCTACAGCGCCGAATGGATTTGCTCGCGCGAGCACGAGGATGCCGCGGGCGTGCCCGTGTGTCCTGCGTGCGGCGGTCGCATCAAGCCCGATGTGGTCCTCTACGAAGAACCGCTCGATGAGCGTGTGCTTACCGGCGCCATTGCTGCCATCGCTGCAGCCGACGCCCTCGTCGTGGGCGGGACCTCGCTCGTAGTGTATCCGGCGGCGGGCCTCACGCGTTACTTTACTGGCGATACGCTGGCCATTTGCAATTTGGCGCCCACCGATCAGGATGCAAATGCCGACCTGCTGATTTCTTGCGACATCGCGGCCGCGTTTGCGTTCTAGCCCGCGCGCGCGGATACAATAGAAAGACTGATTGCAAAGCGACCCCGCCGTCAGCGCCCAAGCGCGGCGGCGCGGGCATTTTAGGAGGATGTTCATGGCGAACGACAGCAAGACATGGCGGTGCGGAAAGTACGAGCTCAGCTTTGACCGTCCGCGCATCATGGGCGTCCTCAACGTGACGCCCGATTCGTTTAGCGACGGCGGTGAGCACTTTGACCAAGATGCCGCTATCGAGTACGGCCTGGCGATGCTCGATGCCGGCGCCGACATCATCGACGTGGGCGGCGAGTCCACGCGCCCCGGCTTTACCCCGGTCAACCCCGACGAGGAGGCGCGTCGCGTGCTGCCCGTCGTGCGCGCGCTCGCCAAAGAGGGTGCCATCGTCTCGATCGATACGCGTCATGTGGCGGTTGCCAAGGCGGCTGTGCGCTGCGGTGCTTCGATTGTTAACGACGTGACGGGCTTCACCGATCCCAAGATGGTTGAGTTCGTTAAGACGAGCACCTGCGGCGTCATCGTAATGCACGCCGGCGAGGTCGCCGCACCCGCCCGCACGCACGCGACGGTGCAGCTCGATACCTCGGCTGCGGCGTTTGTTGCCGAGAAGGCGCGCGAAGCGGCTGCCGAGGCTGCGCGCGAGGCCGAGAAGCCGGCCCGTCGCCGTCGCGGCAAGTTGCTGGGCGAGCCCAAGGTTGAGGCCAAGCTTCCGGGCGGTGTGGTACAGCCCTCGCTGCCGTTTGGCGAACCGGAGCCCGAGTCCGAGCCAGAGACGCCGGCTGCCGAGCAGGCTGCCCCTGCCGCCGAGACTGCAGAGCCCGAGACCGTGCCCGCAGCTACCGAAGCCGCACCAGAGCCCAGCGACCACCTGGCCGCCATGATGCGCCGCAGCGCCCGCCGCGAGGAAGCCTACGTGCCCACCTCACAGCTCCGCCGCTTTACCCTGCCCGATTCTGCGCCCATCATGCGCCGCGTCATGGGCTTTCTGTCCGACCAGGCCCGCACGCTCATCCATGCCGGCGTGTCGCGCGACCGTATCTGCATCGATCCCGGCCCGGGCTTTGGCAAGACGGCCAACGAAGACATCGTCATCCAGCGCGAGACCGCCAAGATGGCGTCGCTGGGCTATCCGCTCATGTGCGCCGTGTCGCGCAAGCGCTTTGTGGGCGCCGTCTCGGGCGTGACCGATGCCGCCGCGCGCGATGCCGCCACGTTTGGTGTGTGCTTGGGCGCCATCCAGGCCGGCGCCAACATCGTGCGCGTGCATGACGTTGCGGGCTTTGCACAGTTCCTGAACGGTTACTGGGCCGTTGCCAAGCCGCAGCCGCGCCGCGCGTTTGTGGCCGTGGGTTCCAACCTGGGGCATCGCTGCGACAACATTCGCGCCGCGCGCGACATGATCGCCGAGATCCCGCTCACCTGCGTGTCCAACTGCTCGCGCATCTACGAGAGCGAGCCGGCCTACGAGACGCGCCAGGACGCGTTTGCCAACGCCGTCATCGAGATCAAGACCGAGCTGGCGCCGCTGGTGCTGCTCGACGAGCTCATGAAGATCGAGGCCGAGCTGGGTCGCGACCGCTCCAAGAAGGCCAAGGCCAACGGCCCGCGCACCATCGACTTGGACCTGCTGTGGATGGATGGTGAGACCCACGGCGGCAAGAAGCTGCGTCTGCCGCATCCGCTGATCGGCGAGCGCGACTTTGTGCTGGTGCCGCTCGAGGACCTGATGCACGACCCGGCGCGGTTCTTCCGCTACAACGGCGTCGAGGTCAAGGAGCCCGAGGATCGCGTGGGCCATATCGTGGGCGAATTGGGGCGTATGTAGATGATCGAGATGAATGCTGTAGCCGCCGGTACCGAGCTCGACGCGGCGCGTGACGCGGGCCGCGAGGGCATGTCCGCGGGCTGGTGCGCGTGGAGCGCGGGCGATGTATCGCTGACGTTTTCGCTGGTCGTGCGCCCCGATGTGAACATGCACGCCTTCCACGGCCTGCCGTTTGTGGCCGCAATGGGCATGATGGACGCGCTCGCGGGCACGGCCGCAACGCCGGGCCTGGGGCTTGCCGGCAAAGTGGGCATCCAGTGGCCGAGTGACATTGTGTGCGGCGCGCCTGCGTTTGAGACGTCGCTCGCGCGCCTCGCCGTCAACGGCGGTGCCGGTGCCGCGGGCATGTTCGGTGCCGTGACGGTGGATATTGAGCGTTCGGCACTGAGCGAGCTCGGTGTAGATGATGCCGACGAAGTGCTGGTCGAGGCGCTGGCCGCGGCGGTGCTCGCTCGCGTTGACGCCTGGGCGGTTGCCGCCAACACACCACAGGGCGCTGCCGGCCCGCTGGCCCCGGTGCTGGGCGAGTACTTCGACATGGTGCCGCTGCTGGGCCGCCAAGTTGCGGCGGTGTCGCCCAACGGCTTGCCGCTTGCGGTCGGTGTGTTTGCGGGCCTGGACATCTGGGGCCGCGCGACCATTAAGACCGACGCCGGCGAGCAAGAGTTTCCGCCCGAGGCCGTACGGATTCGCGGGCTGTAACGCGAGGCGCTCGCGCCCAAAGATAACGATGACAACGGAGTCCTCCTCGGCTTGCACCGGGGAGGGCTTTCGCTTGTCTGGGGAATGGGTTGCCAGCGCTTTATTCCTCAAAACTGAAAAATTTTCGTTTTTGAGGAATAGGATTAAGGCAGCTCGGCCTTTCGCGAGGTATATTCGCTACAGAGCCTATTCCTCAAAACTGAAAAATTTTCGTTTTTGAGGAATAGCGATAAAAGACCGCGAGGAGGCCCCAATGAAACTCATCAATAGAACGTCATATATGGACACGTTGACGAGCCTTATTGGCGTGCCGGACATCAAGGTCATAACGGGCATCCGCCGTAGCGGTAAGTCAAAATTGCTCGAGGCCCTCCGCGATTACGTGGAGGCGAATCTGTCCAATTCGAATGTCATCCATATCAACTACAACCTCGATGAGTTCGAGAACCTGCTCGAGTATCACGCGTTGCTCACCTATGTAAAAGAGCATCGAGTGGCCGGCAAGCATAACTTTCTGCTTATCGATGAAGTTCAGATGTGCGACGGTTTTGAGCGTGCGATCAACAGCCTTCACGCATCCGAGCAGTACGACATCTTCATCACCGGATCGAACGCCTTTTTGCTGTCGAGCGATCTGTCAACGCTCTTTACGGGGCGCACCTTCGAGATCGAGGTTTTCCCATTCTCGTTTGAGGAGTATCGTCTCTATGGCGACGAGAGCGAGGTCGACCGCGACTTCGATGGGTACGCGAGAACCGGCGGCATGTCTGGCTCTTACCCTTATCCACTGCAGGAGCAGCGCTATCAATATCTCTCCAACGTCTTTAAGACGCTCATTGTGAGAGATATCGTGCAGCGGCATAACGTGAGAAACGAATCGGCGCTGCTGCGCATTGCCGATTACATGATGGACAACGTTTCCAACATTACGTCGGCACGCAACATTACTGATGCATTAAATGCGGATGGGCTAAAGATTACGAACAAGACCGTCGGCACGTACATGGGGTACCTGTGCGATGCGTTTGCCTTCTATAAAGTTCGTCGATACGACATTCGTGGCAAAAAATACCTTAAGAGCGGCGAGAAGTACTATCTGGCGGACCATGCGTTTAAATACGCACTGCTCGGTACACGCGATATGGACTGGGGTCGCGTGTACGAGAACATGGTGGCCATCGAGCTGCTGCGCCGCGGATACGAGGTATACGTCGGCGTACTCTATAAAAAGGAAATAGACTTTGTAGCAATCAAGCGAAGCGAGAAGCTCTACATTCAGGTGAGCGACGACATCAGCTCGGATAAGACATTTGAACGCGAGATTTCACCACTGCTGAGCATTGGCGACGCGTACCCCAAGATGATTCTCGCCCGCACGCATCACGAGGCCACGGACCGCAATGGGGTGCAGATCGTGGACCTGGCGAGGTGGCTGTGCGGTGAGACGTAGCAGAAAGTCCTATTCCTCAAAACTAAAAAATTTTCGATTTTGAGGAATAGGACCAATGCGTCGCCTAGTTCGCCGCTCGTGCTCGACTTAGGTCCCCGTCCTACCCCAGCTCCTGCATGCGGCGGTAGATTTCGCAGATGCCTTTGATGGTGAGTTGGCCGTCGACCACGTCGAAGGCATCGGTCGAATCGGCGACGATGCCGGCGAGGCCGCCCGTGGCGATAACGGTGGCGTCTTCGCGCCCCAGCTCGCGCTTCATGCGCGCGACCAGGCCCTCGGCCATGGCCGCGGCGCCCGTTACGGCGCCGACTTTGATGCACTCCTCGGTATCGCGGCCGATGGCGTGCTCGGGCGCCTCGAGCGGAACGCTGGCGAGCTTGGCGGCTCGGGCGGCGAGCGCGTCCATCGAAATGCGGATGCCTGGCGCAATCGCTCCGCCAATGTAATAGCCGTCCTCGTCGATGACGTCGATATTGGTCGCGGTGCCAAAGTCCACCACGATCGCCGGGGCGCCGTAGAAGGTCTCGGCAGCGACGGCGTTGGCGATGCGGTCGGCACCAACGGCCTGGGGGCGTGCCGCGCGCAGCTTGGTCACGGCCGCCGTCTGCGGCCCAATGACGATGGCGTCCGCCGCGATGCGGTCGGCCACGGCGTGCCACTCGCGCGAGAGCTGCGGCACCACGCCGGCAAAGGCGATCGCGTCGACCGCGCCGAGCGAGAGGTCGTACATCTTAAAGAAGCCCATCAGGCGCACGTGAATCTCGTCGGCGGTATAGGAGCGGTCGGTGGGCATGCGCCACGACTGCACCAGCTCGTCTCCGTCAAACAGGCCCATGGCCGTCTGCGTGTTTCCCATATCGATAGCGAGCAGCATGTCTACTCCAGGTGTCGGCGTAAAAGGACGCGCACCATTGTATACGCGCCGCCGCCGGCGCTCGGCTGCGATTCGTTTACGATGATATGTACTGAGGGGTTTAAATATGAAGGAATTATGCTCTACGAGATTATCCTTGCCGTTTACCGAACTCCCACGTAATATTCTTTCTTGCGCACATGAGGCGCCCAGACATTGCGGGGTGGAGCAGTCTGGTAGCTCGCCGGGCTCATAACCCGGAGGTCGTAGGTTCAAATCCTGCCCCCGCGACCAAGAACTTGCAGCTCGTCGGCCTAGCCGGCGGGCTTTTTTGTTATCGCGGGACTGTGTTTTCGGTCCAATTCTCGGCCTCTCAAACAAAATCTCAATCTGTAACATCTAGACCCGATTTGGACGGCTAGATGTTACAGATCGAGATATACCGGTGGGTTGGGTCGTGTTTGTCTAAATCTGTAACACGAGGGACGAATTTTGCCGAGTTACTGTTACAGATTGAGATTTTCTGGCAGACGGGTCCCGTTTATCTCGATCTGTAACATCTGGAGCCCATTTTGCCGAGTTACTGTTACAGATTTAGATTTTTCGGCAGGCTAGATTGGTTTGTCTTGATCTGTAACATCTAGGGTCGTTTTTGGCCTGTAGGTGTTACAGATCGAGATTTTCCGACGGAACGCTCCCGTTTGTCTCGATCTGTAACAGTAAGACCCGGTTTTGCTGAGTAACTGTTACAGATTGAGACAAACCGACGGGCCGCCTCGCCCCATCCACCTGCTGCCACCTGATATTCGCCGATTTCCGTTGCGCCGCTGTGCCCCCATGCCATATCCTCTAGACAACTACGCGGCACCATCGCCGCCGCGCCTACAAGAGAGGAATGTCCATGACCGCACCTGCATCCAAGCTGCTCCAGCCCATTACGGTTGGCCCCCTTGAGCTCAAGAACCGCATTATGTTCCCGCCGCTGACCACCGGCTACGAGGAGCGCGACGGTTCCATCGGCGAGCGCAGCCTGGCCTTTTATGAGCGTCTGGCCCGTGGCGGCGTGAGCTACATCGTCATCGGCGACGTCGCTCCCGTTATGACCGCAAGCCCCACGCCCAAGCTGGCGACCGACGCCCAGATCCCCACGTTTAAGGCACTGGCCGACGCCGTCCACAAGCACAGCGCCAAGGTCGCGCTGCAGCTGTTCCACCCCGAGTATGACGTGCCCGGTGTCGGCCGCATGGTCATGGGATCCATGGCCGCTGCCAAGGCCGCGCAGGAGGCCAAGGCCGCCGGCGACGAGGAGACCTTTGCCGCCAAGATGGCCGAGTCCAACGAGATCCGCAATCAGGCCTACGCCAAGCTGCACCACGACATGCAGCACTTTGTGAACGAGGCAAGCGTAGAACAGCTCACCCAGATCAAGGAAGCCATCGCTGCCTCGGCCGCCCGTGCGCAGCAGGCCGGCATCGACGCCATCGAGGTCCACGGCGATCGCCTGGTGGGTTCGCTGTGCTCGGCCATCCTCAACCAGCGCACCGACGAGTACGGTGGCTCGTTCGAGAACCGCGTTCGCTACGCGCTCGAGGTCGTCGCTGCCATTAAGGAAGCCGCGCCGCAGCTGATGGTGGAGTACAAGCTCCCCGTGATCATGGAGAACCCCGACGGCACGCCGCGCGGCAAGGGCGGCCTGCAGCCTGACGAGGCCTGCGAGTTCGCCAAGCTGCTCGAGGGCGCGGGCATCGACATGATCCAGGTTGCACAGGCCAACCACACCGGCAACATGGGCGACACCATTCCGCCCATGGGCGCCATGCCCTACAACTGGACGCTGCCCGTGGCCGAGCGCGTCAAGGCCCTGGTCTCCGTGCCGGTGGCAACCGTGGGCCGTGTCATCTCGGTCGAGGCCGGCGAGAAGATTCTGGAAGACGGCGCGGCCGACATCATCGCCTATGGCCGCTCGCTCATGTGCGACCCCGACATTGCGCTGAAGGCTGCCACGGGTGAGCCCATCCGCGAGTGCCTCAACTGCAACAAGGGCTGCGTCGATGCGATTCAAAACCGCAAGTACATCTCGTGCGTGCTCAACGCCGAGAACGGCGACGAGGCGACCGTCGCCATCAAGCCGGGCGAGGGCGACAAGAAGATCGCCGTGGTGGGCGGCGGTATTGCCGGCCTGGAGGCCGCACGCGTGGCGGCCAAGCGCGGCTACGATGTGACCGTCTACGAGGCGAGCGATCATCTGGGCGGCCAGATTGTGCTGGCGGCCGCGCCTCCGCGCAAGGACGAGATCATGCGCTCGGTCGAGTATTACGAGAAGATTCTGCCCGGCCTGGGCGTGAAGGTTGAGCTCAACCATGCCGCTACTGCTGAGGACCTCAACGCCGCCGACGCCGCGATTGTGGCCGTGGGCGCGCACGACGTGGTTATCCCCGTTCCGGGTGCCGACTCGGAGAAGGTCGTCTCGAGCTGGGACGTGCTGGCCGGCAAGGCGGAGCTTACGGGCCGCGTCGCTGTCATTGGCGGCGGCCTGGTGGGCACCGAGACTGCCGAGTACCTGCTGCAGCACGGCTGCGAGGTGGCGATCGTGGAGATGCTCGACAAGATTGCCGCGGGCGAGTCCGAGACCATTCTGCCGCTGATTATGAGCGACTTTGCCGAGCACAACGTTGAGCAGCACGTGAAGACCCGCCTGACCGCCATTACCGACGAGGGCGTGGAGGCCATTCGCACCACCGAGGACGGCGCCGAGGAGCCGGTGAAGATCGCCTGCGATTACGTGGTGATGGCCGTGGGCTCCAAGGCCAACGCGTTTGACCTGGACGGCGTGACGGTACCCGTGACCTGCGTGGGCGACTGCTCGGGCGAGCGCACCGCCGACATTGCGAGTGCCATTCGCACGGCGTATCACGCGGCCAACGAGCTGTAGTTGAACATCGCGGCCAGGCGGGGCGGCAGCACGGACCTGCCTCGCCCGACTGCGTCCCATCGGGTGTCAACCGGGGCGGGGTCTGCAAGCGCAGCAGGTCCCGTCCTTTTTGTTTTGCTCGGGTGGATGGCAATGCGCGGTAATCATGAGGAGTGAGGCGTCACTGCCCTGCAGGCCGCTCAAAATTATTGGGGGAGGGGTTAATAATTATTCCCTCTAGACCAAAGGACATAAAGAGATGCCAATTTTGTTGGCAAACGAATGACGATTAGCTGCGAGCTAGCTACCAGCGTAAATAATCGATAAAGAAACGCCGTAAATAGGTGTCAAATGCCCAGATAATGCCGCGTCTATTTTAATTAACTGCTTTGAGCAAACAGCAAAATGCTACTATCTAACATGCACGTAAGAAAACAGGTAAACGTTTAGGGCTAAGAAGTGGCAGGTATGTCAGAAGCAACAAGGACTCGCACGCATGCGCCCGAGGTTAGGCAGCGTGCCGTCGAGGTCCTCCAAGAGGGGGTCGGTCATCGTGCCCTCGCCGCGGAGCTCAGCATTCCCCAGGCCACGGCTCGTCAGTGGGCTCGCGCATACGCCGTGGGCGGTGCCGACGCAGTGCTTAACGCGGGCTCGCATCACCGCACGTATTCGTACGACGTCAAGCTCGCCGTGGTAAAGGATCGCCTGGAAAACGGCCTGACGGTTCGCGAGGCCATGATCAAGTACAAGATTCCTAGCGAGTCTTCGGTCAAGGCTTGGTGCCGCCAGTATCGCGAGAACGGTGAGTCCGCGCTGGTCGATAAGCCGCGCGGTCGCAAGCCGCGCGTTAAAAAGGCGGAATAGCGAACGGGATGGTGCGCCCACAGGGGCGCATTTTTCTTGCCGCGCCAGGGAAACGTCACCCCTCTACTCCAATGCGGACAGACTCCTTACCCCGTACGTCTAAAACTCCCCAGTTGACCGAAAACCTGCCGCCGCTACTCCTCAATTGAGCTATAACGTTAAACAATTGCAGCGTTTTTGCATGGGGGAGTGATGGTATGACGCTACTGTATTTCCTTACCCTGTTTCCGCTGGTACCGGCGCTGGGCATGCTGCTCGCGCGCGGTGACCGAGCCCGCGATGCGGTGGGGCTTGTAGGTTCCGGCATTATTATGGCGGTGACAGTTGTAGTCGCCGTCATGTTTTTTGGCACGGGTCCGCAGAGCTTTGAGGTTGCCACCGGCACCTCGCATGTGCTCTCGATCATCAGCTCCGTCATCGACGTCATCCTGTGCGCCGTCATCCTGTACAACGCGTACAAATATAGGAACGCGCTCACCACAGTGCTCGGCATAGTCCAGCTGGTGGGCTCGCTCGCCTTTGCAGCCATGACGCTGCCCGCGGCCGAGGCCGTCACGGCGACGCCGCTCTACCTGGACTACATGAGCGTGATCATGGTCCTCGCCGTCGGTATCGTCGGCAGTCTAATCTGCGTGTATGCCCTGGGTTACATGAAGGACTTCCAGGCCCATGACGAGCACGAGGCCGCGCTGCGCGGGCAGACCGCGCCCGACCGTCGCCCGCAGTTCCTGGCGCTTATGTTCCTGTTCCTCTCGGCCATGTTCGTCATCGTGACGAGCGATAACCTTGAGTGGCTGTTCTGCGGCTGGGAAATCACCACCGTGTGCTCGTTTCTCATGATTGGCTACACGCGCACGCCCGAGGCCATCAAGAACGCCTTTACCCAGATTATCCTAAACATGCTGGGCGGCATCGCGTTTTTGGCCGGACTCATGTACCTGCACGTTAACGGCATGCCGCTGACCATCTCGGGCATGATCGAGCTTTCCGGCGCCGGAACCGCGCAATCCGCGCTGCTGGTGATGCCGGTCGTTCTGCTGTCGCTCGCCGCCCTTACCAAGGCCGCGCAGATGCCGTTCCATACCTGGCTGCTCGGCGCCATGGTTGCCCCCACGCCCACGAGCGCCCTGCTGCATTCGTCCACCATGGTCAAAGCCGGCGTGTTCCTAATGGTCAAGCTGAGCCCGCTCTATGCCATCTATCCCGTGACCGGCTTTATGGTTACGAGTGTGGGTGCCATCACGTTTTTGCTCGCGGCCCTCATGGCCATCTCGCAGAGCAATGCCAAGCGCGTGCTCGCGTTCTCCACCATTTCCAACTTGGGTCTCATCAGTGCCTGCCTGGGTGTCGGCGCGCCCGAGGCCGTATGGGCGGCCATCTTCCTGATCTTGTTCCACACGGTGGCTAAGTCGCTGCTGTTCCTGTGCGTAGGCACCGCCGAGCACCATATCGGCAGCCGCAATATCGAGGACATGGACGGCATGTTCAGCCGTATGCCGCACCTGACGCGCCTGATGATGCTGGGCATCATGGGTATGTTCGTGGCGCCGTTTGGCATGCTCGTGTCCAAGTGGGGCGCCCTGGTGGCGTTTGCGCAGACCGGCAACGTGCTCATGATCATGGTGCTGGCCTTTGGCTCGGCCGCGACGTTCTTCTTCTGGGGCAAGTGGCTTGCCAAGCTTTCGGGCGTCGACCCCACGGCTCAAAACGTTGAGGTCAATGTCCATAAGACCGAATGGATGGCCCTCAACACCATCGCCGCGCTGCTGATTCTGTGCTGCGTGGCGTTCCCGGTTATCTCGAGCGGTCTGGTGTCGCCTTACTTGGCCATGGTGTTTGGCCGCGTGCCGTACGTTATCGGCAAGGACGCCATGTATCTGATGGTGGTTATCGTGGCTTTTATCGCCGTGGTGCTGCTGACGTCGTTCCGCGTGAGCAATAAGCCGCACGTCAACGTGTACCTTTCGGGTGTGGGAACCGACAAATATCGCCACTTCCGCGGCTCGATGGGACACGAGGTGAAGGCCGAAAAGCGCAATTGGTACTCGGAGGACGCCCTTGGTGAGAAGCGTATTAGCCCCGTGGGTAGCGTTGTGTGCTGCAGCATTATCTTGTTTGCGCTGCTGTGCTGCGCATGGATTGGGCCCGAGAGGCTTGCCATGAGCGCGCCCTCGGTGCTGCGCGGCAAGTATTTCGAAGGTTCGGGTGTCGTGGGCATCTTTATTGGTACCTTGGTGTTTGCCCTGCTGGCGCCTTTGGTTGGTGGCCTGGTCGACGGCGTTGACCGCAAACTTTCGGCCCGTATGCAGGGCCGCGTGGGCCCGCGCCTGCTCCAGCCTTTCTACGACGTTGCCAAGCTGCTGCGCAAAGCCCCTGCCAGCGTAAACACCATGGACGATACCTATATGGCGTGCGCGCTCATCTTTACCGTCGTGGGCGGCGGCATCTTTGTGTCGGGCTCTAACACGCTACTGTGCGCCTTTATGGTGACGCTCGCCGCGATCTTTGTGGTGCTGGCGTCCGCCTCGACGCAAAGCCCGTTTGCCCAGGTTGGCGCCGATCGTGAGCTGCTGCAGGTCATGAGTTACGAGCCCGCCGTTCTGCTGATGAGCGTGGGTCTGTATCTTGCCACCGACAGCTTTGATTCCATCGCTGTGACGGGGCAGTCGGCCCCCATCATCGTGTACAGTGCGCCCATTTTCCTGGCGCTGCTCGCGGTGCTTACCATCAAGCTGCGCAAGTCGCCGTTTGACCTTTCGTACTCGCATCACGCGCATCAGGAGATCGTCCAGGGCGTCGCCACCGAGATGAGCGGCGGCACGCTGGCCAAGATGACCCTTATGCACTGGTGCGAGACCGTGCTGTTTTTGATGTGGGTGGGCATGTTCTTTGTTTGGGACAACCCGGTGAGCTGGGTGGTCGCACTGGTCGTGATGGCCGCGACGTATTTTGTCGAGGTGCTGATCGACAACACCTTCGCACGCAGCACCTGGCGCAGCTGCTTTAGGCTCGGATGGGGCGTGGCGCTGGTGTTTGGCCTGCTCAACCTTATGCCCATCCTCGTCGACGTATTTATTTAGGAGGCGGCATCCATGGATCATAAAATGTCGCGCTCGCCGTGGGTTATTCATTACGACGGTTCGAGCTGCAACGGATGCGATATCGAGGTGCTGGCCTCGCTCACGCCGCTGTTCGATGCGGAGCGCTTTGGCGTGGTCAACACCGGCAACCCCAAGCATGCGGATATCTTTTTGGTGACGGGGTCGGTCAATGCCCAGAACCTGCCCGTCGTGCGCCAGATCTACAACCAGATGCTCGAGCCCAAGTGCGTGGTGGCGTGCGGCATTTGCGCGTGTTCGGGCGGCGTGTTCCGCGATGCCTACAACGTGATCGGCGGCGTGGACCGCGCGATTCCCGTGGACGTGTACGCGCCCGGGTGCGCCATTCGCCCCGAGACGGTGATCGATGCCATCGTGGAGGCGTGTGGCATCCTGGACCAGAAGGAGGCCGTGATGCGCGCCGGCGGCGACCCGCTTACCGTGGGCGGCGCCGCAACCTGGGGCGGCGCCGCAACCTGGGGCGGTGGCGTTGAGCTGGGCGAGGACGGGTTTGTGGCTGCGGGGGCCGGGGCCGGTGTCGACGCAGGCACGGCTGACGGCGCGCCCGCTGCTGGCGCGCCTGCCGGGAAGCCTGCCGCACCCGCCGCTGCAAAGGAGGCCGAGTAATGCAAAAGGCTATCTATACCACCGTCGGGATCGACGAGCTCCTGTCGCATGTCCAGGCGCTCAAGGGCGTCGGCGCGCGCTTTGTGCAAATGCACGCCGAGCGCAACGTCGACGACGGCACGTATCGCCTGGTCTATACGTTTATCAACGTTCGTGCTGCTCAGGAGCAGATTGCGCAGGACGGCAGCTATGCGATCGAGAACCTGGT
The DNA here is from genome assembly GCA_048416615.1 of Collinsella sp. Taxonomy (GTDB): domain Bacteria; phylum Actinomycetota; class Coriobacteriia; order Coriobacteriales; family Coriobacteriaceae; genus Collinsella. The sequence goes on along the minus strand of DBFSET010000021.1, from coordinate 38,337 downwards.
GGTTGAGGGAATTAATCAGTACCAGGAGATTCCGTCCATCAGCTCGTACTATCCGGCAGTATTCCCGTTTGAAAACGAAGCGCACGACCTGTTTGGTCTTGCCATCACCGATATGCAGATTGACTTTAAGGGCTTTTTCTACCAAGTCTCGACTGCCGAGCCCATGAGCGTTATCACGCCCGAGGTGAAGGCCGCGCGCGAGAAAGCCATGAAGGTCCGTGCCGCTGCCGAGGCCAAGGCGCGCAAGGCCGCGGCCGAGAAGGCTGCTACTGCCACGGCCGCTGCGGGGGAGGGCACTGCGGGCGCTGGCGATGCTGCGGGCGCTGCCGTCGCTCAGCCCGCTGCGGCTGCCGGCTCCGATGCTCAGCACGATGAAACTGCTGCGAAGGCCGCGCTCAAGGCTGCCGAGATGGAGGCAAAGCTCGCCGCCATGGATCCCGAGAAAGCGGCCAAGGTCCGCGCGGCGCTTGCCGCCAAGGCCGCCCGCGACAAGCAGAAAAAGGAGGCGTAAGGTCCATGGCACATCGCTCCGTTATTCCGTTTGGCCCGCAGCACCCGGTGCTGCCCGAGCCGCTTCATCTGGACCTGGTGATCGAGGACGACCGCGTCATCGAGGCAATTCCGCAGATCGGCTTTGTGCACCGCGGGCTCGAGAAGCTCACCGAAAAGCGCGACATGCATCAGTTTGGCTACATCGCCGAGCGCATCTGCGGCATTTGCGCCGTGGGCCACAGCTGCGGCTATGCCAGCGCCTGCGAGCGCATGCTCGATATCGAGGTGCCTGACCGCGTGCAGTATATCCGCACCATTCTGCACGAGCTTTCGCGCATTCACTCGCATCTGCTGTGGCTGGGCCTGCTCGCCGATGCCTTTGGCTTTGAGGCGCTGTTCTATCGGTCTTGGACGCTGCGCGAGCAGATTCTCAAGATCTTTGAGAGCACCTGCGGCGGCCGCGTGATTCTGTCGATCAACGAGATCGGCGGCCTTAAGCACGACATTGAGGACTCCGAGCTGGCGGGTATTGTCCAGACGCTCGACGCCATGCGCCCCGACTACGAGGCCCTGGTGCATACGTTTTTGGACGACAACAGCTGCGGCGAGCGCCTGCATGGCGTGGGCGTGATTAGCAAGAAAGACGCGCTGGCGCTTTCGATGGTCGGTCCGTTTGGGCGCGCCTCGGGCGTGGACTACGACGTGCGCATGTTCGGTGACGGCGCTTATGCGGATCTGGCTGCGTTTGAGCCCATCGTTGCTACCGATGGCGACTGCTATGCCCGCTGCCAGGTGCGTTGCGCCGAGGTCACGCAGGCCATGGACATCATTAAGGAGCTTGTGGGCAAGATACCGCACGACGGAATCGGCAGGCGCACCAAGCTCACGCCGGCCGACGGCGCGCGCGGCGAGGTTGTGATTGAGCAGCCGCGCGGCGAGGCGTATTACTATGTGCGCGGCAACGGCACCAAGAACCTGGACCGTTTTCGCGTGCGCACGCCGACGTCGCAGAACCTGGCGGGTCTGACGCATGCACTGCAGGGCGTGCTCCTTGCCAACGTGCCCATGATTATCCTGACCATCGACCCCTGCATTAGCTGCACGGAAAGGTAGGCGCGGCATGAGTTTGCTGACATTTGCCAAGACGGCCTTGGGCTCTATGGTCAAGCAGCCGGTAACGGTGTGCTATCCGCAGGAGAAGCTCGCGGCGCCCGAGCGCCTGCGCGGGCACATCGTTAACGACATGGACGTGTGCATTTGCTGCGGCATGTGCGCGCGTCGCTGCCCGGCGGGCGCGCTCGCGGTCGATCGAAAGGGCGGAACGTGGTCGATCGATCCGTATGCCTGCGTGGTGTGCGGCGAGTGCATCGAAAGCTGCCCCAAACACTGCCTGAGCATGGACACCGCCCGTACTCCAGTTGCGGCGGATAAGACTCCCACGGTAGAAACCAAGCTGGAATAGCGCTGGAACAGGGGCCGGTGGGGCAAAAATGCCCCACCGGCCCCGCGCGTGAACGCGCGGTTGGGCTGCCACGAACAAAACTATGCCGGATTACGGGGCTGGATAGCGAACCTCCCACCATACGGAAAATCCCAAAAACAAAACCGCAGGTAGATAGCCTGCCGTTTTTCAAAAAATGAGGGTATGGATGAGGGTCCCGACTTTAGCCCCGTAATCCGGCATAGTTTTGAAATGGCATCATATCCGTAACAGCCTTGAACTCCCGTGGACGGAGGGAAACGAATCATTTTGGCCTTGCGAGAGCTGCCGCGTGACCCGTTTGCCACGAAATGGGCCCATCTACTACGTTTAAGCCGCTGCCCTTAACCATGGCGAACAACGCAAAAACAAAACAGCAGGTAGAACGCCTGCGGTTTTTAGTAAAACGTGGGTATGGTCAGGGGTATCGGGTCAAACGTAGTAGATGGGCCAGTTTCGTGGCGGGCATCGCCAGCTGATTCCCCGGGGACGGAGGAAAACGGATCATTTTGCTCCCGCAAGGCCCCACATAGCGCCGTTTGCCGCTGTGCGCGCTCACGACTTTTGAGTCGCACCCGTTTTCCTGCGAAAACGCCGCGTCTCAACTTTGGTGAGACATTTGTCTCACGCCCAAAACAGAATCTGGAACATGTGTCACCTGCCCAAATTGTGTCTCATTTCGTAACTTTAGGCTGTTGCAAGGTCTGAGACCGCGAGAAGGGAGACGCGATGAGTAAGTACACGAGGGGTCTCTTGGCGGTGATACTGGCCGTAGTGCTGGTGTTGCCGGCTGCGGCATTTGCCATGCTGCCCGAGGCCAACGCCAGGTCCAGCACCGGAATGGACGGACCGACGGTGAGCGGAAAGATAGTCGACCCTGACACCACCGGCCGCTGGCAGTACTGGGCGTCGGGCGGCGAGCAGGACCTGACGACACGTTATGTAGGCCGAATCTGGACGGACAAGACGGTCGAGCCAGCGCAGGACGAAAAGTCCGACTTTGTGACGACGCTCTCCACGATGTCTTCGACTTCTGACACAACGTCGCTGGTCACTAAACCGCTCGATATCGTGATGGTGCTTGATGCCTCCGGGTCGATGGATAATGACATGGGTGACAGCGATTCGACCAAACGCATCGACGCACTCAAGGCAGCTGCCAGTTCCTTTATCGACACCATCGCCGAGCAAAACAAGAGCATTAAAGATACGAATAAGCGGCATCAGGTTGCCATCGTTAAGTTTTCGGGTGCAAAGAAAAACGAGATCGGCAACGATACGTATCGCGATCGTCAGGGATACACGCACAACTACTCGCAGACCATGAAGAGCCTGACGCCGTGTGTTGATAGCGCTGCGACGGAACTTAAGAATACGGTCGGCTACATCGAACCTGCCGGTGCCACGCGGGCTGATTACGGCCTTGAACTTGCTCGCGACATGTCGGGCCGCGAGGATGCCCAGAAGGTAGTTGTGTTCTTTACGGACGGCACGCCCACAGACGTCAGGAACTTTAACCCTACGGTTGCCAATAATGCCATAGTCGCCGCCAAGAAAATGAAGGGGAAAGGCGCTACGGTCTACACCATCGGCATTTTTGATGATGCGAATCCCGCTGACGAGCCTACGAACTACTGGACGAGCGACGAAAACAAGTTCATGCACGCCGTGTCGAGCAACTATCCAAACGCCACGTCCTACACAACCAATGAGCTTGGTAAGCGCACCGAGAATTCCGATTTCTACAAGGCTGCGTCGAATGCCGATGAGCTCAAGAAGGTGTTTGATGATATCTCGAGCTCTATCACCTCGGGCAAGGGCTCTCCCACTCAGATCGAGGATGGTTACGACGAGAGCAAGTCCGGCTACATCACCTTCAGTGATGAGCTGGGCGACTTTATGCAGGTCGATACGTTTGTCAGCGCTCAGATTAATGGCGTCCCCTTTGATGAAGTGACCAAGACAACCAAGGGCAATACGGACACGTACGAGTTTTCGGGCGTGGCCAAGGACCTGGTCATCACCGTCGAGCGCTCTGCCAATGCGCAGCAGGGCGATATCGTGACGGTTAAGATCCCCGCATCGCTGATTCCGCTGATCCGCTATCACGTGGACATGGAAAACGGGATCATTGAGCGCACGTCGCTCAATGACATCAAGCCTATTCAGATTAAATACACCTCGAGCGTCAAGGACGAAGCACGCAACAACCTGTTTACGCCCGATAAGGTGCTCAAGAAGTATATCGATGACCACAAGGACGCCGACAACCAGACGGTCTACTTCCTGGCCAACAAGTGGTCGGGCGGCGAGCTGGGCGATGTTGTCGCCGAGTTTGAGCCCGCCGATACCAACAGCTACTATTACTTCCAAAAAATCACGCCTATCTACACGGACAAGGAATGCACCCAGCGCGCGACGGTAAAGCCGCAGGGCAACGACGTCTATTACTACAAGGACGAGTTTGTGGCGATGGGCGCAAACGGCAAGCCGAAGGACGACTATGCCGTTGTGGAGTTTGAGGGGCACGAGATCGCCAACTACGACGGCGCTCTGGTCAAAGATGACGGCTATTGGTCCTTTAATAAGGGAACCGCGCGCTTGGCCTATATCGACCAGCTGCATACCACCAAGGACGATGTGGAGGCGAACGGCAACAAGACCGAGACCGCGCGCGACGTGCTTAACCCCAGGTGGAATGACCTTTCCTCCGTTGCGACTTCCACGCACGTGCATTCGCACCTGGGCAACAACGGCAAGATTATCTTTAGCCTTGCAACCAAGCCGACAACGGTGGATACCAAGACTGACTTTGGTCTGACCAAGGTGCTCGAGGGCCGCAAGTGGGCGGATACGGATGCGTTTGAGTTTGAGCTCTCCGCGACGTCCGACAACAATGCCCCGATGCCCGACCCCGCGACCGTAACTGTGACCAATGCCGATCTCGACAAGGGCAAGGCAGCCATTAACTTTGGCAAGATTACTTATGTCGAGCCGGGCGAGTACACCTATGAGGTCCGCGAGGTCAAGGGCGACGCCGGTGGCATTACCTACAGCAAGAACGTTGTCACGTTCAAGGTGACTGTGACGGTTAACGCCAAGGGCGAGCTTAAGGCTGACGTTGAAAAGACCTCGGGTGAGACTAAGTTCACGAACACCTATAGCGCCAAGACGGAAACCCCGCTGACTCTTGAGGCTACCAAGACACTCACGGGGCGCCTGATGGCCGACGGTGAATTCAAGTTTACGTTGAGCTACGCGGGGCACGACGAGGTCCTGCTGAACGCAACCAACAAGAGTGGCAAGGTTGAGTTCGGTCCGCTGACGTACACGACCAAGTCGCTTGTCAAGCTTGTCGAGGAAGACAAGGCGTTGTTTGACGCCAGCGCAGATAAGCCCACGTGGACTATTCATTACATTGCTGCCGAGCAGACCGGCGAGCTGCCTGCGGGCGTGAGCGCTACCACGGCGGCAATTGACGCATATGTGACCGTTGCCGACAACGGCGATGGTACCCTGACGGCGACGGCTGTCTACGGCGACGCCGGCAACGAGTTTGTGAACTCCTACACTGCCGCGCCTGTCGAGGTATCGCTTGTGGGCAAGAAGAATCTGCAGGTTCCTGATGGCCTGACCCCGGCTGACATTGCCGGCAAGTTCACCTTTACCGTGACCGGTGAAGAGGGCGCACCCATGCCCGCGAACGCGAGCGTGACCAATGATGCCAAGGGCAAGGTCGACTTTGGCAAGATCGCCTTTACGCTCGACGACCTTAACAAGGCTCTGGGCGAGAAGCGTGAGAAGCGCGAGCACACCTTTACCTACACCGTGACCGAGTCCGGTAAGGTTGCTGGCGTGACCAACGGCGCCAACGCCACGCGCAAGGTTTCCTACACCGTGACCGATGACGGCAAGGGTAATCTGAGCGTATCCCACAAGCCAGACGGCGATGTGGCATTTACGTTCACCAATGCCTATAACGTGAAGCCTGTCGAGGATCGGATCACCGCGACCAAGGTCCTGACCGGGCGCGACATGACTGAGGGCGAGTTCTCCTTCGAGCTCGTCGAGGGCGAGGGCAAGGACGCCAAGGTCGTTGCCACCGGCAAGAACGCCGCCGACGGCACGATTACGATGAGCCCCGTGAAGTACGACAAGGCTGGAACGCACACCTACACGCTGCGCGAGGTTAACGGCGGAACCACCAGCAAGGGCGTCACCTACAGTGATGCCAAGTTCACCATCGTGACGACCATCACCGATAACGGCGACGGTACGCTCAGTGCCACGCATGTTCTGAAGGACGTCAAGGTTGCCGAGTTCAAGAACTCCTACAACGTGACCCCCAAGAGCTCCAGCGTCACCGACCTGATCACCGCGGACAAGGTCCTGGACGGGCGCGACCTCAAGGCTGGCGAGTTCCGTTTCGAGCTCGTCGAGGGCAATAACGTGGTCGCCACCGGTACCAACAATGCCGACGGCAAGATCGTAATGGATCCTGTCACCTACACTGCGGCTGGCGAGCACACCTACATACTGCGCGAGACCAAGGCCGGCACCACCGAAAATGGCATTACTTACAGCACCGCTGAGTACACTATTGTGACCACCGTCAAGGATAACAACGATGGCACCCTCAGCGTGGAGCACAAGCTGCAGAATGTTGACAAGGCGACCTTCGAGAACGCCTACACCGTAACCCCCAAGAGCTTCAGTGTTACTGATCAGATCACGGCGACCAAGGTCCTGACCGGGCGCGATCTCAAGGAAGGCGAGTTCTCCTTCGAGCTCGTCGAGGGCAACGATGTTGTTGCCACCGGCAAGAACGATGCCCGCGGCAAGATCAAGATGAGCCCCATCGAGTACACCGCTGCCGGCGAGCACACCTACACGCTGCGCGAGGTCAAGGGCGACGCCGGCAACGGCATCACCTACGATGGCAAGACCTACACCATCGAGACCACCATCACCGACAAGGGCGACGGCACGCTCGAGGCGAAGCATGTCCTGAAGGGCGACGGCGAGGCGAAGTTCAGCAACAGCTACAAGCCGAATCCTGGTGAGTTCAGCGTCACCGACCAGATCACCGCGACCAAGTCCCTGACCGGCCGCGACCTCAAGGACGGCGAGTTCTCCTTCGAGCTCGTCGAGGGCGAGGACGAGGACGCCAAGGTCGTCGCCACCGGCACCAATGCCGCCGATGGCAAGATCACGATGAACGCCGTGAAGTACACCGAGGCCGGCAAGCACGCCTACACGCTGCGCGAGATCAAGGGCGGAACCACCAGCAAGGGCATCACCTACAGTGACGCCAAGTACACCATCGAGACCACCATCACGGACAACGGCGACGGCACCCTCAAGGCCGAGCATGTCCTGAAGGACGCCACGGCTGCGACTTTCAAGAACACCTACAGCGTGGCCCCGCTCGATGCGGAGCTCGACTTTGACCTGAGCAAGGTCATCAGCGGCCGCGACTGGACGGATGGGGACGAGTTCAGCTTTACCATCACCGCCCCCGAAGACGCCCCACTGCCCGATCACGCAACCGTAACCGTGAGCAAGAAGGACGCGAAGGACGGCATTGCCGCCATCAAGTTCGGCAAGATTCACTACGCTGCCGCCGGAACCTATAAGTACGAGATTCGCGAGAACGCGGGCAGCACGGTCGGCATGACGTATGACGCGCATGTCGCAACCGCCGAAGTGACCGTGACCGAGAACGGCGATGGCAGCCTGACCGCCAACGTCACCAAGAAGGAAAACGGACGCTTTACCAACACGTACCGCACTGAGCTTAACTACACCGCTGCCGGCGGTCTGTGGCTCAGCAAGTATCTGGATGGCCGCCCCATGACCGAGGGTCAGTTCACCTTTACCGTGACACCTGCTGACGACGCTTCGGCTCGCGCGCTCGGTCTGCTGCCCGGGGCTAATAGCTTCAAGTCCCCCGCAGCGGCAGAGGCAACGGTCGGACTGATCGACATTCTGGCTGGTCATGAGGTTATATTTACGCAGGCTGACGCCGGCAAGACCTTTACGTACACCGTGGCCGAGAAGAACGACGGCCAGCCCGGTTACACCTACGACGACGCCGTGCGCACGGTGACGATCGCCATCGCCGACGACACCGCCGGCACGCTCACTGCTACGACGACCGTTTCCGGCGGTCCCGAGGGCACGCATGAGACGGTCCACAAGAGTGGCGAGAACAAGGTCGAGAAGGCCCTGGTGCCGTTCCACAACAGTTACAGCGCTACGACCAACACGCCTGGTGGTACCGCTGCTCAGGTCGTTGCCACCAAGACTCTGACCGGTCGCCCGATGGCCGACGGCGAGTTCTGGTTCGGCATCGCCTATCAGGGTGAGCTTGTGGCATACGAAAACCTCAAGCCCAATATCGGCGGGCACGTGAGCTTTGATACGCTGCACTACGACACTAAGATGCTTGCTAATCTTGAGGCTGCTGGGCTTGCCCATCGTACCGATAAGGACGGTAAGCTTGCCTGGACCATTAACTACACGGCCTACGAAGATTTATTCGGGCTGCCGAATGGCGTTTCCGCTACAACGTGGAGCTTTGGCTTTAAGGTTATCGTCGTCGACAACGGTGACGGTACCCTGACGGCGACGGTCGACTACGGCGGCGTCGAGCCCTTGTTCGAGAACGTCTACGGCGCCGACGCCGTGGATGCCGCGCTCACCGGTACTAAGAAGCTCCAGGTTGCCGAGGGCCTGACCCCGGCCGACATCACGGGTAAGTTCACCTTTACCGTGACCGCCGACGAGGCAGGTGCCCCGATGCCCGAGCGCACGACCGTAACCAACGACGCAGCCGGTAACGTGGACTTTGGCAAGATCCACTTTACGCTCGAGGACCTCAACCGCGCTCTGGGCGTGACGGACGATGCGACCGATAAGGCCGAGGCGGACGAAGCTGACGAGGCCGAGGCCGACGAGGCAGAGGCTGAAGAGGCCGACCCCGCCGCTGACGCCAATGTCGACGAGTCCGAGCCTGCGGCCCCCACCGCTCCGCGCTCGCATACCTTTGCCTATACGGTGACCGAGACCGGCAGCGCCCCTGGCGTGACCAACGATGCCAACGCCACGCGCAAGGTTTCCTATACCGTGACTGACGACGGCGTCGGACATCTGAGCGTCGTGCGCAACGGCGACGACGGTGCGGCCTTCACATTCATCAACACCTACAGCGTAACGCCCACCGACTCTGTCGTGACCGATCAGGTCAAGACGGTCAAGCGTCTGACCGGACGCGACCTTGCAGCCGGCGAGTTCACGTTTGATCTGCTCGAGGACGGCGTGGTTGTCGCTAGCGGCACCAACGACGCCAACGGCACTGTGACACTGAGCCCGATCCGCTACGAGGCGCCCGGCACGCACACGTACACGCTGCGCGAGGCTTGCCCCAATGCGCTCGGCCTGTACAAGGGCGTCACCTATGACGGTACGACCTACACCGTCGTGGCCACCGTCTCTGACAACGGCGATGGCACACTGGCCGTGACGCACAAGCTCGAGGGAACCACCGAGTCGGCTGGTTTTACCAACAAGTATCACGCCATGCCCACCCAAGTCTCCATCGGCGCCATCAAGGTGCTCGAGGGACGCGAGCTCAAGAAGGACGAGTTCAGCTTTAAGCTCGTTGGCGAGGGCATCGAGTCCACCGTCACCAACGATGCCGACGGTAAGATCAGCTTCGACAAGTTTGAGTACGACGAGCCCGGTACGCACGTCTACACCATCAGCGAGGTCAAGGGCGACGAGGCCGGTATGACCTACGACAAGTCCGTCTTTACCGCGACCGTCAACGTGGTCGATGACGGCGAGGGCAGCCTCAAGGCAAGCGTCGCCTTTGCCAAGGGCGACAAGAGCGTCGAGGGCATCGTGTTCAACAACACGTACAAGAAGCCCGAGACTCCTACGCCGACGCCCGACCCCGGCACGCCCAAGACCGTGACGAACATCGTCAAGACGGTCAAGGATTTCCTGCCCACCACGGGTGACCAGCAGGCTGCCGCACTGCTCATGGCATTCGTCATCGCCATGGCCGGCGTCGGAGCTCTGGTCTGGGGCATCCGTAAGCGCTAGACGCGCTGGCAGCGCCCGGGGCCAAAAGGCCCCGGGCGGCTGGCGGGGAGCCAGAACACAGCCCCCACCCCCACCCCCAGCCGCCACGGAGGTATCTCCCTCCTCCGTGGCGGCGCTTTTGTGCGTAGGGGGGACCGCCACGAAATCGGCCCATCTACTACGTTTAGCCCCTTACCCCCAACCATGCCAAAAACGCGAAAACAAAACCGCAGGTAGAACGCCTGTGGTTTTGCTCAAAACGAAGGTATGGTCAGGGGTATCGAGTTAAACGTAGTAGATGGGCCGATTTCGTGGCGAGCGGTTCCGGTTGATCCCTTGAGAACGGAAGAAAACGGATCATTTTGGTCCAGCGAGGCTGGCGGAGGCACTCGTGCGGGGCCGCCCGAACAAAACTATGCCGGTTTACGGGGCTGAGTCACGAGTCCCCAACCATGCCGATATTCGTGAAAATAAAACCGCAGGTAGACGGGCCGTCATTTTGCAGAAAACACGGGTATGGATGAGGGTCCTGAGTTTAGCCCCGTAAACCGGCATAGTTTTGAAATGGCATCAAATTGGCGGCAGCCAGCGGCTAGCCTCGCAGATAGGCGATGGCGATTTGGGTGCGGTTGCGTAGCCCCATTTTGGCTAGGATTGAGCTGATGTGGTTGCGCACGGTGCCTTCGCCCATATAGGCGGTGGCGGCAATCTCCTTGTTGTCGAGGCCGCGGGCGATGAGCTCTGCGACTTCGAACTCGCGGTCGGTCAGGCTGACAAAGGCCGCGGGCCGGCGGGTCGTGCCGGCCTCGACGCCCGCCCCATCAAAGTTGATATCCTCGATCGCCTTACCCTCGAGCACGCGTTTGCCATCCATGACCTGTGTCAACGCGGGAGGGATGGCAGCGACGTCGGTTTTAATCAAGTAGCCGCGCGCGCCCAGTTTGAGCGCCGACACAATGTATTCGTCATCCGAGAATGTCGTCAGAAACACCACGCGCGCCGCAGGGTCGCGCTCAAGGATCTCGCGTGCCGCCGAAAGTCCGTCGCGCCCCGGCATCTGGATGTCGAGCAGTGCGATATCGGGCGCGTGTTCGGCATAGAGCGAAACTGCTTCATTGCCGTTAGCGCCGGTGCCCACTATCTCGATCTGCGGCTGGGCACCCAGGATAATCTTGAGCGAATCGACCACTAAGCGGTCGTCGTCGACAACGATGAGCCTCATCGGCCCTCATCTCCTTGCTGTTTGGGAATGGTGGCAAACACGCGCCAGCCGGGGGAGCCGGCGCGCGGGCCGGCGGTAAAGGTGCCGCCAAGCGCCTCGACGCGCTCGCGCATGGAGCCGAGCCCCATGCCTTCCGCGCCGCCACGGCTGCTCGCCTGGGTCCCGCCCGTCCCATCGTCGGTAACGATGAGCTGGTAAAACGACGGATGCTCCATGCATCGTACGGTGACGGTCTGGGCGCAAGCGTGGCGCATGGTGTTGGAGAGCGCCTCGCGCAGGACCGCCGCAAAGCAGTTGGCGACGTTTGCGGGCGCATGTTCGGTCATAACTTCAAGCTCAATCTGCGGGTCGCCGTCCGATCGCGCGCCTTCAACGATGCGTTCGAGCTGCACGGAAAGGTCGACGGCGTTGTCGTTGAGCGCATGGACGCTGGTGCGCACAAGCTGGAGCGCCTCGTCAACCGTGCGTTTGACGTCGGCGAAGTCGGCGGCGACGCCGGGCTCGTCGGCATGGACCACGCGCAGGGCTTCGGTCTGCAGTGAGGCGCGTGTGAGCTGGTGGCCCACATTGTCGTGGATCTCGCGCGCGATGCGGGCGCGTTCGGCGAGCGTCGCGAGTTCGACCTCGTAGTCCTGGCGATCGGCAAGGTCGCGGTTGCGCGCTTCGAGCGCCAAGGCTCGTTCTTGCAGCTCGTCGCGGGTACGGCGCATGCGCTCCTGCTCGTGTTCCAGCTGGGCGGTACGTAGCGATAGCAAGGTGGCGGCAACCGAAAGGATGGCGGTCAGCAGGAGCGTTCGGGCGGTGAGCGCGTCGGCGCGTAGGTTCGCGACGAGCGCAAAAGCAAAGATGGAGCCAATGCCCAGCGCGACCCAGGCGTGCTCGCGGCGCATGCGTCGCGCGATGTCATAGAGGGCGAGAGGCGCAAACGGCACAAACGGCGGCACGAAGACAGCCGCGATGATGTAAGCGTAACTTGCGGTCTCGCTTGCGCGCCGGGTGCGTTCCCCCTGTGCGACCTCGGCCAGTGAGGTGGCAATAACGCCAAGGCAAAACGCCGCGACCAGGTGAGCGTCCACAGCAAGACCCATGGCGGCCGCAATACAGCACGCCAGCACGATCGATTTGTCGAAAAGCCTGTTCATACGGGTATTGTACGCGAAGCCGCGCATGGTGGAGGGGCCGCCTGCGCAACCGTGACATTCCTCCCGCGCAGCAAAGCGGGGGGGCGTCGGCAGGCCGCACGACAAAGACCCCGCACTCGTGACAAAGCTCACTGGTGCGCGCCGTCCGCTCCTGCGATGATGCAATCGTACCGGGCCGCAAGCAACAGAAGGGCCGCCTCATGACAGACATCGTCCACGTCGAAAACCTCGTCAAGCGCTACGACGATCTTATCGCGCTCGACCACTTTAACCTGAGCATCGCCCCCGGCGAGATCTTTGGCCTGCTGGGCCCCAACGGCTCGGGCAAGACCACGTCCATCAACTGCATTTTGCAGCTGCTCGTCTACGACAAAGGCACCATCGAGCTGTTCGGCGAACCCATGACGCCCGCCCGCTACGACCTCAAGCGCCGCATCGGCGTGGTGCCGCAGCAGGTGGCGGTGTTTGACGAGCTCACGGTGCGCGAGAACATCGACTATTTCTGCAGCCTCTACGTCAACGACCGCAAGCACCGCCGCGCGCTGGTGAACGAGGCGATCGACTTTGTCGGGCTGGGCGACTTTGCCAAGTTCCGCCCCGGCAAGCTCTCGGGCGGCCTGACGCGTCGCCTCAACATCGCCTGCGGCATCGCGCACAAGCCCGAGCTCATCTTCTTTGACGAGCCCACGGTGGCGGTCGACCCACAGAGCCGCAATGCCATCCTGGAGGGCATCTGCCGCCTGCGCGACGAGGGCGCCACGGTGGTGTATACCAGCCATTATATGGAGGAAGTCGAGCAGATCTGCAGCCGCATCATGATCATGGACGGCGGGCGCGTGCTGGCGCAGGGCACCAACGACGAGCTCAAGCGCATGATTCAGATGGGCGAGAAGATCGTGATCGAGGTCGGCGAGGTGCCGAGCGCGGCGCTCGGTGCCGTCGCGAGCCTGCCACATGTCCTGGACCTGTCGGCGACGGCGGGCCAGCTCACGTTTTCGTGCGAGGCGAGCCCGCATAACCTGACGGACATTCTCGATGCGCTGCGCTCGCATGACGTGGCGCTTGGCCGCATTTATTCCGAGCCGCCGACCCTCAACGACGTGTTCCTCGAGATCACCGGCCGCGAGCTGCGCGACTAGGGGGCGGCCATGTTCAACACCATCATCACCACGGTCAAGACGCTGCTGCGCCGGCCGAGCACGTGGGTCTGGGGCGCTCTCTTCCCCATCGCGCTTTCCACGATGTTTATGTTTATGTTCGCGAACCTCAGCTCCGACGGCAAGATTGACCCGGTGCCGGTTGCCGTCGTGGTGGACGAGGCCTGGGACGCCTCGGCCTTTAAGGACGTGGCGACCTCGCTTGCCAAGGAGGGCGACGATCAGCTGCTCGAGATCCACGAGTGCGACGATGCAGCCGACGCGAACCGTGCTCTCAAGGCCGGCGGAGTCGCGGGCATCTACACGGTCGATGTCGCGGGCACACCCAAGCTCACACTGCTTTCGAGTTATGACAGCTCGCGCGCCTCGTCGGTGCTCACCGACCGCAGCATCCTTGAGACGGTGGCGAGCTCGTATACGCAAAATGCCGAGCTCATGGCCCAGATTGCTCAAGATGACCCGGCGGCGCTCGCCGACCCGGAGGCGGTTGCGCGCGCCCTGTCGCTCGAAGGTGGCACCCGCCGCGTAAGCCTGACGCGCACCACGCCCGACGGCACGGTCATCTACTATTACGCGCTCTTTGGCCTGGTAGCGATGATGTCTGCCGAGTTTGCCGCCTTGAGCGTCGTCGATCTGCAGCCCAATCTGTCGGGCCTTGGCGCGCGTCGCTGTGTGGGCGGTCTTTCCAAGACGGCGTCGCTGGCCGGTATCTTTGTGGGCTCGTGGCTGGTCTCCTTTGCCTCGATGACGATCGCAATCGGCTACGTGCGCCTGGTCGTGGGCGTCGACTTTGGCGGGCGCGAGGGGCTGTGTTTGGTGGGCGGCGCCGCTTCCGCGCTTGCCGCCACGGGCCTGGGGCTCTTTGTGGGCACGCTTCCCGTTAAGGGCGGCAAGGCGTCCAAGTCCGGCATCCTCACGGGCTTTGCTACCACGTGCGCCCTGTTCGCCGGCCTCTACGGCGAGCCGGCGATGGCGCTTGCCGACGACGTCGCCCGCGCCTGCCCGGCCGAGTGCTGGTTCAACCCCGTCAAGCTCATCTGCGACATGTTCAATCGCCTGTATTTCTTTGAGGACCTGGGGCCCTTCGCTGTTCGCGCGGGCGCGCTCGTCCTGATGGCCCTGGTGTTTGTCGCCGCCGCTACGCTGATCTTTGGAAGGAGTCGCTATGAGCACCTTTAAGACCGCGCTTCGCATGGCGCTGGCGCACCCGTTCTACCTGCTTATCTATACGGTGTTCATCTCGCTCATGGGCGTATTCATCGCGGCATCGGTGAGCTGGAACTCGTCGCAGCTCACCGAGTACAAGCCCTACGATGCTAACGTGATCGTGGTCGACCGCGACGACAGCGACCTTTCGCGTGCGCTTACCAAGCATCTGGGTTCGCGTTTTGAGCTGGTCACGGGCATCGGCGACGATACGTACGACCTTGCGGACGCGCTCTCCAAGAGCAACAGCGCCAAGGGCAGCGCCGACTGCGTGTTCTTTATCCCGGAGGAGTTTGAGGACGACCTCGTTGCGGCTGCCCGCGCGGGGGAGGCCCTGCCCAAGCTCGACGTGACCTACGGTTCCGGCACCATGGCGGCGGCGCTTTCGTCTGCCGAGGCCTCGCGCTGGATCTCGCTCGCGGGCGCTGCGGCGGCGCTTGAGCCCGCTGCTTCTAACGGCGACGTTGCCAAGGCCGCCGAGCATGCCGCTGCAAAGCGCGCGGAGGTCCAGATCGAGCAGGTCAAGGTCGACTCGACGGCTGCCGCCACGCTCGAGTCGTATTTCAACTTTGGCGCGTACGCGATTATCTCGTCGGTCATCGTATCGGTGGGGTTGGTGTTCTCGGGCATGAACGAGCCCGAGCGCGTGCGTCGTATGGATGCCGGCCCGGTCTCCGAGCGCCAGCGCTCGCTTGCCGTGTTCGCGGCTGCCGCAGTGCTCACCGTCTGCATCTGGTTTGTGTCGAGCATGATGGGCGTCGTGGGCTTTGCCGGCGCGGTTGCCGAGGTCGGCGTGGGTCGTGTGTGCCTGGCGCTGGCGGCGACGTTTGCCCTGGCGTGCACGCCTCTGGCCGTTGGCTTTGCGCTTTCGAGTCTGGGCGCGCGCGAGGAGCTGCTCAACGGTGTGGGCAACCTGCTTGGCATGCTCATGACGTTTTTGGGTGGCGCCTGGATGCCGCTGTCGCTCATGGGCTCGGCCGTGCAGACCGTGGCGCATTTTGTGCCGACGTTTTGGGTGAACGACGCGATCGGCAAGGCGCTCGCCGCGGACCTGACGTCCACCGTGCTGGGCGACATCGCCTGCGATCTGGGCGTCACGGTGCTCTTTGCCGCGGCCATCGCCGCCGTAGGCCTCGCACTCTCGCGCACCAAATCCCGCGCCTAGCCACCTAGTCACTGGGGACGTTCTTAAACGACTAGTCATCGGGGACAGTCTTTGCCGATTCATCGGCTCGCCGGCCGGGCTGGCAAGGACTGTCCCCAGCTGCCGGCAGAAAGGGAACGTCCCTAACTGCCGGGTGGCGAAAGAGTGTCCCCAACAGCTAGTCATTTAAGAACGTCCATTGACTAGTCTGAAATAAAATCCAGGCCTCGCTCCAAAATAGTTCGCCATGGTTTACTATTACGTTCATAAAGTAGTACTAGGCTAACAATGGGGGATACCATGGCAACGCAGGAAGCCTACGTCCAGGTTAAGGATCTCAAAAAGCACTACGGCGACGGTGATGCGCGCCTGACGGTACTCGATGGCATCGACACGTCCATCAACCGAGGCGAGATCTGCGTCATGCTGGGGCCCTCGGGCTCGGGCAAGTCGACGTTTCTTAACCTGATCGGCGGCCTGGAGGATGCCGACGCTGGCTCTATTTTGGTGGACGGCTGCGACCTCACGGTGCTCAAGCCTACCGACCTGGGCGAGTATCGCCGCCGTGAGCTGGGTTTTGTCTTCCAGTTCTACAACCTGGTGCCCGACCTCACCATCAAGGAAAACATCGAGGTCACGGCACACCTGTCCAAAAAGCCGCTCAACATTGATGACCTGCTACGCTCGCTGGGCCTCTACGAGCACCGCAACAAGTTTCCACGCCAGGTTTCGGGTGGTCAGCAGCAGCGCTGTGCCATCGGCCGCGCGCTCGTCAAAAACCCGGGTCTGCTGCTGTGCGACGAGCCCACCGGCGCGCTCGACTACAAGACGTCCAAGGAAATCTTGCAGCTCATGGAGGATATCAACCGCACCTACGGCTGCACCATCATCATTGTCACCCACAATGCCGCCATCGCGCGCATGGCCAATCGCGTGCTGCGCCTGCGCGACGGGCGCATCGTCGAGGATGAGCTCAACGATGCGCCCGTCGCGGCCGCCGAGCTCGATTGGTAGGCGGCGCCATGACACCTCTCGCAAAACGTCTCCCGCGCGAGCTGCGCCGCAATATCGGCAAGTACCTGGGCATCTTTTTGCTTATGTGCGGAAGCATCGCTCTCACCTCGGGCTTTTTGCTCGCAGCGCATTCCATCGGCTGCCTTATCGACGACATGCGTGATGCGTACACGATTGAGGACGGCCGCGTGACCACCTCCTTCGAGGCTACCGACGATCAACTCAAGGCCGCCGAGGATGTTGCCAGTGACGTCGGCGGCGTCACGCTCTATAAGAATTTCTCCATCGACGCCATCATCAAAAAGACCGCCGGCGACGACGGCACCAAGCGCACGCTGCGCACCTATGCGCACCGCGCTAAGGTGGACATTGCGTCCTACTGTGAGGGCAAGGAGCCCAAAACGGACGATGAGGTGGCAATCGACCGTGTCTTCGCCACCAACAACGACCTCGCCGTGGGCGATAAGGTCGAGCTCGAGGGTCGCACCTACACCATCTGCGGCATCATGACCCAGCCCGATAGCCAGGCGCTGTTCCTCAACAATTCGGACTTTACGGTGAACACCATCACCTATGGCGTGGCCGAGATCAGCGACGCCGGCTTTGCCGCGCTCGAGGACGCTGGCGGCGCGCCCGCCTACACCTATTCCTTTACCTTTACCGATCGCGATCTCTCCACTGCAGATCGCATCGATGCGGAGCAGGATATGGTCGAGGCGCTGACCGACGCCGATGCGCGCGTGGACGATCTGATCGATGCCGATTCCAACCAGGGCATTGGCTATGCGCGCGACGACGTAGACGGCGACTCCATGATGTGGATGACGCTGCTCGACATCATCATCGTGATCATGGCGTTCGTCTTTGTGGTCCTTACCGACGCCACCATCGAGGAGGAGAGCGCCATCATCGGCACGCTGCTCGCCAGCGGCTATCGTCGACGCGAGATCGTCCTGCACTACCTTGCGCTTCCCGCTACCGTGGGCGTGATCGCGGCGCTTTTGGGCACCGCGCTCGGCGTTGTGTTCTTTACCGAGCCCATGCGCAGCCTCTATTACGGTTCGTACAGCCTGCCTCCCTTCCAGGTGTACTGGAGCTGGGGGATCTTTGTGAAGTGCGCCGTGGTTCCCGCCGCTGCGCTCATCCTCATCACGCTGGCGGGTCTGCTTCGCAAGATGGGCAAGACGCCGTTGCAGTTTCTTCGTCACGAGGCGAGCGGCAAGTCTGGCACCAAGCGTGGCCTGCAGCTGCCGGAGCGCATGGGCTTTGTCTTACGCTTCCGCCTGCGTATCTTCCTGCGCAATCTGGGCAACTTCGCCACGCTCTTCGTGGGCATCGCGTTTGCCTCGCTGCTGCTGCTCTTTGGCCTGGCGATTCTGCCCACGATGACGCACTACGCCGACAACCTCGAGACAAGCCTGGTCGCCGAGCACCAGTACGCGCTCAAGGCTCCGCTGGAGCTCGAGGGCACTGCCGAGGAGCGTGAGCAGTGGTCGGCACTCGAGCGCTTGCAGTCGGTTGACGGCGCGCTGCTTTCCGCCACTCAGGATGCCGATGACGAGCTTGACGACGCGGCCGATGCGGCGCGGGCGGCAGCCGATGCCGCGACCGCATCTCCGTCTGCCGAGAGCCTGGCCGCGGCGCAGGACGCGCTCGCCAAGGTCCAGGACAAGAAGAATGCGCTCTACGCGCGCCTTGACGATCTTGCCGATGCCCTCGGCTGCGATCGCGATGAGGCCATCGACCTGATCGATAAGGCCTCTAAGATTGACACCGACAACGACGATATCCACCCGGTCAATACGATCGACAATGGTGCAGGCGCAATTGCGCAAGCCGAGAAATACGCCGTCTACCAGCTGCAATACGACCGCGGCGATGGAAATGGCGAGGAGACGATTTCCGTCTACGGCATTTCATCCGATTCACGCTATTGGAAAGACCTCAACGTCGGCGACGGCCGTGTCGTCTTTGGCGGCGGCCTACTCGACAAGTTTGGCTGGAGCGAGGGCCAGAAGGTCACGCTCAGCGACAAGTACGAGGGCGAGCATTATTCCTTTGAGTACGCGGGCAAGGACTGTGCCTGGGGCTCCAAGTCGGATATGAATGTCTATATGAGCATCGACGACTTTAACGAGCTGTTCGACAACGACGCCACCTACTTTAACGGCTATGCGAGCAACAAGAAGCTCGACCTCGATGCTCGTTACTTTGCCGGCGACACCACGCCCGACGACATGCGCGCCGTGGGCGACCAGTTCATCGGCATGATGAGCAAAATGATCGGCATGATGGTTGGGCTTGCGGTGTTCATCTTCTTGCTGTTTATGTACCTGCTGACCAAGGCTGTGATCGACCACAGCGCCCGTTCGATCAGCTACATGAAAGTCTTTGGCTATCGCGATAGCGAGATTTCGCATCTGTACATCCGCTCGATCACGTTGTGCGTTGCGGCGTCACTCGTGCTGAGCCTGCCGGTCATTATTGGCTCGCTCACGGCCATCTTCCGCTCGATGTTGCTCGCCTACAACGGCAATATCGAGATCTATGTGCCCTGGTGGTCTATGGTGGCGTGCGCAGGAATCGGCTTTGCAACCTACCTGGTCGTGGCGCTGTTGCACATGCGTTCCATCAAACGTGTGGGCCTGGCCGAGGCACTCAAAGTCCAAGAGTAGTCATTTAAGAACGTTCCCAACGACTAGGTGCCGTACTTGACTTTAACTCTGCTTTAACTGGTACCATCCTCTATGTCTGTAACGCCATATAGACCGAGGGGATATATCTATGACCGCAACTGCACCCGCAGCACCCGCTAAGGTGTACTTCACCAACCTGCGCACGCATGCTCGCGAGAGCCAGCTCGACAAACTCAAGCGCCTCATTCGCCGCGCCGGCATTGAGCAGATCGACTTCGAGAACAAGTTCGTCGCTATCAAGATTCACTTTGGCGAGCTGGGCAACCTGAGCTTTTTGCGCCCCAACTACGCCCGTGCCGTCGCGGATGTCGTCAAGGAGCTGGGCGGCAAGCCCTTCCTCACCGACTGCAACACGCTCTATGTCGGTAGCCGCAAAAACGCGCTCGAGCACATCGACACCGCCTATCAGAACGGTTTTACCCCGTATGCCACGGGCTGCCAGGTCATCATCGCCGACGGCCTCAAAGGCACCGATGAGGCGCTCGTCCCGGTCGAGGGCGGTGAGTACGTGCGCGAGGCAAAGATCGGCCAGGCACTCATGGATGCCGATATCGTGATCAGCCTCACCCACTTTAAGGGCCATGAGCAGGCCGGCTTTGGCGGCGCCATGAAGAACCTGGGCATGGGAGGCGGCAGCCGTGCCGGCAAGATGGAGCAGCATGCCGCCGGCAAGCCGAACGTCGCGACCGAGCACTGCGTTGGCTGCCGTGCCTGCGAAAAAATCTGCGCGCACAACGCCATCTCGTTCGACGACACCCGCGAGCGTGAGCTTGCCAGCGGCGCTACTCGCACGGTGCACGTGGCCGCCATCGACCACGATCGCTGCGTGGGCTGCGGACGCTGCATTGCGGCATGCAACCAGGACGCCATCAAGCCCGGCTATGACGCCGCGGCCGACGTGCTCAACTGCAAGATTGCCGAGTACACCAAGGCCGTCGTCGACGGCCGCCCGAGCTTCCACATCTCGCTTGCCATGGACGTCAGTCCCAACTGCGACTGCCATCCCGAAAACGATACGCCTATCGTCAACGACATCGGCATGTTCGCGAGCTTCGACCCGGTCGCTATCGACCAGGCCTGCGCCGATGCCGTCATGGCATCCGAGCCGCTGCCCAACACCGAGCTCACCGATAGCGCGGCCAAGATGGAGCACAACCACGAGCATCTGGAGGGCGAGCAGGCCAAGGATCCCTTCTGCATCACGCATCCCGACACCGACTGGCGCGTATGCATCGCGCACGCCGAGAAGATTGGCCTGGGCACGAGCAAGTACGAGCTCATCGAGGTCAAGTAGCGTCGTTCTATTGGACAAACCAAGCGCCTTTGTGGCGCAACGTTAGCAAAAGCCGCCCGTGCGCACAGCGCTCACGGGCGGCTTTTCGGAAGTGCTAGGGGGTCAGATAGACCAGTAAACCGTACTATTTGCCTAAAAATACTCGTCGAGGAAGTCGTCGACCGTGTTCCAGTAGAGTTCGGGGTCGACCTGCGCGCTCTTGGCGTGGGTGGCGCCATGGACGGTGAGCTTTTGCTTGACCTTGCTGGCGCACGCGTCGTAGTTTTGGTCGAGCATGCTGTACGGCACAAAGGTGTCTTGGTCACCGTGGATAAACAGCATGGGAACCGTCGCGCGCTTGAGCTGTTCCACGCTGCTCGCCTTATGAAAGTCGTAGCCCGCGCGCACGTTGCACACCAAGTTTGCTACATCGAGCAAGGGAAAGCTGGGCAGGCCGAACACGTCCTTGAGCTGCAGAGAAAACTCGTCCCAAACACTCGTATAACCGCAGTCCTCGATAATGCATTTCACGTTTGCGGGCAGAGATTCCCCCGCGACGTTCATGGCGGTCGCCGCGCCCATGGATTCGCCAAAGACCAGGATGCGCGCCTTGGGGTCAGCCTGAACGATTCGCTCGATCCATGCGACGATGTCGAGGCGCTCGGGCCAGCCCATGCCGATATAGTCGCCGCCGGAGCGCTCGTGGGCGCGGGCGGCGGGTGCGAGTACGTTCATGCCGCGGTCGTGGAATCGCTTGACGTATCGGGCCATACCGATGGGCTCGTTGGTATATCCATGCAGGCAGACGGCGTAGTCGTGCGTGCTCTCCGACGCAGCAAAATACCAGGCGGCAAGCTCGGTCCCGTCGTCCGCGGTGAGGTTGCTGCTCTCGCGATTCTCTTTAAACCACGCCCGCGCCTCGGTTTCCTCGGCATCCGGCTGCTCACCTTTTTTGTCGTCTTTGCCATCTTGCATCATCTTCATGGTGTACGGCGCTTGGGGGTTCAGGGCAAAGTCGAACAAGAAGTTGCCGGCAAACCCTAGCAGCGCGACAACGAGCACCAGCGCAACGACGCTGGCTATCTTGAGCTTTCGATGGGAACGTGCGTTTTGAGACATAAGAAGCTTTCCTATAAGATGTTAATACATCAACATTTAATGCAAGCGCATTATGGACGTTCGCCGTTGATGCGTCAACAGGCAAAGAATGGGTAAACAAAGGGTCACGTATGGTGCAAATTTCGCACGTACCTAGACGCTTTGATATAGTGTTGAGAACTCTTTACGTTGGAGGATGTAACCGGCATGTCCGATTCGAGCGACAGTTCTAAGCCGCGACCCAAGACCGCGGCCGTTCCACACTACACGGTGGGTGAGGAGATTATGAACTCCGTCACCCATGGTGTCGGCTGCCTGCTGGGTATCGCGGGCCTGGTGCTCCTGATCGTATTCGCTGCCCTGCGCGGCGGAGGCCCGGCCCACATGGCCGCGGCGATTGTCTATGGCGTCAGCATTATCCTCGAATACCTAGCCTCCACGCTCTACCACGCGATTCAGCCCGCGCGCGCCAAGCGCGTGTTCCGCATCATCGACCACAGCTGCATCTATCTGCTCATAGCCGGCAGCTATACGCCGTTTTGCCTCATCACGCTCGCAAACGACGGCGGCCCTGCGCTGTTCTTTGCCGTATGGGCCATCGCCATTATCGGCATCGCCCTCGAGTGCTTTATGCGCGAGCGTCAACCGCACTGGGTAAGCGGCCTGGTTTACCTGCTGATGGGCTGGCTCGTTGTCTTTAAGCTGCCCGAACTTGTGGCGCTGCTCAACCCCGTGGCACTTGCCCTGCTCGCCGTCGGCGGCGTGTGCTACACCGCGGGCGTGCCGTTCTATATCGCCAAAAACGTGCGCTACCTGCACAGCGTGTTCCACCTGTGGGTGCTCGCCGGCAGCATCTTCCAGTTCATGGCGGTGATCCTCTTCGTAATCTAGCGACCACGCCTGCGCGCTCGCGTCCTTGTTTGGGCGCCGGTGCAATTGCCGTATCCGCCGTCAACGTTTTAATCCGACGTCCCGAATCTTGGAGGTTCGAGAAACTCCCGATGGACATAACCATCTCCCTTATCACCACCCTCGTTTTGACCCTCATCAACGGCTACTTCTCTATGTCCGAGATGGCGCTCACCACGGCCAAGCGCGCCGTGTTGGAGCACGAGGCCGAGGAAGGCGACAAGCGCGCCGAGCGTGCCATTAAGCTGGCTGCCGACTCCGACCAGCTGCTCGCCACCATCCAGGTTGCCATTACGCTCGTGGGCTTCGCCTCGTCCGCCGTCGCCTCGACGAGTCTGTCCGACCCGCTCGCCACGTGGCTCATGAGCTTTGGCATCGCGCCGCTCTCCGCCATCGCGCGCGGCCTGGCGCCGGTCATCATCACCGTCGCGGTCGCCTTCGTGTCCATCGTGATCGGCGAGCTCGTCCCCAAGCGCATCGGCCTCGCTAACGCCGAGGGCGTATCCAAGCAGGTCGTGGGACCGCTCTCCGTGTTCCAAAAGATCGCCCGTCCGCTCGTGTGGCTGACCGGCGCTTGCTCCGATGGTCTGGCCCGCATCCTGCGCATCAAGAGCGCCGACGACCGCCAGAACGTTTCGGAGGAAGAGATCAAGTACATGGTCTCGGAGCAGGACGACCTGCTCGACGAGGAAAAGCGCATGATCCACGAGATCTTCGACCTGGGCGACACTGTTGCCCGCGAGGTCATGGTCCCGCGCGTGGACACCACCATGTGCGAGGACGACGAGACGGTCGCCGACGTGCTGTCCACCATGCGCCAGACCGGCTTCAGCCGCATCCCCGTCTATCACGAGGACCCCGACAATGTCGCGGGCATTGCGCACATCAAGGACCTGATCCAGCCTGCGCTCGACGGCAAGGGCGACCAGCCCATCGCCGGCTTTTTGCGCGACGCCACCTTTGTGCCCGATACCAAGGACATCCTGCCGCTGCTGTCCGAGATGCAGACCTCGCACGACCAGATTGTGGTCGTCGTGGACGAGTACGGCGGCACGGCCGGCATCATCACCATCGAGGACATCGTCGAGGAGATCGTCGGCGAAATCGAGGACGAGTTCGACCCCGACAACAAGTACCTCACGCGCCTTTCGCGCCGCGAGTGGCTCGTCGATGGGCGTTTTTCGTGCGATGACGCGATTGAGCTTGGTTGGCCGCTCGAGGAAAGCGATGATTATGAGACCATCGCCGGCTGGATTTTGGAGCTTTGCGACTCGGTGCCCGACATCGGAGAGGTGTTTGAGGTCGCAGGGTACAAGTTCAAGGTACAGTCGATGCGTGGCCAGCGCATCTCGCTCATTCGCGTGATCGCTCCGGCCGAAACCGATAAGAAGGATTCCGAGTCTTCGGCAGAGAAGCCGGCGGCGTCGGGTGCGGGCTCTGTGGATCCGCACGATGGCGACGAGTAGGGCAAGGACGAGTAGGGGAGAGTTATGGCAGGCCTGTTCAACATCCTTAAGGTCACCGTCAGCGAGGACAAGATTTGCGCGCACGTGCTGGTGAACCCCGGCATGCCGCTCATGACCTCGGAGGACATCGAGGCCACGGCGCGCGTGTACTACCTGGTGCCCGCGATTGCCAAGCATCTGTGCCTGGGCGATTCGGGTCGTGAGTTCCAGGACTGCATGGGCCAGACCGAGCTTTGCCACCTGCTGGAGCACGTGACGGTCGAGCTCATGAATGAGACCGGTCTTGCCGGCAGCATCTCGTGCGGCCGCACCCGTGTGAGCGAGCATGACGAGCGCGTCTTTGAGGTTGAGCTTTCGTGTCCCGATGACGCGTTGGCCATTGGCGCGCTGTCGTCGGCGACCTTTATGATGGACTGGGCGTACCTGCATGCCGATCAGCCGGCCCCCGACGTGGAAGGCACGGTCGCGGGCCTGCGCAACCTGGTGCTGGGCATGCGTGCCGAGGCCGAGGGCAAGGACCCACACGAGGCCGTTGCCGCTGCGAACGGCGAGGACGTGGCCGAGGATGCGCCCGAGGGCGATGCTCCTGCCGACGCCGACACTGAGCCCGTTGCCGAGGCGCCTGCTGAGCCCGAGTCTGCGGAGCCCCAAGGCGTCCCGAGCTTTGACGACGAGCCGCTGATGCCAATCGATACCGAGGGTGCGGTCGCCGAGAACCACGAGGCCCCCGCGGCCGTCTTTGGCGGTGCGGCAACGGCTCCGTCCGGCTCGGCGCACGAGGGCAACCTGCCGCTCGTCGATGGCGCCGGCGAGAACCCGGCCGCCACGGTGGCCATGCCTGCCATGCCGCAGGAGTAGGTTCGCTCGCTTATCACCATCATGTACCTGCGCTTTTACCGTACGCAGATGAGCGCGACGGCAAGTGTTGCGCTGCGGGTATAATGGACAGCATTCAAACGGTGGGCATCGAGGTGCCCGCAGGAGAGGAATGATCATGGGAAAGACTTTCAGCTTTGTCTCCGGTGCGCTCTTTGGTGCTGCCGCCGGCGCTATCATCGGCGTTGCTCTGGCCCCGCGCTCGGGTGCCGAGACCCGCGCCATGGCCGCCGATATCGCCAATGACGCCTGGGACAACATGCGTGACACCTACGAGCACAGTGCCGAGGAGGCTCGTGCCGCGGTCAGCGACTTTGGTCCGATGGTCGATGCCAAGACCGATGACCTGCGCGCCAAGGTCGACCTGGCCCGCGAGCGCATGGATCAGCTTCGCGAGCAGCTCAACGACGCCATCTCGGGCGGCAACGTGACGCCCGCCGCCGACGTCGTGGTCGAGAACGTCGCTGAGACCGACACCGAGGCCACGGAGCCCTCGACCGAGGCATAATGCGCGCAGGGGATTTTGTCGGCGTCAAGGTTTATCGTAAGCCTGCCGAAGATAAGCGCACCAAAAAGGACGGCACGCCGCGCAGCCCCAAAAAGCTCGGCAAGATTCACTTTCCCGTCTTTACCCCGGGCGGTACGCGCGTGGTGGGCTTTATGGTCCGCCAGTCCGATATCGCGGGTATGATCGAGCGCCCCGACCGGTTTGTGGCGCTCGATGCCATCGGCGTCTATGAGGGCGCTGTCGCGGTCGACGACGTCAAGGGCACCTACGATGCCGCCGCGGCCAAGCGCCTCGATATCAACCTGGACGATTGCATCATCTGGGTTGGCATGGACGTGCGCACGGAATCGGGCGATGCCGTGGGCTACTGCTCGGACGTTGAGTTCAAGCCGCGTTCGGGCATTGTACAGACGTTCTATGTGACCGCCAGCGCCGCATCGAGCATGTTGGTGGGCGACACGCAGGTGCCGCCGACGATGCTGCGCGGCTACGAGAACGGCGCGATGATTGTCTCGGACGAGGTCAAGGCGCTCGGGTATTCGGGCGGCGCGGCCGCCAAGGCTGCCGAGGCCAGCGTCGTGGTGGGCGATAAGGTCAAGAAGGGCGCCAAGGTGCTCGATGACAAGGGATCGGTCGCCGTGGACAAGGGCAGCCGCGCACTGGGCAAGCAGCTCGGCAAGACGCGCGGTATGTTCAAGGCCTTTAAGGACGAATATCAAAAGGCGAGCGGGGGCTCGTCAAAAGCTAGCAAATAGCGACGTACCAAATGACGGGAGGCGAGCCGGAGACATGTTGCTCCGGCTCGCTGTGTTTATTGGGGAGGGCACATGCGCCAAAACGGATCTAACTTAAACGGGCGCTCGGGTGCGCGTCCGACGGCGCGCCGCGACCTGGGGCAGCTGCCCAGCGGCCAGCGTCGACGTCGCCGTAAGCCCGGCGCGATGTACCTCAACCATAGCCGTGGGTTTAGCGATCGCAGCGCGCGCATCGGCAACGGGCGCTCACCGCGCCGACCGTCCCGCCTGCCCTATGCGCTCATCGCCGTGGGTTGCGCGCTCGTGCTGTTTATCGCTGCCGTCGTGGGCTACGTCAACCGCAGCGTGGACGTGGAGCTCAACGGGCAAAAGACCGCGGTGCGCGTGGGCTCTACGTTGCAGAATCTCATCGACGATCAAAGCCTGACCGAAACGTACGACGCCGGCGATCTGCTGGCCGTCGACGATAGCGTGCTCAAGCGCCATGGCGGCGAAAAGCTGTCGGTGAAGGTCGACGGCAAGCGCGTGAAGCAAGGCAAATGGGATAGCCGCGAGCTTACGGGTGGCGAGAAGGTGACGGTCAAGGACGGCCGCAACGCGTACGAAAAGCACGAGGTCCAGGCCACGACTATCGAGCCAAAGCTTAAGGTCGAGGGCACGGGTGCCATTGAGTATGTCAAAACCTGGGGCGTTCAGGGCCGCTCCGAGGTATGGGTCGGCGAGCAGTCGGGCAAGACGCAGGACCGCGGCGAGGTCGTGCCCGCCACCGACTGCGTAGTCGAGTGCGCAAGCGTAGCGCCCAAGGGTAACGAAAAGTACGTGGCCCTGACATTTGACGAGGGTCCGAGCGGCGCGACCAAGCAGATCTTGCAGGTGCTCAAGGAAAAGGGCGTCACGGCGACGTTCTTCCTTTCGGGCGATGCCGCGGAAGCCTCGCCCGCTACTGCCAAAGCGATTGTCGATGCCGGGTGCGAGATTGGTTCCAACAGCTACAGCGATGATTCGCTCAAGGGCGAGGATCGCGAGACGGTGCGCAAGCAGATCACGAAGGGCACCGAGGCGATTAAGTCGGCGACCGGCGTCGAGACGATGCTGCTGCGTGCCCCCTACGCCGCGTTTGACGAGCAAAACTGGATTGACTCGATGGACCTGGTGTCCGCCGTGGTTTCGTGGAATATCGATTCGGGCGACTGGCTGCTCAACGGCGCTGACGAGCAAGTATCGACCGTGCTCGACTCGATGACGCCGGGCAATATTGTGCTGCTTACCGATAGCGATGAGTGCGCCGAGCAGACGCTCGAGGCGCTGCCGCAGATTATCGATGGCCTTGTCGCCGACGGCTACAAGATTGTGACGCTCAGCGACCTGGTCAAGACGGACAAGGCATTGAGCAAAAAGCTCACCTCGCTCACCAAGGTTTCCATGCCCAAAAACGCCGTGTTCCCCCAACTCCCCGAGGACGACGACACCACAGAGTAGTCATTGGGGACGTTCTTAAACGACTGGTCGTTTAGGGCGGTCTTAATCGTTTTGTCCCACTGTGCTCATCCGGCTCTATGCCACGGATACGTCAGCGTTTGGTATGCCTGCAATGTGCAGCGCATAAATTCGGTGCCGCAGTGCGATGCTGATGCTATAGTTACTGCGGTTAATGAGGGTCAAGAGAAAGGTTACAGGTGAAATCCAAACCTCGACCATACAGTCGATGACCCCATGCAGGTGCTTTCTGCGCGTGCACGGGGTGTGAGCGCCGAGCGGCGTGCCGCCCGCGCATGCGTATACATATCTAAAAGTCCACGGATTGCGTGCCGGCATGGTCGCGCGGTCCGCAGGAATAATGATGGGGAGCACCATTGAATTATCTGAGTGAGATGCTCAAATTGCCGGTCTTGGACGTCGACGGCGAAAAGCTCGGCGTTGTGAACGATTTTGGCATTGCAACCGGCGAAGTTTTTCCGCACGTGACGTCGCTCGCGTTCCGTGGTCCCGGCAAGACACCGTTTATGATCAGCTGGCGCAAATGGGTCGACCGTATCGACGAGACGGGTGTGCACCTTAAGACGTCGGCCACCGAAATCCGTTTTTCGTACCTGCAGCCGACCGAACTCTTGCTCGCCCGCGACGTACTTAACAAGCAGATTGTCGACACGCAGGGCATGAAGGTCGTGCGCGTCAACGACATCAAGTTCTCCATGTCGGGCGAAAATCAGCTGCGCCTGCTGGGTGCCGAGGTCGGCGCCCGCGGTCTGCTGCGCGCGATCAGCCCCACACTCGAGCATGTCGTCGAGGGCTTTATGAAGCACCTGGGCAAGCCGCTCAGCGAGGACATTATCGCCTGGTCTTACATGGACCTGCTCGATCGCTCGACTAAGAACATCCAGCTCTCGGTGTCGCACAAGACGCTTGGCGAGCTGCATCCTGCTGACATTGCCGACATCATCGAGCAGCTCGACCCGCGCCTGCGCGCGCAGGTGTTCGCGCAGCTCGACACCGCCCAGGCCGCCGAGGCCATCTCGGAGTTCGATGACGACGAGCTCATGACCGAGATGCTCGAGGGCCTGTCCGATACGGATGCATCGTCGATGCTGGCCATGATGGACCCGGACGACGCCGCCGACCTGATCGACGAACTCGATTATGAGAAGGCCGAGAAGCTCCTGCGCCTGATGGGCGTCAAGGAGGAGAAGGCGATTCGTAACCTGCTGGGCTATGAGGACAACACCGCCGGCCGCATCATGACCTCGGAGTTTGTCTCGCTGCCCGCCACGGCGACGGTCGGCGATGCCATCGAGGCGATTCGCAAACTCGACGAGGACTTTGAGAGCGTCTATTACGTCTATACCGAGGATCCGAGCGGCATGCTCACCGGCGTGCTTTCGCTGCGTACGCTGATCGTGGCCGATCGCGACGCCACGCTGGGCCAGCTCGCCTATCGCGACCTGGTCTACGTGTCGCCCGATGAGGACCAGGAAGACGTGACGGACGAGATGACCAAGTACGACCTGGTTGCCATCCCTGTCTGCGACGAGAACCGTCATATCCTGGGTATCGTGACCTTCGACGACGCCATGGACGTTATCGCCGAGGAGCATCAGGAGGACTTGCAGATCGCCGGTGTCGGCTCGGGCGATAGCGCGTCGGACGACTCGACAAACGTGCTCAGCTGGTTCGTGCATCGTCAGTACTGGGTCGTCGTGTGGGGCATCGCCTCGTGCATTATGGCGACGGTGCTGGGGACGGCGCTGGGCTCCGCGCATCTGGTGGTGTTCCCCATGTGCGCCATGCCGCTCGTGCTGCTGGCTGCCTCGCGCATGGTGTCGTTCGTCAAGAACTACTTCCTCGAGTACGACGGTCACGACGACGAGCCCAAACCGTACTTGGGATTCTTCTTCCAGAGCACGGGTATGGGCCTGATCCTTTCGCTTGTGACCTACCTGTGCGCGCAGCTGGTGCGCACCGCCGCGTTCCTCGATGCCCCTATGCTTGAGGAGCAGCTCTTTACCGGCTGCTTTAACATCGCGGCCATCATTTGTCTGATTGGCAACATGAGCGCCGTGATTTACCTGATGGTGCTGTTCTGGCGCGATGAGCACGACCTCAACACGTCGGGCACCGCCATGAACGTCATCGCCGTCATGATCTCGTGTGTGGCGTACTGCATCGCCGCGGTGCTGCTCACCATGTCGGTCATGGGGTAGGTGGTCGCGTGCAAAATACGAAGCAAAAGCCGAGCACCAAGCAAAAGCTGACCATCGCGGCCATCTTTGGCGCCATGGGCCCCGGTCTTCTGGCAGCGCTTTCGGGCAATGACGCCGGCGGCATCGCCACGTATTCCAGCGCGGGCGCCAGCTATGGCTATAAGATGCTCTGGATGCTTCCCGTCATGACCGTGCTGCTTATCGTGACGCAGGAGACCGCGGCGCGCTGCGGATGTGTCACGGGTAAGGGCCTGGCGTCGCTCATTCGCGAGCGCTTTGGCGTTCGCAAGAGCGTGCTGGCCATGGCGGCGCTGTTGATCGCCAACACGGCGGTGACCATCTCGGAGTTCGCGGGTATCGCGAGTGGCCTTGCCCTGTTTGGCGTTCCGGCGAGCATCTCGGTGCCGCTCGTGGCGCTGCTGGTGTGGATGCTTACCATGTCGGGCAGTTTCCAGCGCATCGAGAAGATTTTGCTGCTGGTAAGCTGCGTGTTCGTGACCTACATCGTCGCCGCGTTTATGGCCGGTCCCAACTGGGGTGAGGTCGCGGTCGACTTGGTCGTCCCCAATATTCAGAACGATCCCAGCTACGTGTCGCTCGTGGTCGCAACGATCGGTACCACCATCGCGCCGTGGATGATCTTCTTGGCTCAGAACAACGTGGTCGATAAGAATGCGGGCGAGGACGACATCGTGCTGCAGCGTATTGATACCGTGAGCGGCTCGATTGCTGCTGATATCATTGCGGGCTTCATTATCATCACGACCGGTACGGTGCTGTTCCCGGCGGGTATTCAGATTAGCGATGCCGCCGATGCCGCCCGCGCGCTGGAGCCCATCGCGGGTCAGTGGTCCACGGTGCTGTTTGCCTCGGGCCTGGTCGCAGCGAGCTTTTTGGCTGCCTGCGTGCTGCCGGGTGTTACGTCGAGTGCTATCTGCGAGGCTTTTGGTTGGGAGCGCGGCGCCGATCGCAGCTGGGACGAGGCCCCGGTTTACCGCGGCATCATTACGGCCATCATCGGCATTTCTGCCGTGTTGGTGCTCATGCCTGGCGTCGATTTGTTCCAGATTATGATGACCTCGCAGGTCATCAACGGCGTGCTGCTGCCCGTAGTCTTGGTATTCCAGGTGGTTATCGCGGCGGATCGCCACATTATGGGCGCCAACCGCAACGGCCGCGTATGGAACGTGCTCACGTGGGCGACTATCGGCGTGATTACGGTGTTGACGGTCGTCATGTTTGTCCTACAGGCAATGGGCTACAGCGCTTAGCGCCCACTTTTGCCTCCGAACAGGCTGCAGCGATGGGTTGCGGCCTGTTTTTTGTCTGCTATAGGGTGCTAGTTATATGGCAGTGGGCAAAAAATGCCAAATATGAGTACTGTTGCTAAGTGAATAGCATTTACATCCAAGAAGATAATGAACATAACCTATAGTATGTCCATTAAAATTGGCCCCCAATACGCCCTAAAGCAGTCAGGTTGGCTGCTTTAGGGGGCTGTAGGGGTCGCCCGGATGTCATTTTGGGTGATTTTACCTGCTACTAAAATGGTAACAGTACTCATATTTGGCCTTTTTTGCCCACAGACCTTTGGGGTTGCGGCGAAAAGGGCTTGTTTTGATTGTTTGGAGCAGGCGCGAGGCGCGGAAACGATGCCCGGAGCGGCTTGGAATTCATCCGTAGAGGTCTTCATTGGTTGCGCCAGGAGTGCTTCCAGGTGCTGGTACAAAGGGAGCATCCCTAACTGCCGCAGGGGGCGTCGGCCACGGCCGACGCCCCCTGCGGGTGTAAGCAGATTTGGCTGTGCGTTACTTGTCGGTGCCCAGCTTGTGTGGCTTGTAGGCGAGGGCACTGACGAGCGCATCGGCGGCGGACTTGACGGCTGCCGGCTGCGGATCGTTGACGTGGTCCTCGGGGTGCACGGGCAGGTCCTTCTTGACCGCATCGTGGATGAGATTGAGGTACTCGGCCACGCCGGTGGCCGACAGGTGCGTGCCGTCGCCGTCAAACAGGTCGTTGCGGTTGGCGCTGTACCCGTACCAGTCGATAACGCGTACATTCTTGTAGCGCGTTGCGGCGTTGGCGATGGCCTGGTTCGTGGACCCGACCCACGGCTGCGGGCTACGCGTGTTTACAAACACGACAATACGCTGCTCGCCGGCGTCGGCCATGATTGCGTCGACCTGGGCGTCCGTTACCAAACCGTTGGTGCCCAGGGCAAAGACCACGATCTTGCCGGCAAGGTTCTGCTGGATATAGCCCTCAAATGTCGCGCGGCCCGCATCAAACTGGCGGCCCTTTTCGGCATCGATATGGCTGTGCGGGAACACGCCGTCAAAGGAATCAACGGCGCGCAGCGACACGGAGTCACCGATCATCAACAGGTCGTAGGAGCCATCGGGGAAGCCGTCGTTGTCCCTGTCGGTGTCGTCGGCCGCCTGCTGGTCGGTGGGCGCGGTGTTTTTGGCTTCCTTGTTCAGAACTTCGGCGCCCTCGCCGCTCAGCGCAGACGTCTCGGGCACAAAGATCAGGCCGCCCAGCGCAACGACTAACACGACGGCGCAGGCTGCGCAGACAGGGACGTGCGCGCGCACCCAGTTGGCGGGCGTGGTGGTGCCATCGCGGAATTCGGCGACGGTGCGGCCGAAGGCGCCCTTCCTAAACGGCGTTTCGATAAAGCGATAGGAGCACTCGGCTACGGCGACCACCAGCAGCACCTGCAAAATGTACTGCCACCAGGGCGTATCGTTGATGTTGGCGACCGGGTTCATGAGCAGCAGCAGCGGATAGTGCCACAGGTAGATGCTGTACGAGCGCTTGCCAACCCACACGAGCGGCTCGGCGGACAGCGCGCGGGCAACCATTCCCTGGGGCTGCACACAGGCCGCGATGACCATGAGCGTGAGGATGGAGCATAACAGCGTGCCGCCGCGATACTGGAACGCGGTGTAGCCGTTGGTGAGCGCGACCATGGCGGCAAGGCCAACCAGGCCCACGACGCCCAACACATCGATGGATGCGGGCGAGGACCAAAAGCGCACGAGGGCGCTCGGCTGTGCCGGGGCAGTCTCGGCTGATTCGTCGGCCTTCTCGCCAGGTTTGCCCACGGCGTTCTTGCCGTGCTTGGCGGCGCCAGCCAGGCGATTGAGCCCCAAACGATGAGCGAGACGCACCGGCGCCAGGTCGCGATCGGGGATAAAGGCCATCCAGGCACCCAGTAGCAGCGAGAACACGCGGGTGTCGGTGCCGTAGTACACGCGGCTGGGGTCGGCGGCAGGGTTGTAAAGCACCATCATGGCGAGGGCAGATACCGCGGCAAGGCCCAGAACCACGCGGCGCGTGTTGGGCTTGCTCACATGCATGGATACCATGGCAAACAGCAGTGGCGGCCAAATCAGGTAGAACTGTTCCTCGATGGCTAGCGACCAGAAGTGCGTGAGCGGTGAGGGGTCGCCCAGAGCATTGAAGTACGAGACGTTTTGGGCAATCTGCCACCAGTTGTTGAAGAACAGCAGCGACGGCAGGATGTCGGGGCGCATCTTGGTGAGCATCACGTGGTTAAAGATGGTGCACAGCGCGCAGGTCACGAACACTACCGTTACCACGGCGGGGACCAGGCGACGGATGCGGCGAATCCAGAAGCTCTTAAGGTCGATGCGACCGGTCTTAGCGACTTCGTTGAGCAGCAAGCGCGTGATCAGATAGCCCGAAAGCACAAAGAAGATCGTGACGCCGAGCAGGCCGCCCTGAGCCCACGTGAGGTTGAGGTGATAGAGCACCACCGCGACGACGGCGAGCGTACGCAGACCGTCGAGCGCGGGAATGTAGCGGGACTTGGGGCGAGCGGTCGCCCGTTCTTTTGCAGCGCTGTTGGTGTGGGTGCCCTTATTGGCGGGCGCGCGATGGGAGCCTGCGGCGTGGCGCGACTCGCCGGTGCGACGGTCGGCGCGCGGGCGTTCGTGCGGCGCCTGGTTATCGGGCGCGCGGCGCGGGCCGCGCGGGCTCGATTGTGGGAATTGTTCCATAAAACATCATCCAATGACGAGAATAATCAGCACATATTCATTGTAGCTGCCTGCTCCTGTGAATGCTTGCTGCTGGCGCAACCTCAAGGGCGCGTTCACATCAAAGTGAACTAAAGTTATAGAGGTGCGAAGGCGCGCAATCGACGGTCGACGGTGGGTGCAAGGCCCGCAGACGAGGAGGTTTCCATGGCAGACAACGGCATTGTTGCGGTGTTCGGCAGCATGAACATGGACCTTTCGGTGGCGTGCGAGCGCATGCCGCGCGCGGGCGAGACCGTCGGCGGCAGCGGTTTTATCACCAACGCCGGTGGTAAGGGTGCCAACCAGGTCGTGGCAGCTGCGCGCATGGGCGCGCGCACGTGCATGATTGGCGCGGTCGGGTGCGATGCGTTTGGCGATGCGCTCGTGGCGGGGCTTCAGGATGCCGGCGTGGGCGTTGAGTTTGTGGCGCGTCGCGATGACGTGGAGACCGGTACCGCGACTATCATTCGCTGCGAGAGCGACAACCGCATCGTGCTGTCGCCGGGCGCCAACCACGCGCTTGCGGGCGAGGATGTGGCCTGCGCCCTGCGTTGTCTGGTGGCCGATGAGCTCGACGGCGACGCCAGCGATATTGCCCCGGCTGCCGGAAGCGTCTTTATCGCCCAGGGCGAATGTGACCTTGCAGCGACGGCCGAGGCACTTGTTTGCGCTCACGAGCTGGGATTCTATACGGTCTTTAATCCAGCGCCTGCCTGCGAGTTGCCTGCGGAGGCCTGGCCTGCGGTCGACCTGGTCTGTCCCAACGAGACCGAATGCCAGGTGCTGACGGGCATCTTGCCCGCGGATGATGCGAGCTGCGTCGCGGCGCTCAATGCCCTGCTCGCCAAGGGTGCCGGAGCTGCGGTCATCACGCTGGGCGGCGCCGGGTCGGTTACGCTCGGCGATGGCGGTGAGCTGCTGCGCATGCCGGCACTTTCGAGCACGGTAGTCGATACCACGGCCGCCGGCGATACGTTTATCGGCGCGTTGGCGGCGGCTCGTCTAGAGGGCTTGCCGCTCTTTGAGTGCATGGCCGCGGGTGCTCGCGCCTCGGCAGTGACGGTGTCGCGTCTGGGCGCTCAGCAGTCGATTCCCACGCGTGCCGAAGTTGAGCGCGTGTTTGATTTAGACGATTTAGTACAAGACGGAGAAGCGGAGTAGAACAATGGCAACCAAGAAGCTGATCCTTGATCTGGATATGGGTGTGGACGATGCGATGGCGCTTGCCTATGCCATCGCGAGCCCCGAGGTGGAGCTGGTGGGCATCACCACGTGCTTTGGCAACGTGCGCGTCGAGCAATCGGCGCACAACTGCCTGGCGGTGCTCGATCTGCTGGGTCGCCCCGAGGTTCCGGTGTACCTAGGCGCCGATCGTCCCATTAAGGCGACTGAGCCCTATACACCGCCGGCGTCCACCACGCTCATCCACGGCAAGAACGGTATTGGCGGGGCGAGCGTGCCCGCGTCGCCGTACGAGCCGGTGGGGGCGACGTCGGCCGACGGTAACGCGGCGGTCGATTATCTGATCGATGCCGCGCGCACCTATGGCCCCGATCTGGTCTACGTAGCGACCGGCCCGCTCTCCAACCTGGCACTTGCCTTGGAGCGCGATGCGGCGGCGATGATGTCTATCGGTCGCGTGGTCGTGATGGGCGGCGCCCTGACCGTGCCCGGAAACGTGAGCGCGGGCGCCGAGGCCAACATAGCAAGCGATCCTGAGGCGGCCGATGCCGTGCTGCGTTCGGGCCGCAAGCTCACTATGGTGGGCCTGGATGTGACGCATCGCGTGGTGCTCACGCGCCGCGACATTGCCGGCTGGACGGGCTCGGGCACCATGGCGGGCTGTGCGTTTGCGAGCATGGTCGAGCACTACATTGGTTCGTACGAGATGAACGCACCCTACCTGGGTGGCTGTGCACTGCACGATCCGCTAGCCGTTGCCGTGGCGATCGACCCCACGCTCGTGGGCGCGCTCGGCTGCAATCTGCGTGTTGATCTGCTGGGCGAGTATCGCGGCCGCACCATCTGCGATGAGCGCCGTGTGACCGACCCCGACAAGGGCGCACTCGTGGCGCTGACCGTGGATGCCCCGCGCTTCCTGTCCGAGTTCAAGGCGCGTATGGCCCGCGTCCTGGGCTAATAGATTTCCACGCCCCGCCCCATGCAGTCAATTTGGGACGGGGCTTTTTAGCTACCGAGTAAATGCGCCCGTTGGGGGAATAGTCGTGCCACTTCGCTTGACAACAGGCTAAACTAGCTAATAAACATTTACTACTCTGTTTAGATTGAATTTGCGGTCGTTTAGTTGTCGAGTCACGGGGCGGTCAGGCCACGATGCTCGACCGTGACCGTTGCTAGGGGGAACAATGGCCAAAGCAAGTGTTCGCGAGATCAGCCGCATCACCGGTTTTTCGCCTGCGACCGTGTCCAACGCGCTCAACCGCAAGCGCAGCGTGAGCGAGGAGACCGCCAAGGTCATCCTGGAGTGCGCACAGTCGCTCGGCTACCAGCAGTCGACGCAGCTCGAGAGCATCCAGTTTGTGCTTGCGCGCAAGACGGGCGCCATCTTGGACGAGAGCACCTTCCATCCCGCGGTCATCGAGGGCGTGGAGCGCCAGGCGCGCCGTCACGGCATGAGCACGAGCTTTGTCTCGCTCGACTTTAGCGACCTGGACGCCGTGCGCCCGCAGGTCGAGGGCCTGATTGCCGATCCGTCCGCCGCTATCGTGCTGATGGGTACCGAGCTGGGTGAGGAAGATTACGCCTTGTTTGCCAACGCTGCCGCCCACCTGATCGTGCTCGATGGCTGGAGCGATCGTCAGTACTTTGATGCTGTAGTTATTGCCAACACCGATTCGGTGCTGCGTGCCGTGGATTACCTCATCGAGAAGGGCCACAAGCAAATCGGCTATCTGGCGGGCGACCTTCGTATCCGAAACTTTAAGGACCGCGAGCGCGGCTATCGCCAAGCGCTTGAGGATGCAGGCCTCGAGGCCAATCCGGCTTGGCGTGTCACGCTGGGCACCACGCTCGAGGGCGCCTATCGCGACATGGGCGCGTGGCTCGACAATTCCTCGCGCGACGACCTGCCGACGGCTTTCTTTGCCGAAAACGACGTGCTCGCCGTAGGCGCCATGCGCGCGCTGAACGAGCACGGCATTCGCGTGCCCGAGGATGTCTCGATCATCGGCTTTGACGACCTATCTCTGGGCGCCTTCTCCAACCCGCCGCTCACCACGGTGCATGTTCCCAAGCACGAGGTGGGCGAGATCGCAGTGCGCCGCCTGGTGGGCAACATCCGCAATCCCAAGAGCTATACCTGCAAGACGGCCGTGTCGACCTATTTTGTCGAGCGCCAGAGCGTGCGTGAAATCTAGGCGGAACGGCGCCAGACCTCAGAGCGGAAAAGTCCGCCAAAGGCAACCATACATAACGCTACCAAGAGAGGGTCCTTCGGGGCCCTCTTTTTGTTGCCCTTGTATGTTCAGATTGTTTACATACCGTTTAGGCTGATTTCTCTACCGCTTACAGGTATTTCGCGCTAAACTTCTAAACAGAAGAGTAAAACATTTAGTAAACGGAACAAAACGAAACACACGTCTGTTTACTGAACATGTGATTAGGGGAGGACGTACATGGACAAGATCAAGCTCGGCTTTGTGCCCACGCGCCGCAGTATCTTTAGCGCGCCGGACGCAATCAAGTATCGCGGTCTGACGGCTGATCGCCTGCGCGAGATCGGCGTCGACATCGTGGATATCGATGACATCAATGACGAGGGCCTGCTGTTCGACGACAGCCATATCGAGCCTATCGTCAATAAGTTCCGCGCCGAGGGCGTCGATGGCATCATGCTGTGCCATGCCAACTTTGGCACCGAGTACGTTTGCGCTCGCCTTGCCCGCGAGCTCGGCCTGCCCGTGCTACTGTGGGGCCCGCGCGACGAGCGCCCCGAGCCCGACGGCACCCGTCTGCGCGATAGTCAGTGCGGCCTGTTCGCCACCGGCAAGGTCCTGCGTCGCTTCCAGGTGCCCTTTACCTACATGACCAACTGCCGCCTGACCGAC
>DBFSET010000020.1:0-51999 GCA_048416615.1 Collinsella sp. | reverse complement strand
GAGGACACCCTCGTCATGGGTGACATGGGCGCCGAGGTCGCCATTCAGGTCTCCGATGACCTGCGTGACGCCGCCGCCAAGAAGAACCTCAAGACCGCCCCGCAGCTTCGTCGCGCCCTGGCCGAGCAGCTCGAGGGCCATTTTGTGCCTGTTGAGCGCGACCCGTTTTCCGATACGCCGAGCTGCGTGCTGTTTGTCGGTATCAACGGCGCCGGCAAGACCACCACGGTCGGCAAGATTGCGAGCGCCATGGCCGCCCGCGGCAAGAACGTGGTGATCGGTTCGGCCGACACCTTCCGCGCCGCCGCTATCGAGCAGCTCGATGTGTGGGGTCAGCGTGCCGGCGTACCGGTTATCAAGCGTGACCGCGGCTCCGATCCTGCGAGCGTGTGCTATGACGTGCTCGACGAGGCCGATAAGCGCGGCAGCGACCTGGTGCTCATCGATACCGCCGGCCGTCTGCACACGAGTCCCGAGCTCATGCGCGAGCTCGCCAAGGTGGTCAATGTGACCCGTAAGCGCGCCGCCAATATGGCCGCCGGTCCCATGCCGGTCTCGGTCGTGCTTGTGATCGATGCCGCCACTGGTCAGAACGGTCTGAACCAGGCGCTCGAGTTTAACGAGGCGCTGGGCCTGGACGGTATTATCATGACTAAGCTCGACGGCACGGCTAAGGGCGGTATCGCCATGGCCGTGGCCGAGAAGCTCAAGCTCCCGATCCTACGCATCGGCGTGGGCGAGCAGGTCGATGACCTGCAGGAGTTTAACGCCAAAGATTTCTGCCGCGCCCTGGTGGGCGAGTCCAACTAAGGAGTAACCAGTGTTTGATTCCCTGAGCGATCGCCTCAACGACACATTTGACCGCCTGCGCGGCAAGGGTAAGCTGACCGAGGCCGATATTACTTCTGCCATGCGCGACATCCGCATGGCGCTGCTCGAGGCCGACGTCAACTTTAAGGTCGTTAAGGAGTTTGTCGCCAAGACCAAGGAGCGCTGCATGACCGCCGAGGTCATGGAGTCGCTGTCGCCGGCGCAAAACGTCGTCAAGATCGTGCTCGACGAGCTCACCGAAATGCTCGGCTCCACCGAGAGCAAGCTCGTCTTTAGCAACCGCATCCCCAATGTCATCATGCTCGTGGGCCTGCAGGGCTCCGGTAAGACCACGGCTGCCGTAAAGCTGGCCTACCTGCTCAAGAAGCAGGGCCGCTCGCCGCTGCTCGCCGCGTGCGACGTCTACCGTCCCGCTGCTGCCGACCAGCTGGCCACGCTCGGTGGCGAGATCGGCGTACCGGTCTTTCGCGGTGACGGCGCGCACCCTGTCGACATTGCCAAGGGCGCCATCCAGGAGGCCGTCGACCATTTGCGCGACGTGGTCATCGTCGATACCGCCGGTCGCCTTCAGATCGACGAGCAGATGATGCAGGAGGCCGTCGACATCAAGAAGGCCGTCAAGCCCGACCAGGTGCTGATGGTCGTCGACGCCATGACCGGCCAGGACATCGTCAACGTCGTCTCGACCTTCGCCGATCGCACCGACTTTGACGGTGTGATCATCTCCAAGCTCGACGGCGATGCCCGTGGCGGTGGCGCGCTTTCGGTGCGTCAGGTGACCGGCAAGCCCATCAAGTTTGTGAGCATGGGCGAGAAGCCCGATTCGCTTGAGCCGTTCTATCCCGATCGCATGGCCAAGCGCATTCTGGGCATGGGCGATGTCGTCGGCATTATCGAGAAGGCTCAGGAGGCAGCCGATGCCGAGCAGCTCGAGGCTGCCGAGCGTATGCTGCGCGAGGGCTTTACCATGAACGACATGCTCGACCAGATGAAGGCCGTCAAGAAGATGGGCGGCATGAAGGGTATCCTGGGCATGCTCCCCGGTGGCCAGCGCGCCCTCAACCAGATGGGCGGCAACCTGGACGAGGGTATCTTCGATAAGAACGAGGCCATCATCATGTCGATGACCAAGGAGGAGCGCCTGCGTCCCTCCATAATCAACGGTCAGCGCCGCGCGCGTATCGCCAAGGGCGCCGGCGTAACCCCCACCGAAGTCAACAGCCTTATGAAGCAGTGGGGCGAGATGAATAAGATGATGGGCCGCATGCGCACGATGGCCAATCAGGCACAGGCCGGCGGCAAGAAGGGCAAAAAGGGTAGGAAGGGCAAGAAGATGCGCATGCCCAATATCCCTGGCCTGGACGCTATGGGTCTGGGCGGCATGGGCGGCCTGGGTACGGGCGGTCCCAAGTCCGATATGGAGCTGCTGCGCCAGATGGAAGCGCAGATGCGCAATAAGAAATAGGGCTGTAATTCCAGCTTGATATGGCAAAGGCCACTCGGAAGCTACCGGGTGGCCTTTGTTGTTGGCTTTGATTGTTGGGTTGAGTTCGGCGTCGCGCCCCGAGCTCGCGGTGTCGTGCCGTTAGTGGCAGCTGCAGCCCTCGTGGCCCTCGTGCTCGTGATGGTCGTGGCAGCTGCAGGACTCGCCGTGTTCGTGGTCGTGGTCATGGCCGTGGCAGCCGCACGTGGCCTCGCCGTTCTGTGCGAGCGTGCCGGCGATAAGGGCCTCGACGCAAGCGTCGCAGCTGCCCTGGGCGCCCGCATAGACTGTGATGCCGGCCTGGGCGAGCGCGTTGATAGCGCCACCGCCAATGCCGCCGCAGATGAGCGTGTCCACACCGCCGTTGGCGAGCAGGCCCGCCAGGGCACCGTGGCCGGTGCCGCCGGTGCCCACGACCTGCTCGTTGAGCACCTTGCCGTCCTGAATGTCGTAGATCTTGAACTGCTCGCTGCGGCCAAAGTGCATAAAGATGTTGCCGTTGTCGTACGTGGTTGCCACCCTCATGGTGTCGACCTCCTTTGCTGGCCATACGGCCGTCACTGTGGTGATGGGGGAGTACGCGATATTGCCGCCCTCGATGATGAGCGCTCGTCCGTTGACCAGCGCGTTTGCCACCTTGCGATGCGCGCGGCTGCAGATTGCCGCCACCGTGGCGCGGGCAATGCCCATCTGCTGTGCGACTGCCTCTTGGTTAAGGCCTTCCAGGTCGCACAGGCGCAGGACTTCGAGTTCGTCGACCGTCATGTCGATGGCATCGCCGCTCGCCAGGCCGTCAGGGATAAAGCCGCGGTATTCGGGGATAATCCCGACGCGGCGTATTTTCTCGCGTCTTCCTGCCATGTGCACTCCTTATCTGACATATGTCAACAATAGAATAGCGAACGCGCAGATTTGCGCAAGGAATTTCTGGCATATGTCAGAAAATGAGGGCTTATGTTTGGGCTGTGGGGCTGCGTGCGCCTGGGCTACAATGAATCTCGCTTGTAGGCGACTGACAGGAGGGTCAATGAGCAAAGCTGATCAACAGTTTGTAACCATGTGCCGCGATATTCTGGACCATGGCACCACCACCGAGGGCCAAAAGGTCCGCCCGGTGTGGGAGGATGGCACCCCTGCCTATACCATTAAAAACTTTGGTGTCACGGCCCGCTACGACCTGCGTGAGGAGTTTCCGGCTCTTACCCTGCGTCGTACGGCCCTCAAATCTGCCATGGACGAGATCCTATGGATCTATCAGAAGAAGTCCAATAACGTGCATGACCTCAACAGCCATATCTGGGATGAGTGGGCCGACGAGACCGGTTCCATCGGCAAGGCCTACGGGTATCAGATTGGCCAGAAGAGCCATTATGCCGAGGGTGACTTTGACCAGATGGACCGCGTGCTGTACGACCTTAAGAACACGCCGTACAGCCGCCGCATTATGACGAACACCTATGTGTTTAGCGATCTGTCCGAGATGCACCTGTATCCGTGCGCCTACAGCGTGACGTATAACGTGACGCAGCGCCCGCAGGATGACAAACCGACGCTCAACATGATTCTCAACCAGCGTAGCCAGGACATTTTGGCCGCGAACAACTGGAATGTGTGCCAGTATGCCATTCTGCTGATGATGGTTGCGCAGTCGGTCGATATGATTCCCGGCGAGTTGCTGCACGTGATCGCCGATGCCCATATTTACGACCGTCATGTCGATATCGTCCGCGAGCTTATCGAGCGCCCGCAGTTTGCGGCTCCCAAGGTAACGCTCAACCCCGATGTGCATGATTTCTACGCGTTTACGACCGATGATCTGATTGTTGAGGGCTATGAGCACGGCCCGCAGGTCAAGAACATCCCCATTGCGGT
This sequence comes from Collinsella sp., assembly GCA_048416615.1. Lineage (GTDB taxonomy): Bacteria > Actinomycetota > Coriobacteriia > Coriobacteriales > Coriobacteriaceae > Collinsella. The sequence goes on along the minus strand of DBFSET010000020.1, from coordinate 47,813 downwards.
GTAGGTGACGCGCATGACGTGTAAGCTTTCTGCCATTGTCGCTGTGTGCGATGACTGGGGCATTGGCTGCGAGGGTGACATGGTCGTGTCCAATCGCTCCGATATGCGCCATTTTGTAGCGTGCACCAAAGGTTGCCCGGTCATTATGGGACGCAAGACACTTCTGAGTTTTCCCGGCGGACGACCGCTCAAGAATCGCCGCAATATCGTGCTCACCCGCGACGAGAGCTTTGCTGCCGAGGGTGTCGACGTGGTGCATAGCGTCGACGAGGCCTTGGCCGCCGTGGCCGATGAGCCCATTGCGTGGGTGATTGGCGGCGGCGAGGTGTATCGACAGTTCTTGCCGTATTGCGTCGAGGCCGAGGTTACGCATAACCATTGCGTGCATGACGTGGATACGTACTTTCCCGATCTGGATGCCGATCCCGCGTGGGAGATTGCGAGGCGTGGCGGTGTTGCCACGATTGCCGCGGGCGAGGGTGACGAGGGTCTCGATTATGAGTTCGTGACGTATCGTCGCGTTGAGGCGTAAACCCGATTATCCCTTCGGTATTATCGGGTTGAAATGAGTGGCGGGGCAGCGCATGGCGTTGCCCCGATATTTGTATAGGTGCTGTAAAGAAGGGTGCGGGCTGGCTGCTATGACTGATGCCGTTGAGGTGCTGCGAATCGATTCGCTCGAGGACGAGCGGCTCGATGCCTACGTGCGACTGACCGAGCGTGAGCTTCGCTGCGTGCTGGAGCCGCAGAAGGGCATTTTTATCGCCGAGAGTGCCAAGGTCATCGAGCGTGCAGTGCGCGCCGGATACGAGCCGGTGAGCTTTCTTTTGGGCGAACGCTGGCTCGACCAGATGATGCCGCTGTTTGAGCGCCTGGCGGTACGCGAAGGTGCGGGCCCGGTTCCCGTGTTCGTGGCCTCGATGGAGCTTATGGAGCAGCTGACGGGCTTTAACGTGACGCGCGGTGCGCTCGCGGCGTTCCGTCGCCCGCGTCAGATTCCGGTTGATGAGTTCTTGGGCGGCGTCGTCGAGGCGGCGGGAGAGCGCCCGGTGCGCGTGTGCGTGCTCGAGGGTATTGTCGACCACACCAACGTCGGCGCGATTTTCCGCTCGGCGGCTGCGCTGAACGTCGATGGCATTTTGGTGAGCCCTACGTGCTGCGATCCGCTGTACCGTCGCTCGGCCCGCGTGAGCATGGGCACGGTGTTCCAGGTGCCCTGGACACGCATTGGCAGCGAGGCTCGCGTATGGCCGCATGATGGGCTGGCGGCGCTGCACGATGCCGGCTTTTCGTGTGCCGCGATGGCGTTGACGGATGATTCGGTGTCGTTGGACGATCCCGCGCTGCAGGAGATTGACCGCCTGGCAATCTTTATGGGCACCGAGGGTGCTGGCTTAGGCGCCAAGACCATTGCTGGCTGCGACCGAGCCGTGCGCATTCCGATGGCGCACGGGGTCGATTCGCTTAACGTGGCCGCGGCAAGTGCTGTCGCCTTTTGGCAGCTGTGCCCGCATGTGAGCAACGAGTACCACTACCAGCCGGGGCTGTATCACTAGGCAGATATTTCGCACCGGGCTCTGGTTTGGGGCGTTTCGGCCGATATCGGTCGGTGCTAAGCTGGTATTGGCTTTGGTCTTAAATTGCCGTTTTGTTGTATGACGTACGCTAGTGGGGAGGGCGTGTGGCTAAGAAATCTACGGCTATCGATGTAACGCAGGGTGTTATTTGGCAGCAGCTGCTTTCTCTGTGCGTTCCCATCTTTTTTAGTTCGTTTTTTCAGCAGGCCTACACGCTTATCGGTACCTATATCGTCGGTCAGTTTGGCGGCAAGCTCGCGTTGGGCGGCATCCAGGCCACAATGGTGCTCACCGAGCTCTGCATTGGCTTTTGCGTTGGCGTCGGCGCCGGCTGCGCGGTCATTACGGGCCAGTTTTTTGGTCAGCACGATGACGGGCGCCTGAGCCGATCGGTCCATACGGCCATGACGCTCGCGCTGGTGGGCGGTATCGTTTTCTCGATTCTTGGCATAGTGTTCGTTGAGCCCATGCTGGTGCTTATGAACACGCCGCATGAATTATTGGCCGAGGGCGTGGCCTATGCCCGTTGCTATTTTGCCGCCATGGTTGCGGCGCTGCTGCTCAATATGGGAACGGCATTGCTGCGCGCCGTGGGCGACACGCGCGGGCCTGCTGTGATCATCGCTTCCGGCTGCCTTGTTAATGCGGTGCTGGATGTCATCTTCGTTGCCGTGCTTCACATGGAAGCGCTGGGCTGTGGCATCGCGGTGGCGCTGACCATTTGCTCCAACGCCACGATGATCGTGATTCGTATGATGCACGCACCGGGTGCGTGGCGGCTTTCACTGTCCAAACTCGGCATTGATTCTGGTATTTGTAAGAGCATGATCTCGTGTGGTCTGCCGCTTGGCTTTCAGTCTGCTGCGTATTCGATTTCCAACGTTTTGATTCAGGTGTCGGTCAACTCGTTTGGTGCCGATGTCACCACGGCTTGGGGTCTTTCGGGCCGCCTGGATGGCATTGTCTGGATGGTTACCGAGGCGCTTGGCGTGTCGATCACCACGTTCTCGGCGCAGAACTTTGGTGCGCGCAATTACGATCGCATGCGAAAGGGATACCACACGTCGCTCGTGCTGTCGTTTATGCTCATTGGTGGCCTGTCTGCCGTGCTGCTGGTATTCTCGGGTCCGCTGTCTCGTCTGTTTGTCGACGATGCTTCGATTTCGGCGTACACCACGACCATCCTCCATTTCATTGCGCCGTTCTATGCGATTTTCTCGATTATCGAGAACGCCTCGGGTTCCATCCGCGGCGCCGGCGTGAGCTTGCAGCCCATGCTGCTCACGATTTTTGGCACCGTCGTGCTCAGGGTGATCTGGGTGTTTGCGATTATGCCGTTCGATCCGTCGCTTGAGCACCTGCTGCTGGTCTACCCCGTAACCTGGCTCATCACCGCCATAATGTTCACCATCTACCACCACAGCGGCAACTGGCTAGGTCGCGCCACTGCCTAGCCATTGGACGTCCGCAATGGCTAGTATTCGATGCCTTGGCGGGCTAGGAGGCCTTCGTCGAAGTAGTGTTTGACGGGGCGCATTTCGGTTACTAGGTCGGCAAGGTCGGCGAGGGGCAGCAAACCGCGGCCGGTGAGCACGAGCTCCGTGGTGGTTGGTTTCATCGCGATCAACGCTTCGACATCTTCGCGCGTCACAAAGCCCCGTCGCATGGCTTCTCCCAGCTCATCCAAGATCAGTACGTCGACCTGGCCAATCTGCTCGCGCGCCAGCTCCATGATCTGTGCGGCACAGGCTTCGGGCGTGTCGCGGTCGGCTTGTACGATGCGTAGCCCCAATCGAGGTGCTGCGTCATGTTCGGCACAGTGCAGCTTCTTGGCAAACTGAAGCATGAGCACGTTAAGTCCATAGCCCGTGGCGCGCAGCGCGAGGCCCAGCGCAGCCGTCGTCTTGCCCTTGCCGTCGCCCGTATAGATTTGAACCTTGCCGACTTCCAGTGATGCCATCTCTGTCCTTTCGTGCCCGGCGTCGGTTTATCGCCGTCCGGGTTGGGTATTCTAGAAAACATTATCAACCCCAGTAGATGGAGTTCAAGCAGATGGAGATGGATGACAACAAACGTAGACGGAATATGATCCTCTACGTGCTCATCGCCTTCGTCGTCTACCTCGTGCTCTCGACCGTTCTGTTCCCCAACATCGGTCACACGCAGCAGATTACGAAGACCGATTACTCGACGTTTGTCAAAGCGCTCGATAAGAAGAGTGTCGACAAGGTCGAGTACAACACGGACGATTACACGATTTATTACACCAAGAAGGGCGAGGACGAGAACATCGCCTACAAGACGACCGGTGTGCCGAATGACGCGGGCTTTACCGATCGCGTGCTTGAATCTGGCGCCTCGCTTGAGTCGGTCGTTCCCGATAAGAACTCGGGCCTGATGACCTACTACCTGCTTACGCTCATTCTTCCCATGGCGATTTTCTTCCTGATCGGCTGGTGGCTCAACCGCCGCATGAAGAAGGCCATGGGCGATGACGGTCCGTCGATGAACTTTGGCGGCGGCGGTTTTGGCGGCGGTGGACTGGGTAAGTCTGGCGCGCGCGTGATCGCCTCCAAGGACGTGGGCGTGACCTTTAAGGATGTCGCCGGCCAGGAAGAGGCCAAGGAATCCCTCAAGGAGGTCGTCGACTTTCTGGAGAAGCCGCAGCGCTACGAGGAGATCGGCGCCAAGCTGCCGCGCGGCGCTCTCCTTGTTGGCCCTCCGGGTACCGGTAAAACCCTGCTCGCCAAGGCTGTGGCCGGCGAGGCGGGCGTGCCGTTCTTTAGTATTTCTGGTTCTGAGTTTGTTGAGATGTTTGTCGGCCGCGGCGCCGCCAAGGTGCGCGACCTGTTTAAGCAGGCCAAGGAAAAGGCCCCGTGCATCGTGTTTATCGATGAGATCGATACCATCGGCAAGAAGCGCGATGGCGGTGGCTTTAGTGGCAACGATGAGCGCGAGCAGACGCTCAACCAGCTTCTGACCGAGATGGACGGCTTCGATAACCACAAGGGTATTGTCGTTCTCGCTGCTACCAACCGCCCCGACAGCCTCGACCCGGCCCTGCTGCGCCCCGGTCGTTTTGACCGCCGTATCCCCGTTGAGCTGCCCGACCTGACCGGTCGCAAGAACATCCTTGAGCTGCATGCAAAGAGCGTGAAGACGCAGCCGCCGATCGACCTGACCGCGATTGCCCGTGCCACGCCTGGTGCCTCGGGCGCCGACCTGGCTAACATTATCAACGAGGGCGCCCTGCGTGCTGTCCGCGAGGGCCGCAAGCGCGCCACGCAGGACGATTTTGAGGAGTCGGTGGAGGTCGTCATCGCGGGTCAGCAGCGTAAGTCCACGGTGCTGTCCGACCACGAGAAGCAGGTCGTTTCCTACCACGAGATCGGCCATGCCATCGTCGCTGCCCGCCAAAAGGGTTCCGCGCCGGTTACCAAGATCACCATCGTGCCGCGCACGAGCGGTGCTCTTGGCTATACCATGCAGGTCGAGGAGGACGAGCGCTTCCTGACGACACGCCAGGAGGTCTTGGACAAGCTTGCCGTCTACTGCGGCGGCCGTGCGGCCGAGGAACTCATCTTTGGCGAGATGACGACCGGTGCCGCCAACGATATCGAACAGGCCACCAAGCTCGCCCGCAACATGGTGACGCGCTTTGGTATGTCCGACGAGTTTGGCATGATGGCGCTCGGTACCGTGCAGAATGCGTACCTCAACCAGGACACGTCGCTTACCTGCGCTCCCGGTACGGCCGAGCGCGTGGACGCGATTGTCGCCAAGCTGATCGAGGATGCGCACGACCGCGCTCTGCAGATCCTGAAGGAGAACAAGTTCAAGCTCCACGAGCTGGCTCGTTATCTGTACAAGAAGGAGACGATCACGGGCGAGGAGTTTATGAATCTCCTCACGCGCGAGAATCCGCTGATGCCAAAGCAGCAGTAAGGCTGGCTGCACAGCGCCGAACGCCCCATTTGAGCTTCTATCTCAAATGGGGCGTTTTACGTGGGAGGGATATGTATGAAGATCGTGGTGAGCGCCTGCTTGATGGGCGAGAGCTGCAAGTATAACGGGCTCGACAACTACCATCGCGAACTGGTCGAGGCTTGCGAGCGCACGGGGACCGAGGTCCTGTTGGTATGCCCTGAGGTCTTTGGCGGCCTGCCCACACCGCGCAAGCCGTCCGAGATCGTGGACGGCGAGGTCCGTACCTGCGAGGGTATCTCGGTCGATCGTGAGTTTCGCCTAGGCGCTCAACGTGCGCTCGATATGTGCGAGCAAGCGGGCGGTCCGGAAGAGATCGCCGCGTGCATCCTGCAGGACCGTAGTCCCTCGTGTGGCGCAGGCCGCATCTACGACGGAACGTTCAGCGGTACGCTCACCGTGGGCAACGGTGTTTTCGTCGACCTGCTCCTGCGCCACGGCTACCGTGTGATCCCGGCAAGCGAGTTCGACCCCAGCATGTTGGAGCAATAAAAAACCACCACAAAGGTGCCTGTGAACTGCCTCCCATTTCTTGGACATCGGGAAATGGGAGGTTTTCCATGAGTATAGACCTCAGGGTGAAGCACGACCTGGAGTCCAGGAGGCGGGCCGTCGAGCTCTTCGACGCCGGCGTCGGCTGCAAGCCGGCGGCCGAGGCCCTGTCCGTCCCCCGCGAGACCGTGAGAGAATGGCAGTGGGTATACCGGGCGTTCGGAAGCGAGGCGCTGCTGTCCATGGGCGGGAAACAATCCAGTTACACATTCGAGCAGAGGGTCGCCGCGGCGTCGGCCGTGGTCGACGGCGGGATGGCGAAGGCCGACGCCATGGCCGAGTTCGGGATCAGGTCGAAGTCCCCGCTGGAGCGCTGGTGCAGGCTCTACCGCGAGGGCGGCGCCGAGGCGCTGTGGCCCCGCCCGAAGGGCAGGCCGAGGGGGTCGAGGTCGAAACCCCGGGCCCGCACCCGCGAGCAGGAGCTCGAGGAGCGCTGCCGCAGGCTCGAGGCCGAGGTCGCCTACCTAAAAAAATGCGCGCCCTGGTCGAGCGGGACGGGCTCTGACCAGGGCGGCGGCCGAGGCGGTGAGGGCGCTGCGCGCGGAGGGGCACTCCCTGCGCCACCTGCTGGAGTGCTCGGGGCTCAGGAGGTCGACCTACTACTACGCGCTGGCGCACCCGCGGAGGCCGACCAGGCCCGAGCTGCGCGACGCCGCGGCCGAGATATTCTCGCGCACCGCCAACGGCTGCGGGCACCGGCAGATAGCCATGTGCCTGCGCGCCGAGCTGGGCGCGGTCGTGGCCGACAAGACCGTGCTCAAGATGATGCGCGAGATGGGCATCCGGTGCGGGATACGCCGCCGGGGCTCCCGCCGCCGGTACAGCTCCTACAGGGGGCTCGTGGGGAGCACGTTCGAGAACGTCATCGCGAGGGACTTCGGCGCCGAGGGGCCGTGGCAGAAGCTCGGCACCGACGTCACCGAGTTCAAGGTGGCCGGCGCCAAGGCCTACTGGGCCCCGGTGCTCGACTTCTGCACGAAGGAGATCGTGGCGAGCGACATATCGACCTCACCGGACCTCGCCCAGCAGCACAGGATGCTCGACCGGCTCCTCGAGGCCCTGCCCGACGGGGCGGCGCCGACCATGCACTCGGACATGGGCTGGCAGTACCAGCACGAGTCCTACACCTCCAGGCTGGAGGGGGCGGGCATCACCCAGAGCATGTCGCGCAAGGGGAACTGCATCGACAACGCCGCCACCGAGCAGCTCTTCGGCCACGTGAAGGACGAGTTCTACCGCGGCAGGGAGTGGGGCAGCTTCGGGGACTTCAAGCGCGACCTGGAAGAGTACATAGCCCATTGGAACGCGCGGCGCAGGCAGGTAAGATTGAAGGGCCTGACGCCGGAGGAGTTCCGGAACCAGGCCCTTGCGGCGTAGTCGCTATTTATTCAGTCCAAGTTTCGGGGCGCAGTTCACTGTCCCCTTTGTGGTGGTTTTGGGCTAGAGCTAGAGGGTGTGGCCGTAGGCGTCGGCGGCCTTGATAGCGGCGGCAAATTTCTCGTCGGTGAAGGGCTCCGGGTTACCCTGTTTCCACTCGTTGGTGGCGTGTGCGTATTCGCACAGGGCCGGGATATCGGATTCGGAAAGCCCGACTTGCTCAAGCGTCACGGGTAGCCCCATCTGCTTGTTAAAGGCGGCGTAGCGTTCAAGGTTCTCGGTGTCTCCCGTATAGGCAAACAGTACCAGCACGCCCAGGCTCACGACCTCGCCGTGCAGGTAGGTGCCCTCGCGCGGAATGCTGCAAGTAGCGTTGTAGAACGCGTGCGCCACGCTCGAGTTGTAGTAGTAATCGTTCTGGTTGGTCAGGTTGGAAACGTAGCCCGTGTTAACCACGATGTCGAGCGCGATCTGCTTGACGGCCTCGCTCGACAGGTTCTGACGCACGTCCTCAAGACCCTGGACGCCATAGGTAAACAGTGGCTCGGAACAGGTGCGGGCGAGCGCCAGGCCAAGACCGGCGGTGTGCTCCAGGTTTCCGGCGCTCGTGGCGTACTCGACCTCGGGCTGCTTAGAGAGGGCATCGCCCACACCAGCCCAGAAGTACTCTGCCGGAGCCTCGGCGATGATCTTGGGGTTGATGAAGATGTGCGCCGGTCGGTTGGGGTACGAATAGCCCTCGAGCGAGCCGTCGTCGTTGTACACGACGGCAATGGCGGTCGCAGCGGAGCAGTTGGAGCAAATCGTCGGCACCGTAAAGACGATCTTCTTGAGCTCGATGGCTGCGGTCTTCACGGTGTCGAGCGCCTTGCCGCCGCCGCAAGCAATGAGCACGTCGGCTTCCTGGCAGGCGGGGGAGTTTACGACCTTGGCGATATTGGCGCGCGTACTGTTGGTGCCGTAGACGCGCGTCTCCAGAATCTCGACGTCGGTACCCGCCAACGCAGCTTCGATACCGGGAAGTGCTGCGGCCAGCGCCCGCTTGCCACCGATGATCGCGACCTTCTTCGCGCCGTACTCCGCCAGTGCGGCGGGCAGCTCATCAAAGCAATCCTCGCCAACGGTGTAGTCGCTCATTCCAATCGTGCGCATAGCAACCTTCTTTCGTTCGATAAAGTGCTTTCAGGTATTTTGCTCCAAGAGAAGGTCCACAGCCGCGAGAAATTTCGAACGAATAAAACCAGTGTTGAGGGTTTTTCGCCGGCGCGGAACGTGCTAGCATACTCCGCATAAGCGTTGATGGGGACGAGTAGTCGGCCGTCCGCATGCCACAGAGAGCGGGGAGCGCTGAGAACCCGTGCATGCGACCGATGAATATCACCCCGGAGCTGCGGTCCCAACGGACGTGCCGCGCAGGCCGTCTTAGTAGATATCGCCGAGATGGTCGTCGATACAGGCCAGCCGAGTAACGGATGCGAGCGCGCGAATACGCGGGCGAGGGCATCTAAGCTGGGTGGTTAAACGAAGAGCTTTTGCGGGCGTACAGCTCGTTTTGTGGCGCTTCGTCCCAGCTTGTAGGGACGGGCGCTTTTTTGGTGCCCAACGGGCGTGTGCGCCCATGACATGAAAGGGGTACCGTGGCAAACGAGTACAAGCAGACGATGAATCTGCCCAAGACCGGTTTTCCCATGCGTGCCGGTCTTTCCAAGTCCGAGCCCAAGCGACTCAAGGACTGGCAGGACAACAAGGTCTACGAGCAGGTTCTGAAGAAGAACGAGGGTCACAAGAAGTTCGTGCTGCACGACGGCCCTCCGTACGCCAACGGCCCGATCCACATCGGCCACGCCATGAACAAGATCTCTAAGGACATGATCAACCGTTACTGGATGATGCAGGGCTGCGAAGTTCCCTATGTCCCCGGTTGGGACTGCCACGGTCAGCCGATTGAGCATAAGGTCGAGGAGAAGCTCGGCACCGAGAAGTTCAACCAGACCTCCACGGCTAAGATTCGCGAGCTTTGCAACAAGTTCGCTGTCGAGAACATCGAGCTGCAGAAGGCCGGCTTCCGTCGCCTGGGCGTGCTCGGCGACTGGGACAACCCGTATCTGACGCTCTATCACCAGCATGACGCCGCCGACATCGAGGTATTCAAGGCTATGTTCGACAAGGGCATGATCTATCGCGGTCATAAGCCCGTCCACTGGTGCAAGCACTGCCACACCGCACTCGCCGAGGCCGAGATTGAGTACTCCGACGAGACGAGCCCGTCCATCTTCGTGCGCTTCGAGATGACCTCCAAGCCCGCCGGCCTCGAGAACTTCGACGGCCCGGTTGACTTCATCATCTGGACGACCACGCCGTGGACCATCCCCTCCGACCAGGCAGTTTCTCTCAAGCCCGGCGCCGCCTACGTCGCCGTTGAGCACGACGGCCGCGCCGAGGTCATGCTCGAGGACCTGGCTCCCAAGTGCTGCGAGGAGTTTGGCTGGGAGTACACCCCGGTCATGGTCGACGGCAAGCCCTACGTGGTTCCCGCCGAGACTTTCCACCACATCCACTACAAGCAGCCGATCTTTGACGGTGTCGAGGGCGTGGCGCTGCTGGCCGATTACGTCGGTGTCGATGACGGTACCGGTATCGTCCATAACTCGCCCGGCCACGGTGTCGACGACTACTTTGCCTGCCTCAAGGAGGGCATCACCGACATCTGCATGCCGGTCGATGACGACGGCAAGTTCTACACCGGTGAGGAGTTTGGCACCGGTGGCCCCTTCAGCGGTATGGATACCGACGAGGCCAACCCGCACATCATCGAGTTCCTGCGCGAGCGCGGCACCCTGGTCCTCGAGAAGAAGATCACGCACAGCTATCCGCACTGCTGGCGCTGCAAGCACCCGGTGCTCTTCCGTGCTACCGACCAGTGGTTTGTCTCGATGGACAAGACCGGTTTGCGCGAGCAGGCTGGCAAAGAGGTCCGCGAGAACGTCAAGTGGTATCCGGCCCACGCGGCCAACCGCATCGGTGCCATGGTCGAGCAGCGTCCCGACTGGTGCATCAGCCGTCAGCGCAACTGGGGCGTGCCCATCCCGAGCTACACCTGTGCCGACTGCGGCGAGAAAGTCATGAACGACGCCACGCTCGACGCCGTCATCAAGCTCTTCCACGAGAAGGGCTCCGACGCTTGGTTCACCGACGCTCCCGAGAGCTACCTGGGCGAGGCCTGCGTCTGCCCCAAGTGCGGCGGCCATCACCTCAAGGCCGATAAGGACATCCTCGACGTGTGGTGGGATTCTGGCGTCTCCTGGAAGGCCGTCTGCGAGTATCGCCCTGAGCTTGAGTACCCGGCGGATGTGTACCTCGAGGGCTCCGACCAGCATCGTGGTTGGTTCCAGAGCTCGCTGCTCACCTCGGTGGGTGCCAACGGCCACGCCCCGTACAAGGCAGTCGTCTCGCAGGGCTTCACCCTCGACGGCCAGGGCCGCAAGATGTCCAAGTCGCTCGGCAACGTCATCGACCCCAACAAGGTCTGCGACGAGATGGGCGCCGACATCATCCGTCTGTGGGTTGCGTCCGTCGATACCAGCTCCGACGTTTCCATCGACCATGAGATCCTTGCCCGTACGTCCGATGCCTACCGTCGTTTCCGCAACACGCTGCGCTTCCTGCTCTCCGAGCTCGAGGGTCAGTTTGAGCCCGAGACCGACGGTGTCGCCTTTGCCGACCTGCTGCCGCTCGACAAGCTCATGGTTGCCCGTCTGACCCAGGTCCAGGCCGAGGTCGACGATGCCTACGCCAGCTACGAGTTCCCGCGCGCCTACCGTGCGCTTTACGACTTCGTGGTTACCGAGCTCTCCAACGTGTACCTCGACGCCCTGAAGGATCGTCTGTACTGCGACAAGCCCGGTTCGCTCGAGCGCCGCAGCGCCCAGACCGTACTTGCCGAGCTCTTCTCGATGCTCATGCGCGACCTGCAGCCGATCCTGTCCTACACGGTCGACGAGGCCATGGCCTATGCGCCTGCCGGCTGCGTTGACCACCAGAAGTACGCCGCGCTGCTCGATTGGTACAAGTCGCCCATCACGGTCGACGAGGCCAATGAGTTTGAGGGCGTGCTCGAGGCTTCGCTCGAGCTCCGTAGCGCCGTGACCAAGGCCCTTGAGGATGCCCGCTCCGCTGGCACCTTCACTAAGAGCCAGCAGGTCCGCGTCAAGGCGGTCGTTCCCGCCGAGATGTATGCGCTGCTGACCGGCGACAAGGCCGTCGACCTCGTCGAGTTCTACATCGTCTCCGATGTTGAGCTGACCCAGGGCGAGGAGCTCTCCGTTGCCATCGAGGCTGCCGAGGGCGAGTGCTGCGACCGTTGCTGGAACTACCGCACCACCGTCGGCGAGTACAACGGTCACGCGCATATCTGCAAGCGCTGCGCTGACGCGCTGTAGTTACGCGGTTTTACCAAACCGCGTAACGGCTCGACGCTGCAAACCCGCCAGAGCGGCAATCTGCCTTTCAGCTTCGGCGGCATGACCATAAGGTCTATGCCGCCTTGCTTCAAGGCACCTTGCTCGCTCTGGCGGGTTTTCGCTGTCGGTAACGAATCATCGGCTATTTCGTTGCTGGTCAATATAAGATATTGATTTGCGTTATACGTAATTCGATGTTCTTGAGGGTAGGGGATTGATTTGGGTCGTACTGGGGATATGACGCCGCCTTTGCGTTGGCGGTTGGGTGTTGCTGGTGGGGTAGCGCTCGTTGTGCTGCTTGTTGACCAGCTGACCAAGCTTGCGGTTCGTGCCGTGGGCGAAGCTTTGCATGCGACTGTCATCCCCGGTGTCATCGACTTTATGTTTGTCCGCAATATCGGAGCCGCCTTTAGCATGGGCGAGGGGCATGGCATCGCGTTTGCCGTGCTGGCGTTGGCAGTCATTATCGCTATTGCCGTGTACCTCGTTCGTGCACCCCAGCTCGCCCATCTTGAGGTTGTGGGCATGGCGATGGTTGCGGGCGGTGCTATCGGCAACGCTATCGATCGTTTGGCCTTTGGCTTTGTGACCGATTTTATTGCCACCACCTTCATCGACTTCCCTGTCTTCAATGTGGCCGATATCGGCATTACCTTGGGCGTCGTGCTCGCCCTCTTTGGCTATATGTTCTTGAGCCCCGCGGCCCGTGAGGTCGATGCGACCGCCGAGCTTAACGCTCGTGACGAGGCCCGCGCCAAGCGCAAGGCTAAACAACGTGGGGAGCGTGCCCGCAAGATTCGCGAAAGGAATGAGCGCTAATGGCCGACATCCATATTCTCGTTGCCGACGATTCCGCTGGTCAGCGTCTTGACGCCTATCTGGGCGCCAACGATGGCTGTCCCACGCGCTCTGCCTGCGCGCATCTGATCGAGGGAGGCGCCGTGGCCGTCAACGGCGAGACCTGCCTGTCAAAAAAGTATGCCGTGCGCTCCGGTGACCGCATCTCGGTCGACCTGCCCGAGCCGCACGATCCTACTGATGTGATTCCCGAGGCCATTCCCCTCGATATCCGTTACGAGGACGACTACCTCATCGTGCTCTCCAAGCAGCGCGGCCTGGTGTGCCATCCCGCCCATGGCCACGAGAGCGGCACCCTTGCAAACGCTCTGGTCTACCACTGCGGTATCGATCATCTTGGTACTGTGCAGGGTGAGGACCGCCCCGGCATCGTGCATCGCCTGGATCGCGATACCTCGGGCCTTATGCTCGCGGCAAAAGACGACGACACCCAGCGTGCGCTTCAAAATCTTATCCGCACGCGCACGCTCGACCGTCGCTATATCACGCTCGTTCACGGTCACATCGCCATGGACGAGGGCACTATCAACACCGGTATCGCCCGATCGACGCGCGACCGCGTCAAGATGGCGGTTTCGGACGACCCTTTCGCGCGCCAGGCCATTACGACCTTTAAGGTCCTCGAGCGCTTCGATTCCACGCGATTTGACGACGGCTATACGCTCGTCGAGTGCCACCTGTTTACGGGTCGCACGCATCAGATTCGTGTGCATATGCGCCATATCAACCACGCCTGCGTGGGCGATCCACTCTACGGCAAGTGCGATGCACGCGCCGATCAGGGCCTGACCAGGCAATTTCTTCATTCTTGGCGCGTCGCATTCGACCATCCCGTGACGGGGGAGCGCATTGAGTGCCGTGATGAGCTGCCGTGGGATCTTGCGGCGGTTCTGGATGATCTGGCCCCGCGTTCGCTCGGCCGCACTGCCGCTGGCGACGACATCGTCCCGCAGCTCGGCCTGCTCGAAGCCTAGCCGGTATTAGGTGGTTTCTTGAACTCGGTAAGCCTGCGGTAAGATATATGATTGTTTACGTAACGCGTTCCTGGGAGCCTGCATGCTCGCCTTTTTACAAACCAACACACCCATCGTGATTTTCAACCAGATTGTCGTCACGCTGCTCACGGTCTGCTTTCTGTACCAGGTGGTCTTCTTTGTCATCGGCGCTCTTCGTGGCGAGGTCGCGCCCCCTAAGGCCAAAAAGCTGCATCGTTATGCCTTCTTTATTGCAGCGCATAACGAGGAGGCCGTGATCGCTAACCTCGTTCGCTCCATCAAGGATCAGGATTATCCGTCCGAGCTTATCGAGGTCTTCGTGGTCGCCGATGCCTGCACCGATAATACGGCGCAGCTCGCGCGCGAGGCGGGCGCCATCGTTTATGAGCGCAATGACCTTGCCCGCAAGGGCAAGAGTTGGGTCATGGACTTTGGCTTCGACCGCATCCTTAACGAGTATCCCGATACGTTTGAAGGCTACTTTATCTTCGATGCCGATAACGTCATTTCCCGTGATTACGTATCCAAGATGAACGATGCTTTTGACCAGGGCTTTCATGTGGTCACCAGTTACCGCAACTCTAAGAACTTCGGCAGCTCGTGGATCTCTGCGGCTAACGCCACCTGGTATCTGCGCGAGGCCCGCTTCCTCAACAACGCGCGTAATATCTGCAAGACGTCTTGCGCCGTCTCGGGTTCGGGCTACCTCATCTCCGCCAGCGTTATCGAGGGCATGCACGGTTGGCAGTTCCATACGCTGACCGAGGATATCCAGTTCACCACGTTCTGCGCCATTCACGGCATTCGCATTGGCTATGCGCCGGCGGAGTTCTTTGATGAGCAGCCGGTGACGTTTAAGGCGTCCTGGAAACAGCGCATGCGTTGGACCAAGGGCTTCTACCAGGTCTTTTTTACCTACGGCAAGCATCTTGTCAAATCGACGTTCCGCTATCATCGCTTTGCTGCCTACGACATGTTTATGACGATCGCACCGGGCATGCTGCTGTCCCTGATCTCCATGCTCGCCAACGCGACCTTCCTCATCGTGGGCGGACTTTCGCATGGCTTCTTGGCCACCGAGGTCGAGATGCAGGCTTGTGCCGCCTCGCTCATTATGACCTTCGTGATGATGTACCAGACTTTCTTTATCCTGGCGCTACTCACGACCATCTTCGAGTACAAGCACATTCATTGCGCGCAAAAGTGGCGTTTGGTGACCAACCTGTTTACCTTCCCGATCTTTATGTTCAGCTATATTCCCATCACGGTGGCAGCCCTGTTCCTGAAGGTCGACTGGGTCCCGACGCAGCATGCTGTCAACGTTACCCTCGACGAGGTCATGCAAGGCGCCAAATAACCATCACCAAAACCACCGCAAAGGGGACAGGCACCCTTGCGGTGGTTTTTGCGTTTGAGTAGCTGTCCATGGAGGTGCACGATGTCCTACATCCCATTTTGGATTTGCATCTTTGCCGGTGCGGTGGTTGATGCCCGTGAGCGGCGGTTTCCGAATGCGCTTGCCGGTGCGTGTGCGTTGGCGGCGTTAGCAGGCGTTTGGCTCGACAGGGGCGTTAACACTGCACTTGATCATGCCGGTCTTGCGGTCATTGTCTACCTTGCCCTTGTGCTTACTGAGTCACTCTGGCGTCGTGTTCGCCACGCTCCCGGCATTGGCATGGGGGACGTCAAGGCGCTCTTCGCACTTTGCACCTTCGATCCTATGGGCGGCATCGTGGCATTTGCCGTCGCGCTCCTGGTCCTTGCCCTCTCCTGCCTCTTCACAAAATCGCGCTCCCTGCCATTGCTCCCGTTTTTGGTGCCGATTTTTGCCATAATCGAGGTCGTGGGCTGCACATTGTAACCGATTGCGCATCCTTCTTAAGGAGCATGCCATGGCAACTAATCAAGAAACGGCCGTTATTAAGGCGCGCATGGACCGCATTCCCGCGGCGTTGTCGCCCGAACTCGTCGAGCGCATTTCCGCCGATCGCGCTTCGGGTGCCGTCAATCCGTATCGTTGCAACGACGACCAGGTCATTCGTCGTATTGATCGCGCTGCCGACAAAGGCACGCTTATGCGTCCGGCATTTATGCGCGATACCGAAAAGATTCTGCATCTTCCGGCGTACACGCGTTATGCAGGCAAAACGCAGGTCTTTAGCTTCCGTAGTAATGATGATCTGTCGCGCCGCGGTTTGCACGTGCAGCTTGTCTCGCGCATTGCGCGAGATATCGGTCGCGCCCTGGGGCTTAACTGCGATCTGATCGAGGCGATTGGCCTGGGCCATGACTTGGGACACACGCCTTTTGGCCATGCGGGCGAGCGATTCCTCAACGATATCTACCACGAGCGCACGGGTCGCTACTTTTTCCATAACGTGCAGTCGGTTCGCGTGCTCGATGCCCTGTATGGCCGCAACGTGTCGCTCCAGACGCTCGACGGCGTGTTATGCCATAACGGCGAGTACGAGCAGCGTGTGTTTGAGCTCTCGGACATGAGCTCCTTTGACCAGTTCGATCAGGCGGTCGAGGACTGCATCGCCACGGGCTATAGCGCAATTGAGCATCTGCGTCCCATGACGCTCGAGGGCTGCGTGGTTCGCATCTCGGATATCCTTGCCTACGTTGGGCGCGATCGCCAAGACGCCATTGCGGCGGGCCTGCTGTCACCCGACGCCTTTGATGATGGCCGGGGCGGTGCCTACAACAGTTGGATCCTCACGCATGCCTCCATCGATATCGTTGAGCACAGCTATGGTAAGCTGCGTATCGAGATGAGCGAGGACCTGTTTGAGGAAATTCGCCGAGCCAAGCGCGAGAACTACGAGAAGATCTATAGCAAGGGCGGTATCGAAGGCGACTCCGAAGCGGAGCTGCGAGAGGCCTTCGAAAAGCTCTACGACCGTTGCCTGCAGGATATAAACGAAGGCGACGAGTCCTCTTACATCTTTAAGCACCATGTTTCGCGCATAGAGCAGCAGCTTTCCTACTACGACCGCACCTATGACTGGCAGGACGACAAGGATCAAGCCGTGGTGGATTACATCGCGAGCATGACGGACGGTTATTTCTGTGAGCTGACGAGCAAGCTGTTCCCGGGTCTAAAGTTTCCGCATCGTACCTATATTAACGAACGGTAGTTCGTATCCTTTCGGTATACTGTTGGGCAACAACGATTTTGATTGATGCACGGGATGGCTATGGACGACCTTTTTTCTGCTTCGACGCGCGAGCGTTCCTTTCAGAATGCGCCGCTTGCGGTGCGCATGCGCCCCAATTCGCTCGACGAGTATGTGGGCCAGCAAAAGGCCGTCGGTAAGGGCTCATGGTTGCGTGCCGCGATCGAGCACGACGTGCTTTCGAGCGTGATTCTGTACGGGCCGGCCGGTACGGGTAAGACGACGCTGGCCCACATTATCGCCAACCATACAAAGAGCGAGTTTGTCGAGGTCAGCGCCGTGACGGGCACCGTGAAGGACTTGCGTCGCGTGATCGACGAGGCCAAGACGCGCCTGAATACGTACGACCGCCGCACCATTCTATTCATCGATGAGATTCACCGCTTCTCTAAGTCGCAGCAGGATGCCCTGCTGCATGCAGTTGAGAACCGTACCGTCATTATGATTGGCGCTACGACGGAGAATCCGTACTTCGAGGTCAACTCGGCGCTGCTCTCACGTGGTCGAGTCGTGGAGCTTGAGCATTTAAAGGACGAGGATATCGCCATGCTTATCGAGCGTGCGCTCGAGGCACCTCAGGGCCTGAACGGCAAATTCTCGGCCGATGATGATACGGTCAAGACCATTTGCACGCTGGCAGCGGGTGATGCACGCTCGGCCTTGACGACGCTTGAGTTGGCGAGCGAGATTGCCGTCACGCGTCCCGATAACGAGGGGACGCCGGCTCCGGCGGCGGGGGAGCGGTATCCCATCACGGTCGACGATGTGAAGATCGCCAATCCGCGCCGTGGGTTTTCGTATGACAAAAACGGTGACATGCACTACGACATTATCAGTGCGTTCATTAAGTCCATGCGCGGCAGCGACCCCGATGCCACCATTTATTGGCTCGCGCGCATGATCGATGCAGGGGAGGATCCCAAGTTTATTGCACGCCGTATTATGATTCAAGCTTCTGAGGATGTTGGCAACGCCGATCCGCAGGCGCTTTTGGTGGCGCATGCCGCGTTTAAGTCTGCCGAGGTCATTGGCTATCCCGAATGTCGCATTAACCTGGCTCAGGCTGCGCTCTATGTGTGCTTGGCACCAAAATCCAACGCGTGCGAGGCTTCGATCGATGCGGCGCTGGCCGATATCCATTCAAGTGGACTGCGCGAGGTACCGAGTTATCTGCGCGACCGTCATCGCCCGGGCAGCGACGAATACGGTGTGTATAAATATCCGCATGATTATCCCGAAGGCTGGGTCGATCAGCGCTATTTGCCCGAGGGACTGGAGCGCGGTGCGTTTTGGCAGCCTGCCGGCCGCGGTTGGGAAGAGTGGCGCGTAGAACAAAGCGAACGCGACCGTAGCGGCAATGCTCCCAAGTAGGTCATTGGCGCCTCGCACATTCCCTTTGGGTATCTTTCCCCTTCTTTGGGGTATCATGAACAGCGTCTGTATTTCGATTCCTTCGGGAGGCTTGTATGAGTCCCATTCAAATCGCCCTGCTGTTGCTTGCCGTTGTCGGCGTGTGGGCTGTTATCGAGCTCGCGCTCACGCTGCGCAAGACCCGCACCGTCGTCGACTCGCTTGACAAGACGGTGAGCGACCTCAACAACACACTCGCCGAGGCACAGCCCGTGGTGGCAAAGCTCGATGGCGCCGTAGACGAGCTTACGCCGGCACTTGCCCAGGTGGAGCCGCTGCTCAAGTCGAGCAAGACCGCGGTTGACGCCCTGACGTCCAACCTCGTTGAGGTTGAGGCGGTCGTTCGCGACATCTCCGAGGTTACAGGTAGCGTGGCCGAGGCAAGCAACGCCGTGTCGAGCGTGACCGACTCTGCGGCTGGTGCCGTGCAGAAGCTCTTCAATAAGGTGAAGGCTCCTGCAGCCGACTCCGATCGCAAGCTCGCCGCTGCTGCCGAGGCCGAGCAGCCTACCGAGCGCGTTCTGATTGGTGAGGCTGAGGATGAGGCCGCCGATGGTGCGGATGCGGCTCAGAAGCCCGCAGCCAAGCCTGCTCAGTATTACACCTATACGCCCGCCGAGACCTCCGAGGAGTCCTGCGATGAGTAGCGAAGCAACCTGCCCCATTACGCTGAGCGTTGCCGGCGATCCGCGTCTCGCGCGCTTGGTGCGCATGACGGCCGCCAACGTCGGCGCCCTGTGCTCTATGTCCGTTGATCGAATCGAGGACATCCGTATGGCTGCCGAGGAAGCCTTCATCTTTGGCTGCACGGCCGTTGATTCCGACGATATCTCGATCAAATTCGATGTCGACGAATCGCATGTGGGCATGACCTTTACCTTTGGCGACCAGGCGACTGTCGATGAGGATGACCAGGCTGCCGTGTATGCCGAGCTCATTCTTGCAAGCGTGTGCGATTCCTACGAAAAGACTGCGGCGCCCTTAACGCTTTCCCTCGACCTCAAGGCGGATATCTAATATGACCGAACGTTCCCGGAGCGGCAAGACCGCTTGGGACAAGGAGAAAACCCGCGAGCTTTTTCGTCGCTATAAAGAGACCGGTGATCCGGACGCACGCGAGCAGCTCGTCATGTCCCATATGAACCTGGTAAGGTTTCTTGCCAACAAATTTAAGAATCGCGGCGAGCCGCTCGATGACCTTTTGCAGGTCGGCTATCTGGGCTTGCTTAAGGCTATCGACCGCTTTGACCCTGAACGCGGACTTGAGTTCACGACGTTTGCCACGCCCACCATCCTGGGCGAGATTAAGCGCCACTTCCGCGATAAGGGCTGGAGCGTGCGCGTGCCGCGTCGTCTGCAGGAGCTCTCGGCCAAGGTCAACCAGGCTACCGACAAGCTCACCAACGAGCTACAGCGTTCGCCCAAGGTTGAGGAAATCGCCGATTACCTGGGCGTGACCGTCGACGAGGTGCTCGAAGCCATGGAATCGTCCTCGGCCTATACCTCGGTGCCTATCGAGGCTCCCGGCGCGTCCGACTCCGACGATGCGCCTTCGATTCTCGATCGCTACGCCGACGACGACAACGAGCTCGACTTTACCGATGATCGCCTGGTAATCGAGGAAGCCATCCGCGATTTCTCGCCGCGCGAGCGCGAGGTAATCGAGCTGCGCTTTGTGAAGGGCATGACCCAGATCGAGATTGCCAAGAAGCTGGGCATCTCGCAGGTACAGGTCTCGCGTCTGCTGCGTCGTACCCTTAAGAAGATTCAGGACAAGATCGACCCCGACGGAGTGATGGTTCGTTCATGAATGAGCACCCCCAACAAACCGACCGAACGCTGCGCGATACCCGTATTCTGACGTTGCGCATTTGGGGCGTCGTCGGCTGCATTGTCATCGCCGCCGTCATCTTTAACCTTATGGGCATCCTGGCGCCGGTTATCGAGTTTTTGGCAGTCGGTTCCATCATCGCTTTTGTGATGTCGCCGATCACCAATTGGCTTGAGCACCATGGCGTGAATCGCGGCATCGGTTCGCTTGTTGCGCTTATTGTGGTCGTTGCCGTGCTCGTCGGCGTCGTTTGCATCT
Source organism: Collinsella sp. (assembly GCA_048416615.1). Classification (GTDB taxonomy): domain Bacteria; phylum Actinomycetota; class Coriobacteriia; order Coriobacteriales; family Coriobacteriaceae; genus Collinsella. The sequence goes on along the minus strand of DBFSET010000020.1, from coordinate 27,332 downwards.
TGTCGCCGATTCTCTTTGGTCAGATCATGGAAGTCCTGAGCCGCCTGCCCGAGCAGCTTCGTGTTGCTGGTGGCGACCTCAACGAGATGATCTCGCATGCCAAGACGCTCAATAACACGCCGCTCAAGGAGTATCTGGACGATAACCTTTCTTCGCTCGTCACGGTGGCGTCCAAGTATGTCTCACAGATTGCCGCCGAGCTTGGCCGCGGTGTATTCCCGCTCATTACCAATACGGCCTCGCAGCTGTTTGTTATCTTCCTGGGCTTGGTGCTTGCTTACTGGCTTGCCTGCGATTATCCCCGCATGCACCACGAGGTCTGCACAATCATCGGTCAGGAAAAGGAGACCTCGTACCGCTTTATGGTCGCGATTCTTTCGCGCTCGGTCGGCGGCTATATGCGTGGCATGGTCGTGACGTCCATCTGCGGTGGCATCCTTGCCTTTATCGGCTTTACGCTCATTGGCCATCCATACGCAGCACTCATGGCCATCTTCACCGGCATTATGCATTTGGTCCCGGTTGTCGGTCCCTGGGTGAGTGCTGCGATTGCCACGGTGCTCGGCTTTATGTTCAGCCCTATGCTGGCGTTGTGGACCTTGATCGTGACTATGGTGGCACAAAATGTCACCGACAACGTCATTTCGCCTAAGGTCATGCAGAGCTCGGTCCAGGTGCATCCCATCATGAGTCTGACGGCCCTCGTTATTGGTTCGGCACTCATGGGCCCCATCGGCATGGTCATCGCCATCCCGTTGTGCGCGGCCCTCAAGGGCATTTTCGTCTACTACTTTGAGAACGAGACCGGCCGCCAGCTCGTGGCATACGACGGCGCCGTGTTTAAGGGAACGCCGTATCGCGATGCCGAGGGCAACCCGGTCGCCGCCTATGACGCGCTTGGAGACGATACGTTCATCTATGAGTCCGAGCTCATCGGCAACGAGACTGCGCCGGAGGCTAAGGCTATGCCCAAACCAGAACTCGATAATCCCTGGATTAAGCTGTCGGGTCTTCAGCCCGACGCGACGGGCTTTTTCAAGAACCCCTTCGCCAAGGATGACGATTCCAATACGGACGACGACACCAAAACCGGCATCGACGGCTCCATGGACGATTCGGATTCCAAATAGGTCCCGTTAGCGTTTCTTGATGTTGTAAAAGACAAGAAACACGAGCAAAGCGATTGATAAGGGGCCGGCTACATAGAAATAGAGAACGTCAATTGCGCGTAGAGTGCAATAAGCGTTGTCGCCGGACGTCACTGCATGCAGTACGTAGCCAAATGCTGGTTGGTTTGCGTACCATTGGGAGAAGGCCAAGAGCGCTAAAAGTGCCACTACCAGAAGTGCATTCAGGACAAATCGTTTGCTTTTCATCGATCGCTCCTTCCGGATGGTTCTTATATAGCATTTTACCAAACCCATTTTTTTCAAAGGATTGCTTAGTCCTAAATAACATGCACTTTCGCTGGAGGGTCGCTGTTTGGCGGCCCTCTTTTTTGCACAGGCGCGGTGGGATGGTAATATCGTTACGTTTGAACTGTTTCGATGTGAAACCGAGGAGATTCCCTCTATGAGTGCTGACTACCCGTCAATGACTACGGCCGAGATTCGCTCCAAGTTCCTCAACTTCTTTGAGGAGCGCGGTCTTAAGCTCTATCCTTCTTCGTCCCTCGTCCCCGACGATCCTTCGCTGCTGCTTGCCAACGCCGGCATGAACCAGTTTAAGGAGTACTACCAGGGCAAGAAGACCATGAAGGAGATCGGCGCGATCTCCTGCCAGAAGTGCGTCCGCACCAACGACATCGACTGCATCGGCGAGGACGGCCGTCACCTGTCCTTCTTTGAGATGCTCGGCGACTTCTCCTTTGGCGGCGTCTCCAAGCAGCAGGCCTGCGCTTGGGCCTTTGAGCTCATCACCAAGGAGTTCAAGCTGCCGCTCGACCGCCTGTACTTCACCGTCTTTACCGAGGACGACGAGACCCACGACGTGTGGCGCTCCCTGGGCGTTGCCGAGGATCATATCTCGCGTCTGGGCGAGGACGACAACTTCTGGGCCGCTGGCCCCACCGGCCCCTGCGGTCCGTGCTCCGAGATCTACTTTGACATGGGCGAGGAGGTCGGTTGCGGCAGCCCCGACTGCAAGCCCGGCTGCGACTGCGACCGCTTCCTTGAGTTCTGGAACCTCGTGTTTACCCAGTACGACCGCCAGGAGGACGGCTCCATGCCGGAGCTGCCGCACCGCAACCTCGATACGGGCATGGGTCTGGAGCGCATGGCCGCTATCATGCAGCACAAAACCGCTAACTACGACGGCGATCTGATGCAGCACCTCATCAAGCTTGGTGAGGAGATTAGCGGCAAGACCTATGACGCCGACGATTACTCCGGCGCCAGCCGTTCCTTGCGCATCATCGCCGACCACTCCCGTGCCGTCGACTTTATGATCTCGGACGGCATCCTTCCCGGTAACGAGGGTCGCGAGTACGTCCTTCGCCGCCTGCTCCGCCGCGCCGTGTTCCACGGTCGCCTGCTGGGCATCGAGGGTGCCTTCCTGACCAAGTTCATCGACGAGGTCAACGCTCAGATGGGCGAGGCCTATCCCGAGCTGCTCAAAAACGTCGCGCTCGTCAAGGGCATCGTCGCCTCCGAGGAGGAGCGTTTCTCCACGACGCTCGACAACGGCCGCGTTTACCTGGACGAGGCCCTGGCCGCGCTCGCCGACGGCGCTGTGCTTCCGGGCGACGTTGCCTTTAAGCTGCACGACACCTTTGGTTTCCCCATTGACCTGACTGTCGAGATCGCCGGCGCTGCTGGCCACGACGTCGACATGGACGGCTTCACCGCCTGCATGGAGGACCAGAAGGCCCGCGCCCGCGCTAACGCCAAGGGCGATGCCTGGGGCAGCTTCAACGACGTGTGGGTCGAGCTTTCCGACAAGGTCGCTGCGACCGAGTTCGACGGCTATGACAACGACGTCATCGAGGGCGCCAAGGTTGTCGCCATCGTTCGCAACGGCGAGTCCGTCGAGTCCGCTGCCGTCGGCGAGGACGTCGAGGTCGTGCTCGACCGCACCCCGTTCTACGCCGAGATGGGTGGCCAGCAGGGCGACGCCGGTGAGCTTTGTGCCGAGGGCGTTGCGCTGACTGTTGCCGACACCAAGAACCACAACGGCCTGTATGCCCATGTCGCGCACGTTGCCGAGGGCACGCTGACCGTCGGTGCTACCGTGACTGCCGCGCTCGACGCCGAGCGCCGTGGTTTCCTGCGCCGCAACCACACCGCCACCCACCTGCTCGACGCTGCGCTTAAGCAGGTCCTGGGCGAGCATGTCTCCCAGGCCGGCTCGCTGGTGACGCCCGAGCACCTGCGCTTTGACTTCACGCACTTCGAGGCCCTGTCTTCCGAGCAGCTCAAGGCTGTCGAGGACCTGGTCAACCAGCAGATTTTCGCTTCTAAGCCGGTCGTGACCCGCGTCATGGGCATCGACGAGGCCAAGGCAGCCGGTGCTGTCGCCCTCTTTGGCGAGAAGTACGGCGACGTCGTCCGCGTCGTCTCCGTAGGCGCCGAGGACCAGCCGTTCTCCCGCGAGCTCTGCGGTGGCACGCATGCCGCCAACACCGCCGAGATCGGTCTGTTCAAGATCATCTCCGAGTCCTCCACGGGCTCGAATGTCCGCCGTATCGAGGCCGTGACCTCCAAGGGCGCTCTCGATTACATGGCTGACCGCCTGGCACTCGTTGACGCCGCCGCCGCTGCGCTCAAGTGCCGTGTCGACGAGGTTCCCGCCCGCGTGGAGAACCTGCAGGCCGAGCTGCGCGAGACTTCCGGCAAGCTCAAGAAGGCGCTCACCGGTGGCTCCTCCGATGCGATCTCCAGCGCCATCGACGGCGCTGTCGAGCTGAACGGCTACAAGCTCGTCGTCGCTGAGCTCCAGGGCCTTGAGGCTGCCGACCTGCGCAACGTTTGGGATACCGTGCACCAGAAGGTCGCCGGCCCCGTCGCCTGCGTTGTTGCCAGCGTGACCGAGAAGGGCACCCCGGCCCTGCTCGCTGCCGGCTCCGATGACGCCGTGAAGGCCGGTTTCCACGCCGGCAACGTGATCAAGCAGATCGCGGGCCTGGTCGACGGTCGCGGTGGCGGTCGTCCCAACATGGCCCAGGCCGGTGGCAAGAACGCCGCCGGTATCGCCGATGCCCTCGCGGCCGCCAAGACCGCGCTCGGCGCCTAAGAACCTAAGTAGTCGCTGTGGTCGCGCTCGCACTGGACATAGGGGAGACCAGGATTGGCATTGCCGTCTCGAGCCGTGATGGCAAGATGGCGATGCCTGTCAAGGTGCTTCCGGCTGCCGAGGTCACTGGTATGGCAAAGACGTTTCGCTACCTGGTCGAGGACTATGAGCCCGATATCCTGGTAAGCGGACGTCCCTTGACCATGGCCGGTGAGCCCGGCCCCCAGGCCGAGCGCGTCGCCGCCGTGGCCCAAAAGATTGCCGACGAGCTCGAACTTCCGCTGGAGTTTGAGGACGAGCGTCTGTCCTCGCAGGAGGCCAAGCGAATCCTGCGAGAGCAGGGGCTCAACGAAAAGCAGATGAGGGGCAAGATTGACATGATCGCCGCCAGCCTGTTCTTGCAGACATGGCTCGATCGTAAAAACGAGGAGGTTCAGCATGCCTAGCGCTTCCGATCCGCGCCAGCAGAATCGTACACGGCAGCCCGCGCCGCGCCCTGCTCAGCCTGGTCAGCGCTCGGCGCAGCCGACGCAGCGTTCGGCTCAGCCTACTCGGCGTGCTGCTCAACAGCCCGCCGCTCGTCCCGCGCAGCCCGCTGGCGGCGCTCGTTTTAAGCAGCAGGCTCCTGCCCAGCGCACACAGGGGCAGGCCCGGCAATCGCGCTCCCACGCACATCATGTTCATGGCTCGCATGGCGTTGCTCCAGCCACGCGTTCGAGCTATAACACGCACGCCCGCCGTGGTGCCCAAAAGAAAAGCTCCCCGGTGCCTTTGATTATCGGTGGCGTCGCCGCCGTGCTTGCGCTTGTCGCGATCGTTTTCTTTGTCGTGCCAGCCGTTAAGGGCTTCTTTGGCGGTGAGGATGCGAAAGTCGCTGCTGGCCAGCAAGTTACTATCACGATTCCCGATGGTGCTTCGGGCGACACTATTGCCTCGATTCTCTCCGAGAACCATATCGTCGAGAATCCCAAGGATTATTACGCGGCGGTCAAAAAGCTCAACGCCGACATGTCGCTCAAGCCGGGTAAGTATTCGTTCACCACGCTCATGGACGCGACCAAGGTCGTTCAGCAGCTCATGGAAGGCCCCAATGCGGGCTCCGATGCGCTCACGATTCCTGAGGGCCTGACGGTCGATCAGGTCGCCGACCGCGTGGCCAAGGCGTACGACAGCATTTCTAAGGAAGACTTCCTCAATCAGGCAAAGGCCTCCAACTATGTGAAGGACTATAGCTTCCTTGAGGGCGCCGCGAACGATTCGCTCGAGGGTTTCCTGTTTCCCAAGACCTATTCGCTGGGTAAGGATCCGTCTGCCGATGATGTGATTCGCGCCATGCTTGACCAGTTCAACGCTGAGTATAAGTCGCTTGACTTTGCCAGCTGCGAGGCCAAGATCAAGGAGCGCTATGGCGTGGAGATGTCCGATTACGACATCGTTAACCTTGCCTCCATCGTCGAGCGCGAGGGCCTCAACGCCGACCAGCGCGCGCATGTGGCATCGGTTTTCTATAACCGTCTGGCAGGCAAGCTCGATGGCCTGCGCTATCTCAACAGCGACGCGACCATGATGTACGTCACCGGTGGTGAGGTTACCGCTGACGACCTGCAGAGTGATAGCCCGTATAACACCTATAAGCACGAGGGCCTGCCGCCCACGCCCATCTGCTCCCCGTCGCTCGAGGCGCTCAAGGCCTCCCTTGAGCCGACCGACTCCGATGACCTGTATTTCTACATTACACAGGACGAGGAGTATTTCTCGAAGACCTACGAAGAACACCAACAGTCTTGGAATTGATCATGAGGATTTTTAGCCCCAAACGATATGTTGCCTCGGTCGATCGCATCGACCTCGATACCCTCTGGGCCGACGGCAAGCGCGCTATTCTGCTCGATCGCGACAACACCCTGGTGCCGCGTGATACCGAGCAGGTACCCGCTGCTGTTTCCGCTTGGCTCGAGGCCGCCCATGCCAAGGGCTTTAAGCTGTGCATGGTGTCCAACAACTGGCATCGCGACCAGGTCATGGCATCGGCTCGTGAGTTGGGGCTCGAGGCAATCAGCCACGCCATGAAGCCGGCGCCATTTGCCTTGAAGGCGGGCCTTAAGCGCCTGGGGGCCACGGCCGACGAGGCCGTGCTAATCGGCGATCAGCTGTACACGGACGTGTGGAGCGGCAACTTTGCCGGTGTCGACACAATCTTGGTCAAGCCGCAGGCAACTCAGGACCTGTGGTACACGCAGATCTTCCGTATCTTTGAGCGCCGGGCCCTGCGCGACCTTCCCTGCGAGGAATAGGTTTCGCCATGTCTCAGCACATCAAACACGGCTGCGACCATATCTTCTTTATCGGCTTTTTGGGCGCGGGCAAGTCGACGCTTGCGCGCAATGTGGGCACTATGTTCAAGCGTCGATTCATCGATACCGATCGTTTGGTTGTGCGTCGATGCGGCAAGTCGGTGACCGAGATATTTAAGACCGAGGGCGAGGATCGTTTTCGCGAGCTCGAGACCTCGGCACTTCGTTCGCTTCAGAGCGAGCGCAGCCTGCTGGTATCGTGCGGGGGTGGCATCGTCGAGACGCCGGTGAACATTGAGCTGATGCACGAGATGGGTACCTGCGTGTACCTCGAAGGCGACTTTGAGGACTCGTTGCGTCAGATTCGCCGCTCCGATACCCGGCCCGATTTCCGCTCGCCCGAGCATGCTGCGCGCCTGTTTGAGCATCGCCGTCCGCTGTATCGCCAGGCCGCCGATATTACCCTTGATATTCGCAACAAGTCCTTCGAGGACGTTTCCTACCTTTGTGCCGAGATGCTTTTGGAGCGTGGATTGCTATGATTCGCCGTCAACTCATCAATTTCCAAAGCCGCAGTGTCGATGTCCGCGTCGGTCTTGGCGCGTTCGAGGAGCTGTCGCGCATGTTTGCCTCGGCTGTGGGCAAGCCTAAGCGCGCGATGGTGGTTTGGAACGACGCCACATCCGAGCGTTTTGGTGAGGTCGTCGAGCATGCCCTGGTCGACGCCGGTTTTGCCGTGTCGCTGCTCGCCCTTGAGGTTTCTCCTGCCGGTGCTACGCTGGCCGATGCCGATACCGTCTTTGGCGCCCTGTCGGCTAGCGGCATTACCTGCGACGATCTCGTTGTCGCTGTCGGTGACACGGCGACCTGCTCGGTCGTTTGCTGGTGTGCTAATCAGTGGTGCGGTCGCACCGAGTGCGCCTTGCTGCCGACGACCTTCGACGCCATGCTCACGGTCGCGACGACCATGAAGCCGCTCGTCGCCTCGTCGGCGAATGCGCTTCCCGCTATCGCGCTCCGTCCCGAGCCGGGCTTGGTCGTGTGTGATCTCGACCTTGTTCGCGAGACGGACCCCGAGGACCTCAAACTCGGCTATGCGGTACTTGTTGGTACCATGCTTTCTAGCAGCAAGTCCCGCTGGAATCAGTTTACCGAGACCGTCCCCGAGATTCTCGCGGGCGAGGAGGTCGCGCTCGTCAATGCCATTCAGTGGTCTCAGACTGCCCGCAAGGACGTACTTATGGCCACGAACCCGAGCGCCCGCCATGCGCTCGATTTTGGCAAGACGGGGGAGCGTACTCTGCGCGCCTGCTTGGGTGATGTCGCTTCGCGGGTCCCTGCCTACCAGCTGTTGTCCGAGGGCATGCGCTTTGAGGCGCGCCTAGCACATGACGCCTGCGACTTCGATATCGATTACGTCTTTGAGGTCGATGACTGCCTGGAGGACTTTGGTATCGAGGAGCTTGCCTTCGATCTGGAGCCTGCCGCATATATCGAGGAGTTCCGCAGGCAGCAGTTTGTCCGCTCGAACCGCAGCATGTTGCCGCTGCCCGCGGCACTCGGCGCCATTCGTCTAACGGGCGTTGAGGACGAGGTTCTTGAGCGCCATGCTCACGCCTACTTGGATTCTCGCAAAGAACTTCTCTAAGTTTTATTGACATCCATCGTCTTTCGTATCATGTTGAGGGACGGGTTTCCAATCGGTTGCGGATCGCATGCGATTCCGTCGTTCGGTTGAGACCCGTCCTGTCTTTGTAGAGACAACAAGAAAGGAATCTGCATGTCTGAGTTTGCTGCCGGTCCTGCCGGTCGTATCGAGCGTGTCCGTGCCCTGATGGCTGAGCGCGGCTACGACGCTATCGTGGTGCGCGACGAGGCCAATCTTCGTTGGCTTACGGGCGTGAAGGGCGTCTTCGATTACACCTTCGAGTTCCCGCACGCGGCGTTTATTACGGCTGACCAGTGCCTGTTCCATACCGACTCGCGCTACCTCAACAGCTTTGAGGAGAACACGCCCGCCGGCAGCCCCTGGGTCTACGACATGGACGAGGGCACCATCCCCGGTTGGGTCGCCGGCAAGATCGCGGCCAACAAATGTCGCGTCTGCGCTGTCGAGGACGATATGCAGATCAACTTCTACCAGGGTATTCAGCGTGGTCTGGAGGATCGTTCCGTCGCCTGCATGTTGCCGCTGATGCATGACGACATTCGCAAGATGCGCGCCATCAAGGACGCCGAGGAGATCGAGCTCATGCGCCATGCGCAGTCGATTACCGACGCCGCCTTCCAGCATATGCTCGGCTTTATTAAGCCCGGTATGACCGAGAAGCAGGTTCGCAACGAGCTCGAGAACTTTATGTTCGCTAACGGTGCCGACAGCCTGGCCTTCGGCTCCATCGTGGCGAGCGGCCCCAACACCGCCAATCCGCATGCCGTGCCGAGTGACCGCGTGATCGAGAAGGGCGACTTCGTCCTCATGGATTACGGCGCGGGCTACTGCGATTATCGTTCCGACATGACGCGCACCGTCGTGATGGGCGAGCCTACCCAGGAGCAGCTCGACCTGTACGCGCTCGTGCGCCGTACGCACGAGGAGTGCGTCGCCGCCATCCATCCGGGTGTCGAGGGCAACGACATTTTCAAGCTTTCCAAGAAGATCATCGGCGATGCCGGCTATGGCGATTACTACAACCATGGCCTGGGCCACGGCGTGGGCATCGACATCCACGAGCTGCCCAACTTCAACCGCAGCAAGAATATCATCGAGGTTGGCTCGGTTGTCACCATGGAGCCCGGCGTGTATCTGCCCGGTGTGGGCGGCGTGCGCCTGGAGGACTATGGCGTGGTCACCGAGAACGGCTACGAGCCTTTCACCAAGACGCCGCATGACCTCCACGTCATCGATTGCTAGTCTACTTCGTAGATAGTTTGGGGCGGGGCGTTCGAAATGATTCGGACGTCCCGCGTTCTCTTTTTATGCGCTTGCTGCAGGCGAGCTCTGCAAGTGTATAATTTCGGTCGTATGTAATTTGGACGCTTGTGCGTTCTGCCCATAACAAGAAAGGTCGCTATGCCTACCATTTCTACCGCCGACTTCAAGAACGGCCTCGGTCTCCGCATTAAGGACAAGGTCTATACCATCGTCGAGTTCCAGCATGTCAAGCCGGGCAAGGGCGGCGCGTTTGTGCGCTACAAGACCCGCGACATCAAGAGCGGCCGCGTCGTCGAGAACACCTGCAACGCCGGCACCAAGTTCGAGAGCGTCATGCTCACCACCCGTGAGTTCCAGTACCTCTACAACGATGGCACCGACTACATCTTCATGGACAACGAGTCCTATGAGCAGGTTCCCGTTCCCGAGGACATGGTGGGCGAGAACTCCAAGTGGCTGCGCGAGAACGACATCTGCCAGCTGCTCTTCGCTGACGATGAGCTCATGGGCGTGACCCCGCCGATGTTCATCGAGACCACCATCGTCCAGACCGACCCGGGCTTTAAGGGCGACACCGTCCAGGGTTCCACCAAGCCGGCCACGATCGACACCGGCGCTGTCATCCAGGTCCCCATGTACCTCAACGAGGGCGAGGTCATCAAGGTTGACACCCGCGACGGCAAGTTCGTCTCCCGCGTCTAGCAACCAACTCTTCTAGGAGGACTCATGCCCCAGGAAATCAAGATTGACGGCATCGGCATTTCTCCCGATGTTCTGACCGCCATCGTCTCGCGCGCCGTGTCGGATGTCGAGGGCATCGCCTCCGTTGGCGTCAAGGACCTTGCCACCAACCTTGTCTCCATGATGCTCTCGTCCAAGGCCCCGGCTTCCGAGCCGGCGGTCGAGGCCGAGGTCGTCGGCGACAAGCTCGCACTCACCGTGCGTGTCGTGGTGTTCTTTGGCTATCCGTTCAAGAAACTCGCCGAGGCCGTTCGCGCCGCCGTGGTCGCCGCCATCGATGCCCAGGTGGGCGTCGAGGTCGAGCGCGTTGACGTTTGCATCGACGGCCTCGTTTTCCCCAAGGAGTAACCTTTGAGTCTTAAGGTTTATCGCGGGCGCACGCTTGCCCGCAGTCAGGCGCTGCAGCTGCTGTTCCAGGCCGAGGCCACGGACAGCCCGCTCGAGCGCGTCCTCGAGGGCGATTTCCTGATCTCGAAGGGTCCCCTCGACCCCTATGCGCTGGAGCTTTGCCGCGGTGCCTACGAGCATATCGATCGTATAGACTGTGCCCTGCGCGCCGTCGCCAAGAACTGGGATCTTATGCGCATGCCCGGTGCCGACCGCAACCTGCTGCGCATCGCCGTCTACGAGATGCGCTTCCTTACCGACGAAGAGGTCTCGGACGCCATCGTCATCAACGAGGCTGTCGAGATTGCTAAGGCTTATGGTACCGACCAGTCCGCATCGTTTGTCAACGGCGTGTTGGGCAAGATCGCTCGCAGCGAGGAGCTGCCGGGCGAGGACCTGTACCAAGAGCTGCTGGCCGAGGATCGCGCTCGCGAGGAGGCACAGGCTGCCGAGGCGGCCGCCAAGGTCGCTGCCGCTCAGGCTGCCGTCGGTGTACTTGCTGAGGATGCGGACGCTGCTGAGGCCGTCGAGGCCGACTCCATCGAGGAGTAGCCATGCCAGAGGGTTCCGTCCGCAACTTCGATGAGATCTCGGATCGCCTGGACCAGATTATCGCCACCGTTCGCTCCAAGGATACGTCCTTGGAGCGTTCGCTCGATTTGTTTGACGAGGCGATTGAGCTGGGCTCCCGTGCGGTCGATATGGTCGACAAGTTTGAGCTGACGCCGCGTGAGGCCGACAGGCTCGAGCAGGAATACGATGAGGATGCGGCAAACGAGTCCCAAGATAGACAGGCTGCATCTCCGGATACGAATGGTTGATGGCATTCATGAAACGCGTGCGTCTCGATGACGAACTGATTTCACAGGGCATCTGCGCCGATCGCGCGGATGCCCTTCGCACTCTTATGGCCGGCTTGGTTTCGAGTGGCGGTGAGCGTTTGACCTCCCCGGGGCTCAAGGTGACGCCGGGCCTGCCACTGCACGTTAAGGGGCACATCCCGTATGTTGGGCGCGGCGGGCTCAAGCTCGAGGGCGCGCTCGATGCGTTTGGGATCGATCCGACAGACCTTGCTTGCCTCGATGTGGGATGCTCCACGGGCGGCTTTACCGATTGCCTGCTCAAGCGCGGCGCCGCTACGGTCGTTTCGGTCGACGTGGGCCGTGCTCAGTTCGATTGGTCGCTTCGTCAGGACGATCGCGTGACGCTCCACGAGCGCACGAATGTGACGCAGCTGCCCGAGCTCGGCTACGGCGGCGCTATCGATCTGGCCGTGTGCGATGTGTCGTTTACAAGTATCGCGAATATCATCGACGCCGTGCTGGCGTGTCTGAAGCCTTCGGGTTCGTTTTGCACGCTCGTAAAGCCGCAGTTTGAGGCGCCGGCTGCGCTGGTGGGCGAGGGCGGCATCGTTACCGACCCCGCCGTCCGCCGCGATACGCTCGTGGCGGCGATTGAACTCTTTGCCGCTAAGGGCCTGTTCCCGGTCGACGTGTGCGTATCGCCTATCCATGGTGCCAAGGGCAACGTCGAGTTTTTCCTGTACGGCACGAGGTTTGCCCCTGGGGAGCGCGCCGACGATGAGCTGCAATCCCAGGTATCGGTTTTGAGCGAGAAAGCTGCAACGCTATGAAGGTCTTTCTGGTTCCCAATTACTACAAGCAAGAGGCGGTCGAGAGCGGCCTGATGCTCGAGCTTTGGCTTTCGCGCCAGGGCTACGAGGTTGCATGGGCTGCCGACCAGCGTTCCAAGATCCAGAGCACGCCCGATGTTGACGATGCCGACCTGGTCATTACGCTCGGCGGCGACGGTACGTTGCTGCGTGCCGCCCGCATCCTTAACTATCGTGAGATTCCCATTTTGGGTCTTTCCTATGGCCACTTGGGCTTTTTGACGGCCGCGAGCCCCGAGGAGCGCGACATTTTGCAGGTTGTGAGCGATGCCCTGTCCGGTGAGCTCCACGTGAGCCGTCGCGCTACGATCGCCGCAGACATCATTTCCGTGCGCGAGGACGGTACGAAAGATGTCGTGCGTTCGTTCGCCCTCAACGATATGGCGCTTACGCGCGGGCCCCTGTCCGATATGGTCGAGTTTGACATCACGGTGTCCGGCCATCATATCGATCGCCTGCGCGGTGACGGCGTTGTTGTGTCCACGGCGACCGGCTCTACGGGCTATGCGCTTTCCGCCGGCGGCCCTATCGTGAGCCCCGATTACACGGGTATGGTTTGCGTGCCCATCGCTCCGCACACCATTCAGGCCCGTGCGTTCTTGACTTCGCCAAGCGATGTCGTCGAGATCTTTATGTCCGATGATCGCCCGAGCGTGCCGGCCATCGCTATCGACGGACAGTTTATTACCTGCGATGGCACGGTCGAGAGTGTAGCCGTGCGGCGCGGTCCCGGCGATGTGCTGCTGCTCGACTACGGCCCCGAGAGCTTCTATAACTCGGTGAGCCGCGTGTTCTACGGAGTGCGTCATGATCGATGAGCTGCAGGTTTCCAACATTGCGCTCATTCGCGAGGCGACGTTGGTTCCGAGCGCTGGTCTAACGGTTCTGACCGGCGAGACCGGTGCTGGCAAGACCGCGCTGCTCTCGGCGCTCAAGCTCATTTTGGGCGAGCGCGCGGATTCGTCGACGGTTCGCGAGGGCGAGGCGCTTGCCAGCGTCGAGGCGCGGCTGTTCGACGGCCCGCACGACACGGAGGGCTTCACCGTGCAGCGAAGCCTTTCTGCCGAGGGCCGCAGCCGCGTCAAGATTGATGGCCGCATCGCCAGTGTGCGTGAGCTTTCGGAGCGCGTTGGCGTGATGATGGACCTGTGCGGTCAGCACGAGCATCAGCGTTTGCTCGACCCGGCGCATCATGTTGCCATGGTCGATGCCTGGGCTGGGCGCGCGGCGCTTGAGGCGCTCGAGAAGTATCGCACCTGCTTTAAGGCTTCGCGAGCCGCCGCCAAGGAACTTCGCCGTGTGGAGGAAGCTTCACGCGCGCAGGGGAGTCGCGTCGAGGAAGCGCGTTTTGCCCTCGAGCGTATCGCCGAGGTCGACCCCAAGCCAGACGAGTACGAGGAGCTCGAGGAGCTGCTGCCGCGCTCGGAGCACGCCGAGGTCTTGGTGGCGACGGCCAACGAGGCCCATGCATCGCTTGCTGCCGAAGGGGGAGCGCTCGATGCCGTGAATGGCGCCGTGGCCGAGCTTTCCCGCATGGCTGCCGTCGATCGCAAGCTGGGCGACATTGCCGGTGCGCTTTCGGATGCCTGCATTTCGCTTGAGGATTGCGCCAATGAGCTGCGTGCTTATCGCGATGGCGTTGCGTTTGACCCTCGCGAGCTCGCTCGCATGCGCGAGCGGTATTCCGACCTCAAGGGCCTGCTGCGTCAGTGGGGTCCCACCATGGACGATGTCTTTGCCATGCGCGACCGCTCACAAGAGCTGCTGTCTTTAGTCGATGATGGTGATGAGCAGATCAAGAAGGCTCGTGAGGCACTCGGGAGCGCTGAACGCGAGCTCTTTGCAGCCGCCAAGGCGCTTAAGCGCGCGCGGAACACCGCTGCCCCGCGCTTTTGTTACGAGGTTGGCCGTCAGATGGCGCGCCTGGAGATGGGGGGCGCCGAGCTCATCTGGGAGTCGCGCGATCTTCCGCGTGCCGAATGGACGCCTGCAGGCCCTTCGAGCTACGAGCTTTTGTATCGCAGCGGTGCTGGATTGACGCCGCGCCCCCTGCGCCGCATTGCGTCGGGCGGTGAGCTCAGCCGCGTCATGCTTGCGAGCAAGGTAGTCTTGGGTAATGCGGACGGCGTCGACACGCTGGTGTTCGACGAGGTCGATGCCGGCGTCGGTGGCTCTACGGCTCGTGCGCTGGCTGGTGTGCTGGCCGATCTTGCCGCCACGCATCAGGTCATCGTCGTAACGCACCTTGCGCAGGTTGCGGTCATGGCCGACAAGCATTACGTTGTCAGCAAAGAGCCTGGCGACGTTCCCCAAACGCATCTGGATGAGGTAGCCGGGGACGCCCGTACCGCCGAGATCGCCCGCATGCTGAGCGGCGATCAATCGGAGGCAAGCCTAGCGCATGCCAGGCAGATGCTGGAAGAGGCTCGAGGTTAGAACGAGCCGCCACATGCATGTTCGACCCGGAAGCCACGAAACCGGCCCATCTACTACGTTTAATAGGCAATCGGCAACCACGTCAAGAAATGCAATAAGAAAACCGCAGGTAGAACGCCTGCGGTTTTCTCTATTTTCGGTATGTGGTTGGGCCATGCGGATAAAACGTAGTAGATGGGCTGGTTTCGTGGCGAGTGGCGCCCTTCGGCTCCTCAAAATGTCTATTCCACGACCTTATCCGGTTGGATGAGTTCCTCGTAGTAGCTGATGTGCTCTCGGGCGTCCTCGATTTCGGGCAGCAGGAAGTTGTAGATGACCTCTATGATCATCGTGGCGCTCATCTTGGAGAACGCGAAGTCCCCCGTTGTCAGCAGTGCCTCGTGATTGACGGTATTAAAGGTGTAGTCGGCTAGGCGCGCAAGCGGAGATTTGCTGTCGCTGCTGATGACGACTACAGTGGCGCCGCAATCGCGAGCTGCTTTTGCCATGCGGTTCAGTCGACGCGACTTGCCAGAGTTCGAGATCAGCACGATGACATCACCAGGGCGCAACGTGAGCGCGAAACCAATCGAGGTCTCGCTGATGGTGCTTGCCATGCAGCGAAGGCCCAGCTGCGAAAACTTAAATGTCGCATCGAGCGCGACCGCGTTCGTATTGCCCACGGCGGCGAACTCAATAACGCCGGCATTCTTAAGTGCGTGTACAACTGCGGCCAACGTGTCGTGATCAATGCCGTCGATGGTCGCATTAAGCTCACTCACCTTGGCGGCGAGGATATTTTTAAGGCTCTGCTCCATGTTGTCGAGCGAGACCTCGTCGGTCAGGCCCTCGTTGCGCTGACTCTCCAAGTCGCGCGCCAACGAAAACTGAAAGCTGCGGAAGCTGCCAAAGCCCAGCTTGCGGCAAAAGCGCGAAACCGTCGCCTCGGACGTGGCAGCGGCTCGTGAGAGCTGAGCGGCCGTTAGGCGCGGCGCCTCGGACTGGTGCTCCAATATATAGTCGACAATGCGCTGCTCGGAATCGCTGTACCCTTTGTGCGTGCTAATAAGGGAGAGCGCGCTCTTGCTGCTATCGGTCATGGATGGCTCCTGGTTGGCATGAAAATCGGACTCGTTTTTAATGCCAAAGTATACGGGCATTTTTAATTACAAGATACACCTTGCCGTTTCAAGTGTTGATGGTAAACTTTCACTTGCCGTTTACGGTTATGAAAGAACCTTTCACCGGAGAATTGCGCCTTGTCTCTTCTCACGCGGACGGTAGGTTGGTATCTTTCAAGTGTGGAAAAACGCGCATTGAAGCGCGTGTAGGGGAGCGCTTGCGGGCGCAAAACTTAAAAAGGAGGGACACATGGCTAAGTTTGACATCATTGCCGCGACCGGTTGCCCGACCGGCATTGCGCACACCTTCATGGCGAAGGAGGCGCTGGAGAAGGCAGCTGCCGAGCGAGGTCTGACCATTAAGGTCGAGACTCATGGCCAGGTCGGTGTCGAGAACGAGCTCACCAAGAGCGAGATCGCCGGTGCCAAGGCCGTCGTCGTCGCAGCCGATAAGGATGTCCAGGCTGAGCGTTTCGCCGGTAAGCCCATGGTTTCCGTTGGTGTTTCCAAGGCCCTGTCTGTCGAGGCTGCCGGTAAGCTGATCGACCGCGCGCTCGCCGCCAAGGGCGACGACACGGTTGCCGCTGCCGCCGATGTCGAGGACGAGGTCGAGGAGAAGGAGTCCATCGGTCACGTCATTTACAAGCACCTCATGAACGGCGTCAGCCACATGCTGGTTTTCGTCGTTGCCGGTGGTGTTCTGACCGCCATTTCGTTCCTGTGGGGCATCACGTCCTTTGATTCGACAGCTGCCGACTACAACAGCTTTGCCGCGATGCTCAAGATTATCGGCGGTATCGCCATGAACCTCATGGTTCCGGTGCTCTCCGCTTACATCGCCGAGTCCATCGGCAAGCGCCCGGCGCTCGTCCCCGGCTTTGTTGCCGGTATGATTGCCATCCAGGGTCTGCCCGTTAACGCCGATACCGGCATGATCGACGCTGGAGGCTCGGGTGTGGGCTTTGGCTTCCTGGGCGGCATCGTCGGCGGCTTCCTCGCCGGCTATGTCATTTTGCTGCTCGAGAAGGTTTTCTCTAAAATTCCCGCGAGCCTTAATGGCCTGAAGGCAATCTTCCTGTATCCGCTGTGCTCTACCGCCATCGTCGGCCTGGTCATGCTCGGTATTTCCGGCCCCATGGCTGCCATTAACCAGGGCATGATGGATTTCCTGCAGAGCCTCGGTAACTCCGGTCCGGTGATCCTTGGCCTGGCCATCGGCTGCATGTGCGCATTTGATATGGGCGGCCCGGTCAACAAGGCTGCTTACGCTACTGGCACCTTCCTGCTCGGTACCGCTCTCGAAGCTGGCGTCGGCACCGAGACCTACAACTTCGGCACCAACTTCATGGCTGCCGTCTCCGCCGCTTGCATCGTTCCGCCGCTGATCACCACCTTCGCCGTCGTTGTCGGCAAGAAGTACTTCAGCCAGGAGGATCATGACGCCGGTATCGTCAACCTTATCCTTGGTTGCACCCACATCACCGAGGGCGCCATTCCGTTCATGACCAAGAACATCTGGCCCGTCATGCCCATCATGATGGTCGGTTCTTCCATCGCTTCCATCTTGACCATCTTCTTCAACGTTCACGATCCGGCGCCTCACGGCGGCTTCCTGGTCCTGCCCGTTGTCGAGAACGGCCCGCAGTGGGTCCTCGCGATCCTCATCGGCGCCGTGGTCGGTGGCATCCTGTTCGTGGCCTTCAAGAAGTACGACTTCGAGAAGAACCAGAAGCCCGCTCCTGCAACCAAGCCGGTTGAGGCCCCCAAGGCCGCTGCCGTCGAGGCCCCCAAGGCCGAGGCTGCTGACTTCGTGAAGGTCGAGAACGTCTTTGTCGCCGAGGACTTCACTTCTCGTGACGAGGCCCTGAGCTTTGTCTCCAACCAGGCCGTCAAAGCCGGTATCGCCAGCGATGCCGACGCCGTGATGAACGCCTTCCTGGCCCGCGAGGCCGAGGGCACCACGGGCATGATGGAGGGCTTCGCCATTCCGCATGCCAAGTCCGACGCCATCACCGAGGCCGCTGTCATCGTCGTCAAGGACGACTCTGGCGTGACCGGTTGGGACACCATGGACGGTGCTCCCGTCAACGTTGCCATCGCCCTGCTCATCCCGGGCGCTCAGGCTGGAACCACGCACCTCAAGATCCTGTCCAAGGTCGCCGAGGCGCTTATGGACGAGGACTTCCGTGCCACCGTCAAGGGTTCCACCGACGCCGCCGAGATCGCCAAGACGATCAACGCCCGCCTGGTCTAATCCACCAGTTAGCGAATAATATCGCCCCTTGTAACAAAGGCGGAGACCCTCCCCAGGGCCTCCGCCTTTTTCTACTCCTCCCATAAGTTGCGGTGAAATAGGGACTGTTTAAACGATTCAATCCCAAATTCAGTCCCTATTTCACCGCAACTTACAAAAGGGTATAGATAGGCCCCATCAACTAGTTCAACCAGGCGAACAAAAATCAGCCAGAATTCCGTTTGCACGATATTGTTCTGGACCGACCGAGTTTCCGCAGCTTGCTCGCCCACAGGGGGCCGGGCGCGGCCAGTGAGATTTATCGCGAGTTCCGCACGAGCCGAAGAGCACTTAATGTGCTCTTCGTGCGAGCAGGACTGTAGAGCAGGAAATCTCACTGGCCGCGCCCGGCCCCCTGTGGGCTAGCAAGCGGACGACAAACACATCTGTCCAACAATTCGTGCGAAACATAATGAAAAACAGTTTGATGTGAGTTAATATAAACAACGTCGTTTATCTGACTCCTGCCGCATGCATGACAGGGGTTAAACACAAAAAAGGAGTCAATTATGGTTTCTGAGAAGGCTACCCTCGTCAATCCGCAGGGTCTTCACATGCGTCCGGCCGGCCTCTTCGCCTCCACCATGGGCAAGTACGCCTGCGACGTGACTGTCGTCACCCCCGAGAAGGAGGTCAACGGCAAGTCCCCGATGGCCCTCATGGCTGCTGGTATCCCTTGTGGTACCGAGGTCGAGGTCAAGTGCGACGGCGCTGACGAGGCCGAGGCTCTGGCTGCTGCCATTGAGCTCATCAAGAGCGGTCTTGGCGAGTAGAACTCAAACGGGTCGCATGTTGAACAATTAAGTTCATACTTAGGGGCGCAGTGACCTGTTCAAGGTAGCTGCGCTCTTTTGTCATGGATATGGCAAAACGCTTTATCACATGACACGGAGAGAGGAATGGGAATGTATCAGGGAGTCAACGCATCCGAGGGCATCGGTATCGGCACCGTCATGGTCGCCGTCGATCCCGACTTGACGTTTGAACCGCACGCGGTCGCTGATTCGGCCGCAGAGAAGGAGCGTTATCAGGCTGCTCTTTCGGTCTTCTGCGAGAAGACCCAGGCTCAGGCCGACCACATGAAGGAGACGGTGGGCGAGGCCGAGGCCGAGATCATGAGCGGACACATCGTCCTGGCTCAGGATCCGGGCATGACCGACGCCATTAACGCCGCCATTGACGGCGGCACCTGCGCCGAGCAGGCGCTCATGGACACCTCGACCATGTTCGAGAACATGTTCCTGTCCATGGACGACGAGATGTTCCGTCTGCGCGCGGCCGACATCGCCGACATCCGCACCGGTATTCTGGCCGAGCTGCTGGGCAAGGAGGTCGTCGACCTCTCCGTCCTGCCCGAGAACACCGTCGTTGTCGTGCACGACCTTACGCCGTCCATGACCGCCACGATCGATAAGGCCCACGTTGCCGGCATTGTCACCGAGACCGGTGGCCGCACGTCGCACTCCGCGATCATCGCGCGCGCCCTCGAGATTCCGGCCGTCCTTTCGGTCTCTAACAGCTGCACCGCGCTTCGCAACGGCATGACCGTTGTCGTCGACGGTGGCAAGGGTGTCGTCGAGGCCGATCCCGACGAGGAGACGCTCGCCGCCTACACCGCCAAGGCCGAGGCTTTCGCTGCCGAGAAGGCGGCTCTCGAGGCCTTCCGCGGCAAGCCTTCTGTGACTGCCGACGGCATCAAGAAGATCATCGCCTGCAACATCGGAAACCCCGATGACGTGCCCAACGCGCTCGATCACGATGCCGAGGCCATTGGTCTGTTCCGCTCCGAGTTCCTGTTCATGGACTCTGCCGAGCTTCCTTCCGAGGAGGAGCAGTTCAACGCCTACCGGAAGGTCGCCAGCGCGCTCAAGGGCGCTCCGGTCATCATTCGTACGCTTGACGTGGGTGGCGACAAGGAGATCCCGTACCTGCACATGGTCAAGGAAGACAACCCCTTCATGGGCTTCCGCGCCGTGCGTTACTGCCTGGCCAATCCCGACCAGTACAAGGTCCAGCTCCGTGCTCTGCTGCGCGCCAGCGCCTTTGGTGACGTCAAGATCATGATCCCGCTCGTCACCTGCGTCGAGGAGGTCGTGGCCGTCAAGGAGCTCGTCGAGCAGTGCAAGGCCGAGCTGACCGAAGAGGGTCGCAAGTTCAACGAGAACATCGAGGTCGGCATCATGGTTGAGACGCCCGCCGCTTCGCTGCTCGCTGACCGCCTGGCCGAGGTCGCCGACTTCTTCTCCATCGGCACCAACGACCTGATCGGCTACACCATGTGCGCCGACCGTGGCAACGACACCATCTCCAACCTGTACCAGGTGTACTATCCCGCCGTGCTCCGCTCGCTCAAGAACATCATCGAGAGCGGCGTGAAGGCCGGCATCATGGTTGGTATGTGCGGCGAGGCCGCTGCCGATCCGCTGCTTGAGCCGCTGCTGATCAGCTGGGGCCTGGAGGAGTTCTCGATGAGCGCTCCGTCGATCCTGCGCGCCCGCAAGACCATCAGCCAGTGGACCAAGGCCGAGTGCGACGAGCTCGCCGAGAAGGCACTCGCCTGCAACACTGCCGCCGAGGTCAAGGCGCTGCTCGAGTCCGCAGCTCGTTAATTTGGTATCAGAGGTAACCGCGTGGTTGGAATGGGCCGGCCACGCGGCCCTCACATATACAGGGGGTACTGTAAATGTTCTACACGCTAACCGCTAACCCGGCTGTCGACATGACAGTTTCGAGCTCTCCGCTCGAGCCCGACGAGAACGTCCGCACCGGCTCGGCCAGCTACACGGCTAACGGCAAGGGCCTCGACGTGTCCTTCGCCTTTAAGAAGATGGGCGTCGACACCGTCGCGCTCGGCTTCTTCGCCGGCTTCACGGGCAAGTTCATCGTCGAGGAGGTCATGAACCTGGGTTGCCTGTGCCGCCCGGTCTGGACCGACGGCATCACGCGTATCAACACCTACGTCAACGATGGCCAGCACGAGTACGGCATCCTTAACCCCGGCGCCCCGATTACGCCGCAGCACCAGGAGGAGCTCTACAACATCCTGGACACCGCGGGCGATCTTGAGTGCCTGATCGTCTCCGGTTCCGTGCCTCCCAAAGCTACGCCCGACTTCCTGGCTCAGGTCATGGAGCACGCTCAGGCCCGTGGCGCCGACGTCGTCCTGGACCTGTCCTCCGACAAGCTCAAGGAGCTCGCTCACAAGAAGCCGCTGCTCATCAAGCCGAACCATCACGAGATGAAGGCTATCTTTGGCGTGCCGGTCGACACCGACGACGAGGTTCGCGTTGCCATGAAGCTCGCCCACGACGCCGGCGTCCAGAACGTGCTGCTCACCCGTGGTAGCCGCGGCGACGCTTACTTCTCCAACGGCGAGGACATCTGGTACGCCAAGCGTGAGTTCAACATCAAGCTGGTCTCTTCCGTCTGCGCCGGCGACTGCACCCTCGCTGCATTCCTGCACAAGTGGTACAGGAATCGCGACAACGTCGAGGAGGCCATGAAGCTCGCTATGGCCACCGGCGCCAACGTTGCCGAGTCCGTGGGCATTGGCGACTTCGGTCACGTTGACGAGTACAGCAAGCGCGTTGCTGTCCGCAAGCTCGATCGCAAGTAAGCGAAACGCGACAAATTCGTGCGCATGCGGCGCCCTGACTTCGGTCGGGGCGCCGTTTTTTTTTCGTGGGAAAAGTGAGATGAAACTGACCTTCACCGCTTCCACACCGTTCGCCGAGTTGTTGTAGCCTTTTGCCGAAGCGTGGAATATACTTTCATTAACACGTTGCTTCGTGAAAGGAACATTCATGATTTACACGCTCACTGCAAACCCCGCTATTGACTACAACATCGCCTGCGACGGCCTTTCCGCCAATACCGTTACGCGCACCCGTAACGCGGTCTACACCCCCAACGGCAAGGGTCTCAACGTCTCTTTTACGCTCGACCACTACGGCGTCGACACCACAATCCTGGGCTTCTTCGCCGGCTTCTCGGGCGAGTTCATCGTTAAGGGCGCCGAGGCCCTGGGCGTGCCCGTCAAGCCCGTGTGGACTGACGGCATCACGCGTGTCAACGTGTTCCTCAACGCCGGTCCCGACACCGAGTACAACATGGTTAATGCCGGTGCCGCCATTAACGAGGCCAACGAGCAGGAAATGTTTGAGCTTATTGATTCGCTCGACGACATGACCTGCCTGGTTATCAGCGGCTCGCTGCCCCCCAACACCTCCGAGGGTTTCCTGGCCGAGGTCCTGCGTCGCGTCAAGGCGAAAGGCGCCGAGTTCGTGCTCGACATCTCGAGCCATCAGCTTGCCGACCTCATTGCCATGGAGCCGTTGCTCATTAAGCCCAACGACGACGAGTTGCTCGACATTTTTGGCATTAAGGTGAGCGGTGGCGACGACGAGTCCGTCAAGGGCGCGATGGCCGAGCTGCACGCCAAGGGCGCCAAGAATGTGCTGCTGACCCTCGGCGGCGCCGGTGCCTATTTCTCTAACGGCGAGCACATTTGGTTTGCGAACCGCACCTTTGATGTCAAGCTGCTGTCGACCGTCTGTGCCGGCGATTCCTCGCTCGCTGCCTTCCTGTCCGTGTGGCACGATGCCCCCGAGCGCGTCGAGGACGCCCTGCGTCTTTCGATGGCCACCGGCGCCAACGTGGTTGAGTGCCCGGGTCTGGGTGACTTTGCCAAGGTGGATGAGTACAAGAAGAACATCGAAGTTCGCCAGGTCTGCTAGTTCCGGCACCTCGCCTGAATAGTTCGACTAATTCGCATCCGTCTTATATCAGGACGGATGCGTTTTTGTTTATCGGACTTGCGTGTGCAGTGGAGGCTGTTTCTTGCTAGACTTCTTGCAGACGCAATCGATAGCCAATTTGATAGTCGCAGGAGGCCATAGGCATGTGCAATGTTTCGCTTAACGGTACGCAGGCGACCGATGCCTCCATCCGTGTCCTGCGTGCGCTCGAGGCGGCCGGTCTTGAGGCTTGGTATGTAGGCGGTTGGGTGCGTGATGCCCTGATGGGGCGCCCCAGCCACGATGTTGACATGTGCTGCAGAGGCCTGTGGCAGGAGTCCAAAGCGGCGCTCGAGGCGGCTGATATTGCCGTGGTCGAGTCGGGCATTAAATTTGGCGGCATCACGGCTATTTGCGATGGCGAGCGCATTGAGGTCACCACCTACCGCCTGGACGGCTTTTACACCGACGGTCGCCATCCCCAGAGTGTGGAGCGTGCGGCGTCGCTTGAGGACGATCTGGCGCGTCGCGACTTTACCGTTAACGCTATGGCCTGGCATCCCGAGCGCGGTCTTGTCGACCGCTATGACGGCCAGGGCGACCTGGGCCGTAAGCTCATCCGCGCCGTTGGAGATCCCAAGCGTCGTTTTAACGAGGACGCGCTTCGCATGCTGCGCGCGGTGCGCTTTGCCTGCCGTCTGGATTTTATGATTGAACCCGCGACCAAACAGGCACTGGCCGAATGTGCGCCGCTGCTCGATGCCGTGGCACGCGAGCGCGTGGGTATTGAGCTCGAGGGCATCCTTTCGACCGGCCACGGGGGAGACGCTATGTTGCGCTACCCCGAGCTTGTTTGCGCCGCCGTGCCCGAGCTCGCGCCCGCCCGCGGGTTTGACCAGCGCAGTGTCTATCATGCCTTTAACGTCTACGAGCATATCGCCCGCGTGCTGACGGTGGCAGGGGAGCTGGCGCTGTGCGATGGTGTTGCGCCCTCTTCGAGCCTTATGTGGGCGGCGTTTTTGCATGACGTTTCCAAGCCCGAGTGCTTTACGGTCGATCACGCCGGCAGCGGTCACTTCTACGGTCATCCCGAGCTCGGCGCCAAGAAGGCGCGTGTCATCATGGATCGTCTGGCGCTCTCGCACGATTTGGTGCGCGATGTGTGCCTGCTGATCAAATACCATGACAAGCCGCTGCGTCCCGAGCGATCCTGCCTGCTCAATATGATGCGCGCGCTTTCGGGCGAGGGTGTCGATACGCCGCGTCTGATGGACGAGCTCATGGACCTTAAGCGTGCCGACACGCTCGGCAAGGCGCCCTCGTGCTTCTATTACGTCGAGACGATCGAGGAGATGCGAGCTCTGGCACGCGAGTTGCTGGCGGCGGGGGAGCCCTATACGCTCAAGATGCTTGCTATCAATGGTGGCGACTTGATTCGCGCCGGCGTCAAGCCCGGGCCGGAGTTGGGCAATCTACTCAACACCGCCCTCGACGCCGTGATCGAAGACAACATTCCCAACGAACGTGAAGCCCTCCTGGCCCACCTCAACCTGGGGTAGTCAGGTGGTTCCATTCCATATGAGCTGCCCGGTTGACCTGCGCTTTCCATAACCTCACGACAAAATCTGGGCAATTTAGAATTTCTTCTTGCGCTTGCGTTTTTTGTCCCGTATTATATTTCCTTGCAGCACGGCAGTGCAGATGTCATGTGGCCCGTTCGTCTAGCGGTTTAGGACGCCGCCCTCTCAAGGCGGAGATCACCAGTTCGAATCTGGTACGGGCTACCACTTCTTTTCTGCTGAGGCTTATGGCCCGTTCGTCTAGCGGTTTAGGACGCCGCCCTCTCAAGGCGGAGATCACCAGTTCGAATCTGGTACGGGCTACCATGAATCTGAGACCCGGACTTCCCACGGAAGTTCGGGTTTTTTATTTCCAAGCAAACCATCTGCAATTCCCATTTGGCCCATAGCTTTACGTTCTGCTTGTGGCCCTTGCGGGTACAATATGCAAGATATTTGGACGGTCAGAAGGAGCCTCATGAAGGAGTCCTCTCAGCATACATCTAAGCCCCAGGTCGAGGTTGAGGCCTCGGGCGGCGATGACAACAAGGGTGCGCGTCGCGGTGCCATTTTTATCGGCGTCGTGCTGGTTGGCTATATCGTTTATCTGATTGCGACCGGTCAGATGGGACAGTTTTGGGCTGCCATGTCGAGCGTCCAAGCGCCGTGGCTCGTTGCTGCATGCTTTTGCATGTTCCTGTACCTGTTCTTTGGCATCGTTGCCTATGCGATCGCCGTCTGGCTCGATCCCAATTCGCCCGTCGGCATTCGCGACCTGATCTCGGTCGAGGCGAGCGGTATCTTCTTTGGCAACCTGACGCCCATGATGATGGGCTCCACGCCTGCCCAGATCTACCGCCTGACCAAGGCAGGCCAAAACGTCGGCGAGGCCGGTGCCACGCAGTTCACGCGCTTTATCGTGTATCAGTTTGGCCTCGTTGCCTGGGGCGCCATTCTGCTGCTTGCCCGCATGCCGTTTTTCGCTGAGCGCTATGGCGACATGACGCTGCTGTGCGTCTTTAGCTTTGGCGGTCACTGCTGTATTCTGCTTGGCATCTTTGCCGTCGCGCTTATGCCCAAGACCGTCACGCGCGTCGCGCACTGCATCATCAATTGGCTCGAGCGAATGGGCGTCTCGGCCACCAAGATCGAGGGCTGGCGTACGTTTGTCGACGGCGAAATCTACTCGTTCTCCGAGAAGTTCAAGCTTTCGGCCGGTCACTTTTCGTCCATGCTGCTCACGGTGGTCATCACCATGTTGCAGCTGGCGTTTTTCTACCTCGTGCCGTATTTCCTGATGCTTGCCTTTGGCCACCACGAAGTCGACTTTTTCTCGGTCATGGCCGCGAGCGCCTTTGTTCAGCTCCTGAGCTCTGCTGTTCCCCTGCCCGGTGGCACCGGCGGCGCCGAGGGCGGCTTCGCGCTGTTCCTGGGTCATTTCTTTGGATCGGCGTCGACCGCCGGTTACCTGCTGTGGCGCCTCATTACGTTTATTGCGCCGACTATTTTGGCCGCGCCCCTGCTGGGCCTTAAGAGTGCTCACAACGAGAGTATCCATGCACGCTGGGATCGTGTGATGCGAAAGCTCGGACGAACGCCTCAGACGTCCTCTAAGCCTGCAAAGCCCCATCCTGTGCATGCGGTTACCGTGGACCCCAATCAGCATGCTCAGAAGGCTTCTGGGGCCGCCAAACCGGCGCATAAGGCCTATGTGCGCCAGACGGGCGACGGCATCCGTGTGTCCCCGGCTGCTTTGAACAAAAAGAAACACTCTAAGGCGTAATAGTTGGTCGTGCGTTCTTCATGTTGCCGGGCATTTTTGTACCGGATGGGGGATAATCCTCTTACGTAGATTAACTCTCATCTGTTGATGAATGCTCGCATTCTGAAGGGACACGTCCATGGCCACCAGCAAACCGCGCCTCGACCGCCGCATCGTTCGCAGCCGCAATGCCATCCTGTCTGCGTTTGAGCGCCTGTTGATGGATAAGCCGCTTGCCGACATTACGGTGAGTGCTATCGCGCGTGAGGCAAATGTCGACCGCAAGACCTTTTACGTACACTTCGGTACGGTTGACGGCCTGCTCGATGCGATCGCCGTTGATGTGGTGGAGATGATTGCCGACTCGGTCGAGAAAACGCTTGCTTCCATGGACGGCGACACGAACGAGCGTGCCCTCGGAGCGGCGGCAACGTTTTTTAAGACCATCAACGAGGCACTTTGCAATAACCTCGTGCTCAATCGCCAGCTGATTGAAAACATCCCGCTCGACGATTTTATGACGCGTTTACGCGTGCCGCTCGAGCACGAGATTGCCGAGCGCGACTTGCTGCCCCACGGCCTCAAGGACGAGATGTTCGACTATTATCTGGCATTTTTGCTTTCGGGCATTATCGGCATTTACCGCACGTGGGCGCTCTCCGATGGCTCGGTGCCCATCGAGCGCATCTCGGAGGTCGCTAACAATCTGACGTTGAACGGACTATCGAGTCTGGAGTCTCGTTTCGAATAGCACTAGCGCCTTATCCCCCCCCTGAGTTGCGGTGAAATAGGGACTGAATAGGCCTTCTAGCGGCCTAAACGGGACCTCGGACGTTTTTCCGGACCATGCCCCGGCGCTATGCCGCATAGCCCCTCTCCTCGCGATACTCCCTAATGGTCTTCCATCCTAGGTCCTTCTTGAGCTTGCCGTCCCTGTATCACTCGATATATTCGCCGAGCAGCCGGGAGAACTCGTCGAACGGCACGCCGGTCCAGTCCCTGCCCTCGAAGAAGTCGCACTTGAGCGTGCCGAAGAACCCCTCGGCGCGCGCGTTGTCGGGGCTCCGGGCCCTCCTCGACATCGAGCGCACCACCCCGGGGCCGCACGCCTCGCGCCACTCGCGCCCCATGTAGACGGCGCCGCCGTCGGTGTGCACCGTGAGAGGCCGCCCCTCCGTCGGGCCGACTAT
>DBFSET010000019.1:0-4523 GCA_048416615.1 Collinsella sp. | reverse complement strand
GGACACCGCAGGAGCATTGGAATCTCCCGTCCAACTGGCATGTGAGATGGCGTAAGCCCCGCCGCCGATGAGAAGCGCCGCACAGAGGATTCCCGCACCAGCCACGCAGACCTGCTTACGGGAGAACTCGCGCCCGAAGAGCACGAGCGGCTTCCCCTCTTCTTTTTCCACTGCATCCCCGGAGACCATATCGTCCGTCACCTTCGGAATCTCCGTAACCACCATGGCTCCTTCCTGATTGCGATACTTCAGTATTTGCATTGTATTTCAAATTGTCACTTATATAGGTGTGACTTATATAGGGTTGGCTTGAATCATTGACACCGATGGATAGGAGGTGCCGATGACTGAGCTTGACCCCAAGATGCGCGTGGGGCTTTGCATTAAAGAATTGAGGGCTGAGCTTGGCATGAGTCAAGAGGCCTTCGCATATTCCATCGAGATATCCCGCACCTATTTCGCCGAAGTCGAGACGGGCAAGCGAAACGTGTCTATTGAGAATATCGACCGCATAGCGAGGGGCCTCGGCGTTTCCCTGAAGGAGTTCTTCAACTCTGACCTCTTTGTCAAATAAGACAGAGTGCAAATCGAATTAGAACGAAAGAACAGACTTCCAACGTCGTCTAATGTCCAACGGGGCTTCAATAGCAATCAAAAGATATCAAAGGCTGCCGGAAACTGGCTCGCCCTACGGTAACGACAACCTAGGTTTTCAACGCTTTCCATAGCCGGAGGGTCCCACATCCAACCCGTAGGCTGTGGAAAGAGTTGAAAACCGGCCCTGAGGTTGGAACTCTGAGGTGAAATATGAAGTCGCGATGTTTTCACCCATAGAATGAACTTTCACCCCTTTTTCACCCCTCAGGGGAGTTTAACCCCTATCCATACAGAAACAGGTCAGACGATTTATACCGTCTGACCTGCGATTTTCCTGGTGCCCCCGGGCGGATTCGAACCGTCGACACCCGCTTTAGGAGAGCGGTGCTCTATCCCCTGAGCTACGGAGGCATGTTGTACTAGTGTAGCAGATTTACTGCATCGCCATACACCCCATGACCAGACTTCAAAGTTGCGGTGGAATAGTTCCTGCCTAAAGCATCTAAAGCCACATTTAAGAACTATTCCACCGCAACTTATGAGGGGCTAGTCGCCTTTATGAAAGAGGCTTTTGATGACGGAAGGGATGCTCTTGGCGCCCTTGGCGGTCACATCGATAAAGTCGGGCGAACGCACGAGCTTATCCTCGTCGACGTACTTGCGGACCGCACGAAGCGTCTCTTTGTCGTCGCGCGTCGAAAACGTAAAGTGACCGTTGTCCTTGGTGAAGATGGCAAAACGCGTGATCTTCTTGGTGCCGCGCAAAACCTCGGCGGCAATATAGTCGACCTCGTCCCACGGGATTTGAATATAATCCTCGGGATTGCGCTCGTTATAGTACTCAAACGCCTTATTGCCCACCATTACGTTACCGTGACTGATAAGCCCCATCAGGCAGGTTGCCGGCGTTGCCAGATCGACCGTGCTGTTCTGAGATTGCGCCATACGCGCCTCGCCCTCCAATAAAAAACAATCGGACCGCATCCAGTGTACCCACCGGGTGCGGTCCGTTTCAATGGCTCAAAAGCCCTTGCCTAGCAACTCTCGGTCTTAAGCCGAAGCGTGCTTACATGAAGCCGCAGACGCGACCGATGATGCCGATGGCGAAGAGAGCCAGGATGATGACGATCGGGCTGACCTTCTTCTTGAGGAGCTTGCAGACCAGCAGGGTCAGGCACACAGCGGCAAGGCCGGGGATGAGCTGATCGAGGTTAGCCTGAAGCGTGGTGACCTTAACCTGATCAAGGGCGGTAGCACCGATGGAGTTGTACATCGTCAGCGCTTCCTTGACGCCCTCGGAGCCGGAGGGCAGGCTAGCCCAGTCGATAAAGGCGCCAGCAGACTGCGTGACCTTGGAGACGACCGGGGTGAAGGAGATGGACACCCAGCGCTCGACCAGGGCGCCGATGATGAACATACCCAGGATGGAAGCGCCCTCGGTGACCTTGCCCATCAGACCACCGGAGAGGTCCTTGGCGATGGAGGAGCCGACCTTGTAGCCAAACTCCTGCGTGTACCACAGGAAGGCGTAACGGATGATGTTCCACGCGAAGAAGAACAGCAGCGGACCGGCGATGCTGCCGGACAGGGCCATGGAAGCGCCCAGAGCGCCCAGAATCGGGCGAAGGGTGAACCAGAAGGCAGGGTCGCCGACGCCGGCGAGCGGGCCCATCATACCGACCTTGACGCCCTGGATGGCGACGTCGTCGATCGGAGCACCGTTGGCGCGCTCCTCCTCGAGGGCGAGGGT
Organism: Collinsella sp.; assembly: GCA_048416615.1. Lineage (GTDB taxonomy): Bacteria > Actinomycetota > Coriobacteriia > Coriobacteriales > Coriobacteriaceae > Collinsella. Next base: position 2,176 of record DBFSET010000019.1, on the reverse strand, counting down.
AACGCCAATGACGGGGGCGGAAACATAGGGGTGGGTGTTATAGAACTCCAGGTGGCGCTTAAGAGCGGCAATCTGGTCATCCTTGCTGGTGTAGAGCTTCTTGATCGCAGGGATCATTGCGAAGCACCAGCCGCCGTTCTGCATACGCTCGTAGTTCCACGAGCCCTGAAGGAACTGATGACGGAAGCAAACCTTCTTGCGGTCAGCCTTGGTGAGCTGAATCTTGTTCTCTGCCATATGTATCACTCCCCTCCTACTCGTAATCGTTCAGAATATCGCCGAGCGGGTCGCCGGAGCCACCGCCCATGCCGCCACCCTGCTTGGCCAGATCCTTAAGGCCAAGGTAGATGAGGGCAAGGGAGATGCCGATGAGGCCAAGGGCGATCAGCGTGAGCTGAGGGATGGCAGCAAGGACAAAGCCGAGGATGAAGAACGGCCAGGTCTCCTTGGTGGCCATCATGTTGATGACCATGGCGTAACCGACGGAAGCGACCATGCCGCCGCCGACAGCCATGCCGCCGGACAGCCAGTCGGGCATAGCGTTAAGCGCGTTGGTAACAGCCTCGGCCGGGATGATGCACAGAAGTACTGCCGGGATGGCGATACGAAGGCCCTGCATGAGGATGGCAGCGTACTGCCAGCGCTCGATGCCGGAGAAGTCGCCCTTCTCGGCGCAACCGTCCATGGCGTGAGCGATAGCGGTGGCCAGGGTACGGCAGATCATGGTCAGGAACAGGCCAGCGACCGACAGCGGGACGGCGACGGCGATGGCGGCGGTAACGGCCTTTGCCGAATCGGTGGCGCCACCGTTGAGGGCGAGCACCATGATGATCGAAGAAGCGACCGAGGCCAGAGCGGCGTCAGGCGCGACAGCGGCGCCAACGTTAGCCCAGCCAAGGGCCATCATCTGGAGCGAACCGCCCAGGAGGATGCCCTCCTGAAGGTGACCGGTTACGAGACCGATAAGCGTGCATGCCACGAGCGGCTGATGGAACTGGAACTCATCCAGAATGCCTTCCATACCGGCAAGCAACGCGACAATCGCAACAAGCAGAATAGTGATTGCAGACATGTATCGGACCCTCCTTTACTATGCTTGAGCGGCCAGTTCGGCCTTAGCTTTCTTCAACATGGCGTCGAGATCCTCGGAGGAATCCGAAGGAACCTTGCGGACCTCGAACTTGACGCCCTTGGCCTTGAGGGCCTCGAGAGTCTTGACGTCGTCATCGCCCATAGCGACGGCGTTGGTGACGACGACCTTGCCCTTGGAGTGAGCCATGGAACCGATGTTGACTTCCTTGATGTCGACGCCGGCCTCGATGGCCTTGAGCAGATCCTGCGGGTTCTCAAAGAGCAGCATGGCCTTGGTGTCACCAAAGCGCGTGTCCTTGACGACCTCGGCCATCTTCTTGATGGGCACGACGTTGGCATGGACTCCCGGAGGGGCAGCCTGCTCGATCATGGTCTTGCGGAGCTCGTCGTGAGCAACGCCGTCGGAAACCACGATGATGCGGTTGGGGTTGATCTGCTTGGTCCACGTGGTGGCCACCTGACCATGAAGCAGACGGGTGTCGATACGGACGTGGGCAATCTTGATGTGCCCGTCGCCGATGACCGTTCCCGGAGGAATAGCGCCTGCAGGAGCAGCGGCGGCCGCAGCCGGCTTCTTCTCCTCGGGCTCCAGAGACTCGGGCTTGACGCGCACGCCAGCCTTAGCCTCAGTCACGAGATGTTTTGCGATCGCATGTGCAGTGTTCTTTGCGTCAAAGCGCTGCGAATATGCCTCGATGAGCATAGGCAGGTTGACACCGGTGACGATAGCCCAGGAATCGTGGCCCTCGATGAGTCCGCTGATCTGGTTGAACGGCGTGCCGCCCCACAGATCAACGAGGAAGAGCACCTGCTCCTGGTCCTCGAAGGAAGCGACTGCTTCCTCGACCTTGGCACGGAAATCGTCGGGGCCCATGCTCGGCTCGAGCGAGACCACGGCAACAGACGGCTGATCGCCAAAGACCATCGAGCCCGTCTGCTTGATTCCAGCTGCCAAGTCCCCGTGGCTAGCAAGAACAATACTTACCATCACATAACCTCCTTTTTGTCTACGTATTTCCTACACGACATGAAAGGAGTATACCTGTTTGGATTGTGGAATTATAGCTAAATTCGCAAAAGGTTG
>DBFSET010000018.1:0-38243 GCA_048416615.1 Collinsella sp. | reverse complement strand
AAGCGGCAGGCTCCTGCAGGCGGCGGGGGCGGACAGGCCGCTCCGGTGGAACTCCCAGAGAATCCCCTCGCGCTCCTCTTTCGTATACATCGGACTCCCTCCTGGACCCAAATTGGGTCCGAGATTTTGTCCGAGGTCCCGGATGTGTTATGGACGCTATCGTCAAATTCCTTGAAAAACACCAGGCCCTCTTCGACAAGATCTCGAGGAACATTTATCTGGTGGCGATTAAGGATGGCTTTCTCTCGAACATGCCAATCGTGCTGTTCTCGAGCCTGTTTCTTCTTCTTTCGACGCTTCCGGCCTATGTAGGCATCACGCTTCCGTCTGAGGTGCTGGATTTCTTCAATAAAATCTATGCATATACCATGGGACTTCTTGGCATTATGGTGGCCGGCACCACGGCGAGCTCACTTGCCAAGTCGATGAACCGCCGCATGCCTTCGGGTAAATCTCTCAACCCCACCTCGTGCATGGTTTGTGCCATGTGTGGCATGTTCCTGCTATCGGTGACGAACGATGTTGTCTCGATTGGCGGAGTAGATACGTCTGTTTTTGAAACCGGCTACATGGGAACCAAGGGTTTTATCGCCGCGTTCGTATCCGCATTCTTGACCGTTAATATCTATAAGGTGTGCATTAGCCATAATGTGACGATCAAGCTCCCCAAAGAGGTCCCTGGCTCTATTGCGCAGAGTTTTCGCGATATCTTTGCGTTCGGGTTTTCAATCCTTGCGTGCGCCGTTATCGATCTCGTGAGCCGTAAGCTGCTTGCTGTGCCGTTCGCCAATTTGGTATCCGCTCTCATCTCGCCGCTGTTCTCCGCGGTCGACACCTATCCTGGCATGGCGCTTATCGAAGGCGCGGTCGCACTTTTCCAATTTATGGGTATTCACGGTGCCTCGGTTGTCATGACGCCGATCAATGCTGCGCTCTACGACAATACCGTTACCAATCTTCAGGTTTTCCAAGCAGGTGGACACCCGTCAATTGCTCTCGCCCTGGACTTTACAAACTTCATCGGCGGTCTGGGCGGTTCTGGCTGCACGTTCATCGTTCCTATTATCCTGATCATGTTTATGCGCTCCAAGCAGCTTAAAGCCATGGGCAAGGCATCGATTATCCCGGTGATTTTTGGAGTTAACGAGCCCGTTCTCTTCGGTATGCCGATTGTTCTCAATCCCTATATGTTCGTGCCCTTCCTAGCGGCTCCTATGGTCAACGCTATAATCGGTAAGTTTTTTATTGACGTCATTGGAATGAACGCCCCCATGTATACGATGCCGTGGGCGCTTCCCGGCCCAATCGGTGCATTCCTCACCACAGGCCTTGATGTACGTTCTCTCGTATTGATTGCAGTGCTGCTGGTCGTTGACTTTGTGATTTACTATCCGTTCTGTAAGGCATACGACCATCAGCTTTGTTTGGAAGAGTCTGCAAAGGAGGCTGCAGAAACCTCGGATGCAGATGCTATTGCCGCACAGGAAAATGTCGCAAAAGCTCTCGAGGCGGTAAAGGACAAGGCAGAGCAGATCCGCGTGCTTGTGCTTTGCCAGGGTGCCGGCACTTCGACTCTCTTGGCAAATGCTCTTCGCGAAGGCGCCGCTGCTAAGGGTATTGATCTGGTTTCTCAGTCCGGTGCGTACGGAAGCCACTATGACACGATGGATCAGTACAACGTGATTGTTCTGGCGCCCCAGGCACGCATGTACTATGAAGCTATGAAGGCCGATACCGATCGCCTTGGAATTAAATTGCTCACCACAAGGGGTAAGGAGTATATCGACCTTACCAACGATCCCGAAGGTGCAATTGACTGGATCGTTCAGGAGCTGGCCAAATAGTGGATGCACTCCGTCGTTGATTCGTCGGTGTATAGTACGGCCCTGCAGCTTATTGAGCTGCGGGGCCGTATTTCGTTGAGTATCTAATTGAGACAATGAGCGCAACCGTCGTGAGATCGCATTGGCGCTCTCCGAGTCACCGACAAGCTGACTTTCATCTATGTGACCAATTCGCTTTCGGCCTTTAGCCTGCTCGAGGCGCGCGAGGATTGCGAGCTGTGCCTGGTGGGCGGCATGTACCGCCGCCGCACCGCCGCCTTTGTGGGGCCCACGGCCGAGGATACCCTGCGCGCGCTGGGCATCGATGCGGCGTTTATCGGCGCCAACGGTATTCTGGACGGCGACGTGTCCACGTCCAACATGGACGAGGGCCGCATCCAGCAGCTCGCCTTTAGCAAGGTCGATACGCGCTATCTGATTGCCGACTCCAGCAGGATCGGCAGGCGATACATCTGCCCCCCTGCCGGCGCGGGGGTACCGCTTTACAATGACGCGCAAATAACTTTGAGCAACAAGGATGAGGCTATTCTGAGATATGACTAGACTCCGTATTTCGTCTTTATGTCCCTTGAGAATGAATCATAGTCTTCATAGAGCCCTTCTCTGCTTTCATCCTCGGCGTGGTTTACACGTTCAAGGAGCTTATCCTTTGAAGCCTCTTTTGTTATTGCGGCCTCGCCATCGGGTATTGTGGCTTGCAAGAATAGTTCTAGAGCATGGACGTCTTTGAGTATGTAGCCCGTCGAACGACCCGCTCCTGTTTTTTCGATTGCGCTGCAACTAACAAGCTGGCCGAGGGTTCGTTTAACGGTTACCTCGCTGATATCGGGGCAGCTGGACCGGATGTCGGATTTCTTAATGACGCCGGGTCTCTGTTGAAATAGAACAGCGATGCGCGCTTGCTTCGACATGGGACGAGTGCTTGATTCAATTAAGGTACGCTGCTCGAGCTGTCGGTAGGCGGCCAGGGTTGTTCCGAGCATGAAACGGATAAAGGGTACTTCGGTGTTTTGATTTTCATTCCATCCAGTGGAGCTTGCAGCGAGGGCGTTGTAGTAAAGCGCTTTGTTGTCTTCAATAAGTCGTTCGATGCTGATGTAACGCGCAACATCGTATCCAGTCTTTTCGAGCAGCAGCGTTGTAAGGAGCCGGCTCATCCTGCCATTGCCATCGTTGAAGGGATGAATGCTAACAAAATCGAAGATAAAGCGGAGCGATATAAGGAGGGGATCGCAAACTTGGCGAGATAAAGCATCGTTGAGGGACTGGCAGGCTTCTTTAATAAGTCCCGGGGTTGCTAGAGCCGAAGGGGGCCTAAAGCGCACAAATCGATTACCTTGATCGTCAATGGAGACGATTTCGTTATCGCCATCTTTCCAATGGCCTCCATACGAGATTGCCGTGTGCGCCATGAGGTCACGATGCAACTGCAGAATGACCGATGGCGTTACGGGAATGGAATCGTGTTGCTCGTGAATAAGCGACAGCACATCTCGGTATCCAGCGATTTCTTCCTCTGCGCGGGAGCTTGGCTTGGCGGAATACGCCATGATCGCTTTGAGTCTTTTTTGGGTGGTAACAATTCCTTCAAGTCCGTTGGAGGATCGGGTGCTTTGGATCTTAGCCTCCTCCATTAGGGACGATAGAAGCTCGGGTTTGACTTGACTCAGAGCAAGCTGACGGCCTTTATGCTCGCGTATCGAGAGGAGGAGGTTGGTGATTGGAGTTGCTTCGAGTTCCGCTGGGACTGTGGTGTAATCGAACTGGCGCATGCGGCTCCTTTCGGTATCACGAACATACTTTCGATATCATAATACCATTAAATGATACCGAAAGTATGTTCGTGATACCGAAAACTGGAAACCATGCTTTATAACTGCTTGGAAAGTTCGGATTTGACTATCTTATTGTCTCGATCTGTAACAGTTAGACGGTTAAAAGTGGGCTACGTGTTACAGATTGAGATCTTTTAGCCCTGGTTGCTCGTTCGTCTAAATCTATAACAGTTAGGATTGAAAATCCCTGCTAGATGTTACAGATCGAGATAAACGGCCCGCACGGGCCGAACCAAAACAAAAAGGCCGTATGCGATCCCGTGGAGGGACTCACATGCGGCCGACAAGGGGTATGTGGCTGAAACTAGGCCATGAGCAGGCCGGTCTCCGAGACGTTCTTGTACCAGTACGCGCTCGCCTTGGGATAGCGCTTCTGGGTCTCAAAGTCGATGTAGAACAGGCCATAGCGCTTGTTATAGCCGTTGGTCCAGGAGAACTGGTCCTGCAGCGACCACACAAAGTAGCCGTCGACGTTCACGCCGCCGTCAATCGCCTTGAGGATCCATGCGAGATGCTGACGCATGTAGTCGATGCGAGGGGCGTCGTCGATAAAGCCGTCCTCGAAGTCGTCCTTATAGCCCATGCCGTTCTCGGTGATGTAGATTTTCTTGTAGTTGGGGTAATCGTTCTTAATGCGGAGCAGCAGGTCGTAGAGGCCTTCGGGATAGATAATCCAGTCCCAATCGGTGGTGGGTACGCCTTCGCGCACGCATGACTCGCCCACGCCCTTGAGGAACCAGCGCGAGGAGCCCTTGTCACCGGTGCCATTGTGGTTGATGTCGTTTTCGCCCTCGGCGGCACGCAGGAACTGGCACTTGTAGGTGTTGACGCCCAGGCAATCGTTGTAGGGGAGCGCGGCGGTCAGCGCGGCGATGTCCTCGTCGCGGACGTCGAGCTCGCCGCCGGCGATATGGGCCAGCTTGGTCGCAGCCTCCATGGTGTCGGCTGCATAGTGGCCGCGGAAGGTGGCGTCGAGTACCCAGCGGTTGTTGATGACGTCGGCCATGCGAGCTGCCTCGCAGTCGGTGGCGTTGTTGGGGTCGAGGGGATACTTGGGCTCCAGGTTCTGGACAATGCCGATCTCGCCCTCAAAGCCGCCCTCGTGGAAGGCGACGACGGCCTTGGCATGGGCCACCATCATGTTGTGCATGAGCTGGAAGGCCTTATCCAGGCGATACTTCTCGCCGTGCGGCCAGTTGCCGACGATAAAGCTGCCCTCGGCGGTCGCGGGAATCTCGTTAAAGGTAAACCAGTGCTTGACCTCGGTGAACTCGGCAAAGCAGAACTTGGCGTACTCGACAAAGGCGTCGATCGTCGTGCGCGTCAGGAAGCCCTCGCCGCCGTTCTGGTAAAAGGCCTCGGGCGTATCAAAGTGATCGAGCGTGACATAGGGGATAACGCCGGCTTTATTGCAGGTGGCAAAGAGCTCGTGATAGAAGGCAACACCCTCGGGGTTGATCTCGCCAGTGCCGCTGGGGAAGATACGGCTCCAAGCGATGGAGACACGAATGCCGTTGATGCCGAAGCGCTGGCACAGGTCGATATCGACCGGGTACTTGTTGTAGAAATCGCTTGCGGGGTCGGGGGAGAAACGGCCCTGAGCAGCCAGGAAATCGTCCCAGGGCACTTTGCCCTTGCCGTGTGTACGGGTCTCGCCCTCAACCTGGTAAGCAGCGGTGGCGCCGCCAAACACAAAGCCGTCGGGGAACTGCATGGGGTTGGTCATGAGTCATCCTTTCTGTGGGATACGAATAGGGAGAGGTGCCCGAACCGGGAATCCGGGCACCAACAGAGGGAGGAACTAGTCGAGGTTCTCGCGGAGCCACTTGATGGCGCCAGCGGGGTCGCGAGTAAGGTCGATATATTCCTTACCGCGGGGAGCGAGCAGCTTAATGCCCAGGCGATCGGTGTCGGCCTTCATGTCGTTATAGTAGCTACGAACCTGCGGGGCGAGCACGATGACGTCGTACTGATCCATGATGGCAGTGTGCTGACCATAGGCGCCTGCGGAGGAAGCGATGTTCTCTCCGGTCTGCGCAGCACCTTCCTTGATGGCGTTGGCAAGCATGGCAGAGGTGCCGGCGCCGGCGCACAGGACGAGGACCTTCAGACCGTCGACATCCTTCTTAGCGGATGCGTCGGAGGCGGGCTCGGGCTGATCGGCGACAGGCTTGCTGTCGGCGGCAGCGGCGGTCGGCTCGACGGCAGCGGCGGTCTGCTCGATGGCGGGCGCAGAGGTGCTGGCGGCGATGGAAGCGGCACCATCGGACTCGAGACCCAGCTCGGCGGCGCGCTCGGCCTCCTGGTCGCAGAGCAGCTTATCGTATGCCTTCAAGAACGGCAGGTAAATGATGGCGTCCAGCAAGATGATGATTGCGACAAACACCAGGGCGATAAGCTGGAAGTTCGTGGTGATGAAGATACCGATGGGGGCAGGGGTAGCCCAAGGCACCACGAAGGAGAAGCCGTTCATGCCCACATTGTCGATAAAGAACTTGGCAACACTCACGTTGACGCAGCCGGCGGCAACAAAGGGGATGAGCATGTAGGGGTTAAGAATCATCGGCGCGCCAAAGAGCAGCGGTTCGTTGACGGCGAAGGCAACAGGAACAATCGAGGCCTTACCGACGGCTTTGAGCTGCTTGGACTTCATAAAGAGAATCAGCAGAAGCGGTACGATGAACGTGGCGCCGGTGCCGCCGAACTCACCCACGAGCGACATGTTGAAGGTGAGGGAATGGGCGGGGTGACCACCGGCCAGCAGAACCTGCAGGTTCTCAGCCTGGTTGGCAAGACGGATGGGGTCGATGCCCGGCTGGACAATCGAAGGACCATGGACACCGATGAACCAGAAGAACGCAGTGGCTGCCTGGATAAGGATAAGGCCAGGATAGGTTTCTGCAGCGGTAAAGAGCGGGGAGAGCAGTTTGATAAGCAGCTCGGAGAACGGAACGCCCATGAGGTTGCGCACGACGACATCGATGATGCCGCAGATGATGACGGCGCCGCCAAAGGGGATGATGTCGCGGAAGTTCTGAGCGATGGCGCCCGGAACCTCCTTGGGCAGCTTAATGGTCAGATCGCGCGAGACGCAGAACTTATAAACCCACACGGTAATGAACGCAGCGATATAGGCCGAGAACAGACCGCGCGTACCCATGCTGGTGCAATCGAAGACCGAAAGCTCGGAGCCGTCGAACTTGGTGGTGAACTGCGTAACAGCGAGCAGCAGCATGCTGCACTGGGCGGCCACCATGGTGGAGCCGTCGTTGAGCACCTTGCCGGCGGGCATGCGACGGTTCATGGAAGCCGTGAAGTTCTTGGCGGTGGTGCCGGCAACCATGATGCCCATGACGCCCATGGTGAAGTTGTACAGCTTATTGCACCAGTCGATGAGCGGTTGGGGCAACGTGATGCCGACCACGCCGGGAAGCGTGGCGATCAGCAGAAAGATCGAAGAGGTGAGGACGATGGGCATGCACCCAAGGAATCCGTCCTTAATGGCCTGGAGGTAGATGTTTCTCGAGATCTTCTCGAAGAACGGCTGATGCTTTTCGAGCATCTTTACGATGGCGTCCATAGAGTTCCTTTGCTACTAGATGCGCGATGCATGTGGATGGAACTGGTCGTCGATGGATGGTCAGGACTGCCCGGAAACCTTCCTGCTTAAGGAAGGCATTGTGAAATGACAACGTAAGACATTTTTGGAAGAGCAACAAGGATTTACAGGTGAACGGTCGATATCGTCCGATAAACGGCTGATTTATCAGTCAGGCAGGTAGTGTATGCTAGAACGCAAAAGTAAAGCGATAAAGAACCGAGTGGAGAAGCAGTGGCAACGATGGACAAGAAAAATGTCTCAATGAATGATGTGGCGATTGCCGCGGGCGTTTCTCTCAAGACGGTGTCTCGTGTGATCAATGAGCCCGATAGCGTGCGAGAGTCGACACGCGATAAGGTCCACTCGGCCATGGAGGCGCTCGGGTTTCGAGCCAACTTTGCTGCGCGTTCGCTCAAGTTGGGCCGTTACGGGTGCATCGGCGTGGTGATGTTCCACTTGTCGGGCGGTGCCGTGGACATGATTGACGGTATCGCCGATGCCGCCGAAGAACGCGGCTTTGCGCTCACGATGATTAAGAAGTGCGCAGGGGAGAAGATGACCCTTGCCGACGCGGCGCGCAGGATGTCGCAGCTGCCTGTTGATGGCATGATCTTCAACCTGCGTCAGATGGTCGATGACTTTGATACCTTTGAGGCGCCGAAAGACCTCAAGACGGTGATTATTACGCCGATGGAGCATCCTACCTGCTCCACCGTCAGTGACGACCAAGAGGGCGGCGCGCGTATGGCGTGCGAGTACTTCTTGAATCACGGGCACAAGAACGTGTACTTCGTCTCTGGTAAAAAAGAGTCGCTGTCGAGCCAGTGCCGTATGAAAGGTTGGCGTGCGGCACTCGAGGCGCGTGGCATTGAGCCGCCCGAGCCTCTGCAAGGCGATTGGAATGCGGATAGTGGCTATGCCGCGGGCCTCGTGCTTGCCGATAAACCCGATTGCACGGCGGTCCTCGCTGCTAACGACTGCATGGCAAACGGCGTGATGATGGCTCTACGTGACAAAGGGTTCAGTGTGCCCAATGATGTGTCTGTGATCGGCTTCGACGATGAGCTCTACAAGACGATTCCCAACTCGATTCTGACGTCGGTGAAGTTTCGCCACCGCGAGCTGGGCGCCCGTGCGCTCAACGAGGTCGTCTCAGGTCTGGAAGCCCCGAGCTCCAGAAGCCGTACGCTCGTCTCGGGCGTGCTGGTCGAGCGTTCCAGCGTGAAAGACCTGCGGGCGTAGACGTGCTCGGCCTGTTTGTCTCAATCTGTAACAGCTAGGACCCAAAAACTCGACTAGGTGTTACAGATCGAGATTTTGTCTACCCAGCCATCATCTTTGTCTCGATCTGTAACAACTAGACGGTCAAAAGTGGTCTACATGTTACAGATTGAGATTTTCGGCTTGGCCTGTGCGTTCATCTCGATCTGTAACAGCTAGGACCGAAAAACTCGGCTAGATGTTACAGATTGAGATGAACAGGAGGGCGGGTGCGGTCTAAACAAAATGGCCCGCGCATCACGCATCGATGCACGGGCCATTTTTTGTCTGCGAGCGGCAGGTGGCGTCAGCGTCTTATGCCTTGAGGTTTTCCTCGATCCAGGCGACGGCACCCTTGGGATCCTTAGTGAGGTCGATGTACTGTTTGCCCTTGGGCGACAGCAGCGTGATGCCCAGGCGGTCGGTGTCGGCCTTCATCTCGTTGTAATAGGTGCGAACCTGCGGAGCCAGGACGATGACGTTGTACTGGTCCATGATGGCGTAGTGGCTGCCGTAGGCACCGGCGTTGGCGGTAATGTCGATGCCCAGCTCGTCGGCGCCTTCCTTAAGCGCGTTGGCGAGCAGTGCAGAGGTGCCGGCGCCAGCGCACAGAACCAGAACCCTCAGATCCTTGCCCTTAAGGGCGGACGGAGCTGCGGAGGCCTCAGTGGCAGAAGCGGTCTCGACAACAGGAGCCTCAACGGCGGGGGCGGCAGCGGTCTTGACGGCCTTGGTCTCCTCGGCCTCTTCTTCAGCCAGGGTCTCGGCCTCCTGCTTGCACAGGACGTTGTCGTAGGCCTTGCAGAACGGGTAGTAGATCAAGAAGTCAACGACCAGCAGGACGACAACCAGGACCAGAGAGATCGGCTGGAAGTTGGTGTCGATGAAGGTGCCGATCGGTCCGGGGAGTGCCCACGGCATGGCATAGATAAAGCCGTTCATGCCCAAAAAGTCGATGAAGAACTTACCAATGAGGACGTTGGCCACGGGGGCAAACAGGAACGGGATCAGGAAGTACGGGTTGAGGATGATGGGCGCGGCGAACAGCAGCGGCTCGTTGACGGCGAACATCACGGGCACGACAGAGGCTTTGCCGACGGCCTTGAGCTGCTTGGAGCGCATAAAGAGCAGGAAGATGATCGGGACAATGAACGTGGCGCCGGTGCCGCCGAGTTCGCCGATGTAGTTACCGAAGTTTTCGGTCAGGGCGAGGGCGGGGTGACCGCCGGCCTGCAGCGTGGCGAGGTTGGTGGTGATGTTGCCAAACAGCGCGGCGTTGAGGGCAGGCTTAACGACCGAGGGGCCGTGGATGCCCATGAACCAGAACAGCGGGATCATGAACCAGATGAGGGCGAGGCCGGCGTAGGAATCGGCAGCGGCGAACAGCGGGCTCACCAGCGTGGAGATGACGTTGGCAAACGGGACGGCCAAGCAGGTGCGGCAGATAACGTCGATGACGGCGACAAACAGGATGGAGAAGCTGAAGGCGAAGATGTCGCGGAAGTTCTGGGCGATGGCGCCGGGGACTTCTTTGGGCAGCTTGATGGTGATGTCTCGCTTAATGCAGAAGGCATAGATGTTGACCGTGGCAAATGCGGCGACAAAGGAGCTCAGCAGGCCCTTGGTGCCCATGTTGTCGGTAAAGAACACCGAGACATCGGCGCCGTCGATCTTGGCACTCGTCTGGGTAACGGCCAAGATGAGCATAGCGCACATGGCGGCGACCATGGTGCTCGTGGCGTTGATGGCCTTGCCGGCAGGCATGCGGCGGTTCTTGGAGCCGGTCAGCGCGCTTGCGGTGGTGCCGGCGACCATGATGCCCACGACGCCCATCGTGAAGTTGTAAACCTTGTTGCAGAAGTTCACGACGTCGACGTTCCACCAGTCGGGCAGCGTAAAGCCGCCGACCGTGGCGACAACGCCCGGCAGGGTCGAAATAAGCAGGAAGACAGAAGAAGACAGGATGATGGGCATTGCTGCCAAAAAGCCGTCTTTAATGGCCTGAAGGTAGATGTTCTTAGAGACCTTGTCGAAGTACGGCTGACCTTTCTCCAAGAACTTAACGATCGATTCCATAGTTCACGCTCCTCTTTGCATGAAATCTTAATGGCATGGACGTTGAAAACCTATATGGTCTCCCGCTTGCTAAAAGCCCGGGTGCAGGCGGGGTCGGTCCCAGGGGGAGAGAGGGGAGCGGCTGGGTTTGTATCGCATAGGGCCGCTCCCTTCTCGGGGGAAAGCGAGGCGATGCGCTACTGCGCGTCCGCCATAGTGTCGGCGAGCTCCTTGTACCAGAGTGCCGACTGCTTGATGTAGCGTTTTTGCGTGTCGAAGTCGATGTAGAACAGGCCGTAGCGCTTGTTATAGCCATTGGCCCACGAGAACTGGTCCTGCAGGCTCCAGATAAAGTAGCCCTGGACGTCGACGCCCTCGGCGCGCGCCTGGAGCACCTTCTCCATGTGCTGGTCGACAAAGTCGATGCGCTCGGGATCGGCGACGATGCCGTTTGCGTCGGGCTCGGGGTCCTTGTGGCCCAGGCCGTTTTCGGTGATATAGATGACGGGGAGGTTGGGATAGGTGGCGCTGATGTGCTTGAGCGTGTCGTAGAGGCCTTGCGGGTAGATGAGCCAATCCCAGTCGGTGGTGGGGATACCCGGCATATCGACCTGCTGCCCGACGCCCTTAAACTTAAAGCACGAGGTGCCCTTGTCTCCGGTGCCGTTAAAGCTGTTGGTGGACTCGCCATCGTAGGCGGCGATAAACGCCGACTGATAGTAGTTGAGGCCGAACATATCGTTGCGGGGCGCCGCCTTGGCGAGCTCCTCCATGTCGCTGTCCTCAACCGTAAGTGTGGCGTTGTTGGCACGCAGAATCTCGTTGATGAGTGAGAGGGTGCGCGCGGAGTAGTGACCCAGGAAGGCGCCGTCCATGATGAAGTCGGTGTAGAAGGCGTTGTACAGGTCGGCGGCGTGCTGGTCGGCGGGCGAGTCGGTGGCAGGATATGCCGGCGTCAGGACGTTGACCATGCCAATGCGTCCGCCCAGGTGCTCGGTCTCGTCAAGATCCTTATACAGGTTGACGGCGCGGGCGTGGGCAACGAGCTCGTTGTGCTGGCTCTGGATGCCGCTCGTCACATCAAAGTGATGGTTGGGCGGGAAGTTGCCTTGGATGTATTGGGAGTGCGAGAGGCTGATGAGCTCGTTGATGGTGAACCAATTCTTGACCTCGCGGAACTCGCGGAAGCAGAACTCGGCATAGCGCACATAGGCGTCGACGGTCTTGCGGTTGAGCCAGTCGCCCGGGTTGAACAGGGCGGCGGGGGAGTCAAAGTGATGCAGGGACACATAGGGCTCGACGCCATACTTTTTGCAGCAGGCGAACAGCTCGTGGTAGTGCTTAACGCCCTCGGCGAGGGGTTCGGCATCGTCGCCGTTGGGGAAGATGCGGGTCCAGGCGATGGACACACGAATGGCGTTGAGTCCATGCTCGGCAGAAAGGCGGATATCCTCCTCGTAGCGGTTGTAGAAATCACTGGCCGGGTCGGGCAAAAAGCGACCCTGGGCGACAAGGTAATCGTCCCACATGGTCTTACCCTTGCCTGCCACCTTCGTGGAACCTTCCGTTTGGTACGCGGCGGTTGCGGCGCCCCAAACAAAGCCCTTCGGCAGCTGCTGTACGCGGTTTAGCAAAGACATATGCATACATCCTCTCGTCTCGCTGTTCGATATTGTGCGTTTGCGCTCAGGAGGCTCCCTGGTTAGCGTTCAGCGGTGAAAAAGCCCGATAAACACTATCTTAAAATGATTAGAACCAAAATGAGCACGTGAACATTTGACAATGAGCACGTTAACATCCGGCTGGGATGTATAGAAACAAAACAACTTCAAACAGCCGCGAACGGTTGTATTTGTTCGGTAAGCGGTTTTGATTGACAGAAGTTTTCATGTTGTGGTATATGGCTCGGGTATCATGAGCACGTTATCAATGTATGTACGATGCGCCATGGGCGCGGGGAATAGTTGGGAAGCAGGTTAGCGTGGAAGGCATGGATCAGCAGACAAGGAATGGTCGTTCGGCGAGCGCGGCAGAGGTTGCGGCGCTCGCTGGCGTGAGCCGCCAGACTGTGTCTCGCGTGGTCAACGGTATGCCCAACGTGACGGAAAAGACGCGCAAGCGTGTGCTGGCCGCCATGGAAGAGCTGGGCTTTCGTCCCAATTTTGCTGGAGCGGCGTTGCGCGGCGGGTCGTATCGTTCTATTGGCCTGTGCATGTACAACATCACACGTGTCGGTAACCTGGCGACGCTCGAGGGTATCATGCAAGCGGCGCGCGAGCACGATTTTGCCGTCACTATGATCGAGATGGGCGGCGACAAGCCCTATGCACTTGCCGATGCCTCGCGCCGCATGGTCGAGCGACCCGTCGACGGCATGATTCTCAACATGAACCGCATGGCTCCCGATTTTGAGGAGTTTGTTCCCCAGCCGGGAGTGCGAACGGTCATCCTGTCCATGTATGCGCATCCGCGCTGCACGACGATCGACTCCGACCAGTATGGTTCGTGCGAGCTGTTGACCAATTATCTGCTGGAACATGGTCACTCGAATATGCGGTTTGTGGCGGGTCCGGAAAACTCGATTTCCTCGCGTTTTCGTGAGGCCGGTTGGCGCGATACGCTGGGTCGTGCTCATGTCGATGCCGCTCCGATGCTGCGTGGCGATTGGAGTGCGGACAGTGGGTACGCCATGGGCGAGCGGATTGCGGCCGAGGTGCTTGCCGGCGGGTCGCAGGCGCCGACTGCCGTGCTTGCGGCAAATGACCAGATGGCGCTGGGCGTTATCGCCGCGCTCGAGAACGCGGGCCTGTCCGTGCCCGACGACGTGAGCGTGGTTGGTATCGACGACGCACTCGAGGGACTTGTTCCTCACAATCGGCTGACGACGCTGCGATTTGATTTGCGCGGTGTCGGTAAGCTTGCGTTTGAGGCGGCGATTGGAGAGAGCTCGTCTATCGAGGCGATTCATGTGCCGAGCACGCTGGTCGAACGCTCGACTGTTAGGGACATACGGGGTTAGGTCCTACTCCGTCTGTCTCGATTTGTAACAGGTAGACGGTCAAAAGCGGGCTACGTGTTACAGATTTAGATTCTTCGGAAAGAGCAATCCTGTTCGTCTCAATCTGTAACAGCTAGGACCCAAAAACTCGGCTAGATGTTACAGATTGAGACAAACGGACCCCGAACCGCCCAAAAAGGCCGGGGGCGGCGCGCCGTGTGACGTGCCGCCCCCGGCTGAGAAATGGGGACAGGTTATGTGGGCGGTGCAATTCCGCCAACCGCTCGTCGCAAGCCGCTAGTCCAGACGACGGGTCTGCGCCACGTGCTTATACCAGTATGCGCTTGCCTTGGGCGTGCGCTTCTGGGTTTCAAAGTCAACGTAGAAGAAGCCGTAACGCTTGTTGTAGCCATTGGTCCAGGAGAACTGATCCTGCAGGCTCCACAGGAAGTAGCCGCCTACGTTGACGCCAACCTCCATGGCCTTGAGCAACCAGCGCAGGTGCTGCTCGATGTAGTCGATGCGCGGCTGGTCGTCCACAAAACCGTCCTTGTAGGGGTCCTTGTAGCCCATGCCGTTCTCGGTGATGAAGATCTGCTTGTAGTTGGGGTAGCGCTGCTTAATGTAGACGAGCAGATCGAACAGGCCCTCGGGATAGATGATCCAGTCCCAGTCGGTGGTGGGGATACCAGGCTTGTTCACATGCTCGCCAATACCCTTAACGCGCCAGCGGCCGGTGCCCTTCTCGCCCGTACCGTTGTGGTGCAGGTCGTTCTCGCCATCGTAAGCCTTCAAGAAGCGGCACTGGTAGTTGTTAACGCCCAGGTAGTCGTTGTAGAGCGCGGCCTCGCGCATAATCTCGAGGTCCTCGTCCAGGATCTCGATGGTGCCGCCTGAGACGGCAGCCAGGCGGTTGGCGCACTCGAGGGTGTCGGGGGCATAGTCGCCGCGGAAGGTGGCGTCGAGCAGAAACTGGTTCTGCAGCACGTGCTCGTTGTTGGCGGCTTTGATGTCGGCGGGGTCGTTCTCGTTGAGCGGATACTTAAACTCCAGCGACTGAATGACGCCGATCTTGCCCTTAAAGCCGCCGTTGTGGAAGGCCAGCACGGCCTTGGCGTGGGCGAGCATCATGTTGTGCTCGCACTGGAAGGCCTCGGCCAGATGCGCCTTGACGCCACCGGGGAAGGTGCCCTCAATGTAGGTGTTGGAGGCGTCGGCCCAGATCTCGTTAAAGGTGAACCAGTAGGTTACCTGGTCGGCGTACTCCTTAAAGCAGAAGGTGGCAAAGTCCACAAAGGCGTCGATGGTCTCGCGGTTGAGGAAGTCGCCCTTCTCAAAGAGGGGAAGCGGCGTATCGAAGTGATGCAGCGTGACAAACGGCTCAACGTGGTGCTTGTGGCACTCGGCGAAGAGATCGTGATAGAACTGGACGCCCTCGGGGTTAATCTCACCGGTGCCGTTGGGAAAGATGCGGCTCCAGGCGATGGAGAGGCGAATGCCGTTGATGCCGAACTCCTCGCACAGCTCCAAATCGACGGGGTACTGGTTGTAGAAGTCCGAAGCGGGATCGGGGGAGAAGCGCCCCTGGGCCTCCAGGAAGTCGTCCCAGGCGACTTTGCCTTTACCGTGGGTGCGGGTCTCGCCCTCTACCTGGTAGGCAGCGGTAGCGCCGCCAAAGACAAAGTCCTCGGGAAACTGCGCAGGCGGGTTGGTGACGCTAGCAGGGTTAACGGACATGATGATCCAATCGTCTAAATCGAAGGGCCAGCCGGTCTTGGATGGTCGGCTGGCCCTGAGCGTTACTTACTTCGAGAGTTGCTCGCTTACGAAGGCGAGAGACTTATCGCCGTTCTGGGAAAGCTCGATGTACTGCTTACCGCGGCAGGCGACGCACTTGTTGCCCACGCGCTCGCAGTCCTTCTGCAGGTCGGCCAGGTAGCTTGCGGCCTGCGGGGCCAGGACGACCAGATCGAAGTTGGGGAGCATGTCCACGTGGTTGCCATAGGCCTCGGCAGCGGTCTCAAGATTGATGCCGCGCTCCTTGGCGGCCTTGGCCAGCGCGTTGGCGAGCAGGCCCGAGGTTCCGCCACCCTGGCAGAGCACGAGTACGCGCTTGCCGTTGAGGTCGCTGGCGGTCGTTGCCTCAGTGGCGACAGCGGCGGGAGCGGCGGGGGCGTCGGCCTTCACGGCCTCGGCAGCAGCGCCGGCGGCAACGCTCTTGGCGTCAGCCTTGCCCTGGAAGGCATCGTTGAGCTTGGCGGCCTTCTCGGCGTTCTTGGCGGCGAGCTCCTCCTGGGAAATCTCGGCCTCCTCGGCGCACTTCTGGGCGTCGTAGGCACGGAAGAACGGGTAGTACAGAACGAAGTCGACGACCAGGATAAGGGCGAGCATCACAAAGGCGAGCGGCTGGAAGCCCAGGCCCATGATGGTGCCGATGGGGCCGGGGACGGTCCAAGGCAGCGTGTACATAAAGCCGTTCATGCCCAAGAAGTCGATAAAGATCTTGAGGATCCAGATGTTGGCGATCGGGGCAAAGACAAACGGGACAAAGAAGACGGGGTTGAGCACGATGGGCGCGGCGAACAGCAGCGGCTCGTTGACGGCAAAGCAGACGGGGACGATGGCGGCCTTACCGACGGCGCGCATCTCCTGGGACTTGGCTAGGAAGCAGAACATAAAGACCAGGACGAGTGTGGCACCGGTGCCGCCCATGCAGACGACGAAGTACTGGGCACCCTGGGTCAGGACAGCGGAAGCGTGCTGGCCAGCCTGGAACGCAGCTAGGTTGTCGGTCATGTTGGCAACGAGAGCGGCGGCGATGGCGGGCTCGACGATCGAGGGGCCGTGGACGCCGACGAACCAGAAGAGGCTCATGGCGCCGTAAATCACAGCGAGGCCGATATAGCCGTCGGCAGCGGTGAACAGGGGCTGGAACACCTGGATGACGCCCTGGGCAAAGCAGAAGCCAAAAGCAGCGCGGAAGACGATGTCAAAAACCCAAAAGACGGTGATGCAGACGGAGAAGGGGATGATGTCCTTGAAGGTCTGCGAGATGTTGGGCGGAACCTGCTCGGGCATCTTGACAGTGATGTTGCGCTTGATAAAGAACTTGTAGATGATGCCGGTCACAAACGCAGCGATGAAGGCGGTCAGCAGGCCCTTGGAACCAAGGTAGGTGGTGTTGAAGCCGCTGGCGGCGTCCGTGGCGACCGTGTCGCTCGAAAGGAGCAAGAAGCCGATGATGGCCGCGCACATGCATGAGATAAAGTTAATCTGGTTATTCTTGGGCAGGTCGCGGTTCTGAGCGTCGGCGAAGTGCTTGGCCGTGGTGGCGGCGCAGGCGATGGCCAGGATGCCCATGGAGTAGTTGTAGCACTTCCACAGAGCGTTGTTGATGCCATCGGGCCAGTAGAAACCCCAGATGTTGGGGACCGAGGCTACCAGGCAGAAGATGGACGAGAAGATGATGATGGGGATGACGGAGATAAAGCCGTCGCGGATCGCCTTGAGGTACTTGTTGCGGGCGATCGCGTTGAAAAAGGGCTGGCCCTTTTCGATGATGGCGATGAGTTGCTCCATGCAATGCTCCTAAGAGTCGGTGGGTTAGCAACGATGGTAGCTTTTGACTTTCGGTTGCCAAAATGTTGACGTTGCCATTTTGTGACACAAAAAAAGACGCGAACCGGTGGTTCCTGTGCCTGCGAACCGTCGATTCCTTACGCGTAAACGTTTGAGCCGCCCGGTGGCTCTGTGTTTGCACAATGGCAACGTTAACATTTGGGCGCTAAAAGCCGTTCGGGGAAGCAAAAATGTCGGTGAACGGTAGGTTTTGGGTGGTGAGCGTATGGTGGGGGAGGCGTTGGATATACTTGAAGGCGGTAAAAATGACTGCGCAAGGTGCCACCAATGGCATCGTTGACATAGAAAGATCGACCTATGGCCGCTGTTAAAAAATCGGTATCCGTTAAGGATGTGGCGCGTCTCGCGGGCGTCTCGGAGCAGACGGTCTCGCGCACCGTGCACGATTCGCCCAGCGTGCGCCCCGAGACCAAGGAACGCGTGCGTGCCGCCATGCGCGAGCTGGGGTATCGCCCAAACTTTGCCGGTCGATCGCTGCGCCGCGGTAAGTTTAAGACCGTCGGCGTCGCCATGTTCAACATTACCGGCACCGGCAATCTCGACCGTATGGAGGGCTTTGCCGCAGCGGCCGACAAACATGGCTATGCCATCACCCTCACTAAAGTAGACGGGCATCCGTATACCCTCGAGAGCGCATCGTCGCGCATGAGCGTGCTGCCGGTAGACGGTATGGTCGTGATCATGAACCGCATGCCGGCAGACTTTGGCACTTTTGAGCCGCTGCCCGGTATGCAGACGGTGCTCGTTACCATGCTGGAGCACCCGCTCTGTTCAACGGTCGATAATGACCAGTTCGATTGCTCGCGCCAGGTGGTCGAGTACTTGCTGGGGCGGGGGCACAAAACCGTGCACTTTATCTCGTGCCCCGAGCGCTCGCTTTCGGGCATGCGGCGCGAGGAAGGCTGGCGTGAGACATTGCGTGCGCATGGCATTGAGCCACCGCGACTTATCCGTGGCGATTGGACGGCACAGAGCGGATATGCCGCAGGTCAGGCCCTGGCAGATGATCCGACCTGTACTGCCATCTATGCCTCCAACGACGCCATGGCCTACGGCTGCATTCGCGGACTCGAGTCGCGCGGAAAGCGCGTGCCCGAGGACGTGAGCGTGGCGGGTGTTGACGACAGCCTGGGCGATATCGTGCCCGACCGTCGCCTGACCACGGTGCGCTTTGACAACAAGCGCGTCGGCATGTGGGCGGTCGACAAGATTGCCGGCGCCGAGGGCGTTGAACCCGGTGTGGAGCACATGCTGTTTCCGGGCGTGCTCGTCGAGGGCGATACGGTGCGCGATATACGCTAGGGTGCGGACCTGTTTGGGTTGCCGATAATTGTGTTCGATATTGTTTTGATTGGTTTAAAAACCGTTCACGGGCGAATAGCGACCGTTCATAGCTCGAAATTGCATTTTGCGCTGTTCTTTTTTGTTTGAATGTTACTGTTTCTGCCATACACAACGCAGCGCGTATGCCCGGACGCGATGCTCTCCGTTGGTTCATATGTGAAAGGAACGCAATATGGCAACCAAAGAAGAAATCTCGATGGTTGGATTCGAGATTGTCGCATACGCGGGCGACGCCCAGACCGATCTGCTTGCAGCGCTCGATGCTGCTCGCGAGGGTGACTTTGAGAAGGCCGAGCAGCTGCACAAGGATGCCAGCGATGCACTTATCGGCGCCCACGACACGCAGACCAAGCTGCTTTCGCAGGAGGCCGGCGGTGGCGAGATGGAGATGACCTTCATCATGGCTCACGCTCAGGACACTCTCATGACCACTATGATCCTGGAGAAGCAGGCCCGCTTTACCATCGATGCCTACAAGCGCATCGCTGAGCTCGAGGCCAAGCTCGCCTAACGAGCCCTCACAACCAAGTCCCCTTCCAAAAGCCCTGCCGCTACCCGCGGCAGGGCTTTTTCTGTCCTCCTCCAAGTTGCGGTGAAATGGGGACTGAATAGGGGCCGACGGGCGCAAAACAATCCCTATTCCACCGCAACTCATCCCGAGACAGTCATTGGGGACGTTCTTAAACGACTAGTCGTTGGGGGCAGTCTTGGAGCTTCTGCACGCCCTTCCGTTCGGTTTTTCGATGGGTGGGTATACTTCCATCCGCAATGCAGGCCGGAATGAGGAGGTGTCCAAATGCCGGACAACGGATTGATTCAAAAGACAGATGCGCACGAGATGGCTCATGGGCGTCCTGTCCAGATAACCGAGCATACGACGGTAACCGAGCTGCAGCCCAGCCTG
This sequence comes from Collinsella sp., assembly GCA_048416615.1. Lineage (GTDB taxonomy): Bacteria > Actinomycetota > Coriobacteriia > Coriobacteriales > Coriobacteriaceae > Collinsella. The sequence goes on along the minus strand of DBFSET010000018.1, from coordinate 18,763 downwards.
TCCGATGTCGTGTGCGCAAACAAAAAGCTGCAGATTGGCTTTATCGTTGCGCTCGTGGTACTGGCGCTGTTGTCGGGCTTTGTAGCTCGTCCGCATTTTGCCGATACCAAGACTTGGGACTCCACCATCGAGGTCATCGATCAAAAGAAGGGCAATGTTTTGGCGCTCACAACCTCGTGCGTCGCCCTATCTGCGGGTATCACTGCGCTGCCGGGCGATACGGGAACGCCAGTTGCCGAGCAGCTCGCGCAGCTTTCGGGAAACTTGGGTATCGTGCTTGCCGTGCTCTACCTCGAAAAATATCTGCTGACCATTTTATGGTCGGTCGGGCTGGGCATCCTGATTCCGTTCTCGCTCGTACTCTTCGCGGTGTCGCTTGGCATTCACGGACGCTGGAGCACGAGCGCGGTCATTCGCCGCGTGGCAACGCGTGTGCTGGTGGTCGCCATAATTGGCATGGCGTTGGTGCCTGCAAGCGTTTGGGTGTCGCAGAAGGTCGACGAAACGTATCACGTTAGCATCGAGGCGGCCGAGCAAAAGGCGGCCGACGCTGCGAGTGCGGCAAATAGCGATAGCTCCAAAGCAAGCAAGAAAAATACTGGGTCCACAGAGTCCAAGAACGTGCTTGAGCAGCTTGCCGACGGCGCCTCGGGTCTCGTCACGTCGGTGACCAGCGGCGCCAAGCAGATGACCGATGAAATTGTGCAGCAGGTGACCGACCTTATCGAAGGCGTCATCGTGATGATCGTGACCTCGTGCGTGATTCCATTGCTGGTGCTCGCGGCGTTTTTGTGGCTGGGGCACACCCTGCTGGGGATTGATATCTCCGGTCCCGCGAACTATTTGACGGGCCGCTTCCTGAGTGCTCCGTCCAAGCATACCAAGAAGGGCGGGCAGTCCGAGTAACTAAAACAGCTGTATATACCGGGGCATACTGCCGAAGGGCGGCCGAGACACGTTCTCGGCCGCCCTTTTGTTTGTTGAATACGCGGTCGCTACGTCCGCGCCGGGTCCAGACGGTCGGCAATCATTCGTGAACGGTATTTGTTCAAAAAAGAACAAAGATAAACAAATAATTCTTGCAGTTGATGTTCGAATGTGTTCAAATAAACATGAACAGTGAAGAACCGCACATTCAGATGCCCGGACCTGAACGCGATTCAACACTTCCAAACAGAAACTACGCACCTGCGTATCTCTCAAGGAGGATGTCATGAGGGTTGTAATCGCTTCCGATGCCGACGGTATGTCGATGAAGGAGTCCATCAAGGAGATGCTCATCGCCGACGGTCACGAGGTCGTCGACTATTCCGAGACCCCAGCCGCGGACTTTGTCGATTCCGCGACCGCCGTTGCCAAGGACCTGCTGGAGCACAAGGATTCCCAGGGCTTCGCATTCGATAAGTACGGCGTCGGCTCCTATATGGCCGCCGTCAAGATTAAGGGCATGGTCGTCGCCAACATTTCCGACGAGCGTTCCGCCTACATGACCCGCGAGCACAACGGCTCGCGCATGGTCACCATGGGCCCGGGCGTTGTGGGCACCGAGGTCGCCAAGAAGATCGCCCGCGAGTTCCTGCGCGCCCAGTACGCCGGCGGCCGTCACCAGATCCGTGTCGACATGCTCAACAAGATGGCCTAACGAGAGCCACCGAGAACTCGAACTTCTACCTCAACTTGTGAATTCAGACGAAAGGACGTTCTGATGAAGAAGACCATCGCAATCGGTTGCGACCATATCGTTACGGACGAGAAGATCTATCTGGCCGACCGCCTGGAGCAGGCTGGCTACAAGGTACTCGACTGCGGCACCTACAGCCACACCCGTACGCACTATCCCATCTACGGTAAGGCCGTGGGCGAGGCTGTTGCCAGCGGCAAGGCCGACTTTGGCGTGGCCCTGTGCGGCACCGGCATCGGCATCACCAACGCCGTCAACAAGGTTCCCGGCGCCCGCTGCGCCCTGGTCCGCGACATGACCTCTGCCCTGTATGCCCGTCGCGAGCTCAACGCTAACATCGTGGGCTTTGGCGGCAAGATCACCGGCGAGTTCCTGATGGCCGATATCATGCTTGCCTTCCTGGAGGAGCCCTACGAGAATACCCCCGAGCACGATGCCCTGATCGCCAAGATCGATGCCTGCAATAAGGCCGACGCCGAGGCTCAGGCTGACCCGCACTTCTTTGACGAGTTCCTGGAGAAGTGGGACCGCGGCGAATACCACGATTAGCGGGTATCCGGCGTAATTAACTAGTCCGTTGACGGCTCGCGTTTCTGTGAGGGGGCGCGAGCCGGTTTTCTATCAGCCCAATTGGCCCAGCGGGCTGGACGTGCATTGTTCTTTTGTTTGCGGCGCTGCCTCATTACCTTTCTGCTAAAGGCACGACGTTCACAATGGATCGTGCGAGATGATATGTGAAGGAGAAGATTCCCATGGAGTTTGTTCTTGATAACGGCTCTGTCCGCATTGCGTTGAGCACGGCTGGCGGATCGTTCACTTCTATTACGGCCAACGGCCGTGAGTACCTGTGGCAGGGTGATCCGGCGGTGTGGTCGGGCCAGGCACCTATTTGCTTCCCGATCTGCGGCGGTCTTCGTGACGGTCGCGCAATGACCATGGGCGGCCGCGAGGTAAAGCTCGCCCGCCACGGCTTTGCGCGCAAACAGGAGTGGAAGCTCGAGGAACAGAGCGACAACATGGTTGCGCTGAGCCTAAGCTCTACCGACCATGCCGAGTTGCTCGAGCAGTACCCGTATCCGTTTAAGATCGTTGCTCGTTACACGATCGATTCGGAAAAGGTGGCCGTGTCGTACGAGGTGACCAATGAGGGCACCGAGGACATGCCGTTCTTTGTGGGCGGTCACCCTGGCTTTAAGTGCCCGCTCGACGAGGGCGAGTCCTATGACGACTACGAGCTTCGTTTTGAGCAGCGTGAGGCCACCGACCTCTGCACTGCCGTTCCCTCGACGGGCCTGATTGATGTTGAGCATCGCAGCAAGAACCCCATGATCGGCCAGAACCTGCCGCTTACCCATGAACTCTTTGACTTCGCGGAGACCATCTTCGACGTGCTCGAGAGCCGCGTAGTTACGCTGACCAAGAAAACCGAGGACAAGGGCGTGCGCCTGACGTTCCCCGATATGCCGTACCTGATTGTGTGGAGCAAGCCCGAGGGCGACTTTGTGGCTGTTGAACCGTGGGGTGGTCTGTCCACCTGCTCCGACGAGGACGATATCCTGGAGCACAAGCGCGGCTGCCTGGTGGCTAAGCCGGGAGAGACCGTCACCCGCGGCTTTGAGATCGAGATCCTTTAACGAGTTATTGTATGTTTGGGGCGGGTCATGCCGCCCCGGAACAGGAGTTCAACATGATTCTGACCGTTACCATGAACCCGTCGATTGATACGCGCTATCAGCTCGACAAGCTGATCATCGACGATGTTAACCGTGTGACGCCCGAAAAGACCGCTGGCGGCAAGGGCCTCAACGTGAGCCGTGTGCTGCTGCAGTTGGGCGACGATGTGCTCGCGACCGGTCTGCTCGGCGGCCACATGGGTGCCTATATGGCCGAGCTTATGGATGCCGACGGCGTCAAGAACGACTTTGTGCCCATCGCCGGTGAGACGCGCATTTGCCTGAATATTCTGCACGAGGGTAATCAGACCGAGCTTTTGGAGAGCGGCCCGCAGATCGCCCCGGCCGAGCTCGAGGCCTTTACGGCCAAGTTTGCCGAGCTTGCAGCGAAGGCGGACGTTGTGACGCTTTCGGGCTCGCTGCCGCGTGGTGTCGATGCCGGCTATTATGCCGAGCTCGTTAAGATCGCCGAGGAGGCGGGCGCCAAGGTGCTGCTCGACACCTCGGGTGCATCGCTGGAGGCCGCGCTGGAGTCCGATGCCAAGCCTGAGCTCGTAAAGCCCAACCTGACCGAGATTAACGGCCTGCTGGGTACGTCCTTTACGACCGATGATGTCGATGCCCTGCGCGAGGCGCTTGCCGCCGATGACCGTTTTGCCGGTATCCCCTGGGTTGTCGTTTCGATGGGCGCTGCCGGTTCGGTGGGCTTCCATGAGGGCCGCGCGTTCCGCGCCAAGACGCCCGCGATTGCGGCTGTGAACGCGACGGGTTCCGGTGACTCGACCATCGCCGGCTTTGCGCATGCCATTGCTGCCGGCGCCGACGACGTCACGGTGCTCAAGACCGCCAATACCTGCGGTAAGCTTAACGCCATGGATCCCAAGACCGGCCACCTGGTCATGGACCGCTGGGACGAGATCTACAACAGTGTTGAAGTAACGGAGCTGTAGAGTTACGCGGTTTTACCAAACCGCGTAACGGCTCGACGCTGCGCGGGCCGCATTTGGACAATTTGACGTTCAACTTCAAGGGCGCGACCAGAAGGTCAGCGCCCTTTCGTTTCACGTCACCTTGTCTCAAATGCGACCCGCTCGCTGCCGCTGCCAAGGCATCGGCGTTGCCTTGCTTCGGGAATGCGGCAGATAGGGACGTTCCTTTTCTGCCGGCAGTTTGGGACACTCCTTACGGGACACCCCCTCCACAGCGCCTATGCCAGCTTGTCGATTTGCCCAATCTCCCAGAGCGGAATGTTGACGAGCGTGCCCTCGTCTCTATATGCCGCTAAAGATGTTCTCACGCAGCGCTCGAGCTTGAACTTCTCGCAGGCAATCCTCAGACTCTTTGCTTTGAGGTTCTCTGCCGCCTTGACCTCGAGCGGAAGCACGGTCCCCGCATGGTCGATGGCAAAGTCAGTCTCTGCATTGCCGGAGGAGGATGACCAATACGCGGGAGTTTTGCCTTGGAGCAAAAGCTCCTGTGCGACGTATTGCTCGGTCAGCGAGCCTTTGAACTCCGTAAAAACAGCGGGCCCGTTCAGAACAATGGCTGGCGTGAGGCCGGAGAGTGCTCCGAGGATGCCGGTGTCGATGCAGAACAGCTTGAAGCCCGAGAGATCCTCGTAGCTTGTGAGCGGTGCTCTTAGGGCGGAAACACGTGGTACCTTATGAACGATTCCATAGTCCATGAGCCACTGGAGGCTTTCCTCAAAATCGCGTGCGCGCGCCCCGGGACGAAGCGCGCCGTAGACGAACTTCTTGTTTTCCTTTGCGAGCTGGCCGGGAAGGGATTTCCAAACCAGCCTCATGCGCTCGACGATGCGGGCTGGCGCATGCTTGCCAAAATCGGATTCATAAGCTTCGATGATTTGCTGCTGAAGCCTGTGGGCCTCGATGAAATCGTGGGAGGCGGCGAAAGCGGAGACAACTTCTGGCATGCCACCGACAACGAGGTATTCCTTGAGTAGGCGCTCGAGCTTTTCGGAAACGTTTGCCAGCAGGTCCATGTCTGCGGTAAGGATGGCATCTGCGAGCGGATCGCCATCGACGGCACGAACGAACTCGACAAACCCCATGGGGCGCATGGTGAGCTGGTCGATCTTGCCGACGGGGAACGACTCGTTTTCGCGTCGGAGCGCGAGCCCCATATAGGAGCCGGCTGCCACGATATGGTATTCCGGCGCCAGCTCGTTGAAGTATTTGAGCGAGGTGATGCCACGCGGCGCCTCCTGGATTTCGTCGAAGATGATGAGCGTGTCTGTCGGCGTTATGGTCTGGCCGCGCAGGAGCTCTATCTGGGAGATGATGCGTTTGGGGCCAAGGCTTCCGTCGAACAGCGAACGTGCGCCCGGTTCGAGCATAAAGTCAAAACGGATGACGTTTTGATACTGCTGGCCTGCGAATTCGTTGAGAAGCCAGGTTTTTCCCGTCTGGCGGGCCCCCTTAAGCAGGAGGGGCTTGCGGTTTGCCCTAGATTTCCAAGCGATGAGTTCGTCCATTAGCTGTCGCTGCATACTGCCTCCTAACGATCATGGTCAGTATAAAACCGTTTTGGTCTTTCCATCGAAAAATGTGGGAGTAAATCACGTTTTTCCATCGAATAATGTGTGAGGCAACCACGTTTTTCCATCGAATAATGTGGGGGTTTAGGTCGGCACCTGGGGACGTTCCTTCTCTGCCGGCAGTTTGGAACACTCCTTGTTTTGGTGCAAATTAGCTACCCTTGCATCAGAAAACGGCGCCCGCCGGCGATGTTGCCGGCGGGCGCCGTTGTCGTGTGGGCGGTTATATCGTGGCCGCTGATGAGGCTCGAACCTGTATGCTACAGTGAGTCGATAAAGCGCTGTTGGGCGGCGCGGCCGGCTTCGTCCCACTTAAAGACGCCGGCGTTGTCGAGCACGTGGCCAAACACCACGCCGACCTCCTCGTGCAGGATATCGATGGCGTTGTCGGCCGTAAGCTCGTTGACGCGGCGGGCATAGACATCCTCGGCCCATGCGGCGTGGCTGCGGCATAGATCATCGCCCTCGAGTGCACCGGCAAGGTCGTAGCTGGCATCGGCCTTGGCTGCCAGCAGATGCTCGCGGACAGCGCCAAGCTCGGGAACCAAGCGCGGTGGCAAAATGGCCAGGCCCATGACCTCGATCAGGCCGATGTTCTCCTTCTTAATGTGGTGGTACTCGGCATGCGGGTGGAATACGCCCAGCGGATGCTCGTCGGTCGTGATATTGCAGCGAAGCGCCAGGTAGGCCTCGTAGATTTCGCCGCCGGCGTTGCCGCGGGAGTCGACGCGGCGGATGACGGGCGTTACGGTGTTGTGCGCTACGCCGTCGGCTGTGTGTGCGATAACGCCCACGGACTCGTCGGTCCACTCGCGCCAGGCGAGGATAATCTTCTCGGCAGCATCGAGCAGCTGGGTGCGGTCGTGCGAGCGCAGTCGCAGCACCGAAAGCGGCCACTGCAACACGGTGCCGCTGACCTGGTCAAAGCCGGGCACGCTAAACTGCGAGACATCGGCGGCATGCATCATGGGGAACTCGTGCGCGCCGCCCTGGAAGTGGTCGTGCGACAGAATCGAGCCGCCCACGATGGGCAGGTCGGCGTTGGAGCCAATAAAGTAGTGCGGGAACAGGTCCACAAAATCGAGCAGGCAGGTCAGCCCCTTGCGGTCGACGTGCATCGGGCGATGCTCGGAGCTCATAGCAATGCAGTGCTCGTTAAAGTATGCGTACGGGCTGTACTGGAAGCCCCAGCGCTCGTCGTCGAGCTGAATGGGGATAACGCGTAGGTTCTGGCGGGCGGGATGGGCGCCGCCGTCGGCTGCGGCGGAGCGTCCGGGATAGCCCTCGTTTTCGATGCAGAGTTGGCAGGCGGGATACTTCTCGCCCGTGTTTTTGGCGGCACCGGCTGCGGCAATGTCGCGCGGGTCCTTCTCGGGCTTCGACAGGTTGATGGTGATCTCCAGGTCGCCCCAGTTGGTGGGGGTGCGCCATTTGATGTTGCGCGCGATGGCGGCACGGCGCACGTAGCCGGCGTCGCAGCACAGACCGTAGAACCAGTCGGTCGCGGCGCGGGGCTCGTTGACGCCCATGCGGCCGTTGAACTCCTCGTTTACAACCGAAGGCCTCGGCATGAGCGCGCCCATGATGCGCATGGCGATGCGGTCGCGGCCCGACACCGTGTCTTCGGCAGCACCGTTGGCAACGGCGGCCTCGGAAAGCGCGGCGAGCGTGCCCTCCAGGTCAAAATCGGGCAGGGTATCGGGGTGCAAGAGCGAAATCTTCTCGGTCTTGAGCGCCCAGGCCATGTTGAGCGCGGGGCCCGTGGCGCCGATGCACTCCAGAATGGTGTTGTAGGCCCAGATGCGGTCGTCCTGTCCGATCATCGATCGGTGGATAGCGTACTCGATCAGGTTCTGCGCAGCCTCGCGCACGTCGGTCATTACAGCCATGCCGCGTAAGCCCCCTTGTCAGAGATAGCGTAGTGACGGGCAGAGCCCTCGCCCAGCCAGCCGTTCATCTTGGTAATAAAGGTGTCGACCAGGTCGAGTGGCACAAAGGCCTGGATGGTGCCACCAAAGCCGCCGCCGTGGATGCGGACGGCGCCACGGCCGTCGAGCACATGCTCGGCAAGAGCAAGTGCGTACATGGAAGGCTGCTCGGCACCCAGTTTGGCAACAACATTCTGCAGGTACATGGCGGAGCTGGCGCCGGACTCGCGCGTCAGGACCAGGAACTGGTCAATGTCGCCGGCGTTCAGGGCCGCCCAGCGCTTATCGACCAGGCCGTTCTCGTACCAGTAGTGAACGGCGCGCAGGCAGGCACGGTCGCCCAGCTTGGCGCGCAGCTCGGGGAGCTTGGCGTCAAAGTCCGCCACGTTTACCTCGCACAGGCGTGCCTTGCCAAACTCGGCAGCGACGTCCTGCATCTCGCGCGGAACGGCGGCGTAGTCGTCGGTAGCTGCCACATGGTCGGCGCCAACCTTAACGAGCACGAGCGCATAACCGTGATCCTCAAAATTGAGCTCGAGCTTCTGGGTTTTAGGCTGAGCCTGGTCCTCAAAGTCCATGTAGGCGAGGCCGCCCAGGCACACAGCGGCCTGGTCCATCAGACCGCAGGGCTTACCATAGTAGTTGTTCTCGGTGCGCTGGCTCATCTGGGCGAGTGCGACGGGCTCGATGGCGGGCGCGCCCCAGAGCGTCTCCATGGTGCGACCGTATGCCGCCTCGACGGCAGCGGAGCTCGAAAGGCCGCCGCCCGAGGGGACGGAGCAGGTGAAGGCGAAGTCAAAGCCCTGGGGCTCAACACCCAGGGCAGCGATTTCGTGGGCCATGCCGCGTACGAGGCTCGCGGACGTGCCCTTCTCGGACTCCTGAACGTCTAGCGTGTCGAGCGCGATTTCAAACGTGGGATAGCCCTCGTCGGCTACGCGAACCTTGTTGGAATCGGTTGCCACGGCGATGCCGTCGACGGCGACATCGAGCGAGCCGGCGATAACGTGGCCACCCTCGTGGTCAGTGTGGTTGCCGCTGATCTCGGAGCGGCCGGGCGCGTGCACGTAGAGCACCTGGCGGTCGCCGATGGGGCCAAACTCCTCCTCGAACAGCTTGGTGAGCGTGGCGAGTGTCTTTTCGTCGGGGGTGGTCATGGGGGTCCTTTCTTTGGCGCGCACGGATGAGTTTTGCGTCGTTATGAGTACGTTAACAACTTGAAGCGGCATGAACCAAGTGTTCACGATACCGCACGTTACGGGCTATGTTAACGTACTCATAACACAACGCTTGTCACTTTTTGAGAATCTGGTAATCGGTAGAAATACAGCCGTGAACGGTACTGTCGTATGGACTTATAAAGCAGAAGAGATGCAGGTCGAAAAAGTAGAGTACGTTAACATGCGTCCGACGATAGCGGGCCTCGGCGCGGGATGTATTTCTGCCCGGGCCGGCATACACGCTATTCAGATTTCGCAAGGGTGAAGGTGATCCTGTGACAAGGCGCCCGTCCAACGATATTAGTTCGCGTCCGGTTTCCATGGCCGACGTTGCCCGCGCTGCCGGTGTTTCGCAGCAGACGGTTTCGCGCGTTGCCAACGGATTGCCCAACGTGAACGAGCAGACGCGTAAGCGCGTGCAGGCCGCTATGCAAGAGCTCGGCTTTCGTCCGAGTTATGCCGGTCGCTCGCTGCGCGACGGCCGTTACCATTCGGTCGGCCTGTGCGTCAACGATGTCACCAAGTTTGGCAACCTCTCAATGATCGACGGCATCGCCAGCGCTGCTCGCGAGCATAATTGCGCCATCACGCTGGTCGAGATGTCCAAGACCGAGGAGTTTTCGCTTGCCGAGGCCACGCGTCGTATGGCCGCATTGCCGGTGGACGGCATCATCATCGGCATGAGCCGCATGGCGCCCGATTTTGAGACGTTTGATCCACTGCCGGGCATTGGCACGGTCATCGTTACCATGTACGCGCACCCGCGGGTGACCACGGTCGACTCCGATCATTACGGCTGCTCGCTATTGCTTATGGATCACCTGTTTGAGCTGGGGCACGAGCAGATTCGCTATATTGGCGGCCCGTCGTTCTCGGTCGACGAACAATTTCGTCGCGCCGGTTGGCAAGATGCACTCGAGCGTAAACACATCGAGCCGGCAGAGCCGCTCGAGGGCGACTGGTCTGCCAACAGCGGCTACGAGGCCGGCAGGCACCTGGCCGAGCACGACCGCACCATGACGGCGATTTACGCGGCAAACGACCAGATGGCAAACGGCGCAATTGCGGCGCTGCGCGATAGCGGCCTGCGCGTGCCCGAGGACGTAAGCGTGGTGGGCGTCGACGATTCACTCGATGATTTTGTGGCACACAACGAGCTCACGACCGTGCGATTCGATCTACATCAGCGTGGACGCGAGGTGTTTGAGCATGCGGTTCCCGAGGCGGGTACGGCGGGCAAAACCGTTGCCATCCGTATTCCCGGCCAGCTCATTATTCGACATAGCACGGCGATACCGCGCGCATAGTTTGTGCAGGTAAACGGCGCTTTATCGCATTTCAATAACAATCGGTAAGGATGCTGGCAGATAGCCGTGTCTATGAAGACGAGTGTTATGATAGACGGGCTCTTTTGTCTATCTAGGAGGCTTTGCCTGATGGAGATCACCAAGGATATCCGCTACATTGGCGTCGACGATCACGACATCGACCTGTTCGAGGGCCAGTACGACGTGTCCGAGAACGGTATGGCATACAACAGCTACGTTATCTTGGGCGATAAAATCGCTGTCGCCGATTCAGTCGACGGCGGTTTTGTTGACGAGTGGCTCGGCAACCTCGAGGCCGCGCTCGACGGCCGTACGCCCGACTACCTGGTTGTCCATCACATGGAGCCCGATCACTCCGCCGGCATTGCCGCCTTTATGGAGCGCTATCCCCAGGCGCAGATCGTGGCAAGCATGGGCGCCTTCCGCATGATGGTCAACTACTTTGGCACCGACTTCCCCGAGCGCAAGATGGTCGTCAAAGAGGGCGATGTGCTCGACCTGGGCGGCCACAGCCTGACGTTTGTCGGTGCTCCCAACGTGCACTGGCCCGAGGTGCTCTTCTCCTACGAGTCCACCGACAAGGTGCTCTTTAGTGCCGACGGCTTTGGCAAGTTCGGTGCTAACGACATCGAGGATCCCGAGGGCTGGGCTTGCGAAGCACGCCGCTACTACTTTGGCATCGTCGGTAAGTTCGGCAAGTTCGTGCAGGCCGTGCTCAGGAAGGCCGCCGACCTGGACATCCAGATCATCTGTCCGCTCCACGGCCCCGTGCTGACCGAGAACCTGGGCTACTACCTCGACACCTATAACACTTGGTCGAGCTATCAGCCCGAGGACGAGGGCATCACGATTGCCTATGCGAGCGTGTATGGCCATCTGAAGGCTGCCGTCGAGGAACTCGCATCTGCGCTTGAGGCTCGCGGCCAGAAGGTTTCCGTCTTTGACCTGGCTCGCGACGATATGGCCGAGGCCGTTGAGGATGCGTTCCGCTACGACCGCCTGGTGCTCGCTTCCATCACCTATCAGGGCGAGATCTTCCCGTTCATGAGCACCTTTATCCATACGCTCGCCGAGCATGCCTACCAGAACCGCACCGTGGCGCTCGTCGAGGCCGGCTCTTGGGCGCCCGCTGCTGCCAAGGTTATGACCAAGGAGCTCGAGGGCATGAAGGACATCACCCTGGCGCAGAACAAGGTGACCGTGCTGGGCTCGCTCAACGACGCCTCGCGCGCTCAGATCGAGGCCCTCGCCGACGAGCTGTCCAAGTAGCGACACGTTCACTTTTGACGCTCAACCATCACAACCACCACAAAGGGGACAGGCACCTTTGTGGTGGTTTTTATTTAGTTGACGGCGATGATGAGGGCTGGACGTGCGCCGTCGGCGGTCTTGGCGATTGAGGTGGCAACGGCGCCTTCGGGGTCTCGGTCCATCACGATGGCGTCGACATCGGTCAGCTTGGCAAAGCGGTACATGCCGCGTCCGTTAACCTTGCTGGCGTCCATGAGGGCGACGCTTTGATGGGCCGCGGCGATCATAGCCGTTTTGGTCTCGGCCATCTGCGGAAAGTCGGTCGTAAAGCCGCAGCTGGAGACAAAGGCGCCGGGGCACATGACGGCCAGATCGGCATGGACCATTTGGAGCGCCTGCATGGTGAGCGGTCCGTACAGATAACGATGGCCTTTGCGTAGCGCCCCGCCCAGCATGACGACATCGACCGAGGGCATGCTCTCGTCGATATAATCGGCAATGGTAATGTCGGCCGTGATAACGGTGATGCCGTTGCGCTGATCGAGGAGCCGGACGAACTCGAGCGCCGTGGTGCCCGAGTCGACGAGCAACGTGTCGCCGTCATTGACGAACTCGATGGCGCTTTGCGCGATGGCCTGCTTGGCGGCGACGTTGACATTGATGCGGCGATCCTGCGTGGAAACAGTCAGACGCTTGTGGAGCGATACGGCGCCGCCATGCGTGCGGCGCAGCTTGCCGGACTCCGCGAGTGCGTCCAGGTCGGCGCGAGCGGTGACAGAGGACACGCCAAAGGTCTGGGCAATTTCTGCCACCTGCACCGAGGCGTTATGCTCGAGCATCTCCATGATGGCGGCACGACGCTCATCGGCGAAGGCTCGGGTTGTTGCGTGGGCCATAGCTGCTCCATTCTCGGCCAAATTTGCAGGAATTGTGTTGACTCTATTTTCGTTCATTTTCTTTTTGAGTAAGAAAATACCTTTCGATTACTTATCTTTTCTATAAAAGAAAGACGCTGAACGCTCAAAATTCAATATCGAACATGTCCGCTCGGTTCAAATTCCTTCCGTTTACTTTTCAAAAACGACTGTATTGACCTGCATGGGCTCAATATCTCGCACGTGCAAAGCCGCTGAATTTCATACAATGAGCGCAGTAAAACGCAAGGTAAAACGCCTTGTGAACAACTACGCCCGATGTCCAGATGCGGGCGAGGGAGAGGAGCAAACGCTCATGGCACTTGTTACCACCGAAAAGATGCTCAAGGACGCTCAGGCCGGCCACTACGCCGTCGGCGCGTTCAACGTCGAGAACCTCGAGTTTGTTATGGCCGTTCTGGCCGCTGCCGAGGAGACCAAGTCCCCCGTCATCATGCAGACCACCCCGGGCACCATCAAGACCGCTGGTCTGGACTACTTCTACGGCATGGTCAAGGCTGCTGCCGAACGCGCTTCCGTGCCCGTCGCTCTGCACCTCGATCACGGCGATGGCTACGACCGCTGCATGCAGGCTTTCCGCACGGGCTACACCTCTGTCATGATCGACGGCTCGCACGAGTCCTTCGAGGACAACATCGCCCTGACCAAGTCCGTCGCCGACGCTGGCCGCGCTATGGGCGTGCCCGTCGAGGCCGAGCTCGGTAAGGTTGGCGGCAAGGAGGACGACGGTCCCGCGGTTGAGGGCGAGAGCCCCTACACCGATCCGGCCGAGGCCAAGGAGTTCGTTGAGCGCACCGGCTGCACCTCCCTCGCTATTGGCGTTGGCACCAGCCACGGTGTGTACACGAGCGATCCGCACATCGAGCAGTCCGTGGTCAAGGCCATCCGCGACGCCGTCGACGTGCCGCTGGTCCTGCACGGCACCTCCGGTGTGCCCGATGAGCAGGTTGCCGAGGCTGTGAAGAACGGCATCTGCAAGGTTAACTACGCCACCGAGCTGCGTCAGGCCTACACCAAGGGCTTCATGGCCTACATGGCCGAGAACCCCGCCTGCTTCGACCCCAAGAAGCCGGCCAAGGAGGGCATGCGTGAGATCACCGAGCTGGTTAAGATCCGCATGACCAACCTCAACTCTGTGGGCAAAGCAGAGTAACAGCAAGGGTACTCTGATCCCACCGGACGGCTTGGGCGGGTCCCCGTACTTAGTTTCCAAAACGTCCTCGCGCATGAAGGCCCCCGTTGCCTCGCTTCTACGAAGCGTTGGCAACGGGGGCCTTCGCGCTGCGGAATGATTTTGGAAACTAAGTACGGGGACCCGCCCAAGCCGTCCTGCTCGATCGCCCTTGTGGCGTTGGGGCGGAAATGGGTGGGGCGCGAGGGGCGCTTTGTTGATGAGGGGTTAGTATGCCCGGGCTTGGTTGGGGAATGACTTGTTTAGGGATGCTTGGAGCTTTTCGAACGATGCTCGCAAGTTGAGGCTCTGGTCGGTTGAGCGTTTGGCTTTTGTGGTGGGGGAGTCGAGGAGGCCGTCTCTCTGTGTCGGGGGGAAGGAGAAAAGGTCTGCATGTTTTAGGGATGGCTGCTGTGCTGCGTCATTGGAAGAATGCATGCTTATGCGGCCTCCTCGATGTCCACCAAAAGGTTGCGCACGGGGTGTGCTGCTAGGTCCCGTGCGTTGGCAGTATTATGCCGCGGCTGCTGCAAAGAAGTGCTAAAGAAAGGCTTAATGAGGTTTGACGTTGCGATGAAACCGCAGGTAAAAGCTATCGAGTAACACTCTTGAAAGGTTTTGGGCTTAAGGGCTTTCTAAGGTTTGTGGCACGGATGTGGCTTGCCTGTGTGGGGCGTGTGGACGGCTCGTTCCTAGCGCTGCGGTGCGGCGGCGCGTACTTGTTCGATGACCTTTTCCATCGTGGCGTCGATGTGGTCTTTTTTGAGCTCGCATTCCCAGATGGTTATGGGCGTCCAGCCCATTTGAGTGAGTGCTGCCACGGCAGCGTGGTCGCGCTCGACGTTGCGACGGAACTTTGCCTCCCAAAACTCAACGTTGCGCTTGGGCTGGCTAGGGTTGCACTTGGGGCAGCGGTGCCAAAAGCAGCCGTTGACGAAGATGGCGATCTTGCGCCCGGGGAAGGCGATGTCGGGTTTTCCGGGCACCTTCCATTCCAGACGGTATCCCGTAAGGCCTGCGGCGCGCAGGCGCTGGCGAACGAGCAGCTCGGGCTTGGTGTTCGCACGCTTGTTGCCCTTCATGGACTTTTTGATGGCGGCGCGACGGCGCACGAGCTCACGCTCGTCAGCGGAAAGGTCCGAGGTGTCGATGCCGTCGAGCAGACCTGGTTTGGGGCGCTTTTTGCTACGGCGCTTAGGTGCGCGCTTGGGCTTGGTGGCGGGCTCGTCGGTCGCGGTGGCCTCGGCGTCGTTGGCAACGCCGTTGGCCTCAAGCCGGTCTTCCTTCAACTCAATTAGGGCATCAATGAGTCCCTTGTCGGCGGGCATCCACTCAACGGTGGCAAGCGAGGTGCGCGGAATCCAGCGGATATCGAGCTGGCGGTCGTGCTTCTGGGGCTCGCCAGACTCTTTAGCCAGCGAGCAGTAGTAGCACTCCATGGAGAGATGAAAATCGGGGTAGTCGTACTCAACGGTATAGAAATCGCGCAGATTGGTGACTTTGACCTGCAACTCTTCCATAAGCTCGCGGTGTACGGCGTCCTCGGGCGACTCGCCGCGCATGAGCTTGCCACCGGGAAACTCCCAAAGTCCCTGCATGTCGCCGTAGCCGCGCTGCACGGCAAGCAGCTCATCAGATCCTTCCTTGCGAATGATCCCAGCGGCAACATGAACAGTCTTCAACAGGAGTCCTCTCTCAACATCAACACGTGGCAGGGTAGCTACGCGTACCTTACACAACGGTAAGGCAAGCGTAAGCCATATCGATGGTAGCCGACTCGTCTTCTTGCGACTATAGATGCCGTAGACTAATCGCAAGAAAGGACTCGGTATGCAAACCACGCACATGGCGACCCCGGTACTGGAGGTCGCGCATCTCGAAAAGGTATATGGAGCGCTGGGCAACGTGACCCGTGCGCTCAACGACGTCAGCTTTACCGTCAACCGCGGTGAATTTGTTGGCATCATGGGCGCTTCGGGCTCGGGCAAGTCGACGTTGCTCAACTGCGTGTCGACCATCGATAGCGCCACGAGCGGCACGATCCGCATCAACGGGCAGGACGTGACGCGCATGAAGCAGGCCAAGCTCTCGCAGTTTCGCCGCGAGGAGCTCGGCTTTATCTTCCAGGACTCCAACCTGCTCGATACGCTCACGGCACGCGAGAACATCGTCCTGCCGCTCACCATTGCCCGCACAAACTCGGCAGAGATCTCGACCCGCGTGCAGGATGTGGCAGCGCGCCTGTCCATCAGTCAGGTGCTCGACAAGTATCCCTACCAGATGTCCGGCGGCCAGCAGCAGCGCGTTGCCGCCTGTCGCGCGCTTGTCACCGACCCCACCATGATCATGGCCGACGAGCCCACCGGCGCCCTCGATTCCAAGAGCGCTCGCCTGCTGCTCGAGAGCCTGGAGGCCCTGAATCGCCGCCCGCGCGCCACCGTGCTCATGGTCACGCACGACAGCTTTGCCGCCAGCTACACGAGCCGTGTGCTGTTTATTCGCGACGGCAAGATCTTCACCGAGCTGCGCCGCGGCGACACCGACCGCCGAGAGTTCTTCGACCGCATTATGGAGGTCGTTGCCATGATGGGCGGTGAGGGCTCCGATGCTCTGTAAACTCGCTTGGGGCAACGTCCGCCGCGCCGGCCGCGACTACCTCGTTTACTTGTTGACGCTCACCCTGGGCGTCACGGTCTTCTATGCCTTTAACACCGTCTCGATGCAGGTCGACATCGCCGGCATCGAGGAAGCGGGCTTGTCCGAGGTCATGGGTACCATGCTCGGCTACCTCACGTACTTTTTGGCCGGCGTCATGGCCTTTTTGATGGTGTACGCCAATAACTTCATCATGAAACGCCGCAAAAAGGAGTTTGGCCTGTACCAGGTACTCGGCATGGGGCGTGGGCGCGTCGCCACGATTATGGCGCTCGAGACCGTGATCGTTTCGGTCGGCGCCTTTGTCGCCGGCATCGTGCTGGGCGTGGGGCTCTCTCAGCTCATGGTATTCTTTACGGCCTCGCTCTTTAAGACACAGATCGCCAATTTCCACTTCTTTTTCTCGGTGCATGCGTTCAACCTGACCCTTGCCTGCATGCTCGTAATGTTTGTGCTCACGTTGCTGCTGAACCTTCTTGCCGTGCGTCGTACCAAACTCATCGAGCTCATGGGTGCCGAGCGTCGCAACGAGAGCATCAAGACACGCAACCCCTGGATCGCGATTGCCATCTTTGCCGTGGGCGTGGTGCTGGTGGGCGTGGCCTATTGCCGTCTGCTACGTGATGGGTTCCCGGTCACCGCGACGGACAGCAAGCTGCAAGAGGCCACGAACCAGTTTGGCATCACGACCGCTATGGTTACCGTGGGCACCTTTGCCCTGTTCTGGGGACTCTCGGGCATGCTCATCAAGCTGCTGCAGAGCCTGCGCGGTGTGTATTGGCGCGGTCTCAACATGTTTACCGTGCGCCAGCTTGCGGCCAAGGTCAACACGGTGTGCTTTTCGATGGGCGTCATCGCGATGATCCTGTTTTTGGCCATCACCTCGGTGACGTGCGGTATGTCGATCGCCAACGTGATGAACGAGAACCTGGAGCGCTATACGCCGGCCGATATGTCGCAGACGTATAGCTATTACACGCCCGATGATCTCGACCATTACAAAGAGTATGCTGACCCGTCTGAGGCCGATCGTATGGTGCCGGCCGACGCAACGGTCGACTTGTACTCTGCGTGGCATGGTGAGCTTGTCGATCCGGACAATGATACGGAGAGTATTTATGGTAAGTCGGCGGACAACAGCGTCGAGACCGGCAAGAAGGTCAATATCGCCGATGTAGCCGGTGAGCATGTGCAGATCGATTCGTATCTGAGTTATCCGCTTGGCGGCTCGGATCCTTCGGTGACTCCAGGTGAGATGTGCAAGACCATGGGCGAAAAGCTCCCCAAGGCGCTCGAGGGTAGCAACGCCAACACGACAGGCCTGTCTGTGACGCCGGCAAGTCAGTACAACAAATTGCGTCAGATGATGGGCAAGGAGCCGGTGAGCATTGGTCGCGACCAGTACTTGCTCACGTGTGATCTGGGCGGCGAGCTGGTCGACATGTACACCAAGTATATGGCTGGCGGCCATGCCCTTACCTTGGGCGGGCATACGCTCAAGCCCGCAACCGATAAGTCGGACGAAGATACGGCGGCCATCGCCAACTCGGCGATGGGCAGTAATCCGGGTACCGTCGTCGTTGCCGACGAGCTGTTGTCCCAACTTAATCTGCAACCGTATTCCAGCAGCCTGCTCGTTAACTACAAACAGGGGATGGATACGACCGAGGCAGACGAGAGCATTAAATACACTGCGCTCGACAATCTGCTCGTTGACGGCAAGGAGCCGGGGTCGTGGGGACTCTTCATCACACGCTCCGAGATGTACGTGCAGGCAGCGCAAATGAACGGTCTTATTAGCTACCTAGCCATCTACATCGGCTTTGTCTTGGTCGTTGCATGCGCGGCGATTCTGTCGATCCAGCAGCTCTCCAATGTGGCCGACGGCAGCCGCAGCTATCGTGTGCTGGCGCAGATCGGCTGCGACGACCGCCAGATCCGCCATTCGGTGATGGCACAGCAAGCGGTGTTCTTCCTGTTCCCGTTGGCGGTGGGCTTGGCGCACTCCTTTGTGGCGCTCAAGGTGATTATCGACCTGGTGAGCACGTTCGGCCACATGAGCATCGGTGGCACGGTGGGCCTCACCTGTGCGATCTTCTTGGCATCCTACGGCGGCTACTTCCTGGTGACCTACCTCATGAGCACCGGCATGGTGCGAGCCGCCATCGCCACCCGCTACAGCGAGTAACTCGTTCAGCTTGGAATTATCGTAGGTTGAGCATAGGTCAGACACTATGACCCAATCCAGGGGCACGGAAACGACAGGAGCCCCCGCTCGTGACCGCGGGTCGGGGCTGCGACAATGTTGTTGAAGTGTCAGAGGCGCAGCCGCGCCGCAACGAGGTTGGGAGGCTCCCGTGCCTA
>DBFSET010000017.1:0-68180 GCA_048416615.1 Collinsella sp. | reverse complement strand
CCAAAGCACACCATGGCAATTCCGACGATCAACAAAGCGACCTGTACCACGGGTTTTACCGCTTTGAACAACCTGACCACTCCTTTCGTTACGCGACCATTGGACCATATCGGCTATAAAATCCGTGTTAAGCGCGATTTGAAATGTGCAAGGAGACTGTTATGCGTATTTTGATCGTCGAGGACGAGCGGGCGCTGTGCGACGCAATCGCGCGCAGCTTGCGAAACTTGGCGTACAGCGTCGACTGCTGCCACGACGGGCAGGAGGCGCTCGACCTGCTGGGCGTCGAAGTCTTTGACCTCGTGGTACTCGACCTCAACCTTCCCCGCATCGACGGCATGACCGTACTCAGGGAACTTAGGAAAACTGACTGCGAGACTAAGGTACTGATTCTGTCCGCACGTGGCGAAGTATCAGATAAAGTCGCCGGACTCGATGCCGGCGCCAACGATTACCTCACCAAGCCGTTTCATCTGGACGAGCTTGCGGCAAGGATCCGCAGCCTTACCCTCAGACGCTTTACACAAAGCGACATAGTTTTAACCTGCGGAAAGCTCCGCTTTGACGCCAAGGCGCGCATCGCCTCCGTTGACAGCGAGGCTTTATCTCTTACGCGCAAGGAAACGGGAATCTTGGAATACCTGATGCTTAATCAGGGGCGTCCGGTAAGCCAAGAGGAGCTTATCGAGCACGTTTGGGATAGCAGCGTGAACAGCTTTAGCAACGCAATCCGCGTTCACATCTCGTCACTCCGCAAAAAGCTACGCAGCGCTTTGGGATACGACCCGATTCGCAATCGGATTGGAGAGGGCTACGTTATGGAGGATGGCGAATGAAAGGGCTTTCGCTGCAATGGCGCATAACGATCATGACGGCACTGCTGACGTGTGCAGCATGCGTGCTGACAAACTGCCTGGTCGGCTATACGGGCATGCGCTACATGGATGCCATCGGCAGTAACATCTCGGCCTTTAACGCAACCGGCGAAGATTCGCCCCAGGCGTTCGACCCAACGAAAGCGACCCCCGATGACAAGGTCACGATCGTCGTAAACGACGCACAGGAGTCTTTTGGCACGACAACCTGGTACATCACGGCTGGAGTCACACTCCTTGGCGGCGTGCTGACATACTTTGTGAGCGGCCGTGCGCTCAAACCGCTACGGGATTTTGCAGCCCAGGTTGAGCGTGTGCAGCCTGACAACCTAAGCGAAATCAGACTCAGTGAAGATGTGCCCACCGAGCTACAACAATGCAGCGCCTCTTTCAACGACATGATCGCCCGTCTTGGCGAAGGATTCTCTGCACAGCGTCAGTTTACCGGCAACGCCGCACACGAGCTGCGCACCCCGCTCGCCCTTATGCAAGCACAGATTGAACTATTCATCTCCGAGCACTCCGGTCTGCAATCCGAAACAGCCGAGCTGCTCGGCCTGCTACAAGAACAAACCGAGCGCATGTCTCGAATGACCAAGGTATTGCTTGAGATGAGTGAGCTCCGCAGCGTTCCTTGCGAGGACGATGTTGAACTCGGCCCCCTGTCCGAAGAGGTCCTCACCGACCTTGCGCCACTTGCCGAAAATAAGGGCATAGCCCTCAATTGTGCTGGAGACGCTTTAGTAATCGGAAGTGATACGCTCCTCTACCGGCTGGTGTTTAATCTGGTCGAAAACGCCATCCGTTACAGCCGCTCCGGCTCGACTGTCAACGTCTCCATCTGCGACAACGACAGCCACGTGATCCTGCGAGTCAAAGATGAGGGCCCGGGAATACCCAAGCAGTACCGAGAGAGCATCTTCCAGCCGTTCTTTCGTCTAGACAAATCCCGCAGCAGAGCATATGGCGGCGCAGGACTCGGACTAGCGCTCGTTTGGGAGATTGCAGCGCTTCACGGTGGCACAGTAGAGGTCGAAGAAAGTTCCGAGAACGGTACTACCATGCTCGTGACCCTCTCAAAGGGGGCCACCACGTGATCCGACTGTCCAGGGGTCCCACTCGGCATTGCGAAACGCGTCCCAAAACTTGGACATGAGAAATGGGAGGCAGTTCGCATCTGTGCCGAGGACGAAGTCCTGGCGGGAATTCAGGATGCGCAGAGGAAGCTTACGGCAGAAAACCCCGACAGAGTCGTGACCGTCGGCGGCAACTGTATGGCGTCGCTTGCCCTCTTCGATTACCTGCACGGGAAATACGAGAACGTTGGAATCGTCTGGATCTATGCGCATCCGGATGTATCCACGCTGAATGATGGCTACCCCAACGCTCACGCCATGGTACTTGGCAACCTTTTGGAACAGGGTGCACCGCAACTCGTTTCGCGGATGCGGCATCCGGTGTTTAAGCCGAGCGATGTCCTGCATGTCGGGCTACAGCAGCTCCACGACTATCAGGAAGTTTGCTTAAACAAGCATAGGTGTTGCGGTTTTAGCCGATGTCCTCATGGAGGAAAACGACATGCTGGGTCTGTCTGATTAAAGTCCAACAGTTTCCATGAGGCATCTAGCACGGTAAAAGCTAAAGACCCGGGAGATCCCAAACTGTCAACCATCTTTACGGGTGCAAGGGAAACGGGCAAGACAGCCCCCTCTCGCTCCTATCCGAAACGGCGCTTGAACACGGCTGGATTGCAGCGAATGTCTCCGCCATGCCCGGCATGCTCGAAGATATCATCGAGCACACAAAGGAGGCCGCAGGCCGTTACCTCTCGCAGCCCCATACACGCGTGAGCGGAGTTCAAGTTGGGCAGCGGGGCGGTTTAGCGCGCCAATATAATCAAATCGTGCACTTCCATAGCCTCTCGTCTACGTGGTGTACCGTCGTCTCCCCTTTTATCAGAGTTGGGCGATTTCAGGCACCCGAGCTGAACTCAAATTGAACTCAACGATGCCTTATCGGTCGAGGGCGTCCTAGCGAGAATATACAGAGGCGCACATTTCGCAGGGAACCTCCCATTCGTTATCATATCGGGATGCTGTCAAGGCAGCGTCAATGCGTTCGACCTACACCTTCTCGCTTTTCGAGGCCTCGTCTGCAGGACCATCGGAATCGATACGGAATCGATCGGCATACCATTCATCCGAAGCAATCACCTTATGGAGCATCTGGAGATGCAGGTCGACATAGTGGCAGAACGCCTTGCCGCATTCCACGAGAGGCGCATTGTTTCTCTCGTTGGGCTCGGCTCCAAAATTAAACTCGACCTCATAGCCCTCCCCAGGCACACCCATGCTCGGCAGAACATCAATGGAGAAGTGGACGAATCCAGACGTCACCTTGTATACATCTTTTACCTTTGGATCGAACTTCTCGAGTAAGTCTTGAAGTCTTCCATCGGACATCTTCTCACCCGAGAAATCTTTCAGCTTGTTCACAGGCACACCTTGAAACACCTGCTTGAGAAAGTCATCCTGGTCTTCGGCGGCGAATAATGCGAATGTCCGCAGGCAGACTCCAACCTGTGCGCGGAGAAGCTGGGCGACGCAAACAAGATTCCTCGACTCGAGCATGGAGATGAATCCGTCTATCAGTCTCATCGCATACTCAGAGGAGGATGCCAGATATAGATCCCATTGGGTAAAGTCGCCGTTCATGAAGGGAATCACTGCATTGCGCTCGGCGACTCTCAAGGCACTCAGGCTTTGTTCTATTTTCTCAGCTTCTTGTTTGAACTGTTCGCTATCCAAAATGCCCCCAAATGCCGGCTTCTCAACAAATCAAAAAAGCAGGAGAGACAGAGATTAGGTTCCTGCTCCACTGAACCCGCGCTTCCAGTCGAGACACTCCTCCTCGAAGATCTCCCCAGAGTCCCGTCTCTCGCGCCCCTCACGGAACTGTCCATATCAGTGTAGCCAATCCAAGCACAGCCCCACCGCACGGCCCAGTCGCTTCCGGTCCTGCGTGGCCCCATGAAGGCGGAAGGGCGTGGTTGTCGTCATCGCGTTCCTTTCTCCTCATACCTTTTGGGCATGCGTCACGGGCCCCCGCGCGGCGCCGAGAGCGAATCGGCGCAGGCTTGGGGCCAGTTGCGTAGAGGTTGAGGTTCGGGTTTCGCCGGCTTACGCAGCTTGGCGGGCAGAGCGCCCGGGCTCGCTGCGCCTAGGGCGCGGCGGGATCCGCGACGCCGGAGGTGTCGATCTCGCCCAGATTGGCGAGCTGCTCGATGAGGGGGAGGCCCATCGGGTCGTCCACCTCGACGCCGCCGAGCACGATGGTGCTGTCGCGCGTGTCGATTTGGGTTGTGAACACAGCCGGGTCGAAGCCCGAAGCGATAAAGCCAATGCCCGCGAGGACAACACCCGCGGCAACGAGCCCGCCCGCCACGGCGAGGTAGATCTTCTTCGCGCTGGTCATGGTACTCACTCCTTTCTACGCCGCGAGATGCGCGGCAGCGCCGCCCTTCTCGCCCTTGCCCTTCCGAAAGGGCGAGGCGGCCTTCCTCGCCCAGAGCGCCGAAAGGCGCGCAATTTGTTTTGAGGCGGCCCAAGCGCCAGCACCAACGAAGAGCGCCACGCCGACGAGGCCGAGCCCCACGCCCGCCGAGGCGAGGGCGTACGGGAAGTGGCCGATGGTGACGCCGCTTACGGCAAGCAGGAGCTCAACTACGCCCACGCCCCCGAGTGCCGCCGCGACGATCCACACGCAGAGTGCCAGCAGCCAGATGCAGATATAGACCGTGACGGCCACGGCGGCGAAGGCGGCGAGCAGCGGCACCCACACCGGGGAGCCCACGATGGTCAGCACCCACAGCAGCGTGGTGCTGCGCCGGCGCGTCCTCGCGATCGCGCGCGGCACGGCGGGCAGGTCGTCGAGCGTGGCCTCCGCCACCTCGCCGGGTGTGCCCATGGCGGCCACGGCCTCCTCCTCGCTCATACCGTCCTCCATGCGGTCAGCGATGGCCTCCGCATAGAACGCCTTGGCCTCCTCCACCTTCTCGGCCGGCAGGCAGGCGAGCAGCTCGCCCAACCGGCCCAGAAACTCATCGCGCGTCATGGTGCGCCCCCTCAACGTATGCGTAAATCTCCCGTACGGACGGCCACTCGGCCAGGAACTCCTCGATGCGTGCTCGCCCGTCGTCCGTGATGCGGTAGTACCGGCGCAGCCGCCCGTTGTGCTCGGCGGAGCGCGCCGTGATGCACCCGGCTTTCTCCAGGCGCTTGAGCAGCGGGTAGAGCGTCGACTCCGTGAGCCCCATGCTCGCCGGTACGTCCTTCACGATCTGGTAGCCGTAGGACTCCTCGCCGGAGACGGCCGCGAGCACGCAGGCCTCCAGGAAGCCGCGCTTCATCTGTGCCTCCATCCGCACACCTCCTCTCGTCATATACTATGCTATACACACTATACGATGCAAGGTATTAAACGTCAACTCTCATCGCGAAGATTCTCCGGCCCCTGCGCGCTGCGAACGTGATGTCGCGGGGCGGTTGGCATTATGCATGAAACGTCAAGTAACGCTCTTTTGATCCACTTCCACTCGGCCCCATTCGCCTTGTACAACGCCCCCTTTCAACCTTGGGTTCAAGAGAGCCGCTAGGCTGGACGTGCCGGACGGTAAAGTCCTGGACGCCATGGTGAACTTCTCCGATGCCATGGGGGTCATGGGTCTACGCCGATGGAGTCCCACGTACGCGGCAGGGCTCGCCCGTCACCGCTGGTCGCCGGACGGTCCCCACGCCCGCTCGCCAACGCGCAGGCGACAGCAGCAGTCCAGCGCTGGCTGGAGACGCCGGAATGCCCAGAAGATGCGTTTCCCATCGCTGCGGCAGAGCTTTTTGCAGGGGTGGCAGTTTTTCTATATCCCAAGGTCAGATAGGCTTCGGTAGCCACCTTGGAAGCATCGCCAATAGACTCTTCCTTTATACGTTCGGCATAATCGTAGGCGATACCCACAAATTCCAGTCCCGAGCAACAGGGGTACAATTGCTGCATTGTTGCCACCTGATGGGAGATGGAAGATGGACTGCGATGGCTACCCGCGCATTCCCATGCCGTTGATGTGCACTGCCTTTGTGCCGGGGCAGATTGACGCTGCGGTTACAAGCATTTCCGACCCCGATTCGCGCACCATCGCCACGGCAGAAGCGCTGTACTTTCGCGGACAGGCCACCCTCGCTGCCAAGACGGCACGCCCCTATCTTGACGCCACCGACCCCGCACTGCGCTATTCCGCATGCCTTATCTGCGGATATGCCAGTCTGTCGCTCAATCGTATCGCCGATGCCCGCCGTTGCCTTGCGGGCATCCTCGATACGCCAACTGACGAGGAATCGCCCGCCGTCCACGCCACGCATATCCTATTCGCCTCCGCCGCGAGCGTCCTGCTGCACTTGCCTTCCCCGCATTCCGCCGAAGAGTTTTATCCGCTTGCGGCGCATCTGCCCGAAGGCCTGCGCCTGTTCGCCAGCTACGTGATGGCGCATGCCCTGTACCTGCGCGGCGAATATGGCCGCAGCCTGGGCATGGCGGAAAACGCCCTGATTATGAAACAGGGAAGCTATCCCATCTCGGAGCTGTTCCTGCACCTGGCAGCTTCCATGGCATGCATGAGCCTCAAGGACATCGACGCCGCAAAAACGCACTTCGGAGCTGCTTGGAACGTTGCGCGCCCCGACGGCCTTGTCGAACTTATCGGCGAGCACCACGGCCTTTTGCAGGGGCTTATCGAGGCGTGTCTAAAAACGCAATACCCTGACGACTTCGCACGCATCATCGAGATTACGTATCGATTCAGCTACGGCTGGCGGCGCATCCACAACCCCGATTCGGGCGAGGACGTGGCCGACGATCTAACGACCACGGAATTCACCATGGCCATGCTCGCCTGTCGCGGGTGGACCAACGCCGAAATCGCACGCCATATGGGAGTATCGCCGGGTACCGTCAAAAACCGCCTATCAGGAGTGTATGCCAAGCTTGGTATCGGAACTCGCGCCGAGCTGGTCGCGCATATGTTGCGTTAGCGGCCAGACTACCTGGCATATCGAAAGCGTCCCGGGGGCCCGACGCTTTCGCACGCTCAAATTGGACATTTTGGCCATCGAACGGCACTACCGCCACGTGGCGCCTTCTCGCAAAGACAGCAACGTCCCCCTGACGGCAGCCGCAGCAGCACTCGCCGCGGCTGGCGCCGGCCTCGTCGCCTACAGCACCCGCCGCACGGCGCTCGAAACCGACACCGCCAATGAGGCCAATTCGGATAGACCTCGCTAGCCCCTAGTTACTTTTGTGAGAGACGCCGACTCGGCTCATCGAACATCAAAAAGGGCTGGTTCTGGATACCCAGAGCCGGCCCATTACGCATTAGATATCGTCAGTGGAGTCGAGTCCTGCCTCGAGCTTGGCACGGCGTCTTTTCGCCGTGAAAAACGTTGCGCACAGGGCAGCAAACGTGGCCGCGAAAATCGTCGCACCGCAGAACACGCCCGTGGCCAGGTTCGCCAACCAAAAGACGCTTTCGAGCGGTACGATCTGCGCCTCAGCGATACAGCGCATTGCGGCAATAACAAGCGCGAACGCGGCGCCGCTAAGGCCGCTGATAAGCAGGAAATATCCAACAGGAAGATGCTCGGTTTGCCCAAAACGATTGGTATCGACATAGCCCTTCCGCGTTTGCAGTCCTGCGCAAATCAACATCACGAGAACGAGCCACAAATACATGGCTGCCTCGAACGGCGTTGCAAAGCCATGCGGCATTTCACTGGCGTCGCTGTGAACCCACGCAACCTGTCGAGCTATAAACTGGTAGAAAAAGATCATCAACATGCCAAACGAAAGCAGCACGAAACCAATCTTGTAGATCTTCGCGCTCTCAGCCTCCAGGCGCTCATCCTTTGGGCCGGCATATTCACGCCACTTTTGCACGAGTTTTAAATCTTCAAATTTCATAGCGAACTCCTAAAGAGCGTCAGGGTCGACGTCGCTCTCGTCTTCCCAAAACAAGTCGTTCAACGTAACGCGTAGCGCTTTACAGATTGCCACGCACAAATTGAGCGTGGGGTTGTAGCCGCCCGCCTCGATCAGGCCGATGGTCTGGCGCGTAACGCCCACGGCCTCGGCCAAGTCAGCTTGCGAAAGGCCAACCGCCGCGCGCGCCGCCTTCATGCGTAGGTTCTTTTTGCCCGGCATGGAGTTCCTTTCGTGGTAATGGACAGATATCCGTTGCAACATGGCAGAAATATATTGCATCTATCAGAAGATGTCAACTATATCTGTCATTATAAAAACCATGTCTGTCATCGCCATGCAGACATACCAATTTCAATTCGCTATTCAAACTTACTCGGTCAGAACCGACTCGGTTTTGTCCGAGTAAACTCGAGCATAAACTGATTCATGCGATACAATTAACTCGGACAAAACCGAGTCGGAAGGAACCGAGTAAGTGGAATTCATTGGCAGGGAGCGTGAACTCACCCGTATTAAGAAAACGCTCAAAGTAACTGAGCAGCGCAATGTTCTCATTTACGGCAGGCGTCGCGTCGGAAAAAGTGAGCTCATCAAGCAGGCGCTAACCGATTTGCCGGACGTCGCAACGGTCTATTACGAGTGTCGCCAAACCTCCGAGGCAGACAACCTCGAGAGTCTGTCCGTCCTTGTTGCTGAAGCGCTGAACTTTCCTCCGCTCGCCTTCGCAGGCATCCGCGAGCTCATCGAATTTCTGTTTGCCCAAGCCAAAGACAAGAACATTACCCTCGTTCTCGACGAATACCCCTACTTGAGAGATGCGGTTAAAGGCTTGGACAGCATTCTTCAGACCTCAATCGACGCCCACAGGGAAGACTCACGTTTAAACATTGTCCTGTGCGGCTCCTACGTTGAGATTATGAAATCCCTCATCGAGCATGAAAGCCCCCTCTACGGGCGAATTGATCTCGCGCTTGAGCTTAAGCCCATGGATTACTTTGACGCTGCGAAGTTCTATCCCGCGTTCTCGCCCGAGGACAAGGTGCGGCTCTATAGCGTTTTTGGCGGCATCCCCTTTTACAATCGCCTCATCGATCAATCCCAAAGCGTACGCGACAACATCATCGAGCTCGTCACGGAACCTGGCGCCCGCTTAGAAAGCGAGGTGCCATCCTATCTCAACGCCGAGATCTCGAAGATGACCAACGCCAACGAAGTTTTCGGAGCTCTCGCACAAGGTTACTCCCGTTGGGGGGACGTGCTGGCACAGTCGCACGTCTCGAGCGGTCCGGCCATGGCAGACGTGCTCGACAAGCTCATGTCACTCGAAATCGTCCAAAAGCGTGCACCCATCAACGACCCTACGAACAAGCGCAAGTCTGGCTACTTTGTAGTGGATCCGCTTTCGCTCTTTTACTATCGCTATGTTTTCCGCAATGCCTCAGCGCGTCAGCTGCTCGACCCGGAAGTCTTCTATGATCGTCACGTCTTCCAAGACTTCGAGGAAAACTACGTTCCTCATATGTTCGAGGAGATCTGTCGTCAATACCTCGTACGGCAGAACAGGACCGGCAAGATCGAACCGGCTTTCGACGCCATAGGCAAGTACTGGTACGACGATCCCGCAAACAAAACGAGCGGCGAATTCGACGTGGTAACGCAAGACCCCGAGGGCTACGCATTCTACGAAGCAAAGTTCCGCAAATCCCCCATCACGCAAAAAATGGTCGACGAGGAAATCGCCCAAGTCGAGGCAACGGGGCTCAAGTGCCATCGCTATGGATTCTTCTCCCGTTCGGGCTTCGAAGCTGGCGAAAGCGATCGAACCGTCTTCATCGACCTGCCGCAGATGTTTGGATAGGACAGGACAGGTCCCCCCCCCGCATTCCAAGCATTCATTATCTAATCGAACGATTGTTCGATGGATTTCGTGTTGGTTGGAATCGTCTGTGGGCTGGGCTATGCTACCTTGACTATCTATATGACTTAAACGCAGCAAGGGAGCACCGAGAGAGCGAGTATGGCAAAAAACACCGCAAACTATGGTAACGACAGTATTCGTCAGCTCAAGGACGAGGAGCGCGTACGCCTGCGCCCCGCCGTTATCTTTGGCTCGGACGGGCTCGACGGCTGCGCGCATGCCGCCTTCGAGATCCTGTCCAACGCCGTTGACGAGGCGCGCCAGGGCTACGGCAAGCTCATCACCCTTACCGCCTTTCGCGATGGTTCCATTCAGGTAGAGGACAACGGCCGCGGCTGCCCGCTCGACTGGAACCCCTCCGAGAAACGCTTTAACTGGGAACTTGTCTTTTGCGAGCTCTATGCCGGCGGCAAGTATAACAACAACCAGGGCGGCGACTACGATTTCTCGCTCGGCACCAACGGCCTGGGCTCGTGCGCGACCCAGTACGCTTCCGAGTACATGGACGTCACCGTCTGGCGTGACGGCAACAAGTACTCCTTACACTTTAAGAAGGGCAAGGTCGTCGGCGCCAAAAAGAAGGCACTCGAGATTGAGCCTAGCGACGAGAACCGCACCGGCACCACTATCAAGTGGCGCCCCGATCTTGAGGTCTTTACCTCGATTAGCATTCCCCACGATTGGTATCGCGAGACCATGCGCCGTCAGGCCGTGGTCAACGCCAACGTGACCTTCCGCCTGCGCATTGAGGGCGACGATGGCGAGTTTTCCGAAGAGGACTTTTGCTACCCCAAGGGCATCGAGGACTACGTGCTCGAGAAGGTCGGTACCGACTACCTTACCGAGCCCTTCTTTATCGAGGCCGACCGTCGCGGTCGCGACCGCGAGGACCTGCCCGACTACAACGTAAAAATCACCGCGTGCATGTGCTTCTCGCGCACCTTCATGATGCAGGAGTACTACCACAACTCATCGTGGCTCGAGAACGGCGGCTCGCCCGAGAAGGCTGCCCGCAGCGCCCTCACTAGCGCCATCGATGCCTACATCAAGCAACAGGGCAAGTACAACAAAAATGAGAGCGGCATTAAGTGGCAGGACGTCCAGGACTGCCTAGTGCTGGTGACCAACTGCTTCTCCACCCAGACGTCCTACGAGAACCAGACCAAGAAGGCCATCAACAACCGCTTTATCCAGCAGGCCATGACGGCATTCTTTAAGGAGCGCCTCTCGACCTACTTGATCGAGAACAAAGATGCCGCCAACAAGATCATGGAGCAGGTGCTCATCAACAAGCGCTCGCGCGAGAACGCCGAGAAGACACGTCAGAGCATCAAGACCAACCTGCAGCAGAAGACCGACATGGCCAACCGCGTGCAGAAGTTCATCGACTGCCGCTCCAAGGACAAGAGCCGCCGCGAGATCTACATCGTAGAGGGCGACTCGGCAGCAGGTGCCATTCGCACCTCGCGCAATGCCGAGTTCCAGGGTGTCATGCCCGTCCGAGGCAAGATCCTCAACTGCCTGAAGGAGGATTATCCGCGCATCTTTAAGTCCGACATCATCATGGACCTCATGCGCGTGCTG
The DNA here is from genome assembly GCA_048416615.1 of Collinsella sp. GTDB lineage: Bacteria > Actinomycetota > Coriobacteriia > Coriobacteriales > Coriobacteriaceae > Collinsella. Next base: position 56,777 of record DBFSET010000017.1, on the reverse strand, counting down.
GGCTGCGGCGTGGAGATCAAGGACAAGCGCATCAAAAACCTCGGTGCCTTCGACCTGGACAACCTCAACTGGAACAAGGTCATCATCTGTACGGACGCCGACGTCGACGGCTATCACATCCGCACGCTCGTGCTCACCATGCTCTATCGCCTGGTGCCCACGCTTATCGACGAAGGCTACGTGTATATCGCCGAGTCGCCGCTCTACGAGATCAACTGCAAAGAAAAGACCTACTTTGCCTACACCGAGCTCGAGAAGAACGGCATCCTCAAAGAGATTGGCGACCAGAAGTGCTCCATCAACCGCTCCAAGGGTCTTGGTGAGAACGACCCGGACATGATGTGGCTCACCACCATGAACCCCGAGACGCGTCGTCTGATCAAGGTGGAACCCGAGGACGTCACCAAGATGGAAACCATGTTCAACCTGTTGCTGGGCAACGACGAGGCGGGCCGTAAGCGCCATATCTCCGAGCACGGCAAGGAATACCTGGACCAGCTGGACCTGCAGTAGCAGCAAATCGACAACGACGGCCCATAAGAAGTTCAAGAGGAAATCGTGGCAAAGAAGAAGACGAAGAACCAGCCAAAGAAAAAGCAGGTCAACGCCGAGAACGTCATCGGCCTGCACTCCGAGGTCACCGACCAGCCGATCACGCAGACGCTCGAGGTCAACTACATGCCCTACGCCATGAGCGTCAACGTCTCGCGTGCGTTCCCCGAGATTGACGGCTTTAAGCCCTCGCACCGTAAGCTGCTCTACACCATGTACAAGATGGGCCTGCTCAAGGGCGAGCGCCAGAAGAGCGCCAACATTGTGGGCCAGACCATGAAGCTCAACCCGCACGGCGACGCCGCGATCTACGAGACGATGGTGCGTCTGGCCACCGGCAACGAGGCGCTGCTTGCCCCCTTTGTGGAGTCGAAGGGCAACTTTGGCAAGTACTATTCGGGCGACCTGAGCTACGCCGCCTCGCGTTATACCGAGGCTAAGCTCTCCCCCATCAGTGCCGAGATCTTCAAGGACATCGACAAGGATCCGGTCGACTTCGTCGACAGCTACGACGGCGCCATGAAGGAGCCGCGCCTGCTACCCACCACATTCCCCAACATCCTCGTCTCGGCCAACAAGGGCATCGGCGTCGCTATGGCGTCCGACATCTGCGGTTTCAACCTCAACGAGGTCTGTACCGCCACGATGCATTACCTCAAGGATCCCGACTGCGACCTGCTCGAGTACATGCCCATGCCCGACTTCTCGACCGGCGGCGAGATCATCTACCGCCGCGAGGAGATGGAAAAGATTATCGAGACCGGCCTTGGCAGCTTCCAGATCCGCTCCCGTTGGCGCTGGATTCCCGAAGAGCGCATTATCGAGGTCTACGAGATCCCCTACACCACCAAGACCGATGTCATTATCGAGCGCATCGTTAAGCTCTCCAAAGAGGGCAAGGTCAAGGAGATCGCTGACATCCGCGACGAAACCGACCTCTCGGGCTTGCGCATCGCCATCGACCTTAAGCGCGGCGTCGACCCCGACAAGCTCATGGCCAAGCTCTATCGCTCGACCACGCTGCAGGATTCGTTCTCGTGCAACTTCAACGTGCTGGTCGATGGTTACCCTCGCGTTATGGGCGTGCGCCAGATTCTGCACGAGTGGGTCAAGTGGCGTATTGAGTCCACGCGTCGCCGCATTAACTTTGACCTGGGCAAAAAGTCCGAGCGCCTGCACCTGTTGCACGGTCTCGAGGCGATCTTGCTCGACATCGACAAGGCCATCGCCATCATCCGCGGCACCAAGCTCGAAGCCGAGGTCGTACCCAACCTTATGAAGGGTTTCGACATCGACGAGACCCAGGCCGAGTTTGTCGCCGAACTTAAGCTCCGTAACATTAACGAAGAGTACATCCTCAACCGCACCAAGGATATCACCAAGCTCGAGGGCGAGATCGCCGAGCTTGAGGAGATTCTTTCCAGCGAGGAGAACATCAAGAAGGTCATCAGCGACGAGCTGGCAGCGGTCAACAAGAAGTACGTGATGCCGCGCCGCACGGGCAGGATTGAGCCCCACGAGGTTATCGAGGTAAGCTTGGAGCCCGAGGTCGAGGAGTACCCGGTTACCATCATGCTCTCGCGCGATGGCTATCTTAAGAAGATGACGGACCGCGTGCTCAAGAAGGCGACCACGCTCAAGTACAAGGACGGCGACAAACCCTTTATCGAGTTCCCGTCCTCCAACACCCACGAGCTGCTGGTCTTTACCAACAAGAGCCAGGTGTACAAGTGCAAGGTCGCAGCATTTGAGGACACCAAGTCGGCCCAGCTGGGCTCGTACCTGCCGACCGATCTTGAGATGGAACCCGACGAGAGTGTCATCTGGGTCATCGACCCCGAGGACTACAAGGCCGATGTGCTGTTTGTCTTTGAGAACGGCCGCGTGGCGCGCGTTGCACTTGCCGGATACGTCACCAAGACCAACCGCAAGCGCCTCAAGAACGCCATCTACGGTGGCAGCAAGCTGCTATATGCCCAGGTACTCAAGGAGGATCGCGACATCGCGCTGGTCTCGAGTGACTACCGCCTGATGAACTTTAACACGTCGCTGCTCAAGACCAAGACGACCACCAACACGCAGGGCGTCCAGGCTTTCACGGCCAAGAAGGGCCGCTCGGTCACCACCGTCGGCACGACCGAGGAGATTCTTGGCGCCGGCGTCTCAGCCGAGAAGTTCACCGCACAGAGCCTCCCCTCCGCCGGTGCCCTTATGAAAGAAAACGACATGCCGAGCCTGTTTGACTAACAGCCAACCGGCCGGTTCCGATAGCCTAGTTCCCTTGCAACGCAACAAGGCCCGAATGGTTCTAATGAACCTTTCGGGCCTTGTTCGTTATTAGAAATGCGCGCTAGGCGAGCTTGCGAGCGAGCTCTCGCACCTCTTCCAACTTGGGCGACGATGCCATGCTGTCGCGCTCGGTCATACCGCTGATGGTGACAATGCCCTGGTCCTCCCACTTGCAGTACGAACAGGTTGTCTTGTACATAGCGATCGCCGCATCATAGACGCCCTCGCTGTGGCTATCGAGCAAAAGGGCCGTCTTGGTGAACGGGAAGCCCGTGGCACCGAAGGCGTACAGGCGGTCGATGGCGGCCTTCTCCTGCGCGGTGATATCAAACCAGTAGATAGGCGAGGCGAAGACAACCATGTCGGCGCCTTTCAGCGACTCGATTACGTCGGCCATGTCATCCTTCTGCACGCAAGTGCCCTCGTGAGCGAAGCAATACTGGCACCCCAGGCAACCAGCGATCTTCTTGCTGGCAACACGGACGACCTCGACCGTATTGCCGCCCTCACGCGCGGTCTCGGCAAACGCCTCGACCATGGTGTCGGTATTAGCGCCCTTGCGCGGGCTACCACTCAATACAACGATATTCATAGAAATCTCCCTTCTTCAAGCCGCAGGCGCGCGGCACACATTTCGTTGTAACCAAAACAGATGGAGCTATTCAGTCGTCTGTAGATCGCATCTCTCGTTCGCGCTCTCTAAAGAAGGTGCAAGCAGAAGCATCACGGGCATTGATCGGCGCCGATATGGATCACGACATGAAACCGTAAGGGTTGGCCAGAGGTTGCTAGATTCAGTAGCTCGCAGCAATAGAGCGAATGACGACTTCGGCGATATAATCCGTGTCATCTTGAATGTTCCCGAGCGGAAGGTACAGTTCATGTCCAAGCTCAACATCGACCAGCGATCGATTCGCGATCTTCTCACCGATAAGCGATCGGACTTCCTCATCCCCGACTACCAGAGGCCCTACGCCTGGGGCGAGGATGAATGCGCAACGCTGTGGGATGACCTGTTCTCGTTCGCTTTTCCAGGCGATGACTACGAGCGTTTCGACAGCGAGAACGACGAATACTTTCTAGGGCCCATCGTCACCTTTAAGAACCTCTCTGGCCAACTTGAAATCATTGACGGCCAGCAGCGCCTCACCACCATCATGCTGCTGCTCCGCGCGTTCTACGACAAGTTCACCAACATGAAGGATAAGCAGTCTGTGAAGATGCGCGAGGCAATCGCCCGTTGTGTATGGAAAACAGACGAGTTCGACGAGCCCAACATGGAGCGCCTCAAGATCGACTCCGAGGTTGCATCGGACAACGACAAGAATGAATTCCTCGAGATTTTACGAGAGGGCAATGTAGGCGATGGCTGGAAGAGCGCCTATGCCCGCAACTTCGCTTTCTTCCAGAGGAAAATTGAGCAACTGGTGAGCGAGTGGCCCACCTACACCGTCTACATGGCCACACGTGTCATCAACAATGTGATACTGTTGCCCATTGAAGCGGAGTCGCAGGACACCGCGCTACGCATCTTCTCGACTCTAAACGACCGAGGGCTGCCTCTCTCGGATGCCGACATCTTCAAGAGCCAGTTCTACAAGCATTATTCCGACACGGGGCGCAAGGACGAGTTCATCCGTCGCTGGAAGGGACTCGAGAAGGGAGCGAACGCTATCTTCCGGCCCATGCGCGGCACACCAACCGATGAGCTATTTACGCGCTACATGTACTACCGCCGCGCGAAGAAAGGCATCCGCGACACGACCACCGCATCGTTGCGCGACTTCTTCGGTGCCGATGGTTACGCCATGCTCAAGGAGGACGCCACGCTCGACGATCTCGAGGCGCTGCTCGGCTTCTGGAAACGCGTCGACGCGCAGGAAGGGTTCAGCGAGCGCGTGCTCCGCAGGCTCTTCGTGCTGAACTACGCCCCCAACGGCATGTGGACCTATCTGCTAAGCGTCTGGTTCCTTGCCAACAGCGACAGCAACGGCGTCCTCGATGACGAGGCACTCTACGGCTTTCTAAACAAGATCACGGCATTCATTTTCGCCTACGCCATTGAGCGACCCGGCGTGAACGCGCTGCGTTCGCCAGTGTATCCCGAGATGATCAACATCGTGGAGCACCGCCCGGTGGAGTTTCCTAACCACCACTTCAATCGCGCAAATATTGCTGAGCGATTCCGAACCTACGTGTTCACCAACGGCAGGCCTGTTACAAAGTCCATGCTCACTTGGTGGGCGTACGCAGACCCAGATCAACCACTCATGGACCTAGACACCACGCTCGAAATTGAGCACATCTATGCCAAAAAGCGCAACGAGATAGACCCGCTCGTCGATCAATCCAGCCTGGAGGCGCTGGGTAACAAGGCGCTGCTCGAGAAGCGTGTAAATATCCGCGCGGCCGACTACAGATTCTGCGATAAACGCAAGTACTATGAGGGATACACCGACGGCAATGGCAAGCGCAAAGCCGGAACAAAGATCGCGGAGCTCAAGCGCCTGACACAAGTCATGGGAGACTTCACCGAAATAGACATCGCGACTCGCACGGCACGGATCATCGATGCCTTCGTAGACTACCTGGGCGACAACGGACTTTTGAGCTAAGGAGCGAACATGTTCGAAAGACTAACCAAGTACGCTGGCAAGCTGGCGGACAGAAACATGAATGTCGAGCTTGGGGGTGGGACGCTCGGACTCGAGGATTTCGTCGACGATTTCTATGAACTGGACGGATTCGCGGACACCAGCTACTTCGAGACGCTTGAACGCCATAGCATCGACACCTCGGAAGGCATAGACAGCTGCGACATCGACCATGGGGACATTGACCTGATACGTGCATGCATCACGTGGTGCGTTCGTGGCGACCGCTTCTGCGACGGACTCCTTGCCGCGCAAGCCAGGAGCGGGTTTCTGGACCGCTGCCTCTCCCGACTGAAGGAGCTCGACGAGAGCCGATCGGCTGCCGCGAAGACATTTCGACCGTGACAGTTACCAACGATAAGCAATAAATCAAGGAGCGTTCCTCAGATAAAGGCCAGCTACAGCTGATAGCAAAACTTGCAAAAAATAGCAAAAGTTGCAAAAGAAAATGTCAGCAACTATGCATGGCAATCAGTAATCCTCTTGGTAAGGGAAGTAGGCTTTCCGCCAACGCTGATAGCCATGCGTTCTTCTTGTCCTTAGGCGAGCTTACGGGCGAGCTCTCGCACCTCTTCCAGCTTGGGCGACGATGCCATGCTGTCGCGCTCGGTCATACCGCTGATGGCGACAATGCCCTGGTCCTCCCACTTGCAGTACGCGCAGGTCGACTTGTACATGGCGATCGCCGCGTCATAGACACCCTCGCTATGGCTATCGAGCAAAAGGGCCGTCTTGGTGAACGAGAAGCCCGTAGCACCGAAGGCGTACAGGCGGTCGATGGCATGCGGCATCCATTCGCCAGGTATTCTTCATACCACGCGTAAAGGGTCGCGCGACACGGGTACCCGAGCTCTCATATCACCGAGGCGGGGCTCTTGTCGTACTTGATGAACAGTTCGACGGCTTTTAGCTTCTCTTCCCTCGAGTACATCTCCTACCTCCAAATCGCGATGATTCGGGACAGGTTTTCGTTAGCACCCTCGTAGCGGTTCTCCGCCTCCCCCAAGCAGCGCGTCCGCTACGAAACGACCGTCTTGTAATAAGCGCCGAAGTCTGCGAGCGAGTCCATGATGGGCATCATCTGGCGGCCGAGCTCGGTAAGGCCATACTCAACGCGGGGAGGATTCTCGCCATAGTCATGGCGAAAGACCAGCCCATCATCCTCCATCTGCCGCAGGCTGTCGGTAAGCACCTTCTGAGAGATCCCCTCAAGGCTGCGGCGCAACTCGTTGAAACGCCAAGGGCGTACGCGCAAGTTACGGATAATGAGCAGCTTCCACTTGCCGCCAATGAGCGTTACCGCCGTTGCGACCGGACACTCCGGAAGCTCCTCTTTCGCCATCACGGGAGACCCAACCTCCTTGACCATACCGGTTTCACAAAAAAGTACGCAGTTACAAATATGTGCGTACTCGTATTTGCATTCGCCTTCGCGTTGAATATAACTCACGCAGGAGATGCCTGCAAGGTACATCAACCCCAAGAGAGGAACCATTATGGCTAATTATGCAAGGACCCACATCGGTAATGAGAGCCGTGTCGAGCTGCACGAAGTGCTCGGGCTTACCGGGGCAGAGGTGAGTGTCAACAATCTTCCCGCCGGCGCTGGCGTTCCGTTCGTCCATGCACACAAGGAAAACGAGGAAATCTATGGCGTGCTCGAAGGCGCCGGCTCGGTCACGATCGACGGTGAGGAAATCGAGCTTGCAGCCGGCGACTGGCTGCGCATTTCCCCCGCCGCACACCGTCAGTTCCGCGCCGCATCCGACTCGGGCATCACATACGTCTGCATTCAGGTCAAGCAGGGATCCCTTGATGCCTTCACAGCCGACGACGCTATCATGTTCTAATTCGCGATCGGTGTGCAAGGGGCCGATACCGCCCGCATGCCCCCTTCGGAATAGGTGCTGAGCAGCTCCTGGGCGTGGGCGAACTCGGGCCCTCGCCTCCAACCGAGCAGGCGGTTGACCGCGAGATTTCCCTGGACGTTGTGGACGAAGAGCAGATAGGCGTCCTCGCGCGAAAGCCCGGTTTTCTCCATGATCGCGGGAACCATCTGCTCAGCGCCGCGCTCGACGACGCGCTGTGCCACCCGGGCGTATGCGTCGTCATCCGAGTAGAGCAGATAATAGTCATCGTTTGCCGGCGGGCGCTGGCAGAGGGCCCCCGCCCCCGTTCCCTCGAGTGGGGGCGCCGCCGCCAGGGCCTCGTCAATAAGCGCGTCGAGCAGCGCGAACTTGTCCTCGTAGTGCAAATAGAACGTGCCGCGGTTGATATCGGCGCAGCGGCAGATATCCGCCACCGTCATCTTCGCGAAGCCGACCTCGGCCAGCAGCGCAAAGAACGCCTCCCGTATGACCGAGAGCGTATAGCGTCGGCGACGATCGATCTTCCCCGATTCCATGGCCCCTCCAATTGCAGCGCTCAACAATATCCAGAAGCCGCTCGTTTATCGACAGCAGCTCGAAACTGTTCATTGCTCTGACGCAAATCAACACTGATACTTTTTATAGACACCTGTTCATTGTAGTTGAAAGAGAGTATCAAGTGACTCTATACGAGCGGCTCGTTATCGAACTCACCAACCAATCGTTTTCCCATCAGGCCGCCTACCGCACCGGCGGCACGCCCTATGAACTGAGTGCCCGCGAGCCCGAGCGCTACGACCAGCAAATCGAAACGTTTGCCCGCATGATCGATGAAGCCGATTGCGTGCTTGTAGGCGGGGCCTCTGGGCTCTCCGCGGCGGGCGGCGGCGACTTCTACTACGAAGACAACGCGACCTATCGCAGGCATTTCGGCAAATTCGCCGAGCGCTACAGTTTCAGGGGCGCTTTTGAAGGGTCGTCCTACCGCTGGCCCACCGCCGAGTCGCGCTGGGGCTACCTTGCCACCTTCCTCGACACCACGCTCAACGCCCCGCTGCGCGAGCCCTACAAAGATCTCGACGCCATTCTTACCGAGAAAGACTTCTTCGTTCTCACCACCAACCAGGACACGCAGTTCATGAAAATCTACCCTTGGGAGAAGGTAGCAGAGATCCAAGGCGATCACCGCTTCTTCCAGTGCTCCCACTGTTGCACCGGCGAGGTGTGGGACGCGGTCGAGCCGGTCTCCCGCATGGTAGAGGCCATGGGAGACGGCCTTGAGGTTCCGACAGAATTCGTGCCACGCTGCCCGCACTGCGGGGCAGAGGCGTTCCCTTGGGTTCGCGGCTACGGCAACTTCCTGCAGGGCGAGCTCTACGAGGAGCAGTACCGCAAGGTGTCCGACTGGCTCGACGCGCACGCGCGGCAGAGGATCCTTTTCCTCGAGCTGGGCGTGGGCCGCATGACGCCTGCGTTTATCCAGGAGCCGTTCTGGGCCCTCACGGCGCAGTTGCCGCAGGCTGGCTACATCGCCGTGAACAACAGGACGCAGTTTCTCCCCCGTACAATCGAGGATCGGGGGCTCGCCGTTCGTGCCGATATCGCCGACGTGCTCGCCGACGTGCGCAAGACGCTGGGTAGGTAGCGCATGGAAACGGTAAAAGCGGTTCGTATCGGCCAGGCACTTGCCGAGGCGGATCTTATCATCATCGGCGCCAGCAACGGGCTCGACATGGCAGAGGGGCTCAACCTCTTCTACGCCGATGCTCATTTCCAAGAAGCGTACGGAGACCTCGCCCAGGCTGATGGCATCGGCTGCATACTGCAGGGGCTCACCTCTCCGGATGCAAACGTGCGACGCCGATGGGCCGATCGATTCCATCAAAAGGAGTATGTCGAGTATGAGCCCGGCCCAATCATGAACGGGCTGCGGCATCTTACGGAGCACGCTGATACCTTCGTGATCACATGCAATATTGACGGGCACTTCGCGCGCGCAGGGTTCAACGAGAACCACGTGCTCGAGACGGAGGGGAGTACGTGCACGTCGATTGACGAGTAGCGTCTCGCCCACCCAGATGCCCTCGCCATGGCGCAGCTCGAAGATCTCGCGCACCTTGTGCAAGCGCATCGCAACCACAAGGTTGCCATCCTCGAACTTGGCGTGGGGCTGCGCAACGGCGTCATAAAGCGCATGCTCGCTCGGGTCGCGAACGCCTGCGAACACGCCACCTACATCGTGTTCAACTACAGTCAGGCTCTGACGCCCGACGCTTCGTGCGAGACAATTCTCGTTGACGGCGATATGACCCCGGCTTTCGAGGAGATCGTTCGATGCCACCTCTAGAAAGAGAAGCGATGAGGCTTCGAAGCCTCATCGACGATGCCGACGCCATCATCGTCGGCATCGGCTCGGGTATGTCGAGCGCCGCCGGGTTCAACCATTACAACCATGCGGGCATGACGTGTGCCGGAATGGCGGACTGGCAGAAAGCCTTTGGCTTCAAGAGCCTTTTCGACGGCTTCTATCACCTCTACCCCAGCCTCGAGCAGCAATGGGCCTACTACGCGCGATACATCGATTTCATGCTGCGCGAGCCGGCCTCACAACCCTATCTCGACCTGCGATCCCTCATCGGCCATAAGGATTACTTCATCCTGAGCACCAATGTGGACACCCAGGTCGAAAAGGCCTTCCCCGCCGAGAGGACCTGCAACTACCAGGGAAGCTTCGCATACCTTCAGTGCAAGCAGCCATGCTGCGACGAGCTCTTCGACGCGAGCCCCTACGTTGAGCGCATGATTGCCGGGATGGAGAGGTTTGAGGTACGCAGCGAGGACGTTCCCCGCTGCCCGCATTGCGGCTGGCAGCTTGTGCCGTGGGTGCGCGACGACACATTTCTGCAGGGCGCGGCATGGCGCGAGAGTATCGAACGATATGAGCGCTTCGTGCGCGAGCGCAGCGATTGCCGCGTGCTGTTGCTGGAACTTGGCGTGGGCGAAATGACCCCCGGTATCATCACGCTCCCATTCTGGAGCATGACCGCAAAGCTGCCGGATGCGCACCTGCTGAGCGTAAACATCTCGGGCGACTCGGCTCCGCTGCAGCTCGGAAGCAAAGCAGAGGCGATCCAGGCCGACTTGCGCACCCTGCTCTCGGTGGCGCGGGTGGGAGACGAGTAACGTGGCGAGGCTTTTGCGCTTTCATCAGCCCGGACATCACGCCCATAGAAGCGATGGCTCTGATTCGGGTGTCAAAGTTTAAGCCTCCTTGTCAGCCGCTGTAAGGTATTCCTCGTCGTCCACGGGCTCCAACCACTCGTTGGAGGTCTCCTCGCCCGGAACCTCCAGCGCGAGATGGGAGAACCAGCTGTCGGGCGCGGCTCCGTGCCAATGCTTTACGCCCGCGGGAATATTTACTACATCGCCAGGGCGCAGCTCCTGTGCCGGTTTACCCCATTCCTGGTAAAACCCTCGACCAGCCACACAGATGAGGATCTGTCCGCCGCCGCTTTTGGCGTGATGGATGTGCCAGTTGTTGCGGCAGCCGGGCTCGAACGTCACGTTGTAGACGCCGACCTGATTTGTGGAAAGGGGCGCGAGGTAGCTTTGCCCGATAAAGTACTTCGCAAATGCGTCGTTGGGGGCACCGATGGGAAAGGCCATCTCGTTTTGATGCTTAGCTCTTGCATCAGCAGCATCGCTATCCGCCCAGACCTCCTTCGCCATGCGAAAGGCCGCCCATGCCTTGGGCCATCCTGCGTAAAACGCCGCATGTGTAAGGATTTCCGCTATCTCCGTCCTGGTCACGCCATTGTTCTTTGCGGACATCAGATGATATTGGAACGAAGAGTCCGTCAGTCCCTGCGACATCAGGGCCACCACCGTCACGATGCTACGGTCCCGCAGGGAGAGCTCGCCCTCTCGGCTCCACACCTCGCCGAACAGCACATCGTCGTTGAGCTGTGCGAATTTGGGGGCGAACTCCCCTAGGGCATCTCTGCCCGCTGTCTGCTTAATCGTCATGCTTGATTCCTCCTGTCGTTGGTTTTGAGTACAAGCTGCTTCCGCGCAGCTAAGCCGCGCCTAGACTTCCATGCCCATTCGTTGCGCCTGCTCCAGAGCGGGATGCCCGGCGATATCGCCCACACCGTTCACGCCGCCGGCGCAAACCGTTTTGCCCATAACGAACACCCCTTGCGCTACCGATTTGTATTGACGAGAAAGAAGGTAATACCTAAACCTGACTTTAGGTCAAGGAATGAAGTCGAGATTTATTCGGAGGAGCCATGTACACAATCGGACAGGTGGCGGAGATGTTCGGTCTGCCCGCCTCAACGCTGCGGTACTACGACAAGCAGGGATTGTTCCCGGGGCTGGAGCGGACGTCCGGCATTCGCCGATTCGGCGATACGGAACTCGAAGCGCTTCGGGTCATCGAATGCCTGAAGAAGGCGGGAATGGAGATCAAGGACATCCGTCTGTTCATGGAATGGTGCGCAGAGGGGCCATCGACCTACGCCAAGCGCAAGGCCATGTTCGAGGAGCGGAAGGCCCACATGGAGTCGGAGATCGCGAAGATGAACCGTGCCCTGGACATGTTGAAGTTCAAATGCTGGTACTACGAGCAGGCGATTCAAGATGGCAGCGAGGATAGGCTGGAGGCGCTGATTCCCGACAATTAGCCGGAAGAGATCAAAGATGCCTACGAGAACGCGCACGCTCGATAAAGCCGTTCGCTATCCATGGGGCTCCGGCAAGGAGCTCTTTCCGAACAGAACGAAAAAGAAAACCTCCGACCCAGAGGATCCGGAGGCTGTTATTCCCGCTATTCCCACTCGACAATAGGAGCCACTGGCCAAAAGCCTGTCAACATCAAAACAAGTTCTCAATCCGTCGATTCTACGTGAGGCAATGATCCTCATTTGATACCCGCGCTGTTTGCGCACTAGGAAGCAAAGGAATCTGGCCGCCACTCAAATAAGATCACCGCCATCTTGCATAAACGACGCCATGTTAAGGTGCCTGACGCCATCCCTCTCCTGCAATAGAGAATCAAGCGTGAACAAGTAACGCGGATACCCATCCCTGATGTGGCCGAACGGCCTGTACTCGCGCTCCTCGACGTCTCTGTCGGCAATCGACATAGAGGCCTGGATGTAGGCGTAAGCATTGCGCCTACGAGCGATGAAGTCACACTCGAGCTTCCCAATACGGCCCACAGAAAGCTCGTACCCGCGCGATGCAAGATAGAGGTAGATCTTCACGTCGGTATATACGCAAGATGCACCCCTTTTTCTCATCGTCCATTTCATCAGTTATGGGGGTGCTTTTTTACATTTTATAAAAAAGCGTACCGATAACTTATTCCCACTCAGTTTCGAAAATCGAATGGTTTTGAAGTTTCGAAAGCGGCGTCCCAACATGCGTAAGGGCATGTTGGGACGCATCAGTTAAACGGGAATCGACTCACGCGAGAAGGCGCCGCCCCGTCGCCTCGAGACGTGCGACAGGCAGATTAGGTTTGGGGAGTAGAACGGCCCTTGCGCGAGGCGTGAATTGTAATCGATAAAGCCGAGCTTTGAGAACATGCGGTTTATCTCGTCGAACGTTGAGCCGACAGGGGCTTGCGCCACAGTAGGCGACTTAGCGACGCCCATGTCCATGATGCCGGGCACAAGCGTGAATGATCCACGTGGAGGCGAAGGGGCCGCCCGAGAGGTTGATGGTGAGCGAGCACCAAAGGTCAAGGTAGCCCTCGCCTTCCGGGCTTGCGAGGTCGAGGGCGAGCGCCCCTCCCTCGGTCGCGTACAGCGGCGGCAGGCACTCGGCCAGCTCCTCGGTCATAAGCGCTTACATGTCCGTCTCCCCTCTGGGCCACGTCGGACCCCTAGAATCTTCGCCCCGCGGGCAAAGCCTCGGCGCGCCCCATGGCATCTCGACTTTGCCCCCTGCAATGTCGCGCAGCGGAGACACCACCTGAGACGGATGTCGATGCATCGAACCCGAGACCGGGCGCGGCGGCGGGGAGCCTCTCGCGCGAACAATCTGCTCGATCCTGCCGCACCCATCTTAAAAAACAGTTCGAAAAACGTTCAATCGTACGACATCCGTCGAACAGTCGGGGGTACACACCACTACAGAAGACCCACAGAACGGAGGGCGAGATGGTCGGCGACGGGTTCAAGGCACTCTCCGGCCCCACGCTCCGCCAGGGAGGGCGTCGGGAGGGAGGCCGTAATGGGTGAGAAGGGCGAGCGGCCGGAGCGGGTGTTTCCCGGCAGGACAGACCCGTGGTTCATAGCGGCCATGGTGATTGTAGCGGGCGGTTTATCCGCGGCGTGTATCGCGTGTTTCCTGAGCTCGAGTCCCGCGCTCTTATGGGGCTGGCTCGCGCTGCTGCCCGTCCCGGCCCTCGTGGCCCTGGCCGCCCTTCCCGTCCGCAGCAACCGCCTCGAGCTCTACGGCGACCGCCTCGTCGTCGTGTATGCTGGGATGCGTTCGGTGATACCCTACGCCCACGTGCGGGGCGTCCGGCGCACCAGGACGCTCTGGGCGGGGACGGCCAATTCGCTCGACCGCGTCTATATCAAGGCGCCCTACGACGGCGACGCCATCGTCTCGGTGACCGACAACGATGCCCTCGTGGCAGAGCTCGAGCGTAAGTGCGGCCTGCGACCCGGCTGCGAACAAGGCAACTAGCTTCGCAGGGCGGCTATCAGCGACTTGCTGCTCATCGTCATATCACGGCGGCCAATTTTGGGTCGGGCTGGCGGAGCATGTCGAGGACGGCAGATACGGCGTCGCCCGCATCGTCTTCGGCGCAGAACCGTCCACTGAGGAGATCCTGCGATTCGTCGTCAACAAACGGGCGAAGCTCTCGTTCTTCGGTCACGATTCGACCGAGGCGAGCAAGCCCGCGAAGAACCCCAAGCGGCGCGCTCGCGAGGCAGCGAAAGCCCTTAAACGGCCCGCGGTGAGCACCAAGGCACAACAGGCGCTCGCGGCACAGCGGGAAGCGATGAAGCGGGAGTCGGCTCAAGCAAGAAGTCAGCGTCGCGCGGATGAGGCGGAGACGCGCTTCGAGCAGCGAAAGTTGAAGCGCAAGCAGAAGCATCGCGAGCATTGATCGCCATTCGCAGCAAGGCAAACCATATACAGCAGCGGCGTCAGTTCCACTTGAAGCCGACGCCGCGTAGACGCTGATGGTGACGGCTATGCACGGGCGCGCCACCGCACTTCACAGCTTGTTTCTCAAGTATTTGGGACGCACACGCGGCGTTCAAAAATGCGGACCGACTCCGCATGGCTCGTGACTGAGCCGAGGTGCCCTACTTCTCGCCCTCCAGCAGCCCCACGATGCGGTCGATGTCGACGGCAAAGCGAGGCCTTCCCTCGCGCTCGTAGCGGTCGAGGTACGCCTGGCACTCGGAGACAATGCGCTTGGTGTTGCCATCGATGATGCGCTGGAGCGTCTCGTAGTAGGCCGAGCCCTCGGTCCTGAAGCGGCGCTGGTAGGCCTTGGTTATGGGGAACATCTTGATGTAGTGGATGCCGTGGCGGCAGCCGGGGCGCGTCGTGGGGCGGGGTGGCAACGCAAAGTACTGGTCTTTGGGCACGTTAGGGGCGATGTTGGAACGCAGCGGCACGGCGAAGCCCCTGCGCTTCCCGCGGAAACGCAGCCTCACCACCACGATGCAGGGACGATTGTGCTTAAGCATGAGCTCACGGTCGCCATCGACGAGGTCGAAGAAGTCCTGGGAGATGGATACGATCTTCATCGATTACGCCCCCCTTCATACGAAGCGGGGCCCGCATCGCTGCAGGCCCCTACAGGTGGGCGATATTCTACGCCTTGCGGCACCCCGTCGCCCACGGAGGTTAAACGTACACGTAAGCCGTACTCTGAAAGCCGCGGCTTCCGGCAAGTAGTTTATACCACGAAAGGTCGCTTTCAATGCGCCTAGCTCGCAAAATAACACTCACTGGGCCGTTTCGGCGTGCTCAGCCTCCGCTCGATCTTACGCATGTTTTTTGGGAGGGCATGAATCGTCGCCCGTCACGGCGGCTTATACAGCCGTTTGCCTTTTTCGATTTAGCGTATTGCTCTTCAGATCATCGTGGTGTGCTCGTAGCCGCGCTCCACGAAGAGCCGCTCGGCAACGTCGAGAATCTTCTCGACCGTCTCCTCCGGGTACTTATTGCGTGCCACGGGCACCTCCGTCCTTGTTATCGCGATAAACATACCATGAGTGGCGTACGGGTCGAGAAGGGCTGGCGCCAAAAGAGCCCAACGGCCGTTACAGCTTCGTTAGAAACGTGCCCCACCATGGATGGTGAACCCGAAAGGTAAGGCGCGCGGGCACGGCGACTCGGCCCGCGCGCCCGGAAGAGAAAGGACGAACCCATGGGGTACATGCTCGAGACGCGCGGGCTCACCAAGCGCTTCGGCCGCGGCGACCAGGCGCAGGATGCCGTGGCCGACGTGAGCCTTCATATCCGCGAGGGCGAGGTGTACGGGCTGCTCGGCCCCAACGGCGCCGGCAAGTCGACAACGCTCAAGATGATCTGCGGAATGCTGCGGCCGACGACCGGGGAGATCCTCTTTGCCGGGCACGCCTGGCGCCGCGAGGACCTCTACGCAATCGGCAGCCTCATCGAGGAGGCGCCGCTCTACCCCAACCTCACCGCGCGCGAGAACCTGCGCGTGCGCACCACGCTGCTGGGCCTTCCCGAAAGCCGCATAGATGAGGTACTCGCCGCCGTGGACCTCGCGGACACCGGGAAGAAGCGCGCCGGGCGCTTCTCGATGGGCATGCGGCAGCGCCTGGGGCTCGCGCTGGCGCTGATCGCCCGGCCACGCCTGCTCGTGCTCGACGAGCCCACCAACGGCCTCGACCCCATCGGCATCGAGGAGCTGCGCGACCAGATCCGCGGCTTCGCGGCGGCGGGCACGACGGTGATCGTCTCGAGCCACATCCTCTCCGAGGTGCAGCAGATGGCGGACACCATCGGCATCATCTACGGGGGGCACCTCGCCTACGAGGATGCGCTTCGACCCGGGCAGGACCTCGAGGAACTCTTCATGAGCGTCTGCCGGGAGGGGCGTCGAGCGCGCGGGGAGGTGGCGGCATGACAGGCGAGAAAGGCGGCCTGCTCGCGGGCCTGCGCGCCGAGGCCCTGAAGTCGCGCCACGCGGCACCGGTTCGCCTGGCCGTGCTCATGGCGCTGCCGATGCCGCTGCTCGGCGCGATGCCCTACCGGGGCGTGCAGATCTTCAGCGCGTGGAACTACTGGTACGTGCTCTTCCTGCCCGTGGCTCTCTCGCTCGTGGTGGCGTGCGTCGCGCGGGCGGACGCGCGCACGCGGATGCGGGGGCTTTTGGGCCTGGGCTTCCCGCTTAAGCGCGCCTGGTGGGCCAAGGCGCTCTGGTGCCTCGCGCTCTGCACGCTCTCGAACCTCGTGGTCTTCGGCATCTACCTCGCGGGATCGGCGTTCTCCTCGCAGGGCCTCACGGTCGCGGGCACGCTCACGATGTTCCTCTGCGCGCTCGTCAACACGGTGACCGCGGCGTGGATGATCCCCGCAGGGCTCTTCCTCACGGCGCGGCTCGGCATGCTCGCGGGCATCTTCTGCCCGCTCGCCGCGCAGCTCGTGGGTGGGTTCGCCTGGTCGCTGGTACCGCTGCCGCAGCTCTTTCCGCCGTCGGCGAGCATGGTCATCCCCACGAGCTTCATCCCCGTGCTGCCGAGCGGCGAGCCACTCGCGGCGGACATGGCGCTCGGCGGGGCGCTCGCGTCGGACGGCATGCTCACACTGGCGGGCCTTGCGGTCTGCGCGCTCGCGTTCGCCGCGCTCACGGCGGCGGGCGCGGCCTGGTTCGCGCGCTCCGAGGAGAGGTGATGGCCATGACGCGACTCTCCGACCCGACGCCGCGCATGACTCTCCCGCGGGCCCTGCTCTCCGAGGCCCTGCGCCTGGCGCGCTCCCCGCTCGCAGTGGTGCACCTCGTCTGCGGCCTGGCAGCCGGTCTTGCCTGCGGCGAGTACTTCTCCGTAACCCGATGGGACCCGGCGCTGGGCGCGGACGCCTACGCCCAGTTCCTCGGCGCCCTCATGCCGCTCATGTCCGCCATCGTCTGCGGGCTCGCCGTGGACGAGGAGCGCGCTGCCGGGCGCCTCGCCAACCTCACGGCGGTCCCCTCGCGCGGGCGCGCCGTCGCGGCGAAGCTGCTCGCCCTTGCGGCGCTCGGCGCGGGCGCGCTGGCCGTGGCGCTCGGCGTGTTCGGGGCCGTGCTCGCCGTCGCCGCGCGCCTGCCGCTCGGGCCCGCTCCGCTTGCGGCCGCCTGGGCGGGCATCGTGCTGGGCAGCCTGCCCCTCTACGCGCTGGGGCTCGGCGTGGCCCTGTGCCTCGGCCGCAACGCCGCCATCGGCGCCGGCGCGGCGGGGATGCTCCTCGCGTTCTTCTCAGTGGGCGGACTTGCGCACGGCCTCATGACCGGCGAGCTCACCGGTGCCCTGGCGACGCCCCTGGGCTGGGTGCCGCTCGCCTGGCCCGCGCGCCTGGGGTCCCTCGGGGTGGAGGCCTTCATCGACGCCGCACGCGCGGCGGGCCCTCTCCTCACGACTGCGCTCGCTGGCCTCGTGCTCACCCTGGCAACCGCCGCCGTCCTTCTGGCCTGGTTCTGCCGCTTCGAGGACGGGAGGGCAGATGCGTAGGAAGCCGCTCGCCGCCGTGCTCGCCCTCCTCTCCGCAGCGCTCGTCCTGGGCGGGAATGCCCTGCTCGACGCCGGCTGGGGGTCAGCGCTGCGCTCGATCGCCGACCGCGTGCTGCCCAACCCTGAGATCGCCATGTGGGCGCCCGCGCCCGAGCCCGGCAGCCACGCGAGCTCCTACGCCGACGCCACTGGGGCGGGGGCGAACTACGTCTACCTGGTGGACGCGGCGGACGACAGGGGCAATGTCCGAGATCTCCAGCTCATCTTCTTCGGGCGGGAGTCGGACGGCGAGGGCTGGGTCGAGATCGAGGTGCGCGGCGGCTCGGGCGTGCGCTACCGCGCGTGCGACGCGGCCGAGGCGCCCGCGGCCGCGCGCAGGGCTCTGGACCGCTGATTGCGGCGCTAGTACAATTCCGACGAGGGTTTCAGGAGGTCGAACATGGCGAGGATACTGGCGGTGGATGATGAGCGGGCGATCCTCGACGCGCTCGCGCGCGTCCTCGGCCGCGACGGCCATGAGGTCGTCAAGGCAGCGGACCCGACGGCGGTCCCGGGGATGGACCTCTCGCGCTTCGACCTCGTGCTCTGCGACGTCATGATGCCGGGGCTCGACGGCTTCGAGCTCGTGCGGCAGATCCGCCCGGACTTCGACGGGCCCATCGTCTTCCTGACCGCGCGCGTGGCCGAGGACGACGCCGTGGCCGGCTACGGCCTGGGCGCCGACGACTACGTCCGCAAGCCCTTCGGGGCCGCGGAGCTGCGCGCCAAGGTCGCGGCCCATCTACGCCGTGAGCGCCGGCCGCGCTCGCACGCCCTCTCCTTCGGGGAGGTGCGGATCGACCTCGGGGCGCGCGAGGTCGCCGTGGGCGGCGAGGCCGTGCCGCTCACGCCCACCGAGTACGC
Source organism: Collinsella sp. (assembly GCA_048416615.1). GTDB lineage: Bacteria > Actinomycetota > Coriobacteriia > Coriobacteriales > Coriobacteriaceae > Collinsella. The sequence continues at coordinate 37,793 of DBFSET010000017.1, read as the reverse complement.
CATCTGCGAGTACCTCGCCCGCCACCCCGGGCAGGTCATGAGCCGCGCGCAGATACGCGAGGCGGTGCTCGGCTGGGAGAGCGACGCCGACGACGCGGCCATATCCATGCAGGTCAGCCGCGCCCGGAGGAAACTCTCCGATGCCGGCGCCGACCCGATCGCGACCGTCTGGGGGATGGGGTACAAGTGGCAGCTTTGAGGACCGGGGCGCGAGGTCGCGGGGGCATGCCGCTCTCCTTCGTCATCGCGCGCTACTTCGCCTACGCGTTCGCTGCGGTCGCCACGGCGTGGCTCGCCTCGTTCATGGCGCTCTCCGCGGCGATCAACGCGGGCTTCGTCTACGAGGCAAGCTGGGGGCCGGCCAATGCGCGCGAGGTCGCGGAGGGCCTGGCACGCGACGGCGTCTGCGGGCAGCAGGACGTGCCGACGGCGTACCGCTACCTCATCCTGAACAAGGACGGATACGTGCTGATGACGGATCTCGAGGGCACGCGGCTCGAGGACGCGACGAAAATGGCCCGTGCGACACTCGCCGCGGATCCGGGCACAGTGGAGATCGAGGGCGGGGGCTCGGGCCTCACCTACGCCGCGTTCCCGCTCAAGGGCGGCGGGGCCTGTGCACTCGTCAGCGAGTACCTGCCGCAGTGGGTCTCGCGCGACCTCGCCGGCCTGCTTCCCAACCCGCAGAACCTCATGCTCGTCGGCGCCGCTGCGGGAAGCGCGCTCGCGCTCGCGCTCGTGGCGCGCCGCGCGAGCCGCGTGATCTCGCGCAAGATGGCGCCGCTTGCGGAGGCGGCGGAGCGCGTCGGCGCGGGGGAGCTCGACTTCGCGGTCGGCAGCACCAACGTGCGCGAGGTGAACGACGTCCTCGCCGCGATGGACGCCATGCGGGCCTCCCTCGCCGAGTCGCTCGAGGCCCGCTGGGCCGCGGAGCGAGGGCAGCGCGAGCAGGTGGCGTCGCTCGCCCACGACCTCAAGACGCCGCTCACCGTGCTGCGCGCCAACGCCGACTTCGTGGCGGAGGAGCTGGAAGACGAAAAAGACGCCGACCTCGCGGCCGCCGCGCGCGACATAGCCGGCAGTGTCGAAAGGCTCGACGGCTACGTGCGCTTGCTCATCGAGGCCTCGCGCGGGTCCGGCGGGGCGGAGAGGGCCCCCTTGCGGCCGGCCGAGCTCTGCGAGCAGGTCCTCGCCGAGGCCGCCCAGATCGCCCGGGCGCGAGGCGTGACGCTCGACGCGGCCACGGGCCCTGCTGTCGCGGGCGCGCCCGAGGCCCCGCTCGACCGAACCGCCATGGCGCGAGCCGCCGCGAACCTCGTGGTCAACGCCGCCGAGCACGCGCGCTCGCGCGTGGCGGTCTCCTGCGACGTCGCGGGCGGGCGCCTCGTCATCGAGGTGTCCGATGACGGACCGGGCTTCTCTCCCGCCGCCCTCGAACGCGGCTGTGAGCGCCTCTTCACAGACGACTCCTCCCGCTCCTCGCGCGACGGAGGCCGCCACTACGGGCTCGGCCTCCACGCCGCCTCCGAGGCCGCGAGCGCCCACGGGGGCTCCGTCTCGCTCGCCAACAGCCCCTCGGGCGGCGCGGTGGCCACCATCGCGATCCCCCTGTGAGGGCCTGACGACTCAGGCCCTTGATTCGCGATTTCGGGAATGAATCAATTGATTCGCAAAACCACAGGCCGCTCCTTTAATCACTCCCTGGTTCCCGCCGGGGTTCGTAGCGGGTGGCGTGAAAAGGGGTGATTCAAAGGGTCGGAGAGATGCGTCTTAGCCGAGAATAAGGTTAGCCTTATCTTACTGCATGATTCGTGTGTTATAGTTAGATGTCTCTAACTATTTGGGGGCGATAGCAATGCACGAATGCAAGGGCTTCTGGGACAAGAATGCCGGTCGGTACGACCGTTTCATGCGAAAGGACCGGGCGGCGTATGAGAATATATATGAGCTGATCAGGCCGGTGGTGAAAGCAAAAACCGTACTGGAGGTTGCCACCGGCACGGGGCTTATCGCAAAGAGCATCGTAAATGCGGCGGCGCACATCGAGGCTACGGACGCTTCTGCAAAGATGATCCTTGAAGCAAAGCGGGACAATCAATCCGCAAAGCTGCACTTTTCCGTACAAGATATGTTCCGCCTGCCCTATGCACGGAAGTCCTTTGATGTGGTGATCGCGTCCAACGCGCTTCACATAGTGCCGCATCCGGAAAAGGCCCTGCAAGAAATCAGGCGGGTGCTGAAGGACGACGGCGTGCTCATCGCGCCAACCTTCACCCACGCGGGGAGCTCGGTTTCCGGCAAGGCAAAAGCCTTTTTCATGAGTATGGCGGGATTCCCCCTCCACAGCAGGTGGACAAGCGAGGAATATCTACGTTTCCTGCGTCAAAACGGCTGGGCAGTGCAGAAAAGCGCGGTGCTGAAGGCCTCGTTCCCGTTGACCTATGCGGAATGCACGAAATCGGAGGGGCCAGATGTCGTTCTTTGAAAACACCCGCAAGCCCGTGGGCCTCGGCGGAAAACTTATGGTTGCCATGATGAATCTGGGGCACAGCCCTGTGGCGCGGTGGGGACTTCGATTTCTACGACTTGCGCCAAATGCCAAGGTGCTGGATTGCGGCTGCGGCGGCGGGACGAACATAAAACGGCTGCTGAAAAAATGCCCGCATGGCGTCGTCAAGGGCATCGACTATTCGCCCGTCAGCGTGGAGAAGACTAGAAAGCTCAACCGAACTGCAATTCAGGAGGGGCGTTGCGCCGTTCTGCAAGGCAGTGTGGCGGATATGGCATTTGAGGATAGCTGTTTCGATGCAGTCACGGCCTTTGAGACCGTCTACTTTTGGCCCGATTTGCCCCGATGCTTCCGTGAGGTCCGGCGGACGCTGAAGCCGGGCGGAACAATTCTTATCTGCAACGAGAGCAATGGCGATACGGACAAGGACGAAAGGTGGACGCAAATCATCGGCGGCATGACCATCTACAAGGACATTGAATTAAAGGCGTGTCTGGAGCAGGCGGGTTTTCACGAGGTGCAGATACGCAAAAAGATAAGGTGGCTCTGCGTCACGGCGCGGAAGTAAGGGTATCAAGCACGGGCATTTTTGCATCCATCCTGCACATGGCGATAGGCATGACGGTCATAGCGGCTGTGCTGGCGGCACTTATGACAGTTTTTATTCACTGAGGAAGAAACCTATGAAATGTAAAATTGAGAAAAACACCGTGCAGGAGACGCTGATCCTCCCGCTGTATTCCCGGAAGCTGTGTACGGAGCTGTACCCGAACCTTTATAGGGATGAAACAGCGGTTCGCTTGCTCGACCAAATCGACTACGACTTTTCAGAGGTAGAGAAAAATTCCCGCAGCCTGATGCAGCGCTTTGGTGCGCTGGAGGTGGCCATGCGGCAGGGTGATCTTGCTTTCGAGGTGCGGGATTACCTGAAAGGCCACCCCAATGCGGCGGTGGTCAATCTGGGCTGCGGGCTGGACAACACCGGCAGAACCTGCGACAACGGTAGATGCAAGATCTACAATCTGGACTTCCCGGATGTGATTGCCTTGCGGCAGCAGCTGCTGCCCGCCGAGGATCGAGAACAAAATATCCCCTGCGATCTGAAAGACACCGCATGGTTTGGCAAAATCGATGCCTCCGGCGGGGCGGTGTTCTTTGCCTCCGGGGTGTTCTATTACTTTCTGACCCAGCAGGTCCGGGAACTGGTGCGGGAGATGGCGGACGCTTTCCCCGGCGGTGTGCTGATCTTTGATGCTGCCAATCGGACGGCAGTAAAGATGATCGCAAAAACATGGCTTAAGACTGCAAAAATCAAGGATGTTGGGGCATATTTTGCGGTTTCGGATGCCGCCAAGGAAATCGGCGCGTGGGACAGCCGTCTGCAGGTCACAAGTCGCGGCTATATGCTGGGTTACAACGATTTGAGAGACCCTTCCGTCAGCGGCTTTTTCCGGTTTCTCGCAAGGGTCGGTGACAACGGGATGAAAATGCAAATCGTGAAAATAAGATTTTGAGAGGCAAAAATGCAAAAGACGAGCACTTCTTGCCGCCCAATTGGCAAGAAGCGCTCGTCTTTTCTTAACGCGTTGTATGGCGGAGAGAGCGCAAGTTACGCGAGCGCCCTTCTTGCCAGCTCGGCCGCGCCGAGGATTCCTTGGTCGCCGCCGCAGCCCGGGGCGCAGATGTAGCTCTCCATGTCCTTAAGCTCGGCGGTCTGGATGTAGCCACCCAGATATTCGAGGGTCTTCTTGCGGACGATGCCGTAGAGCTGCTCCTGGTGCATCACGCCGCCGCCGAGGACGATGCGGCGAGGCGAGTACATGAGCACGAGGTTCGCGCACATCTGCCCCAGATAATCCCCCTCGAGCGCCCACGCCTCATCGTTGTCCGCGAGCTCGGCCGCGGGCTTTCCCCAGCGCGCGGCAATGGCGGGGCCGGAGGCGAGGCCCTCGAGACAGCTCGCGTGGCTCGGGCAGACGCAGCGTCCCTCCTCGGTGGGACGGGTCCTTACCAGCATGTGGCCGGCCTCGGGGTGCAGCATGCCGTGAAGGAGCCTGCCCGCGCACATGACGCCCGCGCCCACGCCGGTGCCGATGGTCACGTAGACGGCGTCCTCGAGCCCCTTGCAGCAGCCGAAGACCACTTCGCCGAGGCAGGCAACGTTCACGTCCGTGTCGTAGGCCACCGGAATCCCGAGGGCGTCGGCGAACGCGGCGCGAAGACCATGGCCTCGCCACGCGAGCTTGGGCGTCTGGAGGATGGAGCCGTAGCGCTCGTCGTTGGGGTCGACGCAGGTCGGGCCGAAGGCGCCGATGCCCAACGCGTCCACATCGCGGGCGGTGAACCACTCGATCATCTGCGGGACGGTCTCGGCGGGCGTAAGCGTCGGGGTCTCCATACGGTCGAGGACCTCGCCGTCGCCGGACACCACGGCACAGACCATCTTGGTCCCGCCGGCCTCGAGGGCGCCGAGCCTCATTTGCTTTTCGCTCATGTGATCCTCCTTACAAAGGGACGCCCGCAGTCATGGTCAACCGCGGGCGCCCATAACGTTGGCTTGTTTCGAGGCGACCCTACCTGGGCACGCGGTCCTGCCTTGCGGCAAACGGGGCGAGCACGGCGTGCGGCTCGCTTTGGTACCAGTAGGCGACGGTGGAGATGTCGTCCTCGCGCTCGTAGAGCTTGATGTCGTCGTTGCCGAGGTCCTGGAACGTCACGCGCAGGTCCTCCTTGAACGAGATCGGGTCGGGAAGGTGCCACCTGTAGAGGCCGTGCCTGGGCAGCGCGTCGTAGTTGGTCGCGAGCATCGGGTTCGGGTTCGGCTTGCCCGCGCTGAAGCGGTCGCGCGTGGCGTCGCGCGTCGAGCGGTACGGGTAGCCGGCGAACAGCGTGTTGAAGCACTGCGCCTCGGGCAGCGCGTGGGGCGGCCTGTCGAGGAAGGCCCAGGCACCGCCGAAGTAGTCCTCGGCTCCCGTCGAGGTGACCGTGGGGAACTCCTCGTCGCCGTCGAGGAAGAACTTCATCTCGCCCTCGCCCCACCAACAGCGCTCCAGGGCGCACAGGGCCATGTAGGTGCCGACGTAGTAGCCCTTGCCGCGCACGCCGTCGAGCACGGTGTAGTCGACGCCCCTGCGAGTGCTGCGCTCGCGGTTAAAGCGGGCGTGGAAGTACATGGCGTCGTCCGGCACGTCGGTGAGCGCGTAGTTGAACGTGTAGAAGATGTACTTAATGAACCCGGGGTGCTCGCTCGTAAGCGTGACCTTGGCGTGCTTCCTGAAGGGCATCTCGAAGTAGCAGTTCATGCCGCCCGTCGGGTTCACGCAGATGGGCATCGAGTTGACGATGGCGCGCTCACCGAAGCCGTTGCAGAAGAAGTCGCCGACAGGGCACTCGACCGAGGGGGTCTCCTCGTCGTCCCAGTAGAAGCGCAGCACGAGGTCGCGCATGACGAAGCTGCCGGCGGCGGTCTTGTCGGGGACGGTCATCCAGATGTGGCGGATGATGCCGGGGCCCTCGATGTCCGCGAGCGTGATGGTCTCGCCGGACTCAAGGGGCACGCAGCACGAGCCCTTGCGGCCGACGCCGAGGTGGCTGGCCGACATGGCGGCGCGGCCCTTCTCGCCCGTGATGTTCTCGGGGGTGATGGCGCGGCTTTCCTCACCGCCGTGCATCCACACGTCTTTAAGGAACTCTCTCATCGTCGACCTCCTCTATTCGTCGTCTTCGCACTCGGCGGAACTGGCACCGTTCACGTAGACGATCTGCTGGCGCGCCTCGTCGACGAGGGCGTCGAAGTCGAGTTTCTCGTCGGGGCGCGCGAGCGCGACCGTCATGGCGAGCGGGAGGTTGACACCCGCGATCACGTGGATCCGGTCGGAGGCGAAGCGGGAGAAGCGCTGGTTCACGCTGCCGCCGAGCGCGTCGGTAAGGACGACGACCTCGTCAGTGCCCGAAAGCGCCGCCTCGACCGCCGCGTCGAGCCCCTCGCCGTTGTCGTTCACGTAGGCGCAAACGGCGTTGACGGCGTCGCTCTTACCCGTAAGGAACTCGAGGGTGTCCTTGAAGCCCTGGGCGAGAAGGGAATGGCTCGCCACAACTATCTTTCTCATTGATTCACCAATCTCTTGGGTCGAAGCTAGGCGAGGATGCCGGCGGCGGAGGCGACCATCGCGAGGACGATCACCACGAGGATGAGGGCCGTCATGCTCGCGTTCTTCTTGGTAAGAAGGTAATACGCGCTTCCCGTGATGGCGGCGGGGATCATGGCAGGCAGGATCTTGTCGAGCAGCGGCTGAATCTCCATCGAGACGTCGCCGAAGCTGAAGCTAATCGGGCAGGTGACGCCGATGACCGAGGCGATGAGGCAGCCGACCACGGTGAGGCCGAGCACGGAGGCGGCGGCAGTGAGGTTGGGAAGCTTCTCGCTGAAGTCGGTGACGAGCTTCACACCCTGCTTGTAGCCGAACTCGAGGGCGTGCATGCGGACCCAGAAGATGGCCAGGATGAGCGCGAACCAGATGCCGGCTCCCACGGGGTTGCCCTCGATGGCCATGTAGGCGGCGATGGAGCCCATGATGGTCGGGATCATGGTCATGAGCAGGGAGTCGCCGACGCCGGCGAGCGGTCCCATGGTGCCGATCTTCAGGTCTTGGACGGCGTCCGCCGCCGCTAGGCCGTCGCGTTCCTCCATGGCCACGCAGGCGCCGAGGATGATGGCGGCGAGCCAAGGCTGGGTGTTGTAGTAGCGGAAGTGGTTGTTGAGCGCTTGCTTATAGTCCTCGTCGTTCGTGTAGATCTTCCTCAGGACCGGCGAGAGGGCGTAGGCGACTGAGGCGCCCTGCTGGGTCTGGTAGTTGAAGGTGCACACGCTCATGAGCCAGCGCCAGTTCGCGTTGCGCAGGTCCTTCTTGGTGACCTTGTAGCCGGAGGGCTTGCCCTCGGCGACGGCGGTGATGTTCTCGTTTTCCATGGTTACTCATCCTCTCCGATGAAGGCGTCTGCGGAAGCGTGGGCGGCGAGCTCGGTGTCCCTCTCGGCACGCTGGTAGAACGCGATCGCGAGGGCAACGCCGACGATGGCGGCGCCGATGATGGGCACGTTCAGGAAGGCCGAGAGGAAGAAGCCGACGAGCAGGTACTGGAAGTACTTGCCGGTGGGCATGTAGCGGAGCAGCATGGCGATACCGATGGCCGGGAGCATCTTGCCGGCGAGGGTGAGGCCGGAGAGGAACCACTGGGGCATGACCTCGAGGAGCCAGTTGACGGCGGGCTGGCCGAGCGTCACGGAGACAAAGACGGGCAGGGCGGCGCACAGGCCGAAGAGCGCGGGGCAGACCCACAGGATGGCGTTCATCTGATTGAACTTACCCTCGTTGCAGAACTTCTGGGACTTCTCGACGACGAAGCCGTTGAGGATCTTGACGATGACGTCGAGCTGGATGCCGAGCATGCCGACCGGCAGGCCGATGGCGAGGCCCGTGTCCGCGCCCAGGGTCACGCCGTAGGCGGTGGCGATGATGGCCATCGTGCCGTAGTCGGGAATCGACGAGCCGCCGAAGCCCGCGACGCCGAGCTGCATGAGCTGGATGGTGCCGCCGATGACGAGGCCGGTCTGCCAGTCGCCCATGACGACGCCGGTGATAAGGCCCCAGAAGACGGCATAGTTGACGAAGATCATCGGGATGCCGTAGTAGTCCACGTGCTTGATGAAGGCCAGCAGGGTCAAAAGGACGACCTGCAGGATAGTGAAGTTGACCATGATCCCTCCTTAGATGAGGTCGGCGACGGAGACGGGCTTGTCGGCGGGCACGAACTGTGCCGTCACCTTGACGCCGCGGGCGATGAGCGCCTTGTAGCTCTGGACGTTCTCGGCGGAGGCATAGGCGCGCTGGGTGAGCTGGACGCCGCCCTCCTTGACGAGCGAGCCGCCGACGATCAGCGACGGGAGCTCGATGCCCGACTCGACCAGGTGAAGGATCGTCTCGGGCTCCTTGGCGATGACAAAGACCTTCTCGCGGTCGTACTTGCCCGCCGCGAAGTTCTTGAGCGCGGTCTGCTCGGAGATGATCGAGACGGCCATGCCCGCGGGGCGCGCCATCCTCATAGTGGACTTCAGGACCTCGTCGCCGGCGACCTTGTCGTCGATGACCATGACTCGGGTCGCGCCCGACACCGGGGCCCACTGCGTCACGATGATGCCGTGAAGCAGGCGATTGTCGATTCGTGCCATAACAACACTCATGTTTGCTCCTATCAAATGAAGTTTTACGTTCGGTACTGCCTCGGCGCTATCCGGATTCGCGCCGGGCAAGGGGTTATCGGATTATTGAGGACGCGCGGTCAGCTTGCGGCGGCGCGGGGAAGGTCACTCGTCGAGCAGGAGGTCCGAGGAGCCGAGGCGCTCTTCTCGCGCCGGGGCGGCGCTCACGCTTATGTAGTCGAAGACATATGCGATCTCGCTTACGGGAACCTCTACGCGATAGCGCGTCGAGATACTCGAGAAGCTCTGCCTGAAGGACTCGATGAAATCGGCACGCTCCTCCTCGAAGCGGTCCTGGCCAACGTAGGTCTCAATGGGGTTTCTGGTAACAAGGCGCTCGACGAGACAGCAGAGGTGGACGTAGAGCCCAATGATGGCGTTGCTGCCGATCTTCTCGCCTGTCCTGCGCTGAAGCTCGTGCACGGCGCTCTCGATCTCGTGGAATAGCCGCTCCGGGTCGAGGATGGTGATGGAGCGGATGACGTTCTGCAGCGTCATGTTCGAGAGCAGCTTCTCGTGGAAAGAAGAGAGCTCGGAAGCGTCAAGCCACCTGCCGAACACGGCATCGACCTTAGAGGCGGACGCCGTCGACATGATGTCCTCGAGGGTGACGAAGGGGATGGAGGCGACCCCGGGGTCTCCCGTGCCGATGACGGCGCAGACGCGGTGCTCGGAGAAAACGGCGTCGTTCGACCCGTTCGCGACGAGCTGCTTGAAGGGCCTCGTGAGCAGGCGCGCGCCTATGGTGCGCGGGAGGCTCTGCGAGACGAGCTGGCGTATCCTCTCCGCGGCGTCGACCCCGGACTCGGAGCAGAAGACGATGGCGTCCTCACGGTTGACGCGCTCGATCACCTTGCAGTGCGTCACGCACGCGGCGGTCGCATCGCCAAGAACCTCGGCGATGGACTTGCCGCCGAGCAGCCCGACCCCGATCTCGAGCGCAAGACCGGTAGAGACGTTGTTCACCACGCCGATAGTGGAGTCGGTAACGTTCTCGAGGGCCTTATAGGCCTCCTCCAAGGAGCCCATGTCGACGAGGAACACGACCCCGGTGCAGTAGGAATGGCGGTCGACGAGGTGCTGGAGCGGACCGACGATGTCCTTCAGCTGCTGGTCGTAGGGCATGTCGACAGCCTCGTACACATGCATGCCGAGCATACGGTTCGCCGCGTCGGCGATGCTCGTCGCCGTTGAGTAGCCGTGGGACAAGATGACGCAGAGCGTCCGAAGGGCCTTCGCATCGCGAGACTCCGATGCGACGCACAGCGTCAGAAGCGTCTTCGTGAAGTGATCGAGCGAGATTCCCAGCGCCCCTTCCACGTCTGCGGCGACCTGATCGGAGACACTCGAGGCAAACGGCAATTCGGAGGTCACGGCACCGAGGAGATGGGAGATTTGCTCCGCACAGGCAGACTTTCGCTTAGCCAGGCCGATACCCGGCCACAACTGCAGGCAAATCTCCTGGGCCAGTAGAAAAGCGACCTTCCTCGAAAGCTCGATGCCATAAGAAGAGCCTGCGTCGGCAAGGACCGCGCCCACGACGCGCTCGAAGGCGCGCGACCTCGAGGAGGCGACGCCGTGGTCGAAGATCAAGTGATCCTCAACGCCGCGCACAGCGGAGACAGCTTGCGAGACGAGCTCGGAGACAGAGAGCTCCCCGGCGCAGAATCGTTCATCGAGAGAGCACAGGGCATCGAGCGCCTGCTCGACCGGCCCTGTGCTCTCGGCGGCATCCAGGGACGCGTCGATCAGAACGCCATCGTCGGGCTGTTGATCGATCTGCGCGGAGGAGAGGAGCCCGCTGGGAAGAAGATACGGGCGAACGACGACGTAGTCGCCCTCGCGATTGAGGAACGCTTTGGCGCAGCAGTTCGTCACGCAGGCGCGCAAGCCGGCGATGTTATCGGAAAAGTCCGCGTTCACGAGGCAACGGTATGCGCCGCGGCTAATCTTCACATCAGAACCGATTCGGCACCCCTCGCTGCGCAGGAAGCTCAAGATGAGATCCTCGCGCTCCTCGGGGGTCCGCTCCTTGAGTGAGGGGACGCGGGCACAGATGGGCATTTTGCTGTAGGCCGAGGAAACCTTCAGGTCATCGGCGGAAAGCGTCGTCGAAAGAACGAGGCGAGCGCGCGGCGCATCCTGGGAGGCATCGAGCCCGAGGGCCGTCGCAAGGCAGTGCTCCATCGCAGAGGGAGAGAGTGCCTCGATGCCGTTGACAAAAACCACACCCCCGCGCGATTTCGCGATCGACTCGTCAAGAAGCCCGTTGAACGAGGCGGCGTCCGGGACCCCGGCGCAGTCGATGCGCACATAGGAGGAGTCGCGGGACAGCAAGCCCTGGTTCTTGCCGTACTCGTACACAAGGCGAGAAAGGAAAGACTTACCGACACCCACGCCGCCGCTCAAGAGGATGGGTAGGCCAAACGGAGGGTACTGAACCGCAGCCTTGCACTGCTCGACAACGGAGCTGAGGCTCAGGTCAAAGCCCACGGCACGCGCGAAGTCGCGGTGATCGGCGATTCCCGTCGCCTGGATGAGGTCGGCGAGCGAGGCGTACTCGCTTGCAGAGAGCTTTACCTGAAAACGCTTCTGGAACGCGCGGCGATGAAAATAACGGACAGGCCTGCCCGCCACCTTAACCACAAGGCCGGCGCGAACAAGGTCGTTGAGGTACTGGCTCGCCAGACTCCTGGAGATGATGAGCGTCTCGGCGATGTCGGAGGTGGACAGACGGGCAAGGTCGTCGAGCGAGACGGCAGAGGTGAGGGCCTCGAGATGCTCGAGAATCCTGTCCCTCATGTCGACGGGTTTCTTTGCCAAGCTGTCCTGTGTGGTCTTGTCCATGACTTCTTACCTCCTCGTACAAGGAGTATAAGGGGAGAACAGAGAACGGAAGGGGGCGCGTGGGGGAATCAACAGCTCCGAGGAAAAGTCCACCACTTGAGGGACAGAAAACAACGGTCATTGAACATTCAGGGCCGACGCTCAACACTTCGGCTCGACACTTCGCTTTGGAAAGGGCCCTGCGCGATGGTGCAGCCCTCCATCTCGCAGCACAGGTCGCCGAAGGTCGCGAGGATGCGTTCCTTCTGTTCCGTGGGCGAGACGGCTCGGTGGGCAAGGTCCTCTCAAAAGGGGTCGTCCGACGCCGCAAGACCTCGATGACCGACTACCGCCTCGAGCAAGTGGCGGATTACCTCTGCACCATCGAACTTGCCTTGGTCAAGTGCGAGGCCAAGGAGAACGGTGAGACGTACAACAAGTTCTTCGGAGGTATAGGCTCTTTCAAGAGGAACTGGCTCAAGCAAGCCCGCAGCAAGCGGATATAGCTGGTCTCGCGGTTTCGCAAGGAACGGTCAGTTCTCCTCTGGCGAGGAACCCCGGGCGACGTGCTTCGAGCAGCGGAAGCTGAAGCGCAAGCAGAAGCAGCGCGGGCATTGATCGGTGCCGACATGGGCCCAGACGTGAACAGTGCTACATCCCCTGTTCACGGGGCGCGAAACCGCAAAGGTTGCACAGAGGTTGCAAAATAAGAAGCCCCCGACCTGTTTTCGCAGGTCAGAGGCTTGAAATCAACGAATATCGTTTATTCCCACTCGATGGTCGCGGGCGGCTTGGACGTGATGTCGTAGCACACGCGGTTGGCGCCAGGGACCTCGGCGACGATGCGGCCGGAGATGCGGGCCAGCACGTCGTAGGGCAGCTTGGCCCAGTCGGCGGTCATGGCATCGCTGGACTCGACGGCGCGCAGGATGATCGGGCGCTGGTAGGTGCGCTCGTCGCCCATAACGCCGACGGACTTAATGTCGGGCAGGACCGCAAAGTACTGCCAGCAGCTGTGCTCGGAGTTGCGCTCGCCGGTCTGCTCAAACAGACGCTGGTTGTAGGCGTCGAGCTCCTCGCGCACGATAGCGTCGGCGTTCTTGAGAATCTCGAGCTTCTCCTTGTCGACCGCGCCGATGATGCGGATGGCCAGACCCGGGCCCGGGAAGGGCTGACGGAACACGATATGACCCGGCAGGCCGAGCGCCAGACCAAGTGCGCGGACCTCGTCCTTAAAGAAGTGATCGAGCGGCTCGATGAGGTCGAAGTGCACGCCCTCGGGGAACGGGATTAGGTTGTGATGGCTCTTGATGGTGGCCGTCTTGCCGCCCGTCTTGCGAGCGCCGGACTCGATGATGTCGGGGTAGATGGTGCCCTGGGCCAGGTACTTGACCGGCTTGCCGTCGGTCTCGAGCTGCTGCGCCACGGCGAAGAACTCTTTCCAGAACTGCGTACCGATGATGCGGCGCTTCTCCTCGGGCTCGGTCACGCCGGCCAGAAGCTCGGCATAACGGTCCTCGGCGTGGACGTGGATAAAGTCGACGTCAAACTGCTTGGTGAAGACCTCCTCCACCTGCTCGGGCTCGCCCTTGCGCAGCAGGCCGTGGTTGATGAACACGCAGGTCATCTGCTTGCCCACGGCGCGAGCGCCCAGCGCAGCCACGACGGAGGAGTCGACGCCACCGGACAGGGCCAGAATCACGCGGTCGTCGCCGACCTTCTCGCGGAACTCGGCCGTCATGGTCTCGACCAGGTTGTCCATGCTCCAGTTGGGCTCCAGGCCGCAGATCTCAAACAGGAAATTGCTCAGCAGCTGCTGACCGTACTCGGAGTGCTTGACCTCGGGGTGGAACTGAGTGGTGAAAATCTTGCGCTCGACGCACTCCATGGCGGCAACCGGGCACACGTCGGTGCTGGCGGTAACGGTAAAGCCCTCGGGCACCTCGGAAACGGCGTCGCGGTGGCTCATCCACACGGTCTGCTCCATAGGCGTGGAGTTAAAGAGCTTGGCGCCGGCCGTGCGCGTGATGGTGGCGCGGCCGTACTCGCCCACCTCGGAGTGGCCGACCTTGCCGCCGAGCGTCACGGCCGTGATCTGATGGCCGTAGCAAAAGCCCAGGACGGGAAGGCCCAGGTCAAAGATGGCGGGATCGATAGACGGAGCGTCCTCGGCATACACGGAAGCCGGGCCGCCGGAAAGGATGAGCGCAGAGGCGTTCATCTCGCGAATCTCGTCGGCCGAGATGTCGCAGGGGACGATCTCAGAATACACGTTGAGGTCGCGGACGCGACGGGCAATGAGCTGACCGTACTGCGCACCAAAGTCGAGTACGAGGACCTTTGCGGAAGCCTTTTGATCCATGGTTCCCCCTCTTGTTGGCGGGGAGCCGGTGCCCACCCGCGTGAATGAACGAAAATAACCTCCATAGTGTACACGTTATATGGGGTTTCTCGCCCCTCGCAGCCATCAGCGCACGGCAAACGCACGACCTGGGCCCCTATTTGACGGCAATTGAAGTGTTTTCAAACGTTACAGATGATGTAATACGTTTGAACATTGGACGCCCTGTGCCACAATACTGCCGAACGACTCCGCCTCTGCGGCGGCAAATACGATAGGAATACCAGCATGAAGCGCATCCTTCTCATCGCCACGGGCGGCACCATCGCATCGACCGAGGACGGCAACGGCCTCTCCCCCGCCCTGACCGGTGAGGAGCTCGCCCAGAGCGTCCCCGAGATCTCGGGGCTCTGCGAGCTCGACGTCGTGCAGCCCATGAACATCGACAGCACCAACATGCGCCCGAGCGACTGGATGCGTATCCGCGACGTCATCGTCGAGGGTTATGCCGACCACGACGGCTTCGTGATTCTGCACGGCACTGACACCATGAGCTACACCGCAGCAGCGCTTTCCTACCTGATTCAGGACAGCCCCAAGCCCATCGTGCTCACCGGCTCGCAAAAGCCCATGGGCAATCCCTTTACCGACGCCAAGCTCAACCTGTACCAGAGCCTGCTCTATGCACTCGACGAGCATTCGCACGATGTGTCGATTGTGTTTGGCGGCGTCGCCATTGCCGGTACGCGCGCCCGCAAGCAGCGCACCATGAGCTTTAACGCGTTTATTAGCGTCAACTATCCGCCCATTGCCTACATCCGCAATGACCGCATCGTGCGCAATGGGCTTCACGGCACTCGTCAGGGCGAAAACCCGGTGCGTTTCTACGACAGCATCGACCCGCGCGTATTTGTACTCAAGCTTACGCCCGGCGTAAACCCGGGCATCCTCGACGCCCTAGCCGATAGCTACGATGCTGTAATCCTTGAAACCTTTGGCATTGGCGGTATCCCCGAGTTTGGTGAGTCGGGCGAGTCGTTCCAGGAGGCGATTTTCCGCTGGGTCGATTCGGGTCGTACTGTCGTTATGACCACGCAGGTCCCCGAGGAGGGCCTTGACCTGGGTGTTTATGAGGTCGGCCGCGCTTACGCCGATCATCCGGGCATCCTGCGCGGCGATGACATGACCACCGAGACGCTCGTGGCCAAGACCATGTGGGCACTCGGCCAGTCACGTGATGCGTCAGTAATTCAGCGCCTGTTCTACAGCCAAGTCAACCACGACCGTATCCCGATGGTGTAACCACCGGTCAATAGGCATCTTCTATTCAATGCCCTCGAGAAGCTCTGACACCGTCATGCCGAGTGCGGGTGCGATCTTAAATAGAACCTTGAGCGTGAAATTTGCCGTCCCATCTTCGATTCGGTCGAGGTAGGGTCGGCTGATTCCTGTCGCCACACAAAAATCAACCTTGGAGATACCAAGGTCTCTGCGTGTCTCTTCGACCCGCCTACCAAGAATCTGTTTCGCACGTTCGTCCATGCAGCCGAGTTTGAAATGGAGCCGAACATAAACGTAAACTATAGTTTACGTTTTGCCGAATACACAGGAGTTTTCTATGTCGGGTTCTTCGGTCCGCATGTACCGAGCCACGCCTCGCACAAACAGCGCGCCGCCCAAGCTCGTCGTCGTTGAATCAGAATGCCTTTCGCCCGATGAGCGCACAGCATTTGCATTGCTATCAAGTCGCGTCGCCGCCGTTCTGGTCCCTTGCCCGGCGCAAGGTGAACTTGCTATCCAATGCCAGGCGCACAGCTGCTCGCTCAATCAGGCTGCCGTGATCGCAACCAGCCAACGCGGTCTGCCCCTTCTCCTGGAAGCCGGTATCGCACTCGCCCTTCGCGGCGCCGGATACGAAAACGAGGCCGCCGCCGACATGGTCTTTAAACCACGATCGAGCGGCGGCCTCGCAGCAGCTATCGAATATATGTGCAGACTCGTTGCCTAAAAGGACAAGCTAGAAACCAAAGCCAAAGCCCGTTCCGGTAATCGCCGAGTACATAAAGTAAACGTTGATCACGTTGAGGAACACACCCGTAATGCAACCGTTGCGCAGGTAGCGCTCGCACACGATGCGCGCCATGGCGGCGGAGTCGTCATTGTTCTTGGCTTGGCGTCCCGCCGTAAAGTACGTCGCCACGCTCAGCAGCAGATTGAGTACCGGCAGTGCCAGCAGCTCGTAGCTCTTACCCCAGCGCGTCACCTCGCCGGCGGCGTTAAACTTCGTTGCCACCTCGGGGCCAATGTTGGGGATAACACACGCTGCGACCACCAGCGGAATCACCGCAAGTACGAGCAGCGCAATACCCATGTAGCCAGCTTTTTTGCCATATTTGAACATATGCGTCGTCCTTACACATTAAAGCGGAAGTGCACGACGTCGCCATCGGCCATGACATAGTCCTTGCCCTCAATACGCAGTTTGCCGGCGGCCTTGGCGCCCTGCTCGCCGCCGAGCTCGATGTAGTCGTCATAGCCAATGACCTCGGCCTTAATAAAGCCGCGCTCAAAATCGGTGTGGATGACGCCGGCGGCCTGCGGGGCGGTCGCGCCCTGACGAACCGTCCAGGCCTTGACCTCCATCTCGCCGGCCGTAAAGAACGACTGCAGGCCGAGCAGCTTGTAGGCAGCCTGAGCGAGCACGTCCAGGCCGGGCTGCTCCAGGCCCAGGCTCTCCAGGTAGTCGGCGGCGTCCTCGGGATCGAGCTCGGAAAGCTCTGCCTCGATCTTGGCGCAGATGGGCAGCGGCTTGACACCATCGATGGGCGCCAGATCGTCGTTGAGCATATCCTCGTCCACGTTGGCCACATACAGGATGGGCTTCATGGTGAGCAGGAACAGCCCCTTGGCGGCGGCACGCTCCTCGTCGGTCATCTCCATGGATGCGGCGCGCTTGCCCTCGTTGAGCCAGGCAAGCAGGCGCTTGGCAACCTCGAACTTGGGCATGAGCTCCTTGTCGCGCTTGGCCTCCTTCTCGAGCTTAGGCAGCTGCTTCTCGAGCGTGCCCATGTCGGCCAGGATGAGCTCGGTCATGATGGTGTCGGCATCGCCGGCGGGATCGACGAACTCGCCCGTGCGGCCCACCTCACGCATGACGTTGGGGTCCTTAAAGTAGCGCACGACCTCGCAGATGGCGTCGGTCTCGCGAATGTTGGCCAGGAACTGGTTGCCCAGGCCCTCGCCCTCGTTAGCGCCCTTCACCAGACCTGCGATGTCGACGAACTCGACCGTCGCCGGCACAATGCGACCCGGGTTAACGATGTCGGCAAGCTTTTGCAAGCGGCTATCGGGCACGTCGACGATACCCACGTTGGGGTCGATCGTGGCAAACGGGTAGTTGGCGGCAAGGCCGGTCTTTTTGGTAAGCGCGGTGAACAGCGTCGACTTGCCCACGTTGGGCAGGCCCACGATACCGATGGAAAGGGACACGACAGCTCCTTTTGGTACAGGTACTTCAAACCGTATAAGTATAGCGCCGCCGCAGCATCCGGGCGAATCCGGACACCGCGGCGGCGCAAATGAAGCAGAGATAGAGCTCACTGACTAGTCCGCGAGCTTCTCCACCTGATCGAGCATCTTGTCAAGCTTGGCCTTTGCCTCGGCCTTGGCCTTCTGGGCCTCTTCGTGGGCCTTGGCCTTCTGAGCGGCCTTTTCCTCGGCCTCGGGGTCGACAACGACCAGATTGGACGCATCGTGCTCGACCAGCTTGAGCGCATGCTCGGGGCACACCTTGACGCAGGCTCCGCAACCTAGGCAATACGTGGACTCCAGTGCAAAGCGACCGCTTCCCACCAAATCGCAGGCAAACGTGGGGCACACGTTGACGCACTCGCCGCATGACGTGCACTTGTCAAAATCGCATTCCGGTGTGCTCACCTGCATATTCTGGGCAAGCTCGGGGTGGTTCTGCAGCGTCGAGAGCACCAGCTGCCGCCCGTGCGTGAGCGAACGGCGACGCTTGGTCGTCGTGGTGCCGCACATGGTGTTGAGCGTGCGCTCGAGCTGCGTGATCTGGTGACGGTGAGCCTTCAACTTCTGCGTCACCGAGGCCAGCGCCGCCGTCGCCGGATTGAGCTTGGTCACCGTCAGGCCCGTGGTGCGGGCAATCTTATCCATGTACTCCTTGCGCTCGTACTCGCGGCGCTTGTGGCATTTGAGGCTCTTGGGGTCGACCTCCAGGCCCATGCCCGTGCCAGACCACTCCTCGGCGGTAGCAATGGCCTCGCCCAGAATGTCCTCGCCACCGGTGTTGCGGCACTTATCGCACACGCCCAGTGGCAGGTAGACGCTCACGTTGGGATAGTCCGCCAGTACCGAGAACCAGGTCTCGGCCGTAATATCGCCCACGCAGGCAACGACGACCTCGTTTTCGCGCGGCATGCGCTTGAGGGCGCGCGTGCAGGTGACGTAGGCGGTCTCGTGGCTCGTAGCAGCAGAGACGATATCGTCATACAGGTTTTTGGGCGCCAGGCGCGGCGAAATGATCGCCTCGGTCGGACAGGCAGCGGCGCACAGACCACACTTGCGACAGGAGTCGAGGATCTCGATGGCGTCTTCCTCGACCTCGATAGCGTCGACCGGGCAAACGTCCATGCACGCGGTGCAGCCGCTCTTTTCGTTTTTGCAGGTCAAGCACGGAATGGTGTTGCCGCGCGGACGCTCCTTGTAGTCGGCAGGATTCCACTGCGGCGCCGACGGATCGAGGGCATCGGTCACACCGCCAAGCGGGTTTTTAAGAAAGTCGAAACCCTTGCTGATCTCGATAATGTCATCAAACAGATCGTGTTCCTGCGCCATGCGCGGCCCCTCCCTGAGCAGTGCAAACAAGCAAAAGATAATGATACGCTATCGGCCCACGCCTCGGGCAAATTACACGCGGAGCATCTTTGCGGCAGATAGCCCATGGCCTATCGCCGCCCCGATTGCACAAGGTCAATCAAGCGCCAAGCTATGCCTCGCACATGAGCTGCACGAGCTTCTGTTTGGTCACCTTGGCCTGCTCGTTGGCCATATTGCGCTCGTTTCTAAAGACCGCATCCGCAACGCTCATCAGGTCGGCATCCGAAATCTCGCCAAGGCCCAGCTCCTCGAGCGTCGTCGGCAGACCGACGCGCCGGCAAAACTCGAGCACCTGATTAAGCTCGGGCGCACGCTCCAGGCGCAGCTGCACCACCAGGCCAAATGCCACGGCCTCACCATGCATGGCCTTGCACTCGGGCAGAATCGTCAGGCCGTTGGCTATGGCATGGGCAAGCGCTAGGCCACCACTCTCAAAGCCAACACCCGAGAGCAGAATATTGCACTCGATCAGGCGCTCAACCGCTGGCGATGTACGGCCCTTTTTGAGATCGCGCTTGGCAGCGACGCCGCACTCCATGAGTGTGTCATAGCAGGCACGAGCCGCAACCAAGGCCAAGTGTCCCGGCGCGCCACCGTGCTCGTTGGCGCCGTGCGCCGCGGCGCACGAACGCGCCTCGAAATACGTTGCCAGCGCATCGCCCATACCAGCGACCGTCATACGCAGCGGGGCCGCCGCGACCACGTTGGTATCGACCACGACCAAGTCTGGATTCTTCTCGAGCATCAGGTAGCGGTCGAACGACCCATCCTCGTGATACAGCACCGAAATCGCGCTGCACGGACCGTCCATCGACGCCGCCGTGGGACATACGCACAACGGCAACTCGGCATAAAACGCAACGGCCTTGGCGATATCGAGCATCTTGCCGCCGCCAATGCCCACCACCATGTCGCAATACTCGGCCCGGGCTTCCTTGGCCATTTCGACAACGGCATCTTCCGTACACGGACCGTTGTAAATCTTAAAGAACGGCTCGCTTAGATCTTCATCCAGAAATCCATCGACGATCTGCCTGCACAGCCGATCCTCGGTGCCCTGGTCAAACAAGACATAGGCAGCGCAGCCCAACCATGACAAATACCTGCCCTGACGCGAGAGCTCACCCGGCCCCTGAACATATCGTCCGGGACCGCCATAAACCATGGGAAGCGCCATACGAGAATCCGCCCTTTCATCAACAACAATTGGTGCAAAGCAACCTGACCCCTTTGCACCATAGCAAAAAGGGGCAAAGCCGTCTGCCGGCTTTGCCCCTTCCTTAGCTTGATTTACTCATCCATGAGATAGTAGTGGCCCAGCGCGTCGGCACCCAGGATGGCGTTTGCGACCATCTCGGGCGTCACCTCAAACGGCATGTTGCACATGGTGTCATCGGGCGCGCAGGCGGCCTCGGCAACAATCATGGCCTGCTCGCGCGTAAGCTCGGCAACGCCAAGTTCCTTCATCGTAACCGGCAGGCCCAGCTCAATGCAGAAGCCCAAGACTTCCTCGAGCTTCTCGGTCGGGGCATCCTCGAGTACCAGCTGGACGATGGTGCCAAAGGCGACCTTCTCGCCGTGATACATGCTGTGGCACTCGGGCAGCATCGTCAGGCCATTGTGGATGGCATGAGCAGCAGCAAGGCCCGAGCTCTCAAAGCCAATGCCCGAAAGCAGCGTGTTTGCCTCGATGATGTGCTCAACGGCAGGCGTGAGCGCACCCTTCTCCAGCGCGACCTTGGCCTTGACGCCATCGGCCATAAGCGTCTCGTAGCAGAGCTTGGCGAGCGCCAGACCAGCCATACCGCCCTTGCCGCCGGCGCAAGTGCCACCGTCGGCATCGTGCGTCGCCTGGGCCTCAAAGTAGGTTGCGAGCGCATCGCCCATACCGGAAACCGTCAGGCGCACCGGGCTCGCCGCGATAACCGTCGTATCCATCAGGACAATGTTGGGGTTTGCCTTAAGGAACAGGTACTTATCGAACTGGCCGTCATCGGTGTAGAGCACCGAAAGTGCCGAGCACGGTGCATCGGTCGAAGCGATGGTGGGGCAAATGATAACCGGGGACTCCAGGTAATAGGCAACAGCCTTCGCGGTATCGAGGATCTTGCCGCCACCGACACCGACGATGATGTCGCAACCGTTGTCGCGAGCGAGCGCAACCAGGCGATCGACCTCGCCCTTGGAGCACTCGCCGTTAAAGTCCTCAAACAGCAGCTCGGCCTTAGCCTCGGTAAAACCGCCCTCGATCTTGGCACCGACGCGCTTCTTGCCCGAAGGCGTCACGATGACGAGGGCCTTAGCGCCGAGCGGCTCAACGTAAGAGCCGAGCTTGGCGAGCTCGTCCGGACCCTGGATGTACTTGCTGGGGCTATTGAAAATTGCAGCCATAACTATCCCATTCTCTAAAAGAAAAAAGAAAGGGGCTCCGTACAGATACGTGCGGAGCCCCTCGTTACGATAACAAGAGTCGATTAGAAATCGATGTCGGTGTCGTAGTAGCAGGCCTTGAGGATCTTCTCGAAGTCGGCAGCCTTGGTCTCACGCGGGTTCTCGGGCGTGCAGGCGTCCTGCTCGGCGTTCGCGGCGATCTCGGGCAGCTTGGCGAGGAACTCCTCCTCGGAAACCATCTGCGGGTTCTCGGCGTCGACCTTCACGCCACCATTCGCGTAATCCTTGATGGACTGCGGAATGTTGAGCTGGTCGTTGAGGTCGCGAATCTTCTGGACGAGTGCAGCGATGAGCTCCTCGTTGGTCTCGCCGGGAAGGTGCAGGATCTCCTTGGCCACGTAAGCGTAACGCTCGGCAGCACGGGGATCCTTGGAGTTCCACTGGATGACCTTGCCCAGGTACATGGCGTTAGCAGCACCGTGGATGATGTGGCCGTTCTCGAAGGCAGCACCGGTCTTGTGAGCCATGGAGTGAACGATGCCGAGCAGGCCCGAGGAGAAGGCGATACCGGCGATGCACTGAGCCTCGTGCATGTGCTGACGGGCCTCATGGTCGCCAGCATAGGACTTGGGCAGCCACTCGACGATCTCGCGGATGCCGTGCAGAGCGTTGGCATCGGTGAACATAGAGGCGCAGGTGGAAACGTAGGCCTCCATGCAGTGGGTCAGAGCGTCCATGCCGGTGTGAGCGCACAGCTTGGCGGGCATGGTGTAGGTGAGCTCGGGGTCGACGATGGCGACATCAGGGGTGATGTTGAAGTCGGCCAGCGGGTACTTGATGCCCTTGGCGTAGTCGGTAATGACGGAGAAGGCAGTGACCTCGGTAGCGGTACCGGAGGTAGAGGAGATGGCGCAGAAGTGAGCCTTCTGACGCAGCTCAGGGAAGCTGAACGGCTGGATGATGTTATCGAAGGACTCCTCGGGATACTCGTAGAAGACCCACATGGCCTTAGCGGCATCGATGGGCGAGCCGCCGCCGATGGCGATAATCCAGTCGGGCTCGAACTCGCGCATGGCCTCGGCGCCCTTCATGACCGTCTCGATGGACGGATCGGACTCGACGCCCTCGAACAGCTTGACCTCGAAGCCGCCCTCTTTGAGGTCGGCCTCAACGTCCTGCAGGAACCCGCCGCGGCGCATAGAGCTGCCGCCAGAAACGATGATGGCCTTCTTGCCCTTGAGGTTCTTCACCTCGTGGCGAGCGCCCTCACCAAAGTACAGATCGCGAGGATTGGTAAAACGTCCCATACTGTGCCTCCTAAACAAGCCCCTCTTAGACTTGCGTATATAACGGAGCACCCGATTGGCTCCGTTAGGACCGTTTTGCGCGTTGCCGGCGATGACAATGCGCGATGTCTAAACGTCTCAATGCTCAGACAAACACTATTTTACCGTTCTGGTTGGTCAGTTATTCACCTAAAGCCAACAATGATGAAACGTTTTTTCTATCCCTGAAGACCCTTATGGGGCATTCATACTCCCAAGCTGGGCAAACGTTTTATCAAGGTTGATCACATATCCCGGGCAGGACTGTGCCCCTCCAAAATGCGCCCCGTTCGCCGCCAAAAATCGACCGTTTGCGGCACCGTGATACCACTCAGTCGTCCAAGATGCCGACATTTGTGCGACATCCGTCTGACATCCGTCTTCGTGGTGCAAAGGTGCATGTCCAAGTGCGGCACCCCCGGTGTGCCACATGCGGGTAAACTAGAACCTTATATAGAGACATTTGAACCCTAACCGCAGCAAAGGAGGCCCCATGGCATTCGATCCCATTCAAGAGGATTGCCATCGCCTCGTTCTCGAGGCATTGCGCCGCGACAATATCCCGCTCACCGACGGTGCCGCCGTAGAGCGTCTAATGGAACAATTCACCCGCAACCCCGCGCCGCTCATCGTGCACGACCGCGACCGCGCCGGGCACCTCATTGCCAAGGTGGTCGAGGCTGTCGACTACCGCATTCCCTTTATCCCTGACGATACCCAGGCAGAGCAAGAAGAGGCCGCTGCCGAGAACATGCTTCGCGAGGCAGCCGCGCTCGACCCCACCAACTGGGACGCCCAGCGCATGCTGACCGCCCTCACCGCCAACTCCAACGAGGAGTACGTACAGTATCTGGTGTCCAAGTGTGACGAAGTGGAGCACGACCTGGCGCTCAAGATTGCCTCGGCGCAGGACCCCTACGAGCGTGAGGCTGCAGGCGATCTGACCCGCCGTCCCTACCTGCGCTGGCTTGCCGCCTTGGCATCGCGCGCCCTCATTAGCGGCCGCTATCGCATGTCGCTCGAAGCCGCAAACCGCAGCCTGGACTTTGCGCCCAACGACCCCGCCGGCGTCCGCCATACTGCGATGCTTGCCATGGCAAAGCTCGAATACCCTGCCGAGGAGCTCAAACGTTTTCGTTCCGCCCACTCCGTGCCCTATCTTGCCAACACGCCGCTGCGCCGTCGTCCCAAGGGCGCAGAGCGCGACTTGGACCCATGGACGCTCATCGCGCTGATGAGCGCTGCCTGGCGCGAGCTGGACTACGAGGGTGCCGAGCACTACTTGCGCATCCTTGCACGCTCGTGCCCGCACGCAGCCGAGGCGCTCTACTTCCAAACCGAGTTTCCCGATGGCGTCTATGCCCGCGTCAACGTGGGTGCAGGCTCCACCGACGAGCTTGTCCTTGCCCTGTCCGAGGCGACGCCGGTGCTGCAGGAGGGCCTAGGCGCGCCCGACAACGCCAGCTTTGCCGCCTGGGTCGCCACCAACGACATCGTGCGCTCCCAGATCGACGAACGAATCTTGCGGGCGGCCGAGCAGGGCTTGCCGTTTAAGGGAGGAGACCTCTAATGGATCCGAGCGTCTACATCCCCGCTTACCTGGAGCGCGCCTACGTTGCGTCGCACCCCGAACTCACCGATGCAGCACGCGAGCTTGTCCATAACGACATTAGCGCGAATCCCCAAAAGTATGCGCAGTCCGAGCATGCCCAGGCGCTGCTGTCCTACGCCGGTGTTCATCGCCACCTGCTCGACGAGCTTCATCGCATCGAGGACATGGGCAGCGACGAGGAGTTCGAGCAGACGCGCAATCGTCTGTTCGACGACATGCGAGATGAGCTGCTCAAGATTGTCCGCGTCGATGCGTATGTCC
Source organism: Collinsella sp. (assembly GCA_048416615.1). Classification (GTDB taxonomy): domain Bacteria; phylum Actinomycetota; class Coriobacteriia; order Coriobacteriales; family Coriobacteriaceae; genus Collinsella. The sequence continues at coordinate 13,371 of DBFSET010000017.1, read as the reverse complement.
TCGATGCCCAGCTGCTCGCCATCATCCTGGCTGACACGCCCGTTGACGCCTGCCTGGGCGACCTGATGAAGCTCGAGGCGACCACGGCCGATTACCTGCAGCAAAGTGTGCCCGGGTTCGATATGGAGGCCCCACACTACTGGGCCAACAATGTTTTGGCCGACGGTGTCACCGCAGCAGACCTTACCGTGAGCGAGCCGGCTCTAATCGGGTGGCTTCACACACTCGAGGCCATCTCGCAGCTGTGCATGGCGAGCGCTCGTTACCGTGCTGCCGCCAACTACGCCCGCCGTGTTCTTAAGGCAGAAGGCTATCCCACCCGAGCTGCAGGCACCGTGCTACTCGCCCTCGCTCGCTTGGAAGACGAGGACGGCTTTTTTGCCCTGGCCCACCAGCTCGAGGAAGAGATCGGGGCTGACGCGCTCGAGAACTCTCCTTGGTATCTGCTCGCCCGCACAATCCTCTTGTTCAAAACGAACAAGATGCGTCCGGCGGTGCGTGCGCTGCGTGAGTTCGCTAACCGCTGCGAGGGCGGCGCATTCTTCTTGCTGAATCCCATGTACCAGACACCGTACCTTCCCTGCCGACCCGAGCCGCGCGACCCCTGGGACCTCTCGCACCAGGCGGTTTGGGAAGCCGACGGCATTATCTCGGACACCCCCGACTTTGCCCCCTGGGCCAACGCCTGCGAAGATGTATCGCAGCTTGCCCAGGAATTTGCGCGCCGCTACGGATTTTAGTGACGCACTCGACCCGACCATGTCGTTTACGTTAGGAACGGTTTCATGAATCTCCGCTCATCTCTTGCCTGCACCTCGAGCGATATCGCTCGCTGGGGACTGCGCTCTGTCCTCAAACGCCAGGGCGGCGTACTCCCCGGCCGCATCGCCATGAAGATCGATCCCGAGTTGCTGAGCGACCTCGCTGGCCTTGTCGACCGCAGCGTGGTGATTACGGGTACTAATGGCAAGACCACCACCTCCAACCTCATCGCCGACGCCGTTGCCGCCAGCGGCGCCACCGTGGTATGCAACCGCGCCGGCAACAACATGGAGCCGGGCGTGGTGGGCGCACTGCTCGAAGCGCGCAGCGGCCTCAAGCGAGCCGGTGGCGGCAAGCGCGTGGGCGTTTTTGAGTGCGATGAGCTTTACACCGTACGCGTCCTGCCCAAGCTCAAGCCGACATACTTCGTGCTGCTCAACCTGTTCCGCGACCAGCTGGATCGCTATGGCGAGATCGATCACACCCAGGAGGTCATCGCCCATGCGTTGGAGCTCTCGCCGACAACAACGCTTATCTACAACGCCGACGACCCGCTGTGCGCCTCGATTGCCGCGCGCGTTCCCAACGCGAGTATTGCCTTTGGCATCGACGGCGCCACCAACACCGAGTCCGACCGTATTAGCGATTCGCGCTTTTGCTCACAGTGCAACGCGCCGCTGGAGTATGACTACGTGCAATACGGCCAGCTCGGCGCCTACCATTGCCCCTCGTGCGGCTGGGCCCGCCCTGTGCTTGTCCGTCGCGTGACGGGCGTGGAGCTCGGCTGCGACGGCTACGACTTTGACCTGGTCTTTGGATCTGCGCCCGACGCGGCTGCCGCACACATCGCCACACGCTACAACGGCCTGTACATGGTCTACAACGTTGCCGCCGCCTTCTTTGCCGCGCACGAGTTGGGCGTGGATACGGCGCTTCTACAGCCTACGCTCGATGCCTACGTCCCCGCCGGCGGACGTATGGGGCGCTGGGATATCGCCGGCCGCACCGTCGAGGCCAACCTGGCTAAGAATCCCGTAGGCTTCGATCGACAAATCCAGTCCATCAAGACGGCAGGCGGCAGACTCTGCGCTTTCTTCCTTAACGACAATGACGCCGACGGACACGATGTATCGTGGATCTACGACGTCGACTTTGAGCGCATCGCCGACACGCCGGGTCTTGTCGCCTTTGCCGGAGGCACGCGCGCGCACGACATGCAGGTGCGCCTCAAGTACGCCGGCATCGATGCCGCGATTATCTCGGACGTCGCGCAGGCAATTGGCGCCGTGGCAGACGAGGCCGCCGATGACACCTTCTACGCCGTCGCCAACTACACGGCCTTCCCGCCGCTGGTCAAGGAGCTCGACGAGCTTAAAGGCACCGATGCGGCTACGGTTGCCGCCCACGCTGCAACGTGCGCCGATGGCAGTGCCGTCCCCGTCGGCGTCGCGCCGACCGAGCTTTCGCGCCCCCTGCGCATCGTCTATCTGTACCCCGATGCCCTCAACCTCTACGGCGACGGCGGCAATGTCATCGCCCTCGAGCGCCGCTGCGCCTGGCGCGGCATCCCCGTTCGCGTGGACGAGGTCCGCATGGGCGAGTCGCTCGATCTCACCGACGCCGACATCGTCATGATGGGCGGCGGCTCCGATCGCGACCAGCTGGCCGTGGCACACGAGCTGCTCGCTCAAAAAGACAAGGTCGCGTCCTATGTTGAAGATGGTGGCTCATTGCTTGCCATCTGCGGTAGCTACCAGCTGCTCGGTCGTTCATACTACATGGGCGAGAATCGCATCGAAGGTCTGGGTGTCATTTCCGCCGAAACCGTGCGCGGTTCTGACCGCCTGATCGGCAACGTCGCCGTCAAGACCGACCTGGCGCCCGAGCCCTTTGTGGGATTCGAGAACCACGGCGGCCGCACTCTGCTCGACGCAGATGCCACGCCGCTCGGAACGTCCGTCGTCACGGGCACCGGCAACAACGGCGACGATGGCTTTGAGGGCATCATCTACAAGGGCGTCATCGGCACGTACCTGCACGGACCAGCGCTACCCAAGAACCCTGAACTCGCCGACTGGCTCATCGCCCACGCCCTCGAGCACCGCGGCGATGCGCAGGCCACAGCCCTGCTGCCGCTCAAGCCCCTCGACGACACCTACGAGCACGCCGCCCACGACGCAGCCATGAAGCTGCTCCCCTAGCACCTCACCACCACAAAGGGACAGGCACCTTTGTGGTGGTTTTGACCCGTCCCGGCGGTTTGTCTCAATCTGTAACATCTAGACCGTTAAAAGTCGTCTTACTGTTACAGAATGAGACGTTCACCCCCGACGTCAGCCGTCTGTCTCGATCTGTAACACATAGAGCCGATTTGCCCGCCCAGATTTTACAGATTGAGATATTTGAAAATCGGAATAGAAGCCTACTCCTTTGTGGTGGTTTTCCAGTTTGCCAACGATATACGCGCCGGTAAAAAAGTCTGCTATACTCTTTCCCGCTGTCCCCATCGTCTAGCGGCCAAGGACGCCACCCTTTCAAGGTGGATATCGCGGGTTCGAATCCCGCTGGGGGCACCATTTAAATCGAGAAGCCCGTTGCCCACGCGGTGACGGGCTTTTTGCTACCGATATGCCGGGATTCGAACCCGACAGGGTGCGGAGCTGAGGAAACGCGCAAGCGTTTTCCAGCGCAGCACGCAAGGAGCGAAGCGACGCAGCGAATGCGGGCGGCGCCAGCCGCACGCGGACATCCCGCTGGGGGCACCATTTGAAACGAGAAGCCCGTTACCCCCGCGGTGACGGGCTTTTTTCTACCCTAACGCCGGGATTCGAACCCCGAGGGCATTAAATCACACTGTCATCCAAGGGCCTGTGGGCAAAAAATAGCAAATATGAGTACTGTTACCAATTTAGTAACAGCGATTTCATGCCATCAGAAGGCGATTTAAACGCCAGGGGTCCTACGGCGGAAGAATTGCAGGCCTTCATCAGCTAAGTACTTGGACATATGTTGCGTAACACAGCATATTTTGCAAAAAGATAATGCTACGGGACTTGTGACAGTACTCATATTTGACGTTTTTTGCCCACGACCCCTTATTGCGTGGGTGAATCAGTTGCAAAACGGACTCCAAAGCGTCCTTCGCAATCAAAAAGCCGGGGTCCGCGAGATGCGGACCCCGGCTCAATACCGTGACGATATGTCAGTTACGTTCTACACGTAGAACAGGATGTCGTCGTAGGTCGGGACCGGCCAGTAGTCGGCGGCCACGATCTCCTCCATGGCATCCACGGCGGCACGCAGCGTATCCATAGCGGGAACGACCTCGTGTGCATACACGTTGGCCTGCTCCTGGCCATCGAGGGCCTCGGCCTTCTGATGCACGGCGTCGAGCGCCTTGATGGAGTCGTTAATGGCGGTGATGCCGTTGCAGAGCTTGTTGAGCGTGTTCTGCTCGCACTGCATGGCGGCCTCAGCACCGGCGGCACGAATAGTCTCGAGGCCCTTAGCGACCTTGGTGGCGTAGGCGGTAATGACCGGGCGATAGGTACGACGCGCCTCGCGAACCATCGTGGTAGCCTCGATGTTCATGAGCTTGTTGTACTTCTCGAGCTTGCAGTCGTAACGGCACTGGGCCTCGGCCTTGGTCAGGACACCCGTCTCCTCAAAGAGCGCGATAGCCTTATCGGAAACAAAAGCGGGCAGGGCGTCGGCCGTGGTCTTGTTGTTGGCAAGGCCGCGCTTCTCGGCCTCGACGGGCCACTCATCTGAGTAGCCGTCACCGGAGAACAGGATGCGCTGGTGGTCGGTCAGGACCTTCTTGCAGTACTCGAGCGCAGCGTCCTGGAACTTATCCTCGGGCGTACCCTCGAGCGCGTCGGCGAAGGACTTGAGCGACTTGGCCACGGCGGCATCGAGCACCAGGTTGGAGTCGGAGACGTTCTGCTCGGAGCCGCAGGCACGGAACTCGAACTTGTTGCCGGTGAAGGCGAACGGGGAGGTGCGGTTGCGGTCGGTGTTGTCCTGCATCAGCTTGGGCAGGGTGTCGGCACCCAGGTCGAGCACGCCGCGCGTGGCATGGACGGAAGCTTTGCCATCGATGATCTTCTCGACGACCTCGGTAAGCTGGTCGCCAAGGAAGATGGACATAATCGCCGGAGGAGCCTCGTTGGCGCCCAGACGATGATCGTTGCCGGCCGAGGCAACGGAAGCACGCAGGAGCTCCTGATAGTTATCGACGGCCTCGATCACCGCGGTGAGGAAGACAATGAACTGCAGGTTGTCGAGCGGGGTGTCGCCCGGATCGAGCAGGTTCTCGGACTCGGTGCCAAGCGACCAGTTGTTGTGCTTGCCCGAACCGTCGATGCCCTCGAAGGTCTTCTCCTGGAGCAGGCAGACCAAGTCGGGACGGGAGGCGATGAGCTTCATCTTCTCCATCATAACCAGATTCTGGTCGATGGCCTCGTTGACCTCGCCATAGACAGGGGCGAGCTCATGCTGGCAGGGAGCGACCTCGTTGTGCTTGGTCTTGGCGGGAATGCCAAGCGCCCACAGTTCATCGTCCAGGTCCTTCATATAGGCCGAGACGGTGGGACGGATAGCACCAAAGTAGTGCTCCTCGAGCTCCTGGCCCTTGCAGGGAGCAGCACCAAAGAGGGTGCGGCCGGTGATGACCAGGTCCCTGCGCTTGCGGTAAGCGTCTTTCTTGATCAGGAAGTACTCCTGCTCGTCGCCCACGGAAGGAACGACCTTCTTGGGGGTCTTGCCAAACAGCGCCAAAACGCGCTTGGACTCACGCGAGAGCGCGGTCATGGAGCGCAGCAGCGGGGTCTTCTTGTCCAGGGCCTCGCCTGTGTAGGAGCAGAAAGCCGTGGGGATGCACAGGACATCGTCCTTGATAAAAGCGGGGCTGGTGGGATCCCAGGCGGTGTAGCCACGGGCCTCGAAGGTGGCACGCAAGCCGCCGTTGGGGAAGCTGGAGGCATCGGGCTCGCCCTGGATGAGGTTCTTGCCCGTAAACTTGGTAATGGCGGTGCCGTCGTGGTTGGGCTCGAGGAAGCTGTCGTGCTTCTCGGAAGTAATGCCCGAAAGCGGCTGGAACCAGTGCGCGTAGTGCGTCGCGCCCTTGGAGATGGCCCAGACCTTCATGGCGTGGGCAACGGCGTTGGCCACATCCAGGTCGAGCGGCTCACCGCCCTCGAGGGTTGCAGCAAGGCGCTTCCAAATGTCCTTGGGGAGGTAGTCCTTCATGACTTCCTCAGAGAACACCATGGTCCCGAAGCGGTCAGTAAGATCGGCCATACGGAACTCCCTTCGTATCGGCACCGCGTGAGATGCGGTGTTGATTACTAACGAACGAGTCATAGATTAGGCTCGTCGTGTTTCCGCGACATTACCGTTATGTTGCTGTCACGAAACCAATCAATGAGGTTACCCTATCGAGGCGGTGTTGCCACCCTCAACAGCCAATCAACTGCATAAATTGCAGACCTCTCCCCATGGTTTAAGGGTAGTCAATTTGGGACGGGGCTTTATTAACTGGTATTTCGTATCAGATACCATTCAATATAGCCCCATCCTACATTGACCGCCCTGTTATAGAAAATGCCGATAGCGAAGCATCTTTGATTGGTATCCCCAAATAGCGAGTGAAACTCCATCGTGGCACAGTGGTGCTGTAGAATCCTTACAACACATCGCACTATTACGTATCTAAAGGAGCACGATATGCGCGTCGACGAGGTTTTTAAGCAGGCAGCATCCCAGGGCACCGCACCCGTTTCGTTTGAGATGTTCCCGCCCAAGGGCGAGCTAACCCTCGACACGGCTCGCGAAGTGGCAGGCAATCTGTGCAAGCTTTCGCCGAGCTTTGTCTCGGTCACCTGCTCGGCCGGCGGCTCGGGCAACGGTACCACCACCGCCCCCATCGCGCATATGATTTCGAGCGAATTCGATACGCCCTCGGTAGCGCATCTCACCTGCGTGGGCCGCACCCACGCCGACATCGCCGCCAAGATTGACGAGTATCGCACCGCCGGCGTTGAAAACATCCTGGCCCTGCGTGGTGATCTTCCCGCTGGCGCGACTGAGGACGACAAGCCCGCCTCGGACTACGCCTACGCCCGCGACCTCATCCCCGAGCTCGTCGACGCCGGCTTTTGCGTGGGCGCCGCAGCCTACCCCGAGGGCCACATTGCCTGCGAGGACCTCAACGTCTCGGTCGAGCACCTCAAGCAAAAGCAAGATGCCGGCGCAAGCTTCTTTGTGACACAGCTCTTCTTTGATAACGAGTGCTTCTATCGCTTCCGCGAGCTTGCCGACAAGGCCGGCATCACCGTGCCCATTACCGCGGGCATCATGCCGTTTATGGGCAAGTCGCAGATCAGCCGCATGGTCTTTATGTGCGGCGCGTCGCTGCCCTCCCCCGTCATCAAGATCCTCGCCAAGTACGAGAACGACCCCGAGAGCCTGCAGACAGCCGGTGTAGATTATGCTGCTCGTCAGCTTTGCGACCTTAAGGAGCACGGCGCCGACGGCCTGCACCTGTACACTATGAACCGTCCTGCAATCGCCGCGACCATTATGGAGCGCCTGGGGTAATGGAAAAACCGCACGTCGATACAACCGTTGCTGAAGTGCCGGCCGACCTTGCGTCGCCGGCGCTTTACCGTATCGACGCTGCCCGCCACCCTCGTGTCGACCGTGCCGAGATGCTGCGGTATCTGGGCTACGGCGGCCAGCAGATTGAGCCCGAGCTGTCACGACGAATTGAGCTTGTGGTCGAGCGCCTAGAGCTGGATATCGAGCCCCGCGGCGTGCGACGCGTGTTTGCCGTCGATGCCACGGGCGTCGACGAGCAGGGCGAGCCCTGCATCCGCTTGGTTGGCACCAATGTTGAGCTGCGGGGTCGTGATATCTATCGACATCTCAAAGACGCCCGCCTGGCGGCGCTCATGGCATGTACCCTCGGGATGTCTGCCGAACGCCGCCTGCGAACCACCGGAACCCAGCAACCTCTGGAAGGCGCCGTGCTCGACGCCGCATGCTCTGCCTATGTAGAAGCCGCCGTCGAGCAGATGGACCAGCAAGTCAAGGCCGCGGCCGCCGCACACGGGCTCGCCGGCAACTGGCGCTTCAGTCCCGGTTATGGCGACTGCCCGCTCTCTGCCCAGCGCTCGATCGTGGATGCACTCAACGCCACGCGCCTCATTGGACTTACCGTCACCCCCACCAGTCTGCTCATGCCCACCAAGAGCGTGACCGCGGTGATCGGCCTGTTTGACGGCGAGGTCCACGACGCCCAGAGCCGCCCCACCTGCAATATCTGCCGCATGCGTGAGCACTGCCGCTTCCGCGCCGCCCACACCACCTGCTATTCCAGCCATTAGGAGCCATCGATGTTTACTCCGCTTATCACTCATGATCTGGACGGTGCCGCGCTGGCGGCACCCGTTGATGCCGCACGCCGCAACGGTGCCGCGTACAAAACGCGCACGATCGACGACCTGCACATTAAGGACGATCGCCTGCGCGCCACCATCGAGGGCACCGGGCACCTGCTGTTTGACGGCGGCATGGGCACCATGCTGCAGGCCGCCGGCATGAAGGCAGGCGCCCTGCCCGAGCTGCTCAACTTTGAGGAGCCCCAGGTCATTAGCGATATTCAGCGTCAGTACGTCGAGGCCGGCTGCGACGTGATCACCGCCAACACCTTTGGCGCCAACACCCACAAGCTCGACGGCGCCGCCACCGTGGCAGACGTCTTTGCCGCGGCCGTCACCTGCGCCCGCGAGGCCGGAGCCCGCTACGTCGCCGGCGATATCGGTCCCATCGGCGCGCTGCTTCGCCCCCTGGGCACCCTGAGCTTTGACGAGGCCTACGACCTCTTTGCCGAGGAGGTGCGCGCCGGCGTCGCTGCGGGCGTGGACCTCTTTATTATCGAGACCATGACCGACCTTGCCGAGATCAAGGCGGCCGTCCTCGCCTGCCGCGAGAATTCCGACCTGCCCGTCTTTGCCACCATGACCTTTGAGGAAGACGGTCGCACGTTCCTGGGTACGAGCCCCGAAGTGGCCGCCATCACGCTCGACGCCATCGGCGCCGACGTCCTGGGCATCAACTGCAGCCAGGGCCCGGCCGAGCTCCGAGGACTCGCCGCGCGTATGCTCACCGTCACCGACAAGCCCGTTATGGTGCAGGCCAATGCGGGACTGCCCCGCGTGGACGATGACGGCGATACCGTCTTTGATATCCAGGCACCCGAGTACGCCGAGGCCGTCGCCGGCATGATCGAGGACGGCGTGAGCGTCGTCGGCGGATGCTGCGGTACCACGCCCGCGCACATGGCGGCGCTTCGCACCCTCATCGATAACCACACGCCCAGCCCGCGGCACCGCAAGCCCAGCATGTCAGTCACGAGCGCCCAGACGGTCGTGGACCTCCCCTGCGACGGCCACAAGATCGCCGTCATCGGCGAGCGCATCAACCCCACCGGCAAAAAGCGCCTGCAGCAGGCCCTACGCGACGGCGACCTGGACTACGTCGTGAGCCAGGGCATCAGCCAGCAGGAGCAGGGCGCCGACATCCTGGACGTCAACGTGGGCCTGCCCGAGATCGACGAGGTCAAGGTCATCCAGCAAGCGACCGAGCAGCTCCAAGGTTCCACGCTGCTGCCGCTGCAGATCGACTCCACCGACCCCGCCGCCGTCGAGGCCGCCGTACGTCGCTACGCCGGCAAGCCCATCATCAACTCGGTCAATGGCAAACAGCAGATCATGGATGAGATTTTTCCGCTGGTCGCCCACTACGGCACCAACGTCGTCGGCCTCACGCTCGACGAGGGCGGCATCCCGGATACCGCCGAGGCACGCTATGCCATCGCCGAGCGCATTGTGGCCGAAGCCGCCCGTTACGGCATCGGCCCGGACCGCATCCTTATCGACTGCCTGGTCATGACCGCCTCGACCAACCAGCGCCAGGCCGAACAGATCCTGCGCGCCATGTCCCTGTGCAAGGAGCGCCTGGGCGTCAAATGCGCGCTCGGCGTGTCGAACATCAGCTTTGGCCTGCCCGCCCGTCCTCTGCTAGGTTCGGTCTTTTTGGCCGCCGCCTTTGGCGCGGGCCTGGACGCCCCCATTATGAACCCGGGCTCCAAGCGCTTTATGGATACCGTCTACAGCTATCGCGTCCTGAGCGTTGAGGATGAGGGCTCGACCGGATACATCGAGCGCTACGCCGACTGGACCGACCCGTATAAGATCGCCGCGAACCCGGCGGCCGCCCAGTCAGCATCGAGCGATGCCGCGCCTACCGCAAGCACCACTGCAATCGCCGATGACGATCCCATCCGCCACATGGTCGTCTCGGGCCGCAAGGGCGAAATCGCAGCCGAGACCGAGCGCCTGCTGGCCAACCACGACGCTATGGACCTCATCAACAATCACTTTATCCCCGCCCTCGACGAGGTCGGAGTCCTCTTCGACCAGGGCAAGTTCTTCCTGCCGCAGCTCATGGCCTCGGCCGAGGCCGCACGCGTGGGCTTCGACACCATCAAGCGCCTGATGCCCGCCGGCGAGATTGCCGACAAGGGTAAGATCTGCGTGGCCACCGTTAAAGGTGACATCCACGATATCGGTAAGAACATCGTTAAGATGCTGCTCGACAACTACGGCTACACCGTCTTTGATCTGGGTCGCGACGTCGATCCGCAAGAGGTGCTTAAGACCGTCAAGGAGCGCGACATTAAGCTCGTCGGCCTTTCGGCGCTTATGACCACCACCGTCGTGGCCATGGAAGAGACCATCAAGCTGCTTCATGCCGAGGTGCCGGGCGTCAAGATCATCGTGGGCGGCGCCGTACTCACCCCCGAATATGCCAAGCAGATCGGCGCTGACTACTACGCCAAGGATGCCGCCGAAAGCGCTCGTATCGCCGAAGAGGTCTTTGGGCAGTAACACAACGGAAACAACCGAGCATCAAAACGTGCCGCATGCGCCACTTGGCACGTGCGGCACGTTAGAATAGATAAGACTATGCTCGTTTTGGCAGATAGGAGCGCAAGGATGGCGATCACGCCCGCAGAAATCGCGGAAACCCGCGGCATGGTTGAGGAGCAGAACCTCGACATCAGGACCATCACCATGGGTGTTTCGCTCATGGGTTGCGGCGACGAGAACCTCGACCGCATGTGCACGAAGATCTACGACCACGTGACGCACACGGCTGAGCACCTGGTCGAGACAGCCGAGAACCTCGAGCGCGAGTACGGTATCCCCATCGTCAACAAGCGCGTCTCCGTCACCCCGGTGGCGCAGATCGCCGCGTGCTGCAAGGATGAGGACCTCACCCCCATCGCGCATGCCCTCGACCGCGCGGCCGAGACCCTCGGCATCGACTACCTGGGTGGCTTCTCCGCGCTCGTCCAGAAGGGCATCGGCGACGCCGACCGCCGCGTCATCCAGTCCATCCCGCAGGCGCTCGCCACCACGAGCCGCGTCTGCTCCAGCGTCAACGTCGCCAGTCTGCGTGCCGGCATCAACATGGACGCCGTACTCATGGCTGCGCAGACCATCATCGACGCCGCTAAGCTCACGGCCGACCAGGACTCCGTCGGCGCTTCCAAGTTTGTCTGCTTTGCCAATATGGTCGAGGACTCCCCGTTTATGGCGGGCGCCGTCCACGGCGGTGGCGAGGCCGACGCCGTCATCAACGTAGGCGTTTCGGGCCCCGGCGTTATGGCCGCAGCCCTGGAGACGCTGCCCGATTCCGCATCGATGATGGAAGTCGCCGAAAAGATTAAGCAGACCGCCTTTAAGATCACCCGCGCCGGCGAGCTCATGAGCCGCGAGGCCGCCCATCGCCTGGGTGTCGAGAAGGGCATTGTCGACCTGTCGCTGGCTCCCACGCCTGCCATCGGCGACTCCGTCGCGCGCATCCTCGAGATTATCGGCGTGGGCACCTGCGGAGGCCCCGGCACGACCTGCGCGCTCGCCATGCTCAACGATGCCGTCAAGAAGGGCGGCGTCATGGCCAGCTCCAGTGTGGGCGGTCTCTCTGGCGCCTTTATCCCCGTGTCCGAGGACGCCGGCATGATCGCCGCCGTCGAGGCTGGCGCGCTTTCGCTCGAGAAACTCGAGGCCATGACCTGCGTATGCTCCGTCGGCCTGGACATGATCGCCATCCCCGGTGACACCCCGGTCGAGACCATCGCCGGCATCATCGCCGACGAGATGGCTATCGGCGTCATCAACAACAAGACCACGGCCGTCCGCGTGATTCCCGCCATTGGCAAGGGCGTGGGCGACTGCGTCGAGTACGGCGGCCTGTTTGGCCGTGCGCCCATCATGCCGGTGAACCCCAACGCCGGCACCGTGCTTGCCCACCGCGGTGGACGCTTCCCGGCACCGCTGAACTCGCTGAAGAACTAGCTGAGGGGTTCGGGCGAGGAGCCCCGGGGAGGGCAAATATATAAGGTCGCCAGCTCGGACAGTCCTGACTCGCACGGAGAGCACATTAAGTGCTCTCCGGCTCGTGCGGAACTCGCGATCAACCTAATGCCTTTCGGGCAGCCACGGACCTCTCGGGTCCAATACGTCACACACCGGACTGGTTTATCTGAATTAAAGAAAGTGAAGGCCCCTTTCGGGGCCTTCTTTTTATAAAAATTCGCCTACTCGGTGGACTTCGGGTTCTAGGTCTACGTTGAATTGGTCTTTGACGGTTGCCTGGATGTGGCGGATGAGTTCGTCGACATCGGCGGCGGTGGCGTGGTCGGCGTTGACGATGAAGCCGCAGTGCTTCTCGCTCACCTGCGCGCCGCCAACGGCGTGTCCTCGCAGGCCGGCGTCCATGATGAGCTTGCCGGCAAAGTAGCCCTCGGGGCGCTTGAAAGTGGAGCCGGCACTCGGCATGTCGAGCGGCTGCTTGTCCTCGCGGCGCTGGCGGTAGTCGTCCATGTCGGCCTTGATCATCGCGGCGTTGCCCGGAGCGAGATTGAAGGTGGCCGAAAGCACGATGAAGCCGTCGTCGGCAATGCGGCTCTTGCGATAGCCCAGGTTGAGCTCATCGACATCGAACTCAATGATATTGCCGCTGCCGCGGGTGCCGTCGTCGAGCTGGCGAGCGGGTTTGTAGACGCGTACGGACTCCAGCACATCGGCCATGCAGGCACCGTAGGCACCGGCGTTCATGTAGCAGGCGCCGCCGACCGATCCGGGGATGCCCGAGATGGGCTCCATGCCGGTGAGACCGGCCTCGGCTGCCGCCGCGGCGACATCGGAAAGCAAGGCGCCGGCCGCCGCCGTGACGTGCGTGCCGTCGACCGTAATGTCGGAGAGGCCTTCGCCCAGCGCCACGACGACGCCACGGATGCCCTTGTCGCCGACGAGCAGGTCGGAGCCGTTGCCCACGATGGTAAGCGGCAGGTCGCAGCGATAGCAGGTATCGAGCGTGGCGACGAGGCCCTGCTCAGTATCGGGCGTGACAAAGACGTCGGCCGGGCCGCCGATCTTAAACGTGGTGTGCTCGCGCATGGGCTCGCTCATCAGCACGTTGTCCTCGCCGGCAACGCCAGCAAGCGCGCACAGCAGGTCCTCGTTAAAAAAGTCGTTC